>NZ_JBIBXY010000011.1:0-193525 GCF_043082785.1 Streptomyces sp. NPDC014764 | reverse complement strand
CTGCGTCTCGCGCCCGGCCGCGTCCCGGGTGAGCACCGTCAGTCCGGTGGCTCCCGTGTCCCGTACCGCGTCCGCGTCCCGCTGCAGCCGCGACCGCGCGTCCCCGCCGCCGGCGCCCATGGCCTCGGCCGTGGTGCCCGGCGCCAGAAGCGACGCGGCCCCGATCGCGGCGACCCCGGCCACGGCCAGCCCCGCACGCCACCGTCCGGACCGGCCCCACAACGCACTCTTCGTGATTCCCATGCACCGGAACGCTACGGAGGGCCGGCGCCGCGGACCATCCAGCTGGCTACCCGGACGGGGGTGGTGCTGGCCCCCTACCACCTGGGCGAGGCCCCAGAGGTGACCCGCCGGGGTTGCCAAGGCGCTCCGCGTGAGCAGTGGACGGCCGTCCGGCGTCTCCGTGGGACGCGTCAAACGGCCGCGGTGTGCTCGCGCACGGCGATCCGTGCGAGCTTCGTCAGCATCATGCCGTTGCGGACCCTGACGAAGTAGTCGACGGGGAGCCCGTGCATCCGGGTGCCCGGACCCCGGAGGGGGTGCCAGTCGAGCGTGAAGAGGGTGTGCTCGCCCCAGGGCGTCAACTTCATGGCGATGCGAGCTGCTCCGAACGGCCCGGCCTTCGCCTCCAGTTGCAGGCGACGCCCCGGTTCGGAGACGCGGACGACGCAGGTGTCGTCGAGAGCCAGGGGGCCGGCGCCGACGCGGACTCTCAGGCGGGCGCCCACGTCCGGCCAGTGCGGGTCCACCGCGAGGATCTGCTGCGTTCCGGTCACCCATTCCCCGTACCGGTGGCCGTCGGACAGCAGGCGCCAGACTTCGGGCGGCGAGCTATGGATCAGACTACGGTTCCGGGCCACGGTCACGCTCCTGGGAGATGGGCAGCACGAAGGCGGGAACCCGCCCCCCTCCACGGCTGGACGGGGGTGCGGCGTAACGGGTCCGCCTTACCGGCCGCCCCACGTGCTCGACGTCCAGCTTCCGACGCATCGTGCCGCGTGCCCAGTCCGAGAGATCCAGGCGGGTGAGTGGGCAGCACGGCTCGCTGCCCCGGGTGCCCGTCGACAGCCTTCCGCGGAACATCTCTGAGGGACGAGGCCCTCCTCGGGCCCGATGACGTGCCGTGCCTTGCCGTGCCGTCAGCCCATCGGGTTCGTCGTGTCCCTCAGGGTCGTCAAGACCTCCGTGTACAGGCGGGACTTGATGGTGCCGAGCGTGTTGCCGGCCTTGCCGGACAGGGACTCGGCCAGGGCGACAGCCGTGGCGCGGACCTCCGCCTCCGACACCGCCCGGTCCACGATCGACGCGGCCGCCGCGTCGACACCGCCGTACCGCCGTGCCGTCGTCATCGCCTCGTGGGCCGTCTGCGGGGTCAGGCGGGCGCGGATGAGGGCGGACATCCCGGGGGTGAACGGGATGTCGATGTCCGCCTCCGGGAGGCACCAGTAGCCGCGGTCGGCGCGCATCACGCGGAAGTCGTGGGCCAGCGACAGCATCGCCCCGGCAGCGAACGTGTGGCCCTGGAGCGCGGCCACCGTCATCAACGGCAGCGACAGCATCCGTGCGAACAGCCGGTGCACCGAGACCACGTAGTCCTGGTAGTGGTCCGCGTTGGCGAACAGCCATTCCAGGTCCAGGCCGTTGGACCAGAACTTGCCCGTCGCCGCCGTCACCAGGGCGCGCGGGCCCTCCGCCTTCTCCACCTCGTCGAGCGCGGCCCCGACCGCGGCGATCCACTCGGGGTGGAAGCGGTTCTCGCCGTCTCCCAGGTCGAGGACGAAGACGTTCTCGTGGCGGTCCAGCGTGGGCATGGCGGCGCTCCGTTCACCTGTGGCCTACTGATCGGTAACTTAAGGGGCCGGTGCGGGGAACGCAAGACACCGCCGGGCGCCCGCGTGCGTACGGAGCACCCGGTTACGTCAGGAGTAGCTGAAGTCGCCCACCGTCCAGGCGCTGACGTCCTCGATCGCCACCCGGTACATGCCGCCCGTCTCCGGGACGCCGACCGTCCCCTGGATGATCCGGGCCACGTGGAAGTGGAGGTGGGTGGGAGGGCCGTCCCGCTTCACCGGGGCGTCGAAGACGGAGGCGAACTCGGCGAGCTGGTCCGAGTCCATCAGCACCTCCATCACCCTCTTCCGCCACACGGATTCGGGAGCCAGCCGGCCGGTGATGACGGCACCACCGGTGACCACGGTCAGAGACATCTGGCTGCTCTGCCCGGATTCCACGCGGGCGGCGATGTCTACGATCAGCTCGTCGGGCTTCACCATGGCCCGAATTCTATGCGGGGCGCTCTCCGGCGCGCCGCCCGCTGTCCGGGACACGACCACGGCACCCCTCTGACCTGCCCGGACAGGGTGACGGTCGCCCGGGGCAGGCCGCCCTCCCCCGGACCAGTGCATCGCGGCGTGCCCGGGCCGACGCCTCAGGACACGTCCACGCGCACCGGGTCGCCCAGCAGGCCGTCGGTGTAGGTCACGTACCTCGGGGTGAAGGTGCCCTTGCCGGTGACGGTGCCGGAGATGTTCTCGCCGGGGGCGAGGTCCACCGTGTCGATCTGCTCCTCGTCCACACCCAGTTCGACCGTGTGCTTGGTGCCGTCGGTGTCGGTGATCGTGAAGTACAGCGGGTTCACGCTCACCTCGTCGTCGCCGTCGTTGACGACGGCGACCCGCACGCTGGTGTAGTCGCTGCCGTCGGCCAGGATGCTCTTGCTGAACTCGGCGCGCTCCGCGGTGACTTTCACCGGGCCGCCGCCCTGCTGGGCCTCCTTCTTCTGCGGATTCCCACTCTTCTCCTTCGCCCCGGCCGAGGCGCTGACGGAGGAGTCGGCCGCCGTGTTCCCGTCGTCGCCGGAGTCGCCGCCGCTCGCCGACAGCGCGGCGATCACGACGACGAGGCCGAGGGCGCCCGCGCAGCCGAGGCCCGCGAACTTCAGAGGACGGCGCTTCTTCGCGGGCGGCGGGGGCGGGCTGCCCGGGAAGCCGGACCCCGGAGGCTGCGGATACGGCTGCTGCCCGCCCGGGTAGGGCTGCTGGTTCGCATGGGGCGGCTGGTTCGCATGGGGCGGCTGGTTCGCGTGGGGCGGCTGCTGGTTCGGGTCGTTCGGCTGGGTCACGGTGCTGCGTCCCTCCGGGTCGTTGCAGTTCGTGCGCGTAGGTGACCTGCGAGGAATGCGTACCGTTGCCCTGTACCGTGCGGATTCACCCGATCGTGGTGGAGCGTCCCTGCCGTGATAATCGGGGCATGACCTCACCTCCCCTCGGCGTGGACGCCGTGCACGAGCGGCTGGCGGGCGATCTGCTCGCCGTCGGGGCGCCGTACGGCCTGGTGCTGGCCGGCGGAGAGGCCGTGCGGGCGCACGGGCTGGTGGACGCCCGGGTGAGCGAGGGGGTGGATCTGGCCACCGAGCATCCCGCGGACATGGCGGAGATCGCCGGGGCCGTGCGGGCGGGGCTGGAGGACCGCGGGTGGCCCGTCGAGGCGCCGGTGGCCGATCCGCTGGCGGCGCGGCTGGTCGTCGGGGACGAGGAGACCGGGGCGCGGTGGCGGGTCGACCTCCGCAAGGAGGTGCTGTGGCGGCCGCCGGCGACGACCGCGGCCGGGCCGGCGCTGTCGCTGGAGGACCTGGTCGGAACGCGGGTGCGGGCCCTGGCCGACCGAGGGCTGCCGCGTGACCTGGTGGACGTGCACGCGGCCGCGGACCGGTGGAGTCCGGCCGAGCTGGAGGAACTGGGGCGCCGGCACGCGCCCGACACCTTCGACCTGGCCGAGCTGCAGTCCCGGCTGACCGGCACGGAGTGGCTCGACGACCGCGGGTTCCGTGCGCAGGGGCTGGACGCGCCGGAGATCGAGGAGCTGCGGCGCTGGGCACTGGCCTGGGCGGACGACCTCGCCGAGCGGCTGATGGAGGGCGGGGACCCCGAGGAGTAGCCCTCCGGGGTGGACCGGCGCGCGCGGTCGGGGAACGGTGGATTCCCGTCAGGGCGGCCCGCCGGGAGCCGGCGGCCGGGGCTAGGGTCGGCCCCATGACGACTACCGAGAACAACAGCGCCGCGCCGCTCGCCGTCGAGATCGGCGCCCTCACCGGCGGTCCGGCCGACCTGTCCCAGTACGCGGGCCGTGCCGTGCTCGTCGTGAACGTGGCCTCCAAGTGCGGTCTCACCCCGCAGTACGAGGGTCTGGAACGACTGCACGAGCGGTACGCGGAGCGCGGCTTCACCGTGCTCGGCGTGCCCTGCAACCAGTTCCTCGGGCAGGAGCCGGGCTCCGCGGAGGAGATCGCGGAGTTCTGCTCGGCGACGTACGGGGTGACGTTCCCGATGACCGAGAAGGCCGAGGTGAACGGGGACGGCCGCCACCCGCTGTACGAGCGGCTGGTGGGCTTCGCCGACGCCGAGGGGCACAGCGGTGACGTCCGCTGGAACTTCGAGAAGTTCCTCGTCGGCCGGGACGGCGCGGTCGTGGCCCGCTTCTCCCCTCAGACGGAACCGGAGTCGGCGGAGGTCGTGGCGGCCGTGGAGAAGGCTCTGGGCTGACCCCCGGCCCGCTCGTCGGCCTCACGGTTGACCTTGCCCTTGGGTCAAGGGCGAGGGTCTGCGTCACCGGGCGGAGGGACCGCCCGGTGACGGAGAATGTCGACGTGGACGAGGAACTGCTCTCCATCGGGGCGTTCGCGGCCCGCAGCCGCCTGTCGGCGAAGGCCCTGCGCCTGTACGACCGGCTGGGGCTGCTGGCGCCGGCACGGGTCGACGCGGACACCGGCTACCGGTACTACCGGGCGGGCCAGGTCGAACAGGCCCGGCTGGTGGCGTTGTTGCGGCAGCTGGACATGCCGCTGGCGCGGATCGCCGACGTGGTGGACGCGGGCGACGGGGCGGCGCGGGCGCGCCGGCTGGACGCGTACTGGGCCGACGTCGAGGCGCGTCACGCCTCGCAGCGGACGCTCGCCGACTATCTCCGTGGACGGTTGTCGGGGAGGAGCCTCGAGATGTACGGGAAGTTCACGGTGGAGACGGTGGACGTGCCGGAGCAGGTGGTGATCACCGAGTCGCGGCACATACTGGCGGACGAGCTGCCCGCCTGGATCGGCGCGTCGCTGGGACGGCTGGAGGAGGGCGCCCGCGCCTGCGGCGGAGTGACCGGGGCGCCGTTCGTCGTCTACCACTCCGAGGTGTCGGTGGAGAGCGACGGGCCGGCGGAGGCGTGCGTGCCGGTCGCCGACGAGGCGGCGGCCCGCGCCTGGGCGGCGGAACGGGGCCGGGCCCGGGGGACGACGGTGCGGGTCGAGCCGGCGATGCGGCTGGCCCGCACCCGGATCACCAAGGCGCAGGTCGCGCACCCGCAGATCCTGGCCGCGTTCGAGGCGGTGGAGGCGTGGATGCGGGAGCAGGGGCTGACGTACGCCGGCCCGTGCCGTGAGATCTACTTCGCGGACTGGGACGCGGCAGGTCCGGAGGACCCGGTGTGCGACGTCGCCTTCCCGGTCGCGGCGGCGAAGGCGACCGCGGACTGACGACGGACCGGGCTACGGGCCGAGCGCCGGACGCGGCCATGTGCGGCCGGTCGCGGGTCACCGCGGCCGGTCTGCCGTCTCCCGGCGGGACAGGCCGGGGGCGCGCCGCGGGCGCGGGCCGGCCCTCTCGGCAAGGACGGCGGACTCGTCGAGAGGGCCTGTCGGTGGTGCTGCTGCCTGCGCCGGAGGGCGCCGGGGCTACTTGACCGAGGCCACGAAGGCGTTCCACGCGTCGGCCGGGAACGCCAGCTTCGGACCCTCTGGGACCTTGGTGTCCCCGAGCTCCAGCGCCTCCTCGGTGGTCGACCTGACCATCACGCACGCGCCGTTGTTGTTGGTGTAGGAGGACGTCGTCCACGTTTCCGTGGCGCCCAGACGAATTGCCATGTTCGCTCCGTAGCCAGATGCTGAGTTGCTGTCACCGGCCTGCGCATTCCGGCTTGGACCGCAGAACGGATTGCGCCAACCGTCGGTGCTGGTTGGCGTGATCGACGCTACTCGTCAGCCTCGGCGTCCGGAGGTGCCGTTCACTCGACCGGATGGCATATACCGAGCGGGACTTCCAGTCGCCCGTGTCGTCGGTGTACCATCCGCCGCTCCCGCAACGGGAGTTCAGCGTGCGTATTCCTTGGCGAGCCGCTCCACCAGCCGCCGCGACTGCTCCACGTTCAGCGACTGCGCCCTCAGGTGCTCGTACATCACCGTGTACTTCTGCACGTCGTGCGGCTTCTCCAGGTACAGGTCGCTGGTGACGCCCTCGATGTAGACCACGCTGGAGTCGGCCGCGTCGGCGAACTCCAGGATGGAGTACTGGCCGTTGATGCCCGCGTGCGCGCCGACCTCGAACGGCAGCACCTGCACGGTGATGTGCGGCAGCTGGCTCAGCTCCAGGACGTGCTCGAGCTGTTCGCGCATCACCGGGCGGCTGCCGACGACGCGGTGCAGCGCGGCCTCGTCGAGCACCACCCACAGGCGCAGCGGGTCCTGTTCGGCGGTGATCCGGCTCTGCCGGCGCAGCCGCACCTCCACCCGCTTGTCGTTCTCCTGCTCGCTGGACTCCGGCGAGCCGCCCTGCACGATCGCCTCGGCGTACGCGCGGGTCTGCAGCAGGCCGGTGATGATCTGCGGCTCGTACACCCGCAGCGACTCCGCGTCGGTCTCCAGGCCGATGTAGACGCTGTACGGGATGTCGCCGAACGCGTGCCACCAGCCCTGCTGCCGGGAGTCCTTGGCCATCTGCATCAGCGAGTCGACGATCCGCTGGTCCTCGACCTCGTAGACCCCGCACAGGTCGCGCACGTCGCGCTGGCTGATGCTGCGGCGGCCGTTCTCCAGCCGGCTGATCTTCGACTGCGACACCAGCAGCCGCTCCGCGACCTCCTCGGCCGTCATGCCCTTCAGCTCACGGAGCCGGCGCAGCTCCTGGCCGAGCCGGCGCCGCCGGACGGTGGGATTGACATTGGACGCCACGGGACGTGCACCTCCGGCTGCGTGCCTCGTACTTGCACTGTGGACCTGGATTTCGTACTGCCACTTTGTGTGTCTGCTCGATGACTCGACGACCCGTTGAGCAGACTGCCACCAACGTGCGTACTACCGCTGGGAAATGGTGGATATACGACCGGTACACGCCGGTTCACGGCCGTGCGGCCGCGCCTCGGCGTGCCCG
Organism: Streptomyces sp. NPDC014764; assembly: GCF_043082785.1. Taxonomy (NCBI): domain Bacteria; kingdom Bacillati; phylum Actinomycetota; class Actinomycetes; order Kitasatosporales; family Streptomycetaceae; genus Streptomyces; species Streptomyces sp. NPDC014764. The sequence continues at coordinate 186,338 of NZ_JBIBXY010000011.1, read as the reverse complement.
CGGGCACGCCGAACGGGGCGGAGAGAGCCCGTGTGTTCTCTCCGCCCCGCTCGGACAGCGGCTCCCGTGACCGGGTCTGCGGTGCCGTGATCCGATGGTGTGCCCTGCCGAGCCCGGGGGACGTACGGCTCAGTGGGCGGCGGCGCGTGCCATGGATCCGCGGTGTGGTTGCGCCGGAACGCCGCGGGCGGGCTCCGGTGCGCCCCTGCCGCCGGGGGCCTGCCGGCCCGCCGGTGCGGGGCTGCGCCGTGGCTGGGCCGCGGCGCCGTTCTGGACGTCCATCACCGCGTGCGCGACGAGTCCGCCCATGGGGTCGTGCCGGATCAGGTCCCGCAACCGGGAGCGCGAGGACCTGCCCTCGTTCCCCGGGTACAGGTGCTTGCCGAGGCCCACCGCGTGCGCCAGCGCGGCGAGCGCCGCGGTCCGCGGGTCCGGCGGCACGCCGGTGCGGATCGCGGAGTCCAGCCGGGCCCTGATCTCCCGGCTGATCTCGGTGTCCGTCGCCTGGTAGCGAGTTGTCGGCAAGACCCCGCACATCTGGCCGGCCACGGCATGCACCATGCCGCACCGCTCCAGATGCGAGAGGTAGGTCTGGCGGAGCCCGAGACGCGGCCCGCCGATCCAGTGGACCGCCCGCACCGGGGCGCCACGCCTTCGCAGCAACTCCAGTGCACAGTCCAGTGTTGGGTCTCCAGTCGGCCGTGGCACCACCACGGCGATACGATCCCCGTCTGGGGCTATCCGTCCGGCCAGCGCCAGCTCCACTAGCTGCGCTCCGGCCAGACCGAGGTCGAGCGACTGCGGCTGTGCGGTGGTACCCGTGGTCGGGTCCAGCGCCAGCAGCAGAAGCTCCTCCGGAAGTGTTCTGCGGCTCCTGCCCATCCATGCCTCCCCGCGTGGATGAATGACAGGGTGACCCCTCTCACATTGGTCTGTCGAGAGCACGTGACCGGTTCGTAGTGGAACCGGTAGGTATGTCGTTCTCGTCTACCGCGTGGGGTAAGCCCGCACACAGGACACTGGTACATGGTTCGGACAGCGCTTCGGAGCGATGTCACGGGCGGGCGGTTCACGGTTCGGTTGGCGCACGCGGGGCGTGCGGCACATGGAGGAGGCATCGGTGGCGGGCGAGTCCCCCGACAGGTCGAAGCAGCGCGAGTCGTCGGCAGAACAGACGTCGGGGAGCGCCGGGCCGGTTCCCGAGAAGCAGGATCCCCGCCTTGCGGTCGCCCGTGGGGCGGGCGACGCGGCGGGTGGTAAGAAGGCCGACACGGCCACGCGGGTGCTGTCGGTGCGGGAGGTCTCGGCTTCCGCTGCCGAGGACGCCGACCCCGATGCCGCCGATGGCGCCGATGCCGCCGAGAGGCGTGGTGAGGGCGCTGGGGGCGGTGACGGGCGCCTGCGGGAGGCCGTCGCGGCGTGGGTGCGGTCGGCCGAGCCGAAGCCCGAGGACGCCTCGGAAGGCTCCTCGGACGCCTCCGGCGTCGACGGGGACGAGGAGGTCGTCGAGCCCGGCGCGAGCGGCGGTGGCACCCGCGAGGGCGGCACCGCCGGTGAGGACGCGGGTCCGTCCGGTGACTCGACCGAGGACGCAGCCCCGTCCGTCGACGACGCCCCGTCCGACGAGGCCGCCACCGCCGCGGACGGCGGGTCTGGCGACGCCCCTGAGACGGATGCGGCGAAGGGCGAGACCTCCGAGGACGAGGACGCTGAGCGTGCGGCCCCCGAGGACGCGACCGCCGAGGGTGCGGCCCCCGAGGGCGAGGACACCGACGGTGCGGCCCCCGAGGGCGTGGACGCCGAGAACGAAGCCGGCGAGGGCGAGGGGGCTGCGGACAAGACCGACCCGCCCAAGGCTGCCGCCGGCGTGACTGCCGCGCCCACGGGCGACCGCGACGCCGGTGCCGGCGAGGCAGGCGTGGCCGGGGAACGCACCGGCGCCGACGACGGCGAGGCCGACGCCGAGGACACCGGCAAGGACGACGACGCCAAGGCCGACGCCGGGACCGACGGTGGCGAGGCCGCCGCCGAGGCCGACGGCGGCAAGCGCGACGAGAGCGGCGCAGACACCAAGACCCCCGACGGCAAGGGCACCGGCAAGACCGTCGGCGGCACCGTAGCCGCGGCCAAGGGCGGCGACGCCGAAGGCGGCAAGGCCACCGCCCAGGACGGCGACGGCACGGGCGACAACAAGACCACCGCCGGTGGCACCAAGAGCACCGGCAACACCGCCCCCGGCACCGCAGCCGCAGCCAAGGACGGCGACGAGGACGGCGACGGCAAGACCCCCGGCGCCGAAGGCGCCGACGAGGCCGCCGGCCCCGGCGCCCCCGTCGATCAGCCCACCGCCGTGTTCCGGGCGCCCCGGCCCTCCGCGCCGGCCGTCGATCAGCCGACCACCATGCTCAAGCTGGGCGATGCGGCCGCCCGCACGGACGCCCGTGCCGCCGAGGCCGAGCGGAGCAGCAAGTTCGTCGCGCTGAAGCCCGACCCCGCCATAGGGCGGGCCCCGCGTCAGGGCGGTCCCGCCCCGGCCGAGTCGACGACGTTCCTGCCGCAGGTGGGCCCGGAGCGGACGACGCAGCAGCCGTTGCCGCCGAAGCCGCCGCTGGACCTGCTGGCCGAGCTGACCAACACCCCGCCGCCCCCGCAGACCCCGCTGCGGACGGCCGTGCGGCGGATCAAGATCTGGACGCCGCTGGTCCTCCTGCTGGTGATCGTCTTCGCGGTCGTGCAGAACTTCCGCCCGCTGCCGACGCCCACGCTGGTGCTGACCGCGCAGGACAGCTACACCTTCGAGGGCGGCAAGCCCCAGATCCCGTGGCCGGAGAACGGCCAGGCCGCGCTGGACGTCGAGGGCATCGGCACCTTCGGCTCCTCCGGCGAGCAGAAGCCCGTGCCGATCGCGAGTGTCGCCAAAGTGATGACCGCGTACGTGATCCTGCGTGACCACCCGCTGAAGAGCGGCGCCGATGGTCCGAAGATCGAGGTCGACAAGCTCGCCGAGGAGCAGTCGGACGCCGGGCAGGAGTCGACGGTCAACGTCACCGAGGGCGACGCGATCAGTGAGCGGGAGGCCGTCGAGGCGATCCTCATCGCGTCCGCGAACAACGTGGCGCGGCTGCTGGCCCGCTGGGACGCGGGGTCGGAGGAGGCGTTCGTCGAGAAGATGAACGAGGCCGCCGAGGGACTCGGGATGTCGGACACGACGTACACCGACCCGTCGGGTCTGAACGACACCACCGTGAGCACCGCCGTGGACCAGGTGAAGCTGGCCCGGGCCGCGATGCAGCAGCCCGTGTTCCGCGAGGTCGCCGCGATGATGGAGTACACCGACTACAAGGGCGACAAGCACGGCAACTGGAACCGCCTGGTCGGCCGGGACGACGTGGTCGGCATCAAGACCGGCACCACCACCTCCGCGCTCGGCAACCTGTCGTTCGCGGCGAAGAAGGACGTCGACGGCGAGGTGCACCGGATCGTCGGCGCGGTGCTGCGCCAGCCCGAGGGCGGCGAGGACAACACGATCCTGTCGGGCGCCCTGGACGCCGGGCACAAGCTGATCCTGGCCGGTCAGGACGCCCTGCGGGCGGAGACCATCCTGAAGAAGGGCGCCGTCGTGGGCTACGCCGACGACGGGCTCGGCGGTCGGACTCCGGTCGTCGTCACCGAGGACGTCAAGGCCGTCGGCTGGGCGGGGCTCGAGGTGAAGCTGACGTTCGCCGGTACGGAGCTGCCGCACACGGCCGAGGCCGGCACGGAGGTCGGCACGCTCACCGTGGGTGACGGCAGGAACGGCGCCGTCAAGGTGCCGGTCGCGCTGAAGGCGCACCTCGTGGAGCCCGGCTTCACGGACAAGCTGACCCGCGTCGCCTGATCCGGCGGCGGATCGACGACGGCCGCACCCCGCGGACCGCCGCCCACCCGGGCGGACGGTCCGCGGGGTGCGTGCTAGCGTCACGAAACGGGCAGGAAACGGGCGAGGAACGGGATCACGGGGAGTGCCGACAGGTGGCGACAGCGGAGCCGACACGCGCCGACGACGCGAACCCGGGCCCGGGTGCCGGCCCGCGAATACCCGCATCCGGTGCGGAGCGGTCCACCGAGGCCGCCGACCCTTCCTCCAAGAGCGTCCCGGAGGGCGCCTCGAAGACGCCGGACGGGGACGCCCGGCAGGGCGGCGCACCGGGGGGCGACACCCCTCAGGGTGACCCTCCGGGCCGGGCGATGGCCGCGGTCCTCGCCGTGCGCGCCCGCATGCTGCGCCACCCGGTGCTGTCCGTCACCGCGCTGTCCGGCCTGCTGCACGTCGCCTGGTTCTTCACCTTCGCGAACAGCGGCGGCGACCTGGCCGCACAGGACGCGTGGGCCGAGTTCGTGGGCCGGCACCCCGACTCCGCGTACAACCTCGCCTGGTACGGCGGGATGCACCCGGTGTCGTACAGCGTGGTGTCGCCGTACCTGATGGCGGTGCTCGGCGTGCGGACCACCATGATGATCGCCGGCACGGTGGCGGCGGGCCTGCTCACGCTGGTGCTGATGCGCAGCAGGTCCGTGCGCAACCCCCTGTGGGCGGCGCTGGCGGGCGTGTTCGCGCTGCTGTGCAACGCCGCCTCGGGCCGGGTGACGTACGGGCTGGGCACGATGTTCGCGCTCGGCGCCGTCGCGGTCGTCTTCTGCTGGCCGGACCGGTGGCGGTACAAGCGCTGGGCGAAGGCGCTGTGCGCGGCCCCGCTGGCGGCGCTCGCGACGATGGCCTCGCCGGTCGCCGGCCTGTTCGTGGGCCTGGTGGCGGTGGCGCTGTTCCTGCAGAAGCGCAGGCCGGGCGCCTGGGCCCTGGGGCTCGCGCCGAGCGCGGTGGTCGCGGTGTCGGCGTGGCTGTTCCCGTTCTCCGGCACGCAGCCGATGGGCTTCGGCTCGGTCGTGCTGCCGTTCGTGTACTCGGTGCTGGTCTACGCGTTGGTGCCGAAGGACTGGAGAACGGTCCGGATCACGGCCGCGGTGTACGGGCTCGGGGTGGTGCTGGTCTGGCTGATCAGCTCCCAGATCGGGTCGAACATGACGCGGCTCGCGATGCTGTTCGGCGGTGTGGTGCTGGTGGCGGCGCTGCCGTTCGCCGAGCCACGGTCCCGTAAGTGGTATGCGCTGGTCGTCGCCGTGATCGGCTTCAACGGCTGGATCGGCGTGAAGTCGGTCAACGACGTGGTGAACACGACGCCCGCCGCGTCCTGGGCGCGTGAGCTGGCGCCGCTGGTGAACGAGCTGCAGGAGGTCGGCGCCGAGCAGGGCCGGGTGGAGGTCGTCCCGGCCCGCTCGCACCGCGAGGCGTCCGCGCTGGCGCCGTACGTGAACCTGGCGCGCGGCTGGAACCGCCAGGCCGACATGAAGCGCAACCCGCTCTTCTACGACGACACCCTCAACGCGGCCAACTACCGTGAGTGGCTGAAGCGCTGGGGCGTGCACTACGTGGTGCTGCCGAAGGACGAGCCGGACGGCGACGGCGGCCAGCGCGAGCGGGAGCTGGTGCAGGGCGGGCTGCCGTACCTGAAGCAGGTCTGGGGCGACGCGAACTGGCAGCTTTTCGAGGTGCAGGCGCCGACCCCGCTGGCCGAGCCGAACACGGTCGTGGAGCGCGCCGAGCAGGGCGAGTGGACGCTGCGGGTGGAGAAGCCGGGCCGGATCCTGATCCGGGTGCCGTACTCGCCGTGGCTGGGCCTGGTCGACGCCGAGGGCAAGGCGCTGGACCCGCCGCAGGAGACGGAGGAGTCCGAGAACCGCCCCGAGGACGAGCCGAAGACGTACGAGAACGTGCACGGCTGTCTGATGGAGACGGAGGAGGACGCCAACGGCGACCAGTGGACGGTGCTGCTGGCGCCCGAGGCGGGGACGTACCGGCTGGCGGCCCCGTACAAGTGGGGTGAGCGGGGTACGCCGTGCCCCGAGGAGCTGCGCTGAGACAGGCCCCGGGGAGGGTTCCCCGGGGCTTCTTCATGTCGCGATCGAGTTCACACATATGAACGCTGGTCACCTTGACGAACGTTTTTACATGGTCTTGACCTGACGTTTTCTTGTCGTGCTCCCGCCACAGCGCCCACCATGAGCGGGCACTTCGCGTCCTTCCGTGTTCCTGCCCCGCTCAGGCGAAGTGCCAACCTGCTGAGCGGTGTTCACAAGGCGGACCCTGGAAGGGGGGACATGAACGGTCTCGACTGGGCAGTGCTCATCGGCTACTTCGCCGTGATGGTCGCCATCGGTATCTGGTCGCACAAGCGGGTGGACAACGTCAGCGACTTCTTCACCGCCGGCGGCAAGATGCCATGGTGGCTCTCCGGGATCTCCCACCACATGTCGGGCTACAGCGCGGTGATGTTCACCGGCTACGCCGGCATCGCCTACACCTACGGCGTCACCTCGTTCGTCACCTGGTCCTTCCCCATCGCCCTCGGCATCGCCATCGGCTCCCGGCTGTTCGCCCCGCGCATCAACAGGCTGCGCTCACGGCTCCACGTGGCCTCGCCGCTCGAGTACCTCAAGAACCGCTACGACCTGCGCACCCAGCAGGCGCTGGCCTGGTCCGGGATGCTGCTGAAGATCGTGGACGTGGGCGCGAAGTGGGCGGCCATCGCCACCCTGCTGTCGGTGTTCACCGGTGTCTCCCTGAACCAGGGCATCCTGATCACCGGCGCGGTCACCGCCGTCTACTGCACCATCGGCGGGCTGTGGGCGGACGCGCTGACCGAGCTCGGGCAGTTCGTCATCCAACTGCTGGCCGGGATCGCCATGTTCGTCGCGGTCGTGCTGGAGCTCGGGGACCACGGCGGCTTCTTCGGCGCCTGGGACCAGCCGGAGCTGAAGGGGCACGGGGAGCCGCTGGTCGGGCCGTACGGCACGGTGTTCCTGCTGGCGTTCCTCTTCATCAAGCTGTTCGAGTACAACGGCGGCATGCTCAACCAGGCCCAGCGGTACATGGCCACCCGCGACGCCCGTGAGGCGACGCGCTCCGCGCGGCTGTCGGCGGTGCTGTGGCTCGTCTGGCCGCTGGTGCTGTTCTTCCCGATGTGGATGTCGCCGCTGCTGGTCGAGTCGCAGAAGGCGGACGGGTCCGACTCCTACGCCCTGATGACCGAGCAGCTGCTGCCGCACGGGCTGCTGGGGCTGGTCATCGTCGGGTTCTTCTCCCACACGATGGCCATGTGCTCCTCGGACGCCAACGCGATCGCGGCCGTGTTCACGCGGGACGTGGCCCCGGTGCTGTCCGCCCGGGCGCGGGCGTGGGGCGAGCGGTCGGGTCTCGTCGCGGCGCGGGTCACCACGGTGGTGTTCCTGGGGCTGTCCATGGCCGTGGCCACGCAGGTCGACTCGCCGACGTTCAAGGACATCATCACGGTCGTCATCAAGTGGGTGGCCGGGCTGATGGGGCCGATCGCCATTCCGATGATGCTGGGGCTGCTGCGGCCCTTCCGGCGGTCCGGGCCCACGGCGGCGCTGGTCAGCTGGGGGTTGGGGCTGGTGGCGTTCTGGCTGGTGAACTATCCGATCCACTGGGCCGTGGAGGGTGGGGTGCCGTTGGAGTACCAGGTGTCCATCCCGCTGGCCGTTTCGCTGGTGCTGTATGTGGTGATCGGGTTCGTGAAGCCGGAGGACACGGAGGAGAGGGTGGCGATCATCGAGCGGGTCAACTCCGACGGGGACGGGGAGGGTGTCGCTCTTCCCGCGCCTGCGGGGGAGGCCGGGGTGCCTGTGAAGGACTGAGGGTTTCTTCGCCCCCTCCGCCCCTTCCCGTCCCGACCTTCGGGGGGCTTCGCCCCCCGGACCCCCCTTTGCGCAGTTCCCCGCGCCCCTGGGGGGGGGTGCAGTCCCGCGCCCCTGGGGGGTGCAGTCCCGCGGCCCTGGAAGGTCACGCGCCTCTCGGGTAGCGGGTCAGCCAGGCCGGGGATGCGGCTGCGGGGGTGTGGAGGGCCGGGCCCTGGGTCATCTCCATCGCGAAGTCGTCCGCCAGTTCCAGAACCGTGGGACGGCCCTCCAGTTCGGCCAGCCAGGCCGGCGGGAGGGCCGTCTCGCCGTGCAGAGCGCCCAGCAGGCCGCCGGTCAGCGCGCCGGCCGCCGCACTGGGGCCGCCGTGGTTCACGGCCAGGCACAGCCCCTGCCGTACGTCCTCCCCCACCAGCGCGCAGTACACGGCCGCGGACAGCAAACCCTCGGCGGTGGCGTTGCCGACCAGTTCCGTGACCCGCTCCGCGCCGGGCATCCCCTGCCGTACGGCGCCCAGGGCGCGCTGGAGGGCGTCCGTCACCGGCTGGTGGCCGGGCCGTACGGACAGCAGGGCGAGCGTGCGCTGCACCGCCGTGTCGAGGCTGTCGCCCCGGGCCAGCGCGTGCACCAGCACCGCGTACGCGCCCGCCGCGAGGTAGGCGACCGGATGGCCGTGGGTCTGCGCCGCGCACTCCACGGCGAGCTGCGCCACCAGTTGCGGGTCCCAGCCGACGAGCAGTCCGAACGGCGCCGAGCGGGCCGCCGCCTCAGGGCCGGCCTCGCCGGGGTTCTTGGGCGCGTCCGGCGTGCCCATCGTCGCGTCGCCCAGGCCGAGGAGCAGCGTGCGGGCCGGGTCGCGGCGGGCGTACAGCCACTCCTCCCGGGCCAGCCAGCCGTCCTCCTTGCGCCGCTCGTCCGGGCCCCAGTCGCGCTGCGTGGTGGCCCAGCGCAGGTACGCCCGGTGCAGGTCGGTCGGCGGGTGCCAGGCGCCGGTGTCGCGCCGCACCTGGGCACGGATCAGTCCGTCCACGGTGAAGAGGGTGAGCTGCGTGTGGTGCGTGACGGCACCGCGCCGGCCGTAGGCGGGGGCGAGGTCGGTCAGGCCCTCCGCACCGTGGGTCCGGCGGATCGTGTCGAGGTCCAGGGCGTCCACGGGCGCGCCCAGCGCGTCGCCGACGGCCGCCCCGAGCAGCGTGCCGCGCACCCGGCTGCGGAAGTCCTGCTGCTCACGGCGCCCCCACACGGGCCCGGCAGTACCAGCCACCAAGACCTCCCCGGGACCGTCCGTATGTACGACGCCCAGCACTGTAATCGAACGGGGACGGTGGGCCGCGAGGCCGGATCACCTTCCCGATCGCTATACGGAGTGTGACCCGAGCGGCCGGGAGTCGCCTGCTTTCACCCGACGCGGTCCCGTACGACCGCATCGCGCCGCTCGCGCGCCCAGGCGTAGGACGGGTTGAGCTCCAGCGCGCGGTCCAGGTCGGCGAGGGCCTCGTCGAGGTGGCCCAGACGGTGGTGGGCCACGCCCCGGCTCGCGTACGCCGACGCGTACCCGGGGTCGAGGGCGACGGCCCGGTCGTAGGCGTCGAGGGACTCCTGGTCGCGGTCGGCGGCGCGGAGGGCGTCCCCTCGCTCGCAGTGGGGCCAGGCGGAGTCGGGGTCGGCGGCGACGGCACGGTCCAGGGCGGCGAGGCGGCCCTCCGGGTCGCCCAGCTCCCGGGCCACCCGGGCACGGCGGACCAGCGCCCATGCGTAGTCGGGCTTGAGGTCCAGGGCTCGGTCGAGGGCGGTGCGGGCGCCCTCCGGGTGGCGGAGGGCGAGTCGGGTGGCGCCGAGGGAGGCCCAGGCGTAGGCGTCGGCGGGGTCGAGGGTGGTGGCGCGTTCCAGGTCGGCGGCGGCCTCCGCGTTGCGTCCGGCCGTACGCAGGTACTCGCCGCGCAGGGCGAGGGTGCGGGCGTCGTCCGGCGTGAGAACGAGAGCGTGACCCAGCTCGGTGACGGCGGCCGCACGGTCCTCCCGCGAGGCGTACGCGAGGGCCCGGTCGCGGTGGATGCGGGCGAGGAGGGGCGGGGGCATGGCGGCGGTCAGGCGAGTCACGCGGTACGCCGACCGACTCGAGTCGCGTTCCTCCGCGGTATACCAGTCGCCGACAGCACCTGCCGGGGCAGGGTCACGGCGTGAGCGGGCGTGCCGGCGGCGCATCCGCAGGCTGCCCGACGGGCCTGCCTCCGGCCGCCGTGGTCCGGACGGCGAGGAGTGTCCCGCCCACTCGAGCAGGGTGTCGAGAACCGCCTGCGTCCCGCCGGAGGCGAGCGCGTCCGACAGCATGCCGCCCCACCCGCTCACGCCCGGCACGAACACGTCCCGCCCCGCGTCCTCCAACATCCTGATCCACCGCACCGCAACCACGTCCCCCTGGTCGCAGGCCTCCACCAGATCCCGCAAGGTGTCGGAGACCGCCGCGGGGTCGTCGGAGCAAATGCGGTGGTACAGCTCCCCGAGCCGCAGCTCGCACCAGGTGTCGTCGAGCCACAGCGTGCCGGAGTCCCGGCCACTCTCCGTCTGCTCGCGCCAGCGGCGGAATGCTTGCGCCAACCTGGTGTGGCCGTCGTTCCAACCGCGTGGGGAGCGGCCGCGCTGGAGCCGCAGCATGGGGGCTCGGACGATGTCGTGGTAGCGGAGCCGGCCGCCGAGCCGGTCGGCGAACGGCAGGGTCTCCACCCAGGTGTAGAGCTCCTCGGCGCGGTCCCGGTCGCAGTCGGCGGCGACCGCGAAGACGTCCACGTCGAGCAACCGGGGCAGCGCTCCCGCGAGGGCGGCGAGCCGGCGGCCGGGGTCCTGCTCCCACTTCAGGAAGCGTTCGACGGCGGTGGCGCTCGGGTCGGTGACGTCCTCGGGCCCCGCGGGGCGGGTGCCGGCGATCGTGGACAGCAGCACGGGGAGGCCGCCGGTGAGGCGGAGGGCCTCGGCGACGACGGGTTCGGCGGTGACGCCCCGCTCGGCGAGCAGTCCGCGCGCCTCCGCCTCGGTGAAGGGACGGAGTGGCAGGGAGGTCATGAAGTCGGCGAACGTCCCCCAGCGGGCCGGGTCGGCGGGATGCTGTCCCGCGGTGACGACGACGACCGTGTCGGGCAGGGCGCCGTAGCGGTCGGTGGTGAGCAGGGCGTGCAGCCAGGCGTCGAGGAAGGGGCCGGTGCGCTCGTAGGTGTCGAGGAGGAGGACGATCCAGGGGACGTCGGAGGCGAGCGCGTCCAGTTCGTCCGCGAGGACGGGGGTGAGGACGCTCTCCGGGTCGAGGACCAGGCGGACGTCATCGTGGTTGCGGAAGCGGGCGGCGAGGACGGAGCGCAGCCGGTCGGCGCCGTGGGCGAGTTGCTCGGGGTCGAGGACGGCGGTGAACGGGGCGACGCCGGGGACGAGTCCGAGTCCGGCGAGTCCGGCGCGGGCGAGTGCCATGCCGCCCGCGGAGGGGGTGCCGTCCGGGGCGGGGTCGAGGGCGGCGAGGGCGGCGGCCTCCGCCTCGTACCGCCGCTCGTGGTGGGTCGCCACCAGCCGCTCGAGATCCTTCAGCCGATGTCCCTGTGCGCCGAACTGACGGCACACCGCTTCGAGCACCGCGGGGACGGAACCGGCGGTCTCGTCGACGTAGGCGGTCAACGCGCCCTGTTCACGGGCGAGATGCTCGAACTCCTTGACCAGCCTGGTCTTGCCGACGCCCGCGGTGCCGTGCACATGGAAGAGGAAACGGTGCCGCCCGTCGTCGGGTGAGGTGTCGAAGTTACCCCGGAACAAATCGCGTTCGGCACTGCGCGCGACCAGGCCGGCCTGCGTCCGCCGCCGCACCCGCTCCTGAAGAGAAACCCGCGCCCGCGCCACCCGCACGTCCCTTCCCCCGCGTCACGACGGCGCCATTCTGTCGCACCTCGGTCCGATCCGGCAGGGCCATGGCAGTCGACCGTTCACTCTGAGTGACCACTGACGTCGACTTCGGAATACGTTCCGAAGTGTCGTCGGGCTGTGTCCACACCAACGGTCGCCTTCCGGGGCCGGCAGGACGGTCGGCTACTGCACCACGTGGACCGTGGTCCCCGCCGTGCCGAAGGTCCACAGGGCCTTGCCGTCCTGTTTGGCGACGCGGATGCCGCCGGTCCGGGCGCCCGGGTCGGCGGGCGGGGGTGAGGAGCCGTCGACCGCGTTGGAGAAGGCGACGAAGACGCCGGACTTCTGGGCGAAGTACATGATGTGCTCCACCGGGACGCCGTCGCTGCCGGTGGTGGCCTCGGTGCGGGTGCCGATCGCGTAGGAGCCGGGGTCCGGGGCGACGGTGCCGGGCCACACCGGGAAGGAGCTGCGGGCGGCGTCGCTGGCGTCGACCAGCCAGACGCGCTTCTGGCCGAGGGAGTAGACGATGCGGCGGCCGGTGCCGGAGTCGGCCGGGACGGCCGGCGTCGCCGGCTTCTTCGACGGGGCGGCGGACGGCTTGGGGTCCGCCGTCGCCGTGGCCTTCGGCGGAGTGGTCGCGGCGACGGGCTTGGCGCCCTGGTCCGCCTGGACGCCCAGGACCGCCACCACGGCTATCGCCCCCGTGGTCAGCCCGGTCACCCAGGCCCACGAGGGAAGACGGGCAGACACCGGTACGCACTCCTCAGCTACCGAAAGCGGGTCGGATCATCCTACTGCCAGTCGGCAACGGGCCCGGCGTCAGTCGAGCACCGGGAGGAGCTCCGGCAGATGGCCGTCCGACGCCTCCGCCGCGCGCCGTCGCTCCTCGGGGACCTCGCCGTACAGGGTCGTGCGCGGCTTCGCCGGGCGGCCCGCCGCCTCCGCGACCTCGATGAGGTCCTTGACCGACTTGTAGGAACCGTAGGAGGAGCCCGCCATGCGGGAGATGGTCTCCTCCATCAGCGTCCCGCCCAGGTCGTTCGCGCCGGAGCGCAGCATCTCCGCCGCACCCTCCGCACCCAGTTTGACCCAGCTCGTCTGGATGTTGGGGATCCAGGGGTGGAGCAGCAGGCGGGCCATCGCCGTGACCGCGCGGTTGTCGCGGACCGTCGGACCCGGACGGGCGATGCCGGCCAGGTAGACGGGGGCGTTGGTGTGCACGAAGGGCAGCGTCACGAACTCGGTGAAGCCGCCGGTCCGCTGCTGGACGGAGGCCAGGGTGCGCAGGTGGCCGAGCCAGTGGCGGGGCTGGTCGACGTGGCCGTACATCATCGTGGACGAGGAGCGGATGCCCAGTTCGTGGGCGGTCTCGACGACCTCGATCCAGGTGGCCGCCGGCAGCTTGCCCTTGGTGAGGATCCAGCGGACCTCGTCGTCGAGGATCTCCGCCGCCGTGCCCGGGATGGTGTCCAGGCCCGCTTCCTTCGCCGCCGTCAGCCACTCCCGGACGGACAGGCCGGTGCGGGTCGCGCCGTTCACCACCTCCATCGGGGAGAAGGCGTGGACGTGCATGCCGGGGACGCGTTCCTTCACGGCCCGCGCGATGTCGAAGTAGGCGGTGCCGGGCAGGTCGGGGTGGATGCCGCCCTGCATGCACACCTCCACCGCGCCGACGTCCCACGCCTGGGCGGCACGGTCCGCGACCTGCTCCAGGGAGAGCGTGTAGGCGTCGGCGTCCGTGCGACGCTGGGCGAAGGCGCAGAAGCGGCAGCCGGTGTAGCAGACGTTGGTGAAGTTGATGTTGCGCGTGACGATGTACGTCACGTCGTCGCCGACGGCCGACTTCCGCACGTCGTCCGCGACCCGGCAGAGGGCGTCCAGGGCGGGCCCGTCGGCGTGCAGCAGGGCAAGCGCCTCGGCGTCCGTCAGCTTCGTCGGGTCGTCGGCGGCCGTGCGCAGCGCCTCGCGCACGTCGGTGTCGATCCGCTCGGGGACCATGCCGGGTGCGGCGGCCTCGCGCAGCGCGTCCCAGTCGCCGTACACCTCGTCGAAGTCCTCGCGCCGGTCTCCGGTACGGCCGTCGGTGTCGATGGTGCGGTGCAGGTCGGTGCGGCCGGTCGCGGTGAACGCCTCGTCCGGCTCCTGCCAGGGCAGCCCCTGCGGCAGCGCGTCCGGGCGGGCCAGCCCCGTCTCCGGGTCGGCGAGCGCGGCCACGTGCGGGCGCAGCCTCGGGTCCAGCCAGGGCTCGCCGCGCCGGACGAACTCCGGGTAGACGCAGAGGCGTTCGCGCAGTTCGAAGCCGGCCGCGCGGGACTGCTCGGCCAGTTCCTCGATCTGCGGCCAGGGCCGCTCCGGGTTGACGTGGTCGATGGTGAGCGGGGAGACCCCGCCCCAGTCGTCGATGCCGGCCGCGATCAGCCGCCCGTACTCGGAGTCGACCAGGTTCGGCGGGGCCTGGAGGCAGGCGGTGGGGCCGAGCACCAGGCGGGCGACGGCGACCGTGGCGACCAGTTCGTCCAGCTCCGCGTCGGGCATGCCGCGCATCGCGGTGTCCGGCTTGGCGCGGAAGTTCTGGATGATCAGTTCCTGGATGCCGTGGTGGGCGCGGGACACCTTCCGCAGGGCGAAGAGGGACTCCGCGCGTTCCTCGTAGGTCTCGCCGATGCCGATGAGGATGCCGGAGGTGAAGGGCACGGAGGAGCGGCCGGCGTCCTCCAGGACCCGCAGCCGCACGGCCGGTTCCTTGTCGGGGGAGCCGTGGTGGGGGCCGCCGGGCTCGGACCACAGGCGGGTCGCCGTGGTCTCCAGCATCATGCCCATGGACGGCGCGACCGGCTTGAGGCGCTGGAAGTCGGTCCAGGACAGGACGCCAGGGTTGAGGTGCGGGAGGAGGCCGGTCTCCTCCAGGATGCGGATGGAGATGGCGCGGACGTAGGCGATCGTGTCGTCGTAGCCGTGCGCGTCGAGCCATTCGCGGGCCTCGGGCCAGCGGTCCTCGGGCTTGTCGCCGAGGGTGATGAGCGCTTCCTTGCAGCCGAGCGCGGCGCCCTTGCGCGCGATGTCCAGCACCTCGTCCGGCGACATGAACATCCCGTGCCCGGCCCGGCGCAGCTTGCCGGGCACGGTGACGAACGTGCAGTAGTGGCACTTGTCCCGGCACAGCCGCGTCAGCGGGACGAACACGCTCTTGGAGTACGTGATGACGCCTGGCCGCCCCGCCGCGTCCAGGCCCGCGTCGCGGACCCGGGCGGCCGAGGCGGAGAGGTCCGTCAGCTGCTCACCGCGGGCCTGGAGCAGGACCGCGGCCTCGGAGACGTCCAGGGAGACGCCGTCGCGGGCGCGCCTGAGCGCGCGGCGCAGGGAGTTCTCGGTCGGGCCGCCGGTTCCGGACGTCGCGGAAGTCGTCATTCTTTGAGCATACGTTCGGCGTGATCAGGAGCCCTGCCCGTCCACGAACGGCTGGAGCGCGTCCAGCGCACGGAGCACGTCCGCCTCCCCCGCCGGTGGCAGCTGCGCCACGACCTCCTCGACGCCCAGCCCGGCGATGTGCTCCAGCTTGCCCGCGCTGGGACGGACCGCGTACGGCACGACCTGGAGGGCGGCCGGGTCGCGGCCGGCGTCGGCCCAGGCGGCGCGCAGCGCGGGCAGCGCCTCGGTCAGTCCGCGCCCGCCGATCGGCAGCCAGCCGTCGGCGTAGGCGCAGATGTCGGCGAACAGCTTCGGTCCGGCCGCCCCGCCGACCAGCGTGCGCGGGCCGGTCACCGGGCCGCGCGGCTTCTGCACCGGCTTGGGGTACGCGGTGCTCGCCCGGACGCTCGCGAACTCGCCGTCGTAGGGCGTCGGTTCGTCCGCCCACAGGGCGCGCATGAGGCCCATCCGGTCGCGGACCAGCGCCCGGCGGGTGCGCCACTGCACGCCGTGGTCGGCGGCTTCCTCCACGTTCCACCCGAAGCCGAGCCCCAGCGTGAACCGGCCGCGGGAGAGGTGGTCCAGGGTCGCGATCTGCTTGGCCAGGTCGATCGGGTCGTGCTGCGCGGCGAGGGTGATGCCGGTGCCGAGCCCGAGCCTGTCGGTGACCGCCGCGGCCTGCCCGAGCGCCACGAAGGGGTCCAGGGTGCGGCCGTACTCGCGGGGCAGCTCGCCGCCCGCCGGGTAGGGGGTGGTGCGCTCGACGGGGATGTGCGTGTGCTCCGGCAGGTAGAGCCCGGCGAAGCCTCGCTGTTCCAGCTCCCGGGCCAGTCGGACCGGGGTGATCGTCTCGTCGGTGAGGAAGATCGTGACGGCGATGCGCATGGGCGGCCTTTCGTACGCGGACGACGCCCCATGCATACCCGTCCTCCCTCCCCCTGTCCATACCGACCGGTCGGCATCGTGCCGGACCCGACCACGGACCGGGCGCGAGATCTGCCGATTCCCTTCCCTTCCACGGCAGTTCACTGCTCAATACAAAGGTTGCACCGCACCACCCCTGCATCACCCAGCCCTGTCCTCACCGACACCCGGGAGCAGCAGCATGTGCGAGGAGCATCAGACCGGCGTCGGACGGCGCGCCGTCTTCCTGACGGGCGCCGCCGCCGCGGTTACGTTGGGGAGCGTGAGCTTCGCCTCCGCGGCCGAGGGCGGCCGCACCCGGACCAGGACCGTGCGGGGCACCCTGGAGCCCGGCGCCCCCGACTTCGTGTACATCCCCGTTGAAGTGCCGTACGGGGTAGAGGAGTTGCAAGTCGCGTACACCTACGACAGACCCCAGGTCCCGGCCGGCACCGCGGGCAACGCGCTGGACATCGGCGTCTTCGACGAGCGCGGCACCGGCCTCGGGGGCGAGGGGTTCCGCGGCTGGTCCGGCGGGGCACGCACCGAGTTCTTCGTGCGCGCCGACGAGGCCACTCCCGGCTACATCCCCGGCCCGGTGCGCGCGGGCACCTGGCACATCGCGCTCGGCCCGTACACGGTCGCCCCGCAAGGCCTGTCGTACGAGGTCACCGTGACGCTGACGTTCGGCGAGCCGGGCCGGACGCCCCGGCCGGTGCATCCGCCGGAGCGGGCGAAGGGGCGGGGGCGGGCCTGGTACCGGGGCGACTGCCATCTGCACTCCTGGCACTCCGACGGCCGCCGCACCCCGGGGGAGATCGCCGCGCTCGCCCGCGCGGCCGGGCTGGACTTCGTCAACTCCAGCGACCACAACACGCATTCCGCGCACGCCCACTGGGCCGAGGCGGCCGGTGACGACCTGCTGGTGCTGCTCGGCGAGGAGGTCACCACCCGCAACGGGCACGTGGTGGCGCTCGGCACCGACCCCGGCACCTTCGTCGACTGGCGCTACCGGGCCCGCGACAACCGCTTCGGCCGGTTCGCCCGGCAGATCCGCCGCGCGGGCGGCCTGGTCGTGCCCGCGCACCCGCACGCCGCCTGCATCGGCTGCAACTGGAAGTTCGGCTTCGGTGAGGCGGACGCGGTCGAGGTGTGGAACGGCCCCTGGACGCCCGACGACGAGGTGGCGCTGGCCGACTGGGACGGCATGCTGGTCGCGTCCGTGCGGGACGGCCGGGACTGGATTCCGGCCATGGGCAGCAGCGACGCGCACCGCGACCCGGACGTCGTCGGCCTGCCGCAGACCGTCGTCCTCGCCGACGACCTCTCCCGCCGCGCCGTCCAGGAGGGCATCCGCGCCGGCCGCTGCTACGTCGCCGAGTCCGCCGCCGTCTCCCTCGCCCTGACCGCGTCCGGCCCGCGCGGCGAGCACGCGGGGATCGGCGAGCGGCTGCGGGTCGCGGACGACTCCCCCGTCGTGGTCCGCGCCGGGGTCACCGGCGCCCCCGGCTGCACCGTCCGCCTCGTCACCGACCAGGGCGTGCTGCACACATCCGCGCCACTGCCGGCGAGCGGCGAGGGCGTCGTGGAGTGGCGGACCACCCCGGCGTACGCGGCGTACGTGCGGGCGGAGGTGCGGCACGAGGCCACGGTCCCGCCGCTGCCCGGAAGCCTGGCCGCTTTCACCAACCCCGTCTTCCTCGGCCGCCGGTAGGCTCGGCGCCACGATGACTTCTCGCGCCGAACGCAAGTACCGCGTCGCCACGGCCTTCCAGCGCCGTGTCGGGAACCCCCTGCTGCGCCGGATGCCGTTCCAGACCCTGCTCGAGACCACCGGCCGGGTGTCGGGCCTGCCCCGCACCACACCGGTGGGCGGGCGGCGCGAAGGCGACGCCTTCTGGCTGGTGTCGGAGTTCGGCGAACGCTCGCAGTACGTGCGGAACATCAAGGCGGACCCCCGGGTGCGGGTGCGTGTCCGGGGCCGCTGGCACACCGGCACCGCCCACCTGATGCCCGACGACGACCCCGTGGCCCGGCTGCGCTCGCTCCCCCGCCTCAACAGCGCCGCCGTCCGGGCGATCGGGGCCGAACTGCTCACGGTACGGGTGGATCTGGACGGATGAGGTCGCACATGTGTGGAGTCCGTGGCGGCCTGTCGCTCCCCGTGTGATCGGTGTCTCGCGAGGCTGACTCATGCGTCAGGAGAAGGCAAACTGGCGTAGTTGCTCGGAATTCATAGGGGGACTGCATGGACGGTGTGCCGCGAGGACCCGAGCAGCGGGGTCCCGGCTCCTCCCCGGAGCCGGCGGCGCTGCGGTTCGGGGTGCTGGGCCCGGTGCGCGCCTGGCGTGACGACGTACCGGTCGCCACCGGCAGTCCGCAGCAACGCGCCCTGCTGGCCGCACTGCTGCTGCGCGAGGGCCGCACCGCGACGGCCGCCGAGCTGATCGACGCCCTGTGGGGCGAGGAACCGCCCTCGCAGGCGCTGGCCGCGGTGCGCACCTACGCGTCCCGGCTGCGGAAGGTGCTGGACCCCGGCGTCCTGGTCAGCGAGTCCGGCGGCTACGCCGTGCGGGGACTCGGCGAGGGCGCGCTCGACCTCGCGTCCGCGCAGGAGCTGGCGGCGGAGGCGGAGAAGGCCCGCGCCGCCGGGGACCTGAGCCGAGCCCGCGACCTGCTCAACCAGGCGCTGGCGCTGTGGGACGGCGAGACGCTGGCCGGGGTGCCCGGCCCGTACGCGGAGGCGCAGCGCGTCCGTCTGGAGGAGTGGCGGCTCCAACTCGTCGAGACGCGGCTGGACATGGACCTGGAGCAGGGCTGCCACGCGGAGGCCGTCTCCGAGCTGACCGCGCTGACCGCCGCCCACCCCCTGCGGGAGCGGCTGCGTGAGCTGCTGATGCTGGCGCTGTACCGCAGCGGCCGCCAGGCGGAGGCGCTCGCGGTGTACGCCGACACGCGCAGGCTGCTCGCCGACGAGCTGGGCGTCGACCCGCGCCCGGACCTGAGCGAGCTGCAGCAGCGCATCCTGGAGGCCGACCCGGCCCTCGTCGAACCGCCCGCCAGGCCGTCCACCACGGAGCCCGTGACCGTACGCCCGGCGCAACTTCCGGCGTCCGTGCCGGACTTCACGGGCCGTGCGGCGTTCGTGCGGGAGCTGGGCGAGGTCCTCGCGTCGGCCACCGGTGACCAGGCGCAGGTGATGGCGGTGTCCGCCCTCGCCGGCATCGGCGGCGTCGGCAAGACCACCCTGGCCGTGCACGTGGCGCACGCCGCCCGGGACGCGTTCCCCGACGGCCAGCTCTACGTCGACCTTCAGGGCGCCGGCGCGCGCGCCGCGGAGCCGGAGACGGTCCTCGGCTCCTTCCTGCGGGCGCTGGGCACGGCCGACTCGGCGATCCCGGACCCGCTGGAGGAGCGGGCGGCGCTGTACCGCTCGGTGCTGGACGGCCGCCGGGTGCTGGTGCTGCTGGACAACGCCCGCGACGCGGCGCAGGTACGGCCGCTGCTGCCGGGCACGGCGGGATGCGCGGCGCTGGTGACGTCCCGGGTGCGGATGGTGGGCCTGGCCGGGGCGCACCTGGTCGACCTGGACGTGATGTCGCCGGAGGAGGCGCTGGCGCTCTTCACGAAGATCGTCGGCGAGGAGCGGGTGCGTTCCGAGCGGGAGGCCGCCCTGGACGTGGTGGCCGCCTGCGGCTTCCTGCCGCTGGCCATCCGTATCGCCGCGTCGCGGCTGGCCGCCCGCCGCACCTGGACCGTGTCGTTCCTCGCGGCGAAGCTCGCCGACGAGCGGCGCCGCCTGGACGAGCTGCAGGCCGGGGACCTGGCCGTGAAGGCGACCTTCGAGCTGGGTTACGGCGCGCTGGACGCGGCGCAGGCCCGTGCGTTCCGGCTGCTGGGACTGGCCGACGGCCCCGACATCTCGCTGGCCGCCGCCTCCGCCCTGCTGGACCTGGAGGCGGAGGCGACGGAGGACCTGCTGGAGTCGCTCGTCGACACGTCCCTGCTGGAGTCGGCGGCCCCCGGCCGCTACCGCTTCCACGATCTCGTGCGGCTCTACGCGCGTGCGTGCGCCGAGCGGGACGAGCAGCCGCCCGCCGAGCGGGAGGCGGCCAGGTCGCGGCTGCTGGACTACTACCTGGCGACGGCGGTGCGGGTGTACGGCATCGAGCGGCCGGGCGACCGGACCGTGGCGCACCTGGAGAAGGGCCGTTTCGAGGGCGAGGAGTTCTCCGGCGCGGCGAAGGCGCTGGACTGGCTGCACAGCGAGGCCGGGCCGCTGCTGGCGTGCGTGCAGCAGTCGCTGGGCGCGTCCATGGTGCGCCGGGCCGTGGACCTGCTGGTCGCCACCATCGACCTCGCGGAGTCCGGGGTGGACTCGCGCCAGTACCGCAAGACCGCGCGGGCCGCGTGCGAGGCGGCGGCCGCCCTCGGGGACGCCCGCGCCGAGGTGCGGGCCCGGGTCACCGTGGCCCAGGTGCTCAGCCAGGCGGGCCGGTTCGAGGCCGCCGAGGAGGAGACACGGCGGGCGGACGCACTGCTGCGGGAGGCGGACGACCCGTGGGCGAACGGCACCGCCCCGAACCAGCTCGGCATCATCGCCCTGTGCACCGCCCGGTACGCGGACGCCGAAGGGTACTTCCTGCGCGCGATCGACGCCTTCCGCGCCGACGGCAACCGGCCCGGCGAGGCCAGCGCGGTCTGCAACCTCTCCCGCAGCCTCGCCTCCATGGGCCGCAGCAACGAGGCCGTGGAACTCGCCCGGCGGGGCGTCGAGATCTACGACGAGCTGGGGATGTCGATGCGGCTGGCGAACGCCCGGTACGCGTCCGGGATCGTGCTCAGCCAGGCGGGGCGCTCCTCGGAGGCGCTGGCCCAGCTCGACGAGGCGCTGTGCATCTTCGCGGAGAACCGTCAGTCGCTGTGGGAGGGCACGACCCACTACCGCATCGCCGAGGTGCACCTGCGTGCCGGACGCCCGGCGCGGGCCGCCCGGCACGCGGAACAGGCCCTGGCGATGGGCTGCATCGGCGGCGACTGGATGCGGGCCAACGCCCTCACCCTGCTCGGCCGGGCGCTGGACACCCTGGACCAGGGCGACCGGGCGCGCGCCTGCTGGCGCGAGGCGCTGACCCTGTACGACGAGACGGGTTCCGCGGAGGCCGTCCAGGTGCGCAGGCTGCTCGCCCCGCTGTCGGCGGCCTGACGGCGGCCCGCCGGGGGCGTTCATCGAACGTTTATGGCGGGCTGCCACTCTCATGGAACGGATGCGTCGCGTCGGGGGGCAGGCGGATCCGAGGGGCTCATCTCCAGTCTGAGACCCGCTGGAACGCCCGTTCGGCGGCCTTCGGGGGAGTCGCCGAGCGGGCCGTTCAACCGCACGTCCCAGTCCACCTGTTGGGGGTTGTACACGTCATGACGGAAGCCACGAACGAGCCGGAGCTCACCACGCAGGACCAGCACGCGCCGACGCCGCCGAGCAAGGACGACCCGGAGGTCACCACGCTCGACCAGCACGCGCCGGCCCCGCCGAGCATCGGCGAGGTCACCACGCTGGACCAGCACGCCCCGGCGCCGCCCGCCTTGGACCGGGACGGCCGCTGAGCCTTCTTCCCGCACGGGGACGGCCGCGGCGGCACGGAGGGGGAGCCACCGCGGCCGAGTCGTGAAGAGGGGCCCTGGCGCGGAGTCGTACGACTCCGCGCCAGGGCCCCTCTTTTCGTGCCGTCGTGGTCAGGCCGCCGGGGCGTAGGAGTCGAGCTCGCAGTCGTCGACGAGCGGGACGCTCGCCTCGTCGTCCACCGGGACCCTGGCCGCGGTGGTCTCGCCCGCCGGGACGGAGACCTCCTCGGTGCCGCGGGTCAGTTCCTCGCCGGCGGCGTCCTTGAAGACCACCGTGACGGAGAAGATGCCGTCCACCGTGTCGGTGTTGGTGACCTCGACGGTGGCGTACGGCGTCTCCTCGGACGCGCAGTCGACCAGCGTCACCGTGGCGGCGTCCGGGGACGTCGACGCCTCCGAGCCGCCGGAGCCGCTGCTGCTGCCGTAGTCGTCGTCGTAGTCGTCATCGTCGTAGTCGTCATCGTCGTCGTAGTCGCGGTGCGAGCCGCTCGACGAGTCGTGGTTCTGGCTGGAGCTGCTGCATCCGCCGCCGCCCCCGCCGTCGTGGTCGCCCCCGCTGGTGCCTCCGTGCCCTCGGCCGGTGGAGAAGCCGGTGAGCGCGAGGACGACGAGTGCCGAGACAGCGGTGAGCCTGAGTGTCTTCCCCCGAGAAGTCATGGCCCTCAGGTTAGCGATCTCTGTGTCACGGCCATGTCACTGCCTGGCGACCGTCCCGTACCCGGCGTAGCGCCGGCCCCGAGGGCGGCGGGCGCCGCCGCCCCGCAGCGGCGGCCGCCGTCCGGGCCCCTTCCGTACAGCCGGCACGACGGCCGTCCCACGGGGACACCGGGGACGACGCGTCTCACGCCGTCCGCGCCGTGCCCGTGCCCTTCTCCGCGTCCAGCGCGTACACACAGCGGTCCTTGCTGCACGCGTACACCACGCCGTCCCGCACCACCGGGGAGCCGGTGATCTCGCCGCCGGTCGCCAGCTTCCAGCGCAGCCGGCCGTCGTCGGCCTTCAGCGTGTACAGCAGGTGGTCGCTGGAGCCGAAGTGGATCCGGCCCTCGGCGACCGCGGGCGCGCCGACGATCTCGCCGCCGGACTGGAAGCGCCACTTGGGCGTCCCGGTGACCGCGTCCAGCGTGTAGAGCCCCTTGCCGCTGCCCACGTGGACATGGCCCGCGGCGACCAGCACCGGCTCGACCGAGGAGCGCGCCTCGGTGGCGATGCGCCAGCGGTCGCGGCCGTCGGTGGCGTCCAGGGCGTACACCGTGCCGAGGTAGTCGGCGAGGTACACCCCGCCGCCGGTGACCGCGGGGCCGGGCACGAAGGCGGGCGGGCACAGGAAGACCGCCGGGGCCTCGAAGTGCCAGCGGACGTGCCCGGAGGCGGCCTCCAGGGCGAGCACCCGGGTGCCGGCGCAGACGTAGACGTAGCCGTCGGGCGCGGCGGTGAGGCGGATCGGGACGCCGCCGCAGGAGGCCGCGTCACCGATCGGGTACGACCAGCGCTCCTCGCCGGTGCGGACGTCCAGGGCGCGCAGCCGGGCGTCCTGCCAGACGTAGGCGGTGCCGTCGAAGAGGGCGGGGCCGGCCTCCGGGGACTCGAAGTCGGTCTGGCAGCCGGTGATCTCCCACAGCTTCTGCCCGGTGGACGCCTCCCAGCCCTGGACGCCGCCGCCGCGGGTGCCGGTGAGGACGGTGCCGCGGCCGGCTTTGAGGGAGTACACCCAGGCGTCCGTGTTCAGCCGCCACAGGTCGCCGCCCTCGCGGGCGTCGAGCGCGTAGAGGGTGGGCCCGTCGGAGGCGTGGATGCGGCCGTCCGCGACCGCCATCGACCAGGCGACGTCCCGCGTCTTGAAGCGGCGCCGTCCGGTGGCCACGTCCAGCGCGTGCACCTCGAAGGAGGTGACGTACACCAGGTCGCCGGCGACGGCGGGGGTGCCCCACACGTCGTTGGACATGCGGAACCGCCAGGGGCGCCAGCCGCCGGGCTGCTCCGGCTGCGCGGCGGGCGCCGGGGGCACGGGCGCGACGGCCGGCTCGGCGCCGTTGACGCCGGGGCGGGGCTTGGTCCAGGTCGCGGCCAGGGCGGCGGCGGGCGGGGGCACCTGCACGGCGGCCGCGCGCGTGTCGGCGACGCGCGGGCCGGGGCCGATGGGCACCGCGGCGCCCGCCAGCCGGACGGGGCCGGTGCCGGGCGCGCCCACGGGGGCCGGCTGGGGCGGGGGCGGCGGGACGACCGGGTCGTGCGGCGGCGGAGGCGGTACGTGGGGACGCGCGCCGCCCGCGCTGCGGCCGCTGTTCTGCGCCGGTCTGGCGGGGCGGCCGCCGCGGCGCGTCTCGATCAGGGCGACCGCCCGCTCGGGCAGCCACGCGGACGCCGTGCCGCTGTCGTCGGAGCCGGAGCCGAACAGGTGCGGGGCGAGCTGGGCCTGGAGGTCGGCGGGGTTGGGCCGGGCCGTGGGGTCCATCTGCATGCACGACTCGATGAGCGGCCGCAGTTCGTCCGGCAGGCCCTCCAGGTCCGGGCCCTCGCGCAGCAGCATGAAGACCGTCTCGACCGGGTTGGCGCCGTGGAACGGGGGGTGGCCGGTGGCGGCGAAGACCAGCATGGAGCCGAGGGAGAACACGTCGCTCGCGCCGGTGACGCTGCGGGAGTCCTTGGCCTGCTCCGGGGACATGTAGGCGGGGGTGCCGACGGCCACGTTGGTCATCGTCAGCCGGGTGTTGGACACCCCGGAGGCGATGCCGAAGTCGATCACCCGGGGGCCGTCCTCGACCACCAGCACGTTGGACGGCTTGAGGTCGCGGTGGACCAGGCCCGCGCCGTGGATCGACTGGAGCGCCTCGGCGACGCCGGCGGCGAGCCAGCGCACGGCCTGCGCGGGCAGCGGCCCGCACTCGTTCACTATCTCCTCGAGCGAGGGGGCGGGGACGTAGGCGGTGGCCAGCCACGGCACGGCGGCGCGCGGGTCGGCGTCCACGACGGCCGCCGTGTAGAAACCGGAGACCGCGCGGGCCGCCTCGACCTCGCGCGTGAAGCGGACCCGGAAGAGCTGGTCCTCGGCCAGCTCGGTCCGGACCGTCTTGATCGCCACCCGCCGGCCGGACGCCGAGCGCGCGAGATAGACCAGCCCCATGCCGCCGGCTCCCAGCCGTCCCAGCACCTCGAACGGCCCGATTCGCCGCGGATCGTGCTGCGTCAGCTGATCCACCACTTGCCTGCCACCTCCCCGTACGCGTCGCGCCACCACCTGTGCGCGACCGTAGTGCAGCGTCTCACCACCGCACCGCCGTGGCGGCACGCACCCCGATTCTTCCTGTCCGGGCCCCCTGGTGCGAACCGGCCGACAAATCGGGTGTCCAGGTTTACATATGACTCGAATGGACGGACGGACGGTGTACAGGAGCCGGACCGCGACGGCGCACCGAGCGTACGGTCAGCGCCGCAGCAGCGCGAAGGACGCCCCCTGATTGTCGGTGACGACGGCCGCCGTCCCGTACGACGTCTCGAAGGGTGGAACCTGCGTGCGTCCGCCGAGCCGGGCGACCTGCTCCAGGGCGGCCTCCAGTTCCGTCACGGCGAAGTGGACGAGGAGGTGCGGCGGCATCTCGGGGGCGAAGACGTCGGAGACGGGCGCGCGTCCGAAGTCGGGGTCGGCGCCCTCGCCGAACAGGGCGTCATGGAAGAGGTCGCCGTAGAAGGTGTTGGCCGTCTCCGTGTCCCGCGCGTAGAGCTGGACCCAGGCGAAGGTGCCCGGTTCGTGGCGGCGTCCGAAGCCGGTCGCGGTCCCGGGCTGCCACAGCGAGAACACCGCGCCCTCGGGGTCGGTGACGAGCGCGGTGCGGCCGAGGCCGCCGAACGGCGCCGGCGGCGCGACCACCTGTCCGCCGGCCGCGCGGATGCGCGCGCACAGGGCGTCGGCGTCCGGGGTGGAGAAGGACACCGTCCACACCGTCGGCAGCCGTCCGTCCGTCTTGTGCGCGAGGGACGCCACGGGGTCGCCGTCCTTCAGCGCCCGGACCGTCCCGGTGGGCCGGTCCTCGAAGGTCCAGCCGAACAGCTCACCGTAGAACCGCTTGCCCGCCTCCAGGTCGGGCAGCTGCGCGTCCACCCAGCAGGGGGTGCCCTCCGTGTACTCCGACGCCCTGTTTTCGGCCATGCCGACAACGTAGCCGCGCCGCCCGCACCCCGCCGACCAGGCACACCAGGGTTTTTCGGGCCCCGCACCCCATTTGCAGTCGGCCGAATCGCGCTCCCGAACCCCGTCGGTAAGCTGACGGCATGACAGGACAAGTGCGTACCGTCGACGGCCGCGTGGCCGGCCGGCGTGGGCAGGAGACCCGGCAGAAGCTGCTCGACTGCCTCAGCGAGATGCTCAGCTCGTCCCCGTACCGGGATGTCAAGGTCATCGACGTCGCCCGCCGTGCGGGGACCTCGCCGGCCACCTTCTACCAGTACTTCCCGGACGTCGAGGGCGCCGTCCTGGAGCTCGCCGAGACCATGGCGGCGGAGAGCGGCTCCCTGAGCGAGCTGGTCGAGGGACGCTCCTGGAGCGGGCGGGCAGGCTGGCAGACGGCACAGGAGCTGGTGGACGGTTTCCTGGAGTTCTGGCGGAAGAACGACGCGATCCTGCGTGTGGTGGATCTCGGCGCCGCCGAAGGGGATAAACGTTTCTCCAAAATCCGTCTGAAGGTCCTCAACGCCGTGGAGGCCTCCCTCGCCGAGGCGGTCTCCGAGCTCCAGGCGAAGGGGCGGATCGACAAGGACGTGAACCCCGGCGCGGTCGCCGGGTCCCTGGTCGCCATGCTGGCCGCCGTGGCCTCGCACCAGAAAGGTTTCTCCTCCTGGGGCGTCAAGCAGGCCGAGATCAAGCCGAACCTGGCGCTGCTGGTGCACCTGGGGGTCACCGGGCGCAAGCCGACCAAGTAGCCGCGCGCGGCCCCGCTCCTCCCCCGCGACCTCGTCGTTCCTGTCATCCGGGCGGCGGTTCACTCCGGTGGACCGCCGCCTGTCGCGTTCCCGGGGGTCGTCCGGTTCCGATGGTGGGGGAACGGCGTGAGGAACACGTCCGGGCGGGACCGGCGTTGTTCCGTCCGGCCGCAGGCCCGAGTGCACGCCCCGACGCCGACGACGCTGGAGGAACCACCATGGCCCTGTCCCCCGAAGAGCGCGAGAAGTTCCTGTCCGAACCGCGCGTGGCCGCGTTCGCGGTGGACGCGGGCGAGGGCCGCGCCCCGCTGACCGTGCCGATCTGGTACCAGTACGCGCCCGGTGAGGACGTGTGGATCCTCACCGGACTGCACTCCCGCAAGAACCGGCTGCTCCAGGCGGCGGGACGCTTCTCCCTCCTGGTGGAGCGCGTCGAGCCGACCATCCGCTACGTCTCCGTCGAGGGCCCGGTCGTCGACACCTCCCCCGCCACGATCGAGAAGCTGCGGGAGATCTCCGCGCGCTACCTGCCCGCCGAGAAGGTCGAGGGGTACGTGGACTTCGCGTGGAAGAACCACGGGGAGCAGATCATCGTGCGGATGCGGCCGGAGCGGTGGGTGTCGTCGGACCTGGGGTCGATCTGAGGGCCGACAATCGGCCGCATGGAACCCGACCTTCACGCATTGCTGCGGTCCCTGCGGGTGTGGGACCCGGCCGTCACCGACCTGCGCCCCTTCGACGTCGGGCGGGCCCCCGCCGAGCCGCTGCCGCTGTTCGCGCGGTGGCTGGCGGACGCCGCGGCGGCCGGGCAGCCCGAGCCGCACACCATGTCCCTGGCGACGGCGGACGCGGACGGCCGGCCTGACGTACGGATCGTGATGCTGCACGGCGCGGACGAGCGGGGCTGGTCGTTCGCCACGCACGCGCACAGCCGCAAGGGCGGGCACCTCGCCGCCCGCCGGTACGCGGCCCTCGCCTTCTACTGGCCGGTCCTGGGCCGCCAGGTGCGGGTCCGGGGTCCCGTCACGGCCGCCCCGCCCGAGGAGGCGCGGGCGGACCTCCACGCCCGCTCCGCGGGCGCGCTGGCTTCCGCCCTGACCGGCCGCCAGAGCGCGGTGCTCGCCTCTCCCGAGGAACTCGCCCTCGCCTCGGAGGCAGCCTGGGAGAAGGCCCGCCGGGCCCCTGACACCCCGGCCCCCTCATGGACCCTGTACCACCTGGCCCCGGAGGAGACGGAGTTCTTCCAGGGCGCCGCGGACCGCCGCCATGTGCGGCTGCGGTACCGCAGGGAGGAAGAGGGGTGGGTGAGGGAGCTGCTGTGGCCGTGAGGGGATCGCCGGGAGCCTGCGGGGTGGCGTCCCGGAGCGGGATCACGGCCCCGGCGGGGCCGGGTCCGTCGCGAGGCGGGCATGGAGGTGGGTGTCGCGGAAGGCGTCGTGGCGGTCGCGGGCGAACATCGCGTCGCGCAGCGTGCCCTCCGGGAGGAAGCCGCAGCGGTTCGCGACCCGGCAGGACACCTCGTGGCCGACGGCGTGGCCCAGTTCCAGGCGGTGGAGGGCGCCTTCGGTCAGCGCCCAGTCCGCGGCGAGCAGCACCGCCCGGGTGGCCACGCCCCGGCCGCGCGCCTCGGGCAGGACCCAGTAGCCGATCCTGCCGGCGGCCATGACCGGCCGGATGTCGTCGATGCCGACGTGGCCGAGCGGGGTGCCGTCGGTCCCGTCGGCGACGTGGAAGGAGACGACGGTCCCCTCCTCGGCGAGGGCGGCCCGGGTGCGCAGCGACCGCCGGGCGCCGTCCAGGTCGCCGACCGGACGCAGCGGGGTGTTCCAGCGCCGGAACTCCGGGTCGGTGAGGCCGCGCAGCCAGGCCTCGGCGTCGTCGTCGGAGTGCGGGTCCCAGGCGCGCAGGAGCAGTCCGTGGCCGCGGAGTTCGGACGGCGGGCGGGAACGGGTGCGCTGCGGTGAAGACATAGGGACATTGAACCCGCGATCACGACATCATGTGATCATTCCGCAACCAATTCCGGTCTTGACCGAGACCCATCAACCTCGTGCCGGATTACGCTCGCGGTCATGGCCGACTCCACCACGTCCGCGCAGCCCACCGCGCCCCTCCGGGCGGACCGCCCCGTCTACGTCGTCGGCGGCGGCCCCGGCGGACTGTCCGTCGCCTACGCCCTGCGCGCCCACGGGGTGCGGGCCGTCGTCCTGGAGCGCTCCGAGCGGGTCGGCGATTCCTGGCGCCGCCACTACGACCGGCTGCACCTGCACACCACCCGGCGCCGGTCAGCGCTGCCCGGCCTGCCGATGCCCCGCCGCTTCGGACGCTGGCCGTCCCGCGACGACGTGGTCCGCTACCTGGAGAAGTACGCCGAGCACCACCGCCTGGAGATCGTGACCGGCGTCGAGGTGTCCCGCGTCGAGCGCACCGGGGACGGCACCGGCTGGCTGCTGCGCGCCACCGGCGGACGGGAGCTGACCGGCGCGGCGGTCGTCGTCGCCACCGGCTTCAACCACACCCCGCGCGTCCCCGACTGGCCCGGACGGGACTCGTACACCGGGGAGCTGCTGCACGCGTCCCGGTACCGCAACGCCAAGCCGTTCGCCGGGCGGGACGTCCTGGTGGTGGGCGTCGGCAACACGGGCGCCGAGATCGCCGTGGACCTGGTGGAGGGCGGCGCCTCCCGGGTGCGGCTGGCGGTGCGGACCCCTCCGCACATCGTGCGCCGCTCGACGGCCGGCTGGCCCGCGCAGTACTCGGGGATCCTGGTGCGCCGGCTGCCGGTGCCGCTGGTCGACCGGATCAGCCGCCTCCAGGCGCGGATCGCGGTGCCGGACCTGTCCGGGCACGGCCTGCCCCGCCCGGACACCGGGCTCTACAGCCGTGTCCTGGAGGGCGCGATCCCCGTGCAGGACGTCGGTCTGATCGACGCCGTGCGCAAGGGCGAGGTGGAGGTGGTCGCCGCCGTGAAGGGCTTCGAGGAGGGCGAGGTGCTGCTGGCCGACGGCGAGCGCGTGGCGCCGGACGCGGTGGTCGCGGCCACCGGGTACCAGCGCGGCCTGGAGGGCCTGGTCGGCGGCCTCGGGGTGCTGGACGAGCGGGGCAGACCCGTGGTCCACGGCGCCCGCACCCCGGCCGGCGCCCCGGACCTGTACTTCACCGGCTTCACCAACCCGATCAGCGGCAACCTCCGCGAGATGGCCCTGGACGCCCGGCGCATCGCCCGCGCGGTCGCCCGCAGCGGCAAGGCGTCCCGGCTGCCGGGCGCCTGACCCTCGGGGCGTCCGCCCCTCGGACGCCTCAGCTCGCCGTGAGGACCGCCGGCCGCTTCCGGATCACCAGCGCCATCAGCGCCGCCGCCGCGCACAGCGCGCCCGACGCGAGCCACACCACGTCGTACGAGCCGAACGCGTCCCGCGCGAGGCCCCCGGCGAAGGCGACGATCGCCGCGCCCACCTGGTGCGACGCCAGCACCCAGCCGAACACGATGGGGCTGTCGTCGCCGTAGTGCTCCCGGCACAGCGCGAGGGTGGGCGGCACGGTGGCGACCCAGTCGAGGCCGTAGAAGACGATGAACAGCAGCATCGGCGGGTGCACGGAGGGCGCGAGCAGCAGGGGCAGGAAGAGCAGGGAGACGCCGCGCAGCGCGTAGTAGACGGCGAGCAGCCGGCGCGAGTCGAAGCGGTCGGTGAACCAGCCGGAGGCCACCGTGCCGACGACGTCGAAGACGCCGATGACGGCGAGCAGGGACGCGGCGGTGGTGATGGGCATGCCGTGGTCGTGCGAGGCGGGCACGAAGTGGGTCTGGATCAGACCGTTGGTGGAGGCGCCGCAGATCGCGAACGTGCCGGCGAGCAGCCAGAACGGGCCGGTGCGGGCGGCGGAGGCGAGCACGGCCAGGGTGCGCCGGGCGGCCCCGGGCACGGGCACCGGCTTGGGCACGAACTCCTTCGCCCCGTACGGCTTCTGGCCCACGTCGGCCGGGTGGTCGTGCAGCAGCAGCCAGACGAACGGCACCACCGCGAGCGCGGCGAGCGCCACCGTCACGGCCGCGGGACGCCAGGAGTACCGGTCGACGATCCACGACAGCAGCGGCAGGAAGATCAGCTGCCCGGAGGCGGACGCGGCGGTGAGGATGCCGCTGACCAGGCCGCGCCGCTCGGTGAACCAGCGGTTGGTGACGGTGGCGGCGAAGGCGAGCGCCATGGAACCGGAGCCGAGGCCCACCAGCAGGCCCCAGCAGAGCATCAGCTGCCAGGCGGCGCTCATCCACACGGTGGTGCCGGAGCCCACCGCGATCACCGTCAGGGCGACCGCGACGACCCGGCGGATGCCGTAGCGGTCCATCAGCGCCGCCGCGAACGGGGCGGTGAGGCCGTACAGCGCCAGGTTGACGGAGACCGCGGCGCCGATGGTGCCGCGCGACCAGCCGAACTCCTCGTTCAGCGGGTCGATGAACAGCCCCGGCACGGCGCGGAAGGCGGCGGCCCCGATGATCGTCACGAAGGTGACGGCGGCGACGAACCAGGCGCGGTGCACCCGGCGGCGGGTCGGCTTGCCGCCGCCTGCGGACGGCCCGACGGCGGTGGTTTCACTGGTCGTGGTCACGTCGTACAGCTTCAGCCAAGCATGTCCGCTTCAACGAGTGGCCCGAGGGACAGCATTCGCTAGGATCGGGCCATGCCTCCGGAACCGGTCGAGCGACCCCACTCCCCCGTCGGCCACCGGCCCCACCGCGTGGTCGTCCTCGCCCTCGACGGCCTGCTGCCGTTCGAACTGGGCATCCCGCACCGCGTGTTCGGCCGCCCCCGGGACGAGCAGGGGCGCCCGCTGTACGAGGTGGTCACCTGCTCGGTCCGCCCGCCGGGACCGGTGCAGACGGACGCCGACTTCACCATCCATGTGCCGCACGGCCCGGAGGCTTTGGCCACCGCGGACACGGTGGTCGTCCCGGCCTGCTACCAGCTGGGCCCGGTGTTCGAGCGGGGCGAGCTGACGGACGAACTGGCCGACGCGCTCGGCCGCATCCCGCCGACCGCGCGCATCGCCTCCATCTGCACGGGCGTCTACGTCCTCGCCGCCTCCGGCCGCCTCGACGGCCGCCGCGCCACCACGCACTGGGCGGACGCGGAGCGGCTCCAGCGGCTGTTCCCGCAGATCGACGTCGACCCGGACGTGCTGTTCGTCGACGACGGCGACATCCTCACCTCGGCGGGCGTGGCGGCCGGGATCGACCTGTGCCTGCACATGGTGCGGCGCGACCACGGCGCCGCCGTCGCCAACGACGTGGCCCGGCGCACGGTCGTGCCGCCACACCGGGACGGCGGCCAGGCGCAGTACATCCGGCTTCCCGTGCCGGACCCGCAGCAGGCGTCCACGAGCGACGCCCGCGCCTGGGCGCTGGGCCGGCTGCACGAGCCGGTCCAGCTGCGCGACATGGCGGAGCGGGAGTCGATGTCGGTGCGTACCTTCACCCGCCGCTTCCGGGAGGAGACCGGGGTCAGTCCGGGGCAGTGGCTCACCCGTCAACGGGTGGAGCGGGCGCGGTACCTGCTGGAGACCACCGGGCTGACCGTGGACCAGGTGGCGCGGGACTCCGGGTTCGGAACGGCCCAGTCCATGCGGGCCCACCTCCAGGCGGCCCTCGGCGTGACCCCCACGGCCTACCGGCGCACCTTCCGTGCGGCCTCGGAGCGCGGGGAAGGGGCGGCGGTCACGGTCTGAGCCCCGCACGCGTCCGTCTGTCCACAGGCTGTGGACGGAGCTCGCCCCGCGGCGGTGCGGCGCCGCTCGCCCCGAGCGCGACAGCCCCGCACCGCCCTGCGACTCCGGCGGCCCCGCCAGGTCCCCCGCCCCCGGGAGGCGTGCGCCGGATCACG
The DNA here is from genome assembly GCF_043082785.1 of Streptomyces sp. NPDC014764. Lineage (NCBI taxonomy): Bacteria > Bacillati > Actinomycetota > Actinomycetes > Kitasatosporales > Streptomycetaceae > Streptomyces > Streptomyces sp. NPDC014764. Next base: position 153,972 of record NZ_JBIBXY010000011.1, on the reverse strand, counting down.
ACCCACACTCGCCGAGGGCTCCCGTCGCGGCGCCCTCGCCGTCCCCTCGCGGCGAATCGCTGACGACCAGCGTGATCACCCGGTGACGGCACGTCAATACCGTTTCGACAGACAATGCGGCATTCACGACTATTGCCCGTTTCGTCGGGTCGGCGCACGGGAGCACACCCGGCGCACCGGATCACGCACGACACCGGAACGCCGTCCCACCGTGCACCCGTGCCTCCCCGAAGGAGCGGCAACCGTCGGGCGCGGCGCGCTCAGACCGCCTCGTACGCCAGCCCGTCGTACGTCACCGCGCCGCCGCCGCAGGAGGCGCGGGCGGTTCCGGACGCCGCGCCGCAGCGGTCGAGTTCGCACCAGATGCGCTTGCCGGCGCCCTCGGTGCTCCAGCCCCAGCGGTCGGCCAGCCCGTCGACCAGGGCGAGTCCGCGCCCGCCGGTCGACTCGTCGCCCGCGCAGCGCGGCACCGGCGCCCTGCCGCTGCGGTCGGCGACCTCCAGACGGACGGTGACCTCCTCGGCCGCGTCCGCGCCGGGCAGCGAGAGCCGCAGGACGGCCGGACGACCCGTGTGCACCACGGCATTGGTGACCAGCTCGGAGACGAGCAGGATCAGCGTCTCGGCCAGCGGTTCGTCGGCCCCTATGCCGGACCCGGCCAGCCGTGAGCGGGCCCAGCGCCGGGCCCGCCCCACCTCAGCGGGGTCGGGCCGGATCTCCAGCTGCACTTGAAGCACCTGCACCGCTCACACCATCCGAACCGGCGGACACTTGGACTCGCGCCTCACGAGGGCCACGATCCTAGCCATTCCCTGCATGGCCAGAACAACGGCCGGGACCGGGATCACGGACCGTGACTCCCTTGTGGGACAGCATGGTTGACCTACAGTCACCTCAACAAGCGCTTCGGGCATATTCCAGCGCGAAGGAGTACCTGTGCGGCATACTGTGCGACGCTTGCCGCGCGGACTCGAACGGAGCGCGGTGCACGGCCCGTTGACCCCACGAGCACCCGTGGGAACGGCGCCTCGGGCAACTGCCTCGAGGGCGCCCGGCCGCGGCGGACGCTCACGACGACTCGCATCCCGCACAACGTACCGGAGACGCCGCCCGACTCCGGGCCGTGACGAAGGAACTCACCCGGCCCGGGGCCGTACGGACGCTGCGTGATCAGGAAAATGCCACGATCCGCGACACGAACGGGGGCGCGGACGCCCGGCGCGTCACTCGGGGACGGTGAAGTAGCGGGCGAACGCGGAGACGACGTCCTCCTCGCCGATCCGGCCGTCCCCGTCGGTGTCCAGCTGCGCCGCGGCCTCCGCGGCGACGTCCCCCTGGATGCCCAGCACCTGGAGCACGCGCGCGGTGTTCTCCACCCCGACGGCTCCGTCACCGGTGGTGTCCGCGACGGCGAGCGCCGCGTGCAGGAAGGGGCGGGCGATCTCGGCGAAGCGCTCCGGGTTGTCCCGCAGCCGCTTGAGCGCGCCGGTCACGAACTCCTCGCGGGTGATGCGCTGGTCGCCGTCCCGGTCGGCGATGCCGGCCATGCCCTGCCAGAACGCCTCGGCGCCGACGTACAGGGCCTGGCCCCGGTCGGAGCGGGCCGCCGTGCCGAACTCGGCGAGCAGCGCCTTGGCCGCCGCCATGAAGTCCTCGCGGTCGATGTAGCCGTTGCCGTCCTGGTCGAAGCCGGCGAAGCGGGCCGCGATCCTGCGCTCGTACTCGCTGGTGACCATGTCTTGTTCAGGCCGCCTTAGGTCGGAGGGGTCGTCTCGCTGGGAGCGTACGGGGTGTGGGGGCGCGGGGGAGCCGGAAAGCGGGGCTTGGACCAGGACCGGGGGAACACCGGGACACACGTGTGACACGTGTGAGGGGCACCACGCGCGGGCGGAGGGGTGAGGCGGCGGGGCTCAGGCCGAGAGCGGGCGGGCGTCCTCGTCGACGGCGGACGGCACGTCCGGGTGGACCTCGAACAGCCGGCGCACCCCGAGCGCGCCGAGCACCTTGTTGACGTGGCTGCCGTCGGCGGCGCCGCGCGCGGGCAGGATCAGCCGCAGCCGGCCCTGGCAGGAACGCAGCAGCCGGCGGGAGGCTATGAGCACGCCCACCCCGCTGGAGTCGCAGAACCACACCTCGGAGAGGTCGAGGACGAGCCGGTGCCGCCCTTCCGCCACGACGTCGTGCACCCGCTGCCGCAGCACCGGGGACGTCACCAGGTCCAGCTCGCCGGAGACCCGGAGGACGGCCCATTCGCCGTTCTCCTGGTCGGTCACGTTGAAGGTCACCACCACGCCCCTCGCTCGCCGAAACGGAAGCAATGCCTACGCTTCCTTGCTGCGCGGCTGCCCACCGGCCGTTCCCTGAAACACGGCCCCAGAAACGGTTACCGAAGAGAACGGGCTTGTTCTGGTCGCAATCGATCCGATTCGATCGGTTCCGATCGGGGGACGACGGGGCAGAGATGATCCGCACGGCGTGCCACCTGCGCGGGCGACCCTCTACCACGGAAGCCGCCCCATGGGGCGCACAATGCCACAAAGGGGCGTGCACGCGCGTCCACGGCGACTACATTCGTGGCGTCGCCGGTCACACGCCGGACCCGGGAACCGACCGCCCCGGGGGCCCGCGGGACGAACAGGGGGTGAGGGGACCGCATGCGGAAGAAGGACGCACCGCCCCGCTGGGACCGCAAGATGCAGCAGCGGCTCGCCCGCGGGGAGGCGGCGGCCCTGGGCGAGCTCTACGACCGCTTCGCCTCCCTGGTGCACGGCCTCGCCCACCGCGTCCTGGGGGACGAACACGCGGCCGACACCGTCACCCGGGACGTCTTCGCCCACGTCTGGCAGCACCCCGACACCTACGACCCCCGGCAGGGCCCCCTGCGCAGCTGGCTCGCCGCCCTGACCAACCGGCTGGCCGTGGAGCGGCTGCGCACCACCGAGACCGCCGCGCTCGCCCGGGGCGGCCCCGGCACCACCGAGGACCTGGAGCGCAAGGTCCGGCACGCCTCGGTGGCCGCCCGCGCCGACTACATCGTCCAGTCCATGCCCGCACCCCTGCGGGCCGCGCTGGAACTGGCCTACTTCCAGCGCCGGGACTACCGGCAGACCGCCGCGGACCTCGGCGTCACCGACGAGGAGGCCCGCCGCCGGCTGCGCCTCGGCCTCCAACTGCTGGCCACCGCCCACGACGTGGGGGCGCCGGGCGCACCGCCCGGGGTCGGGGGTGCCGCGTGAGCGGGCGCGGCCCCGGGCCGTACGACGACCGCGGCTCCCTCGCCGCCGGTCCGGACGAGCTGCCACCGGGGCCGGAGCACCAGGTGCTGAAGTCGCTGCTGGGCGCCTGGGCGCTGGCCGCCTGCGCGCCCGCGGAGGCCGACGCCGTCGAGGAGCACCTCGGTGTCTGCGGCCCCTGCGCGGACGAAGCGCTGCGGCTGCGCGAGGCCGTCGGCCTGCTCCAGCGGCCCGAGAGCCTCGACCTGAAACCGGCGCTGCGCACCCGCGTCCTGGAGACCTGCCTGGAGCGGCGTCCGCCCCGCGTCCCGGTCCCCGACTGGGCCGCCGCCTACGACGCCGAGACCGCGCGGCTCGACGCGCTGCTCCAGGACTTCGGCGACAACGAGTGGCACGCCCCGGTGCGGCTGCGCTGGTACGAGGGCGACGAGGTGAGCAGCCGCCGCACCACCGTCGCCGGGGTCATCGCCCACCTCATGACCGTCGACGGGCTGGTCGCGGTCGCCCTCGGCCTGGAGGACCCGCTCGGCGAGGTCCGGCCCGAGCGGCCCACACCCTCCGGCCGCACCGAGGCGTACTGGCGGGCCGCCCGCTTCCCGCCCACCCGGACCGTCCGCGGCCCCTGGCGCGAGCAGAGCCACCGGCTGGTCCGCACGGTCTCCTTCACCGGCAGCGACACCGGCCGCATGACCGTCCCCTACGGCGACTTCGCGCTGCCGCTGCACGACGCGATGCTGGACCGGGCCTTCGAGTGCTGGGTCCACGCGGAGGACATCGCCGAGGCGGTGGACTATCCGTACGACCCGCCCGCCGGGCGCCATCTGCACGACATGGTGGACCTCGCGGCCCGGCTGCTGCCGGTGGTCCTGGAGAGCCGCCGCCACCACGGGCTGGCGGCCCCTGTGGAGCGCCGGCTGGTCGCCGCGGGCGAGCCGGGGCGCAGCCTGCGACTGGAGATCGAGGGGTCGGGCGGCGGGGAGTGGCTGATCCCGCTGGACTCGTCGGCGGCGAAGGGGTCCGCCGAGCACGAGGTGGCGCATGTCGCCCTGGACGGGGCGGAGTTCTGTCGGCTGGCGGCCGGACACGTGCCGCCCCGGGAGGCTGCCGCGGGACAGGAAGGCGACCGGGAGGCGATCAGGGACGTACTGTTCGCTGCCGCGAGCTTGAGCAGGATGTAAGGACGCCTTGCGTCACGCCGGCGGCTGCGGATGCGTCGTGGCCGTCCGCGCGGTTCCCCGCGCCCCTGATGCGTGGACGGGTGCGGGTACGTCGTGGTTGCGCGCGCAGCTCCCCGCGCCCCTGACACGGTGCAGTGGACGCGCCCTGAAGGGGCGCGGGGAACTGCGCGAACGGCCCCCTGCGGCCCGCAGTCGCCGACGAGACCCGTGAAGCCCCGCCTCTCAGGCGAACACGACCGTACGGCGACCGTTCAGCAGAATCCTCCGCTCGGCGTGCCACTTCACCGCCCGCGCCAGCGCCTGGCACTCCACGTCCCGCCCGATGGCGACGAGCCCTTCGGGCGTGACGTCGTGCGACACCCGCTCGACCTCCTGCTCGATGATCGGCCCCTCGTCGAGATCCGCGGTGACGTAGTGAGCGGTCGCCCCGATCAGCTTCACACCCCGCGCATGTGCCTGGTGATACGGCTTCGCGCCCTTGAAGCTCGGCAGGAAGGAGTGGTGGATGTTGATGATCCGCCCCGACAACTGCTTGCACAGGTCGTCCGACAGCACCTGCATGTACCGGGCGAGGACGACGAGTTCGACCTCGTCCTCCCGCACGATCTCCAGCAGCCGCGCCTCCGCCTCCGGCTTGGTGTCCCTCGTCACCGGGATGTGGTGGAAGGGGATGTTGTAGGAGGCGACGAGCTCGGCGAAGTCGGTGTGGTTGGACACCACACCGGCGATCTCCACGGGCAGCGCCCCGGTCTGCGCACGGAACAGCAGGTCGTTCAGGCAGTGCCCGAACTTGCTGACCATCAGCAGGATGCGCATCTTCTCGTCGGCCCGGTTGATCTGCCAGTCCATCTGGAAGGAGTCGCCGATCGCCGCGAAGCTCGCCCGCAGCTTGTCCACCGTGACCGGGGCCTCCGCGGAGAAGTGGACGCGCATGAAGAACAGACCCGTGTCGTGGTCGCCGAACTGCTGGCTGTCCTCGATGTTGCAGCCGGTCATGAACAGGTAGCTGGACACGGCGTGCACGATGCCCTGCTTGTCGGGGCAGGACAGGGTGAGGACGTACTGGTCGGCGGGTGCCGCGGCTCGGGTGGACTGCTCGCTCATGGGGGAAAGGGTCGCACACCCGCACCGGCGCCCGGCCGGTCGTCCCGCTACGCGGAACGGGTCATGATGCGCAGCACCTCGAGGGTGCTGGGCACGGCGTCCGGGTCGTCGCCGTCGCTCGACGCCATCCGCACGTGCGCGTCACGCGCGGCGCGCACCGCCTCCGGCCAGCCCTCGTGCTCCAGGTACGCGGTCACCTGGGCGTCCGGCCCGACCTGGTGCATGATGCGCAGCACGCGCAGCACTGCGGTGTCGACGAGCGCGGCCTCCTGCGAGTCGCGGAAGATCGTGCCGACGTACTTCTCGGCGGACCAGTTGTCCAGCCAGGTGTCCTCGACCAGCCGGTACACGGCGTCGGTGACGTCCCCGTAGCCGGGCACGCCGGCCAGCCAGACGTCCCGCTGGAAGGCGGGGTCGGAGAGCATGTGCAGCGCGGAGCGCACATTGCTGCGCCAGCGCCACCACGGCATGTCGTTGAGTGGCATGCCGCCCATGGTGGAGGAGCGACGGCCGCGACGGGAAGAGTTCTCCGAACCTTGCACGGTCGTCGATCGTACGTTTCCGCTCCGTACGCGCCGGACGGGCCCCCGCAATTCACCTCCGCGTCACCTTCCGTCGACCGAGCGTCACGGAGCGGTTCGCCGTGTGAGGGAATGGTGCGGGGGCATGACCGGCAGGCGACGCATCCGCAGCACCGTCCTCCCCCGTTCCCTCGTCCGGCCCGCCCGCGCCGGCGCCCTGTCCGCGGGCGCGCTGGCGGCGTGTGCCGCGCTGCTCGCCGGCTGCGGGATCGTCCCCGGAGTCACGGAGGGCTCAGGGGACGACACGATCACCGTGATGACCTGGGCGCCCGAGAACACGGGCGCCACCAACAAGCCCGGCATGCCCGCGTTCGCCGAGGCCTACGGCCGCTGGGTGAACGCCCACGACGGCATCGGCGGCCGCACTCTGAGGGTGCTGACCTGCAACGAACGCGACGACGCGGTTGCCGCGGCGCGCTGCGCCCGGCGCGCGGTCGCGGAGAACGCCGTCGCCGTGGTCGGCTCCTACAGCCAGCACGGCGACGCCTTCCTGCCCACGCTGGAGGCCGCCGGCATCCCGTACATCGGCGGCTACGGCCTCACCCACGACGAGTTCACCAGCCCACTGTCCTACCCGGTCAACGGCGGACAGCCCGCGCTGCTCGCCGGGCTCGGCCGCACCCTGGCCGACACGTGCGGTCCTGTCGCCCTGGTCCGGCCCGACACCATCATGGGCGACCAGCTGCCGCCGCTGCTGGAATCCGGCCTCGCGGCGGGCGGCCACGCCCCGGCCGGCGACCTGCGCGCCGCCGAGGCCGCGACCTCCTACGACGACGCCGCCGAGCGTGCGCTGCAACACGCCGCCTCCGGCACCGGGGAGCGGGGCTGCGTGGTGCCCGCGCTCGGCGACCGCACCGGCACCTTCATGGATTCCTTCCGGCGCGCCCGCGCCCGGCACCCCGAGGTGCGCACCGCGACGGTGCTGGGCAGCGTCGACCAGACGGTGCTGGACGCCTCCGGGGGCGCGTCGGGTCCCTACGAGGGGGCGTACGTCTCCGGCTGGTACCCGGAGGCGGGCGACGCGCGCTGGGACCCGATGAAGGAGGTGATCCGGGCGGAGGCCTTCGGCGACAACCGCATCGACCCGGCGGACGCGGGCGTGCAGACGACGTGGATCGCCTACACGGTGCTCCGCCAGGCCGTGGAGTCGCTCGGGGACGGCGAGGTCACCGCGGACACGGTGACGGCCGCCCTGGACGGCGGCCTGAAGGTCACCACCGGCGACCTCACCCCCACCCTCCGCTGGAAGTTCCAGGACACCCTGGCCGCCATCGGCCTTCCCCGCCTGGTCAACGCGAACGTCACGCTCCACGTGGTGGAGAAAGGCCGTCTCACCGCCGCGGCGGACGGCTTCACGGACGTGACGTCCACGTTGAAGGACGCGGCGCTCTAGAAAGGGGCGCGGGGAACTGCGCGACAAGCCACAGCGAACCGGCAGCCGCACGCGCACCTGGACCCCCCGCCTCTCGGGCGACCCGAGCCCCTACAGCTGCGTAGGAGCCCGCTCGGTCAGCCCGTACTGCCGGGCGATGACGTTCCACAGCTCGGACGCCTTCTTCTTCTGCTCGGTGGCGGTACCGCTCTCCCGGTTCCCCGCGGCGGTCTGCTCGGTGTTCCGGGCAGACCCCTTCTTGCACCCCTTCTTCCCCTTGCCCTTGGTCTGGTCCGCCCACTTCGCGTAGTGGTCGTCGGCCGAGGCGGACGCCTTCCACGCCTTCCGCAGCGCCTCGCTGAGCGCCTCGTGCTGGGGCAGCTTGTCCACGGAGAGCCCGGACAGGTCGGTCACGAGCTGCTTCCGCTGCTTCGCGGCCTCCCGCAGGTCGGACGCGGCCTTGTCGAGGTCACGGCACGCCTTGACGTCCTCGACCGCGTTGATCACGCTGCTGCGGCTGTCGCCGCTGTGCGCGAGCAGCTTGTCCAGCTCGACGGCCTGCTCGCGGGCCGGGTCCACGGTCGGCGACGGCGAGGCCTCGGTGCTCGCGGGCGCGGTGGCGGAGACGGGCTGGTTGGCTTCGGCGCCGTCGTCCTTGCTGCCGCTGCCGAGCAGGGCGCCGGCACCGACGCCGACGACGGCGAGGCCGACGCCGACCGCGGCGATCAGCGGCCAGCGCGGGCCGCCGTTGCCGCCGCCACCGCCGCGTCCGCCGCCGTGGCCCGAGACGGGCGGGGCGGGCGGTCCGGGCGGGACGCGGCCGGGCCGGGCGGGACGGCCGTAGTCCATGCGCGGCATCTGCTGCGTGGCGCCGGCCGCGCCGTCGTCGTTGCGGAAGAGGTTGTCGAACTCGGCCGGCGGCTGCCGGCCCTCGTCGCCCTGTGCGGCGCCGTACGGCGGGGGCGGCCCCTGGTCGGTGACCGGGGCGATGAACTGGGTGGGCTCGGCGTCCGGGCTGCCCGGGTGCGGCAGCGGGCCGGGGCCGGCCTGCGGCTGGGCGATGCCGAGGTTGCGGGTGAGCTCCGCGTCGTGCGTGGCCGGCATTTCGGGCGGCAGCGCGCCCGGTGCGACCGGGGGTATGTACTGGGTCGCGCCCTCGTCGGCGCCTGCCGCCGGGACCGGCGGTATGACCTGCGTGGCGCCCTCGTCCACGCCGGGCGCGGGGGGCGGCAGCGGGGCGCCGTGGGCGGGCGGGTAGCCGTATCCGCCGCCGGGCGGGGCGTAGGCGGCGCCGTTCTGCGGGGGCAGCTGGCCGCCCGCGGTGTGCCCGCCGTAGGCGGCGCCTCCGGCGGGCCGGCCGTAGCCGTCCGTGGCGGCGTACCCGCCGCCCTGCCCGTACGCGTCCTGTCCGCCGTGCGCGGGCGGGTAGCCGCCCTGGGACCGGGCGCTCTCGGGCGGGAGCGGCCCGGGGCCGCCCTGGGCCTGCGCCCCGGCGTCCCAGGAGGGCTGCCCACCCTGCTGCTGATGGCCGGTGTCCCACCCGGACGGCGACTGCTGCTGCCACTGTCCGTCGTTCGCCGGCGGCCATTCCTGGCCCGCGGACGGGGCGGCCGCCTGCTGGTCGGGGCCCCATGGGTTCCCCCAGGTCTGGCCGCCGGGCGGCGCCGACGCGGGGAACCCGCCGGCGGGCGGGCCGTCCGTGCCGCCGGGCGCGACCGGTCCGGACGTCATGCCCGGCAGCAGGGGCTCACCACCGTCCGAGGGCAGCACGATGCCTTCGCGCGCGGGGCGCGCCGAGGGCTCCTCGCCCTGTCCACTCTGCGTCACCGGGACTCCTACCAATGGGGGACCTTGTGAATCGCGCTCACGCTACCGGGTCCCCGGAGCCCGGTGCCACGCAGCACAGAACCCGACCTCCTGCCCTGTGAGCGCGGTAACAAAACCAGGTCACCGCACGCTGATTAGGTCCCCTCCTTCCCGTCCGCCTCCCGTGTCGCACGGGACTGTCACGCACGTCACGCCGCCGTCCGGAGCTCCATCCGCGCCCCGAACTCCCTTACCACCGGCTCCTCCCGGTACGGCTCGAGGCGCTGCTGGAGGTCTTCCAGGTACTCCGCGCCCCGGTCGGAGCGCAGACCGCCCAGCAGTTCGGCGGCCTTCAGGCCGGTGGCGCAGGCCTGTTCGATCTCGCGCTGCTGCACCTGGGCGGTGGCGAGCAGCACGTAGCCGATGGCCCTACGCCGTGCGCGGGTGGGCGGGTGGCCGTCCAGCGACTCCTGCGCGCACCGCGCGGCGGCCTCCGCCTGGCCGAGGTCGCGGTGGCAGTGCGCCAACTCGTCGGCCAGGTACGCCTCGTCGAAGTGCGCGATCCACGGCGGGTCGTCACCCGAACCCGGGTCGGCCGCCTCCAGGGCGCTCACCGCACGGCCCGCGGCGGCGTGCGCGGCCGCGGCGTCGCCCGTCAGCGCGTGCCCGCGGGCCTCCGCGGCGAGGAACATCGCCTCCGCGCGGGGTGTCACGCGCCCCCGTGCTCCTTCCTGGGCCGCGCGCGCCAACTGGCTGATCTCACGCGGGTTTCCGAGCTGCGCGGCGAGGTGGCTCATGGACGCGGCGAGCACGTACCCGCCGTAGCCGCGGTCCCCTGCGGCCTGCGCGAGCCGCAGCGCCTGGATGTAGTACCGCTGGGCGAGGCCCGGTTGGCCGGTGTCGACGGCCATGTACCCGGCCAGTTCCGTGAGCCGGGCGACGGCGGCGAACAGGTCGCGCCCCACCGCCTCGCGGTACGAGCCGGCCAGCATCCCCGAGACGACGCTGTTGAGGTAGTGCACCACGACCGGGCGGACGTGCCCGCTGCCGTACTGGTGGTCCAGCGCGACCAGCGCCTCCGTCATGGAGCGCACCGCCGCCACGTCCGACTGGCCCACGCGCGGGCCGGTGTTGCGCGCGACCTGACCGTCGGGCGCGGAAATCAGCCAGTCGCGGCTGGGCTCCACCAGCGCGGACGCGGCGACGGACGAGCCGGACAGGAAGTCCCGCCGCCCCACGTCGCTGCGCCACAGCTCGCAGACCTGCTCGATGGCTCCCAGCACCGTCGGCGAGAACTGGAGGCCGACCCCGGACGCGAGGTTCTTGCCGTTGGCCATGCCGATCTCGTCGATCGTGACCGTGCGGCCCAGCTTGCGGCCCAGCGCCTCCGCGATGACGGCCGGCGCCCGGCCCCGCGGCTGCTGTCCCCGCAGCCAGCGGGCCACCGACGTCTTGTCGTAGCGCAGGTCGAGGCCGTGCTCCGCGCCGCACATGTTGACCCTGCGGGCCAGTCCGGCGTTGGAGCATCCGGCTTCCTGGATGAGCGCCTGCAGCCGTTCGTTCGGCTGCCGGGCGACGAGCGGCCTTGCGGCCATGGCGTACCCCCTGAGGCTGCGGTGCCTGCCCACGCACCGGGTTGACGTGTTGTCCGCGGCCGTACGTCTCACGTCGTCCCGGCGAGACGTCCGGCCGGGAGGATCAATGCCCCGTCGACATACCGACAATGCGGGACATGTGAGAATTGCCGGGGTATCGACGGTTGCCGACCCCCCTCCTGGTTACCCCGATGCGGTGGCGGATCCTCCCGCGCGCCCCCATGGATGCACCCATGCGCCCCGGGGACGGGCCCGATGCCCCTCCCCCGCGCATCCGGCAGGGCGTAACCCCTGGTGACGGGTGAAGTTGTGTTCATCGTGGAAGAGACGATCGCGGGCGCCGACGCCGTACAGATCCCGAAGCAGCGCGGGGAATCGCTGCTGGACACCGCCGTGCGCTATGCCGAGGAACGCCACTGGGACGTGGTGCCGGGCACCTGGACCGAGGTCGTCGACGGGGTGCACGTCTGCTCGTGCGGTGACGTGGCGTGCCCCGCGCCCGGCGCGCACCCGGCGGAGCCCGGCTGGGCGGACCTGGCGACCGGAAGCGCCAGCGCCGCCCGGCGAATGTGGCAGAAGCAGCCCGGCGCCTCGGTGCTGCTGCCCACCGGGCGGGCGTTCGACGCGATCTCCGTGCCGGAGACGGCCGGTCTGCTGGCGCTGGCGCGCATGGAGCGGATGGGGCTCACGCCGGGCCCGGTGACCCTGACGCCGTACCGGCGTACGGAGTTCTTCGTCCTGCCCGGTGCGGCGGCGAAGCTTCCGCACCTGCTGCGCACGCTGGGCTGGTCGGAGTCGTCGCTCGACCTGGCCGTGCTGGGCGAGGGGTCGTACGTGGCCGCGCCGCCGACCCGGGTCGGCCGGCACGGGGCCGTGCAGTGGGCCCGTCGGCCGACCCAGGAGAACCGCTGGCTGCCGGACGCGGAGGAGCTGCTGCCGTCGCTGGCGTACGCCTGCGGCCGGGACCGGTGACGGGGACTCCCCGGGCCCGCGGCCCCCGTCGTCCTCCCCGGGCCCACGGCTCCTGTCGCCCTCCCCGTAGGCTCGGGGACGACGGAGGGAGACGTGGTGGGCACTGTTGCCGTGCGCGTGCAGGGGCTGTGGAAGCGGTTCGGGGAGCAGGTCGCCGTCGGCGGGATCGATCTGGAGCTGCCCGCCGGGCGGTTCATCGGTCTGGTCGGGCCGAACGGCGCCGGGAAGACCACCACCCTGTCCATGGTGACGGGGCTGCTCCGCCCGGACCAGGGCACCGTCGAGATCGCCGGGCACGACGTCTGGCGCGACCCGGCGCAGGTGAAGGCCCGGATCGGCGTGCTGCCGGAGGGACTCCGCCTGTTCGAGCGGCTGTCCGGGCGTGAACTGCTCGCCTACACCGGCCGGTTGCGCGGGCTGCCGGGCGAGGAGGTCGACAAGCGGGCCACCCAGCTGCTCGACGTGCTCGACCTTGCGGGCTCCCAGCACAAGCTCGTCGTCGACTACTCCACCGGCATGCGCAAGAAGATCGGCCTGGCGGCGGCGCTGCTGCACAACCCCGAAGTGCTTTTCCTGGACGAGCCGTTCGAGGGCGTCGACCCGGTGTCCGCGCAGACCATCCGGGGCGTCCTGGAGCGCTACACCGCCTCCGGCGCGACGGTGGTGTTCTCCTCCCACGTCATGGAGCTGGTGGAGTCGCTGTGCGACTGGGTGGCGGTGATGGCCGCCGGCCGGATCCGCGCCCACGGCCCGCTCGCCCAGGTGCGCGGCGACGCGCCGTCCCTGCAGCGGGCCTTCCTCGAACTCGTCGGCGCCGACAGCCGCGACGCCGGGTCCGACCTCGACTGGCTGGGCGGTGGCGCCCGGTGAGCGCGCCCGCCCTCACCCCGGTCGTCGTCCGGCTGAAGCTGTCGCTGCTGCGCAACGGCCTGCGCCAGTCCGGCGGGCGTCGCGCCGCCTGGATCGCCTCCGCCGTCGTCGCGCTGCTGTTCGCCGCCCTCCAGATGCTCGGTCTTGTGGCGCTGCGCGGCGTCGGCGGCGCGGAGTCGCTGGTGGTACTGCTGGTGGCGGTACTGGCGCTGGGCTGGGCGGTGATGCCGCTGTTCTTCCCCGGGGGTGACGAGACGCTCGACCCGACCCGCCTGGTGATGCTGCCGCTGCGCCCGCGGCCGCTGGTGCGGGCCCTGCTGGCCGCGTCACTGGTGGGCATCGGGCCGCTGTTCACGGTGTGCCTGCTGGCCGGCTCGGTGATCACCGTCGCCCGTGGCGCGGCGGCATGGACGGTGGGCGTCGTCGCCGTGCCGCTGGCGCTGCTGGTGTGCGTGGCGCTGGCGCGGTCGGTGGCCGCGGCGAACGTACGGCTGCTGACCAGCCGCAAGGGGCGGGACCTGGCGGTGCTCAGCGGCCTGGTGGTCGCGATCGGCGCGCAGGTCGTCAACTTCGGTGCGCAGCGGCTGGGTTCCGGGGGCCTGGAGCAGCTCGACCCGGTCGCGGACGTGCTGCGCTGGCTGCCGGGCGCGTCGGCGATCGGCGCGGTGCACACCACCGGCGAGGGAGCGTACGGGGTTGCCGTGGCGCAGCTGGCGGTGAGCGCGGGGGCGCTCGCGGTGCTGCTCGCGCTGTGGTCGCGCACCCTGACCCGGCTGATGACCGCGCCGGACGGGTCCACCCTCCAGGCGGGCGACTCCGCGGTCCGCGACCGCCCCTCCACGGGTCTCGCGCGCCTGCTGCCGTCGGGCAGGACCGGCACGGTGATGGAGCGCAGCCTGCGCTACATCTGGCGCGACCCGAAGACGAAGGCCGCGTGGGTGACGTCGCTGGCGATCGGCCTGATCGTGCCGGTGTTCAACGCCTGGCAGGGCACCGGCTCGGTGTACTTCGCCTGCTTCGCGGCCGGGATGCTCGGCATCCAGATGTACAACCAGTTCGGGCAGGACACGTCGGCGTTCTGGATGGTCGCGATGACGATCTCCTCCGCCCGCGACGCCTACGCCGAACTGCGCGCCCGCGCCCTGGCGCTGCTGCTGATCACCCTCCCGTACGCCACGCTCGTCACGGTGCTGACGACGGCGATGCTGGACGACTGGGCGCGGCTGCCGGAGGCGCTGGGCCTGTCCTTCGCGCTGCTCGGCGCGATGCTCGCCACCGGCGCGTGGACGTCGGCGCGGTTCCCGTACTCCGTCCCGCAGGAGGGGTACAAGAACGTGGCCCCCGGGCAGGTGGGGCTGGCGTGGATCTCCATCTTCGGCGGCATGATCGCGGCGGCCCTCCTCTGCCTCCCGGTGATCGCTCTGACCATCTGGCTGAACATCGGCGACGCGGGCCAGGGCCTGCGCCTGCTCCTCCTGCTCGCCGGCACGGCCTACGGCGCCCTCCTCGCCTTCGGGGGTCTCCGCCTGGCCGCCCCGCGGACGGCGGCGCGACTGCCGGAGATCGTGTCGGCGGTGAGCAAGGGGTGAGCGGCACCTGCCCGGCGGCTGGGCGAAATCCCGTGGAAGCCGGACGGGGACCCTGCTAGCGTCCGCCCCGACCGTGCCTGGACCGAGGAGGTGGTACCCGTGACCGCAGCAGCAACGACATGGGTGCTCCCCTCCGGGGTCATGGTCGGGTGACGGACGGGTCGCCCGGGAGCGCCGTAACAGCGCACTCCCGGAAGGCACGACCATGCACTTCACCTCGGAACTTCTCCTCGACGACGGCGTCCTGGAACGCCGCTTCACCCTCGACGGCATCCCGGGCCTCCTGTGGACGCCCGCGACCGCGTCCGCTTCCGCACCGGCCCCGCTGATCCTGCTCGGCCACCCGCCGCTCGGGCTGGGTGCGATGTACCCCCGCCTGGTGTCCCGCGCCCGGCACGCGGCGGCGGACGGTTTCGCGGCGGCCACGATCGAACTGCCGGGCAGCGGTGACCGCCCGGCCTGGCCGGCCCTGAACCGGGCTCGGGAGGACCTCCGCCGCGCGATGCAGGCCGGCGCACCGGTCGGCGACGACCTCGTGGACGCCCTTGTCCTCCCCCTGGTCGACGCGGCGGCCCCGGAATGGCGGGCGGCGCTCGACACCCTGCTCCCGCTCCCCGGGATCACCGGCCCGGTCGGCATCTCGGGCGGTCTGATCTCCCTCGGCGTCCGGCTGACGGCGACGGACCCGCGCATCGCCGCCGCGGTGCTCTTCGCGGGGAGCTTCGTCCCACGCGTGATGTTCGAGGAGGCCCGCCGGGTCACGGTCCCGCTGCACGTCCTGCTCCAGTGGGACGACGAGGGCAACGACCGCGCCTCGGCCCTGGCCCTCTTCGATGCCTTCGCCTCCCGGGACAAGTCCCTCCACGCCCACCTGGGCGGCCACACGGGCGTCCCGGCCTCCGCGGCGGAGGCGGCGGCGGGGTTCTTCCGACGGCATGTCAGGACGGCGTGATCCAAGGCCCGGGGCCCGGCGGAGTCCGGGCTCCGGGCTACTCCCCGGCGAGCGGGTCCAGGAACGGTTCGATCGCGGCGAGCCAGGCTTCGGGCTGGTCGTAGTGGACGAGGTGGCCGGCGTCGGAAACCTCGGCGTACTGGCCTCGGGGGAGGACGCGGACCATTTCCTGGGCCTCGGCGCGGCCCAGCTCACCGTCGAGGCCGCGGACGACCAGGGCGGGGCAGCGGACCTGGGCCAGTTCCTCCCAGTGGGCGTCGTGGACCCAGGTCGCGCGGGAGCGCAGCATCTGGTCGGGGTCGAAGACGGGGCGCCAGCCGTCGGGGGACTCGGCCATCACCTCGGCGTAGAACTCGCCGCGGGCCGGGTTGGGGCGCTCCACCCAGGGGTCGTCCTCACCGAACCACTTCCGTACGTCGGCGAGGGTGGCGAAGGGGACCGGCCAGGACGCGAACCACTCCGCCCACTCGCGCTGCGAGGCGCCCCCGAGGGCGGAGGCCCGCATGTCGCAGATGACCAGGCCGCGGACCAGGTCGGGGCGTTTGGCGGCCAGCTGCCAGGCGGTGAGGGCGCCCATCGCGTGGCCGATCAGGACGGCGGGGCCGAGGCCGAGCTGTTCCAGGGCGGCCTCCGCGTCGTCGACGTAGGCGTCCCGGGTGAAGGCGCCCTCCGGGGGCTTCTCGCTGCGGCCGTGACCGCGCTGGTCGAGGGCGACCGCGCGGTACCGCGCGGCGAGGCGGCGGGCGGTGGACGCCCAGTGCGAGGCGCGGCCCATCAGGCCGTGCAGTAAGAGCACGCCGGGCGCGCCCGGCGCGGTCCCCTCCTCAGGACCGGCTCCGGCCTTGGCCGGGTCGCCGAACTCCCAGGCGGCCAGGCGTACGCCGTCCGCCCCCGTCACGTCGATGCGTCGCGCCACGGTCTGGCACCCCCCACGCTCGCTGCCTGCCCACTGACCCTGTCTGTCGCCGGTGCTCCGGACCCCGCCGGTGCTCCGGACCCCGCCTGTCGCCGGACTCTGCCCTGTCGCCACTGCCGCAACGCTATCGAATGAGCATTCGAAAATGCCGTTCTCTCCGGCAACACCCCTCGTTCGAGTGACCCCGCACGGGGATTGACCGGCGCGGGCCGGGGGAGATCTTCATCGGGAGGCGGACCGCTCGGGGAAACCGGTCCGTGGGGAATGACCCTGAGAGCTCGGGGCTCCGGGTCAGCACAGGGGAGGACAGGCCCCGGCGCCGTGCGGCGCCGGGGCTCCTCACGTGGTCACGGCACATCGTCCCGCCCCTCCCCGGCCCGGGCGGCCTCCGCGCCACCGGACCAAGAACCCCTCAGGTCATATGCCTCACGCGACAGCCTCGCACGCCCGCCGGGCGAACGCTGCGATTCGGCGCAACGCGGACGCGGCGGAGCCGGATCCGGCGGGAGAATCGGCGCGTTCGCGTCCCGGCCGTGTCCGGTGACAAGCGCCGTCCGCCCCCTGGGCCCCGGCAGTCCCGCCGGCCCCGGCGTCAGGGCTTCGCGACGAAGACGTGCGAGGCGACCTCCGACTCCAGCTCCGCCGCCTCGCCGCTGCTGCCCACCAGCACGCCGCCCGCGGACTCCGTCACGCTCACCACCGAGCCGGGCTGCACGCCCGCCCGGCGCAGCGAGTACATCAGCTGCGCGTCCGTCTGGATGGGCTCGCCGATCCGGCGCACCACGACCGTCTTGCCCTCGGCGCCCGGGTCCAGGTCGGCCAGCGACACCATGCCCTCGTCGAGGAACGGCACCGTGCCGTCCGTCTCGCCCAGCTCCTCGAGCCCCGGGATCGGGTTGCCGTACGGCGACTCGGTCGGGTGCCGCAGCAGCTCCAGGACGCGGCGCTCGACGGCCTCGCTCATCACGTGCTCCCAGCGGCAGGCCTCGGCGTGCACCTGCTCCCACTCCAGGCCGATCACGTCGACCAGGAGACACTCGGCGAGACGGTGCTTGCGCATCACGCGGGTGGCCAGCCGGCGGCCCTCCTCCGTGAGCTCCAGATGGCGGTCCGGGGCGACGGCCACCAGGCCGTCGCGCTCCATCCGGGCCACCGTCTGGCTGACCGTCGGCCCGCTCTGGTCGAGCCGCTCGGCGATCCGGGCGCGCATGGGGACCACACCTTCCTCCTCCAGCTCGAGGATGGTGCGGAGATACATCTCCGTGGTGTCGATCAGTCCGGACATACTTGCCCCTCGATGAGATCTGCGGATTGGCTCTGCCGGAAGGCTGGACGGCTCACCGGCGTGTGCGCTGGCCCGAGCCTCAATTCTTACGCATACGACGGACAACCGGGCCGTGCCCCGGAAACGCGCGGCTCCGGCTCGGCGGCGGACGGGGCGTCCGGACACCGTATTGACACGGCAGTGGTCCAGACCGCACGGTGATCCGCGACACGTCCGCCCCGAAGGGAGCCGCATGAGCGACCGCACGCCCGCCGGTCAGTTCCTCGACGCAGCGATCGGGCTGCTGGGGCGGCTCCGCGACGAGGAGGCCGGGCCCATCGCGGCGGCGGGCACGATGATCGCGGACACGGTCGCCGACGGCGGACGGCTCTTCGCCTTCGGCGCGGGCCACTCCTCCCTCGCCGCGCAGGACCTCGTCTACCGCGCGGGCGGACTCGCCCTGATGAACCTGCTCAGCGTGCCGGGGGTCGTCGGCGTCGACGTCCGGCCGGCGACGCTGGGGTCCGCGCTGGAACGGGTGGAGGGGCTCGCGGGAACGGTGCTGGAGTCCTCCCCGCTGCGGGAGGGCGACCTGCTGGTGATCATCTCCCTGTCCGGGCGCAACGTGATGCCCGTGGAGATGGCGACGAGGGCGCGCGCCAAGGGCGTGAAGGTGATCGGCGTGACGTCGGTGGCGTACGCCTCGGAGACCTCGCCGCGGAACCCCTCAGGGACGTTCCTCAAGGACCACTGCGACGTGGTGCTGGACTCGGGGATCCCGGTGGGCGACGCGGAGCTGACGTGGGAGGGCGTGTCGGCGCCGTTCGCGCCCGCGTCCACGGTCGTCACCTCGGCCCTGCTCCAGGCGGTCATGGCCACCGCCGCGGCCACCCTCGCCGACCGCGGCGTCGAGCCGCCCCTGCTCCGCTCGGGCAACGTCGACGGCGGCCACCTCTGGAACACCCAGGTGATGACGGAGTACGGCGACCGGATCTTCTACCAGCACTGAGCCCGGTACGGCCTCGGGCCGCCCCGGCCGGTTCGTCTTGGCGCCCCGGCGGGGTGCGTCCGCGCGACGGCGGCTGCGGCCCGGCGGGGGCTTGCCGCGCAGTTCCCCGCGCCCCCAAGGGTGACGGCGGGACCGCGGCCCCCGAGGGGCGCGGCGATTGCGCGAACAGCTCCTACGGACCCCGTGGCCGACATCCGCAGGCCGCGTCCGCGCCCCGGCACGGCGGGCCCCCTCACCCCTCCCCGGGGAGCAGTGCTGCCAGATCCAGCGCGGACGCGATGTGCGCCGCCACGTCCTCCGCGTACACCGCGTCCGCGCGTTCGAAGGCCGTGCGGTTGGACGTGCGCAGAAACGTCACGGCGCCGAGCGTGCGGCCGCGGCTGCGCAGGACCGTGCACAGGGCGTGGACCGTGTCCTGAGGCCACTGGCGGGACAGCGCCCACTCGCGTGCCGCGTCACCCCTGAGCGAGCCCGCGCCCGCCCGCACCGTCCCGGCGCGCTCCACGCACTGCACGGCCGGGTGCCCGTCGGCGTACAGCACCGGAAGGCCCGCCCGGCCGTCGAGGCGGCAGGGCCCCGGGGCGCCGGAGGGGGTCTCGGCGATCCGCACCAGGCGGACCCGGTCGCTGTCGCCGCCGCCCTCGGCGACCCGGTCGATCACCGCGTGGTCGGCGAACCCGGCGAGGGCGAAGTCCAGGTGGACGGCGGCCGCCTCGGCCGGGTTCTCGCACTCCGCCGCCGCGCGGGCGGCCCGGTGCAGTTGCTGGGTGCGGAACCGCAGCAGCGACGCCTCCTGCTCGCCCTGCCGCGCCTCGGTCACGTCCTGGAACAGCCAGCCCACCCCGAGCGGCACCGGCTCCTCCGCGAGCGGGGACGAGAGCCGCACGAACCCGCTCCGCCAGCAGCGCCGGCGCTCGCCCTCGGGCGTCCGCACGGTCACCCACAGCTCGGCCGGCGCGGGCGGCGCGCCCTCGGCGAGCACATGGGTGAGCGCGCTCTCCAGCTCCTCCACGCCCTGTGCCAGCAGCTCCCCGAGCGGCCGGCCCAGCACCGACGTGCGGCCCGCGCCGAGCGCCCGCGCCGCGTACGCGTTGACGACGGCGGGCCGCAGGTCGGCGTCGACGAGGACGACGCCCCAGCCGGCGTCCTCCAGCAGTGCCTCGCTGAGCGCGATGGAGCGCTCCAGGTCGATCTGCGCGTGGACCTCGCTGAACGCGCAGTAGACACCGGCGGGCTCGCCGTCGGGACCGCGTACGGCGGCGGACTGGGTGCGCACCAGGACCCGGCGGCCGTCCTTGGTGAGGAGCGCGAACTCGTTCACCTGCCGGCCGGGCGCGTCCATGGCCGACATCAGCCGCGCCTCGACCTCCTCGGCGTCCGCGCTGCGGACGGCCCACCCGGCGAACCCGGCGCGCCCGACCGCCTCCTCGGCGGACCAGCCGAGGATGCGCTCGGCCTCACGGTTCCAGTGGGTCACCACGCCGTCCGCGTCGAAGGCGCACAGGGCGGCGTCCATGCCGTCGAGCAACGCCGCGAGCAGGTCGGAGCCGGCCGGCCCCTCCCGCTCGGGCCCGGACCCCTCGGGCCCGAGCTCGTCGGTGGCCCCACTACGCCGGGATGCACTCACCTGAACCCCCTGCAGGCTGTGTCCGCACGTACGGCACGACGATTCGCTCACCAACAATCATTCAACTTGAACGTGACCCAGCGCACATCGAGTTCCCGACAAGATTGTGGGAATTGTTGCCTGCTCCCTCGTACCCACGCTTTCACGAGGCAAAAGACCTCGTGCGGCGGTGCGGGGCCCGAGTCGCGCCATCGGCGCGGAACGGGTTCGAGCCGCGCCATGAGCTCGGAGCGAAGGGGGGTCGGCCGAGGGCGCCCGGCCCGACGAGAAGGCCGCGAACCGCGCTCCGGAAGGTCGGCACAGAAAAGTGGTTGATCCGGCGGCGGGCGGTTCTTAGGCTGGCGGTACTTCGGAAAGGAGGTGGTTCGGCAGATGTATGACAACCGGACGGAAGAGGTGGCTGCGGGCTAGTGGCCCGCCGCCGTACTCGGTTCGGCGCCGGACCGGCGTGCGAGTGATGCACGCAACCGGCCCAATCCAACGCAGTCACCCGACCCGCGAGTCGCCGGTATCGTCCGGCCGGCTCCCCCGAGGGGGAACCAGACTCGCGGGTCGCCTGCGTTCCCGGCGGCTTCCCGGCCGCACTCAGTGCGCGAGGGACGCGTAACCCTCGATCTCCCGCGGGTCGCGCGAACCCGGTCCCACGTAGCGGGCCGACGGGCGGACCAGCCGGCCCGTGCGCTTCTGCTCCAGGATGTGCGCCGACCAGCCCGCGGTGCGGGCGCAGGTGAACATCGACGTGAACATGTGCGCCGGCACCTCCGCGAAGTCCAGCACGATCGCGGCCCAGAACTCCACGTTCGTGGCCAGCACCCGGTCCGGGCGGCGGGCGTGCAGCTCGGCCAGCGCGGCCTTCTCCAGCGCCTCGGCGACCTCGTAGCGCGGGGCGCCCAGCTCACGGGCGGTGCGGCGCAGCACGCGGGCGCGGGGGTCCTCCGCGCGGTAGACGCGGTGGCCGAATCCCATCAGGCGCTCGCCCTTGTCGAGGGTCTTCCGGACGTACGCCTCGGCGTCCCCGGTGCGCTCGATCTCCTCGATCATGTGCAGCACGCGCGAGGGTGCGCCCCCGTGCAGCGGGCCGGACATGGCGCCGACGGCCCCGGAGAGGGCGGCCGCGACGTCCGCGCCGGTGGAGGCGATGACCCGGGCGGTGAACGTGGAGGCGTTCATGCCGTGCTCGGCGGCCGACGTCCAGTACGCGTCGACGGCGGCGACGTGCTTGGGGTCGGGCTCGCCGCGCCAGCGGATCATGAAGCGCTCGACGACCGACTCGGCCTTGTCGATCTCGCTCTGCGGCACCATCGGCAGCCCCTGGCCGCGCGCCGACTGGGCAACGTACGACAGGGCCATCACGGCGGCGCGGGCGAGGTCGTCGCGGGCCTGGGCGGCATCGATGTCGAGGAGCGGTTTCAGGCCCCACACGGGGGCCAGCATGGCGAGCGCGGACTGCACGTCGACGCGGATGTCGCCGGAGTGCACGGGGATGGGGAACGGCTCGGCGGGCGGCAGTCCGGGCGCGAACGCCCCGTCGACGAGCAGCCCCCATACGTTGCCGAAGGAGACGTGACCGACCAGGTCCTCGATGTCGACGCCCCGGTAGCGGAGGGCGCCGCCCTCCTTGTCCGGTTCGGCGATCTCCGTCTCGAACGCGACGACTCCTTCGAGCCCGGGTACGAAGTCGGACATCAGGCGGCTCCCTCGATAGGTGGGTGACAGATGGTGTTGTGGGGTGGGACGACCATGTGTCGTGACGCGATCGGCGTGGGTCCGGGGATCCGCGGTCGGCTCGGTGGAACTCGCGGTCTGGACGTCACCCCTGTGATGCCCGGCTGGCGGTCACCCAACCGGATCAGTGCCAGCACGATATCCCTGAGTGCCAGTTTTGGGGAGGGTTCGCGGCACTGAGTGCCATCCGTGAGGTTGGGCACCGGCTGTTTGTGACGCGGGCCACCGCGCTCTCGCCGCCGGGGCGGATGCGGCAGGATGACGCCGTGACCGACCGAGACGCCGTCCCCCTCGATCTCGCTTCGATGCGCAAGCAGTACCGGACCGAGGGGCTCTCCGAGACCGACCTCGCCGCCACCCCCGTCGAGCAGTTCGCGCGCTGGTTCGCGCAGGCCGCGCGGGAGGGCGGGCTGTTCGAGCCGAACGCCGTGATCGTGTCGACCGCGGACGCGGCGGGCCGGCCCAGCTCCCGCACGGTGCTGCTGAAGCACTTCGACGAGAGCGGGTTCGTGTTCTACACGAACTACGAGTCCCGCAAGGGCCGCGACCTGGCCGAGAACCCGCACGTCTCGCTGCTGTTCCCGTGGCACCCGGTCGCCCGGCAGGTCGTCGTCACCGGCACGGCGCGGCGCACCGGGCGCGACGAGACCGCCGCGTACTTCCGTACCCGGCCGCACGGATCCCAGCTGGGCGCGTGGGCCAGCGGCCAGTCGACGGTGATCGCGTCCCGCGAGGAACTGGACACGGCGTACGCCGGCCTGGCGGCGCGCTACCCGGAACACGAGCGGGTCCCCGTCCCCCCGCACTGGGGCGGCTTCCGGGTCGTCCCGGAGACGGTGGAGTTCTGGCAGGGCCGCGAGAACCGCCTCCACGACCGTCTGCGGTACGTGGCCTTGCCCGGCGGGGGGTGGAGGGTGGAGCGGCTGGCGCCGTGAGCGGATGTCCTGCGGGACGCCTCGGGTCGTGCCGGAAGCGGCCCGTAAGGGCGGGCTGCGAAGCGGTCACCGCGCGCCCGGGAGCACGGCCGGGCGAGCGGTGCAGCCAGGGCACGCGAGCGCGCCGGACCGGGGGTCCCACCCGGCGTGCGTCTTCCCCGGCAAGGACGACGTCGCCGCGCTCGGCAGGAAGGCAAGCCGCGAGGTACTCGCCACGGGCGGCCGTGGCCGGCGCCGGGATCCAGACGCGCTCGGGCGCGCCGTCCCGCACGCTGTGAGGGCCGGTGCGCCTCGGCGCGGCCTCACAGCCTGCCGTAGCCCGGCCACCGACAGCGATCTCAGCGCAGGGCGTCGTCCAGCAGGTCCGCCCACTGGGCGACGACCCGTTCGCGGCGGGCGGTGTCGTCGCTGAGGAGGTTGGCGAGGCCCAGGCCGCGGGCCATGTCGAGGAGCCCCTGGACGGTCTCGCGGACGCCGGGGCGGGACTCGTCCGCGCCGAGGAGTTCCACCGCGATGCGGTGCGAGTCGCGCCCGACCCGCAGCTCCAGCTCGGTCACCCGCGGCCGCAGCTGCTCCTCGTCGGAGGCCGCCACCCACAGGTGCAGGGCGGCCCGGAACAGGGGCCCGGTGTAGAGGTCGACGAGCGCGGCCACCACCGCGCGGCGGTCGGATGTCGCGGCCCCTTCGGGGAAGAGGGCGCGCAGGGCGGTGGAGCGTTCCTCGGCGACGTACTCGACGGCGGCCGTGAACAGGTCCTCCCGGGTCGGGAAGTGATGCTGGGCGGCGCCCCGGGAGACGCCGGCCCGTTCGGCGACGACGGAGACCGTGGAGCCCGCCCAGCCGTGTTCGGCGAGGCAGGACACGGCGGCCTCCAGCAGCCGCTGGCGGGTGGCCCGGCTGCGGTCCTGCTTGGGGACGCGTCCGGCACGGTCGGCCGTGCTCACCTCACCCATGCCGCGCTCACACCGCCCATTCCGGATCCCGTCGTTCGAGGAACGCCGTCATGCCCTCGCGCGCGGGCGCGGAGGCGAAGAGGCGTGCCGAGAGCGCGGTCAGGGCGTCCGCGTCCCGGTCGAAGGTCTCCAGAACCTTAGCCGTGAGCAGCCGTTTCGTCTCGGCGAGGGCCTCGGGGGCGGACCGGCGCAGACCGTCGAGGATCGGCTCCAGGGTGTCGTCGGCCTCCTCACCGGCCGCGGTGAGCAGGCCGATGCGGGCGGCCTCGTCGGCGTCGAAGCGTTCCCCGGTGAGGTAGTAGCGGGTGAGCGCGCGCGGGTCGGTGCGCGGCAGCAGCGGCAGGGAGATCACCGCCGGCGCGACCCCGATGCGTACCTCGGTGAAGGCGAACGTCGCCGCGCGGGAGGCGACGCCGATGTCGCAGGCGGCGAGCAGCCCGAGCCCGCCCGCGCGGACGTGCCCGGTGACGCGGGCGACGACCGGTTTGGGCAGCTCGACGATCTGCCGGAGCAGACCGACGAGCGCGGCGGGCTCGGGCGGGTCCTTCAGGTCGGCCCCCGCGCTGAACGTGTTGCCGGTGTGGGTGAGGACCACCGCGCGGACGCCGGGGTCCTTCCCGGCGTCGGTGAGCGCGGCGGCAAGGCCGCCGACGAGCGCGGCGGACAGGGCGTTGCGGCGTTCCGGGGCGTCGAGGGACAGGATCTCGACGCCCCGGGTGCGACTGCGGCCGATCAGGGTCACGAGGGCTCCTTGTGCGCCGCCCGGAGTTCGCGGCGCAGGATCTTTCCGGAGGCGGCGCGGGGCACGCCGTCGATGAAGGTGACGTGCCGGACCCGCTTGTACGGGGCGACGCGCTCGGCGACGTACATCACGACTTCGCCGTCGGTGAGCTGCGGGGCGGACGGGTGGCGGACGACGAAGGCGTGCGGGACCTCGTTGCCGTCCTCGTTGTAGACGCCGATGACGGCGGCGTCGGCGACGCCGGGGTGGGTGAGCAGCAGCGCCTCCAGCTCGGCGGGCGCGACCTGGAAGCCCTTGTACTTGATGAGTTCCTTCACCCGGTCGACGACGAACAGCCAGCCTCCCTCACCGTCCACATAGCCGACGTCCCCGGTGTGCAGCCACCCGTCCTCGTCGATCATCGCGGCGGTGGCGTCGGGACGTCCGAGGTAGCCCTTCATCACCTGCGGGCCCCGGATGAGGATCTCCCCCGACTCGCCGGGATCGAGGTCCTTGCCGGGGTCGTCGAGGGACACGATCCGCATCTCGGTGCCGGCGATGAGCTTGCCGACGGTGCCGGGCGGCGCCTGGTCCATGAGGTCCAGCGGGACGACGTGGGTGCCGGGCGACAGCTCCGTCATGCCGTACGCCTGCCCGACCGGCGGCAGGCCGAGCCGCTGCGCGCAGGCGGCGGCGAGCTTCGCGTCCAGGGGCGCGGCGGCGCTGATGACGTGCTCCAGGGAGGACAGGTCGTACTCGGCGACCAGCGGGTGCTTGGCGAGGGCCAGCACGATCGGCGGGGCGACGTACAGGGCTGTGATGCGGTGGTTCTGGATGGCGGCGAGGAACTGCTCCAGGTCGAAGCGCGGCAGCACGACGACGGTCGCGCCGTGTCGCAGCGGGGCGTTCATCAGGGCGGTGAGGCCGTAGATGTGGAAGAACGGCAGCACGGCGAGGACGCGGTCACCGGGCCCGGCCGTGATCGCCGGCTGGAGCTGGGCGAGGTTGGTGGCGATCTGCCGGTGGGTGAGCATCACGCCCTTGGGGACGCCGGTGGTCCCGGAGGAGTACGGCAGTGCGGCGACGTCCTCGGCCGGGTCGATGTCGACGACCGGCTCGGGGCCCGTACAGGCCAGCATGTCGATCAGCGAGCGGTGTCCGGGCGCGCTGTCGCAGACGAAGATCTCCTCGACGCCGCCCGCGAGTTCGGCGGCTCTGCGCGCGCTGTCCAGCAGGGGTGACACGGTGACGATCCAGCGGGCCGCGCAGTCCTTCAGCTGCTTCGCGAACTCCTCGGGTGTCGCGAGCGGGTGCACGGTGGTGACGGAGGCGCCCGCGCGGGTCGCCGCGTAGAAGGCGGTGGGGAAGGCGATCGTGTTGGGGCTGTGCAGGGCGAGCACGTCCCCCTTGCGCACGCCCGCCTCGGCGAGCCCGGCGGCGACCCGCCGGTGGAACCGGTCCAGCTGTTCGTAGGTGAGGGTGGTGCCGTCGGTGCCGTCGATCAGGGCCGGGATGCTCCCGAACTCGGCGGCGCGGGCGAGCACCGCCTCGTGGATGGGGAGTTCGACCGGCGTGACGTCTGCGTACGCGCTGCGGAACATGGTTCCTCCAAGACGGCCGGGAGGCCTGCCGGTCGCCTAGTACGACTTGGGCAGGCCCAGGGTCTGGTGGGAGACGTAGTTGAGAATCATCTCCCGGCTCACCGGCGCAATACGAGACACGCGCGCGGCCGTTATCAGCGAGGCGAGTCCGAACTCACGGGTGAGGCCGTTGCCGCCGAGGGTGTGCACGGCCTGGTCGACGGCCTTGACACAGGCCTCGGCCGCCGCGTACTTGGCCATGTTGGCGGCCTCCCCCGCGCCGATGTCGTCGCCGGCGTCGTAGAGGTGGGCGGCCTTCTGCATCATGAGGCGGGCCAGTTCGAGGTCGATGTGCGCCTGTGCGAGGGGGTGCGCGATCGCCTGGTGGGAGCCGATGGGCGCCTTCCAGACGGTGCGGTCGCGTGCGTACTCGACGGCGCGGGACAGCGCGAAGCGGCCCATGCCGATCGCGAAGGCGGCCGTCATGATCCGCTCGGGGTTCAGGCCGGCGAACAGCTGGAGCAGACCGGCGTCCTCGTCGCCCACCAACGCGTCGGCGGGCAGCCGTACGTCGTCGAGGGTCAGCTCGAACTGCTTCTCCGAGGCGTTGAGTTCCATGTCGATCTTGTGGCGCTGGAAGCCCGGGGTGTCGCGCGGGACGATGAACAGGCAGGGCTTCAGGCTGCCGGTGCGGGCGTCCTCGGTGCGGCCGACGATGAGCGTGGCGTCGGCGATGTCCACGCCGGAGACGAAGACCTTGCGGCCGGTGAGGAGCCAGTCGCCGGTGGCCTCGTCGCGGCGGGCGGTCGTGGTGATGCGGTGGGAGTTGGAGCCGGCGTCGGGTTCGGTGATGCCGAAGGCCATGGTGCGGGTGCCGTCGGCGAGGGCGGGCAGCCAGTCCCGCTTCTGCTCCTCCGTGCCGAAGCGGGCGATCACCGTGCCGCAGATGGCCGGGGAGACCACCATGAGGAGGAGGGGGCAGCCGGCGGCGCCGAGTTCCTCGAGGACGATGGACAGTTCGGCGATGCCGCCGCCTCCGCCGCCGTGTTCCTCCGGGAGGTTGACGCCGAGGTAGCCGAGTTTGGCGGCCTCCGCCCAGAGTTCGGTGGCGGGCCTGCCTTCCTCGACGGTTCGGGTGAAGTAGGCGCGGCCGTATTTGTGGCCCAGGGCGGATACCGCTGCGCGGAGGGCCTTGTGTTCTTCTGACTCGATCACCGGCATGTGGGCTCCTTGGGAGGAGGGGCTGTGAGTCGGCGGGTGGGTGCGGGTTGTGTGTGGCTGGTCGCGCAGTTCCCCGCGCCCCTACGGGGTGGCGTGGGACGCGCGGTCTCTGCGGGTGCGTCGTGGCTGGTCGCGCAGTTCCCCGCGCCCCTGGGGGGCGGTTGCGGTCGTGCGGTTCCTGCGGGTTCGTGGGGGGTGCTCGCGCAGTTCCCCGCGCCCCTAGGGCGTGTTCGGCTCCACGACCGCCAACAAGGTGCCGAGCTCCACCTGTTGGCCCTCCTGTGCGTGGAGGGTGGTCAGGGTGCCTGTGGTGGGGGCCGTGATCTTGTGCTGCATCTTCATCGCCTCCAGCCAGAGCAGGGGCCGGCCCGCCTCCACCGACGCGCCCTCGGTGACGCCCTCGGCGATGCGGACCACCGTGCCCGGCATCGGGGCGAGGAGGGAGCCCGGGGCGTGGTCGGCCTCGGGATCGGGAAAGCGGGGAAGGACGGTGAGGGCGGTGGAGCCCGCGTACACGCGGTCGCCGTAGCGGCTCACCTCGTAGCGGCGGCGTACGCCGTCGGCTTCGAGGATCACCAGGGCCGCGTCGGCGTGGACGACCGTCACGCCGTCGGCCGCCAGGCCGGTGCGGGTGTGGCGGTAACGGACCTCGTGCTCCTCGCCGTTCACCGCGTACCGCTTGACCTGCGGCTGCGACGGCACGTTGCGCCAGCCGCCGAAGCGGGAGCGGCCGTGCGCGTCGGCGAGGGCGGCGGCGAGCGGGGCGTACGGGTCGGCGGCGGGCGCAGTGAGGGCGGGCAGGTGGCGGTCGTAGAAGCCGGTGTCCATGCGGCCCTGGGTGAATTCCTCGTGGCGCAGGGAGCGGACCAGCAGGTCGCGGTTGGTGACGGGGCCGTGGATCACCGCGCGTTCAAGGGCGGCGGCCAGCTTGCGGACCGCCTCCGCGCGGGTGGGGGCGTGGGCGACGACCTTGGCGAGCATCGGGTCGTAGTGGACGCCGATGTCGTCGCCGTCGGTGTGGCCGGTGTCGAGGCGGACGGCGCCGGGGACGGCGAGGCGGTGGAGGCGGCCGGTCTGCGGGGCCCAGCCGTGGGCGGGGTCCTCGGCGTAGAGGCGGGCCTCGACGGCGTGGCCGCGCGGGGCCGGCGGCCCGGGGTCCAGGGCGTGCCCCTCGGCGACCCGGATCTGCTCGGCGACGAGGTCCACGCCGAACACCTCCTCGGTGACGGGGTGTTCGACCTGGAGCCGGGTGTTCATCTCCAGGAAGTGCGCCCGTTCGCCCGCGACCAGGAACTCCACGGTGCCGGCGCCGACGTAGCCGACCGCGCGGGCGGCGCGTACGGCGAGGGTGTGGAGCTCCTCGGTGAGCGCGTCGGAGAGGCCGGGCGCCGGGGCCTCCTCGATCACCTTCTGGTGACGGCGCTGGAGGGAGCAGTCACGGGTGCCGAGCGCCCACACGGTGCCGTGGGTGTCGGCGAGGACCTGCACCTCGACGTGGCGGCCGTTCTCCAGGTACGGCTCGACGAACACCTCCCCGTCGCCGAAGGCGCTCGCCGCCTCCGCGCGGGCGGCGGCGAGTTCGGCGTCCAGGTCGGCGAGGTCGCGCACCACGCGCATGCCGCGTCCGCCGCCGCCCGCCGCGGCCTTCACCAGCACCGGCAGGTCGGCCTCGGTGACGTCGGTGAGCGGCTCGACGCCCATGAGCTGCTTGGCGCGCGTCTTGGACGCCATCGCCTCGATCGCCTCCGGCGGCGGCCCGATCCACACCAGGCCGGCGTCCCGGACGGCGCGCGCGAAGCCGGCGTTCTCGGAGAGGAATCCGTAGCCGGGGTGCACGGCGTCCGCGCCGGCCGCGAGGGCTGCCTTCACGATCAGGTCGCCGCGCAGATACGTGTCGGCGGGCGCCGATCCGGGGAGCCTTACGGCGGTGTCGGCGACGCGTGTGTGGAGGGCGTGCGCGTCGGCGTCGGAGTGCACGGCGACGGTCGCGATACCGAGGTCGCGGCAGGTGCGGGCGATGCGGCAGGCGATCTCGCCGCGGTTCGCGACAAGGACGGAAGTAATCAAGGGTTGCCTCACATCCGGAAGACGCCGAAGCCGCCGCGCGCGCCCTCGTAGGGCGCGGTGTGCACGGCGGACAGGCACAGGCCGAGGACGGTGCGGGTGTCGCGCGGGTCGATGACGCCGTCGTCGTACAGCCGCCCGGACAGGAACATCGGCAGGGACTCGGACTCGATCTGCTGCTCCACCATGGCCCGCAGCGCCGCGTCCGCCTCGTCGTCGTACGGCCGGCCCTTCGCCGCCGCCGACTGGCGGGCGACGATGGACAGGACGCCGGCGAGCTGCTGCGGGCCCATGACGGCGGACTTGGCGCTGGGCCAGGCGAACAGGAAGCGGGGGTCGTACGCCCGTCCGCACATGCCGTAGTGGCCGGCGCCGTAGGAGGCGCCCATGAGGACGGACAGGTGCGGGACGCGGGAGTTGGAGACCGCGTTGATCATCATGGCGCCGTGCTTGACGATGCCGCCCTGCTCGTACTCCTTGCCGACCATGTAGCCGGTGGTGTTGTGCAGGAACAGCAGTGGAATGTCACGCTGGTTGGCCAGCTGGATGAACTGCGCGGCCTTCTGCGACTCCTCGCTGAAGAGGACGCCCTGCGCGTTGGCGAGGATGCCGACCGGGTGGCCGTGCAGGGACGCCCAGCCGGTGACGAGGCTGGCGCCGTACAACGGCTTGAACTCGTCGAAGTCGGAGGCGTCGACGATCCTCGCGATCACCTCGCGTGGGTCGAAGGGGATCTTCAGGTCGCCGGGCACGATGCCCAGCAGTTCCTCCGGGTCGTACTTGGGCGGCTCGGCGGGACCCGGATCGGGGTACGCCTTGCGGTGGTTGAGGCGGGCGACGACCCGGCGGGCCTGGCGCAGCGCGTCCGGCTCGTCCACGGCGAAGTGGTCGGCGAGGCCGGAGACGCGGGCGTGCATCTCCGCACCGCCCAGGGACTCGTCGTCGCTCTCCTCGCCGGTCGCCATCTTCACCAGCGGCGGGCCGCCGAGGAACACCTTGGCCCGTTCCTTGACCATGATCGTGTGGTCGGACATGCCGGGCACGTACGCGCCGCCCGCCGTGGAGTTGCCGAAGACGACGGCGATCGTGGGGATGCCGGCCGCCGAGAGCCGGGTGAGGTCGCGGAAGATCGCGCCGCCCGGGATGAAGATCTCCTTCTGCGACGGAAGGTCGGCGCCGCCGGACTCGACCAGGCTGATCAGCGGCAGCCGGTTGGCGAGCGCGATGTCGTTGGCGCGCAGGGCCTTCTTCAGCGACCAGGGGTTGCTGGCGCCGCCGCGCACGGTCGGGTCGTTGGCGGTGATCACGCACTCCACGCCCTCGACGACCCCGATGCCGGTGACCATGGACGCGCCGACGGTCCAGTCGCTGCCCCAGCCGGCCAGCGGGGACAGTTCCAGGAACGGGGTGTCCGGGTCGAGCAGCAGCTCGACACGTTCGCGGGCGAGCAGCTTGCCGCGCTTCCGGTGCCGCTCGACGTACTTCTCGCCGCCGCCCGCGAGAGCCTTCGCGTGCTCGGCGTCGAGTTCGGCCAGCCTGGCGAGCATCGCCTCCCGGTTCTCCCGGTGGTCCGGGTCGGACGGGTTCAGGGCGGACGCGAGGACCGTCACAGGAGCACCTCCGGGATGTCGGCGTGCCGGGAGCGCAGCCACTCCCCCAGCGCCTTGGCCTGCGGATCGAAACGGGCCTGCGCGGCGACGCCCTCGCCGAGGATGCCCTCGACGACGAAGTTCAGGGCGCGCAGGTTTGGCAGCGCGTGCCGGGTGACGGGCAGCTCGGGGGCCTCGGGGACCAGCTCCCGGAACCGCTCGACGGTCAGCTCGTGCGCGAGCCACCGCCAGGCGTCGTCCGTCCGCGCCCACACGCCGACGTTGGCGTTCCCGCCCTTGTCGCCGCTGCGCGCGCCGGCGACCCGGCCGAGAGGCGCGCGCGTGGTCGGCCCCGGCGGCAGCGGTTCGGGGAGGGCGGGTGACGGTACGGCGTCGAGGACGGCGGTGTCCTGGGGCGGGTCCACGGTGATCCGACGCCCGTCATGGAGGGCGGCCACATGGTCGACGTCCCCATGGGGCACGTACACATCCTCGAAGACCCCATAGGGCGAGCCCTTCCCCGGTGGGGCCACCACATGAAAGCCGGGGTAGCCGCCCAGCGCCAGTTCGATCGCGGCCCCGCTGAGCACCCGCCCGACCTTCTGCTGGTCCGGGTCCCGTACGACGAGACGCAGCAGCGCGCTGGCGGTCTCCTCGGTGTCGGCGTCGGGCCTGTCGGTACGGGCGAGGTCCCACCGCACCTCGGCGGGCGGGGACGTGGCGAGGGCGTCGCCCATCTGCTCTCGGACCAGCGCGGCCTTGGCCTCGATGTCGAGTCCGGTGAGCACGAAGACGACCTCGTTGCGGAACCCGCCGAGCCGGTTGCGCCCCACCTTCAGCGTGGGCGGCGGGGCCTCCCCGAGCACCCCCTCGATCCGCACCCGGTCGGGCCCGTCCTGGGTGAGCGTGACGGTGTCCAGCCGCGCGGTGACGTCCGGCCCGGCGTAGCGGGCGCCGCCCGTCTCGTAGAGCAGTTGCGCGGTGACCGTGCCCACGTCGACGAAGCCGCCGGTGCCGGGGTGCTTGGTGACCACGCAGGAGCCGTCGGGGTGGATCTCCGCGAGGGGGAAGCCGGGCCGCCGCAGGTCACGGGGGTCGTGCTCGGCGAAGAAGGCGTAGTTGCCGCCGGTCGCCTGCGCCCCGCACTCCAGGACGTGCCCGGCGACGACCGCCCCGGCCAGCCGGTCGTGGTCCGTCGGCTCCCAGCCGAAGTGCGCGGCGGCGGGCCCGGTGACGAGGGCGGCGTCGGTGACCCGCCCGGTGACGACCACGTCGGCGCCGGCCCGCAGGCACTCCGCGATGCCGAAGCCGCCGAGGTACGCGTGCGCGGCGAGGCTGCCGGGGTGGCGGGCGGTGAGGTCGTCGCCCTCGACGTGCGCGACGCGGAGGGGGATGCCGAGGCGGACCGCCAACTCCCTTACCGCGTCAGCCAGTCCGGCCGGGTTGAGCCCGCCCGCGTTGGTGACGACGCGGACGCCCTTCTCGTGGGCGAGGCCCAGGGTGTCCTCGAGCTGGCGCAGGAAGGTGCGGGCGTACCCGGCGGAGGGGTCCTTCAGCCGGTCGCGGGCCAGGATGAGCATGGTCAGTTCGGCGAGGTAGTCGCCGGTGAGGACGTCGAGGTCGCCGCCGGTCAGCATCTCGCGCAGCGCGTCGAAGCGGTCGCCGTAGAAGCCGGAGAAGTTGCCGATGCGCAAGGGCTCCGTCGTCACGGGGTGCCGTCCCCCTTCGGTTCCCGCCCGCCGCCGGGCGGCCCGGCGAAGGCCTGCGCGATGTCCAGCCAGCGGCCGGCGTCGGGGCCTTCGGCGGTGAGGTCCAGGTCGGCTCGGTGGGCGCGCCGGGTGACCAGGAGACAGAAGTCGAGCGCGGGGCCGGTGACGCGCTGCGAGGCGTCCTCGGGCCCGTACGCCCACACGTCACCGCCGTCCGGCGCGGTCAGCTCGACGCGGAAGGGGCCGGCGGGCGGGGTGAGGCCGTGCACGCCGTAGGCGAAGTCGCGGGTGCGGACGCCGAGCCAGGCGATGTGGCGGAGGCGGCCGGTGGGCGGGCGGGTCACGCCCAGCGTGTCGGTGACGTCCTGGGCGTGCGCCCAGGTCTCCATCAGACGCGCGGTGGCCACGGAGGCGGCCGACATCGGCGGCCCGAACCACGGGAACCGCGCCCCGTCCGGCGCCTCCCGCAGCGCCTTCTCCAGCGCCGCGCGCCCCTCCCGCCAGCGGGCCAGCAGCGCGGCGGGCTCGGCGCGGGCGTACTCCTCGGCGCCGTCGTCGACGTAGGTGTGCGGGGCGGCGAGGGCCTGTTCGACGATCGCGCGGAAGCCGTCGGCGTCGGTGACGGCGGTCAGGGCGCAGTGGTCGGTCCAGGCGAGGTGCCCGATCTGGTGGGCGACGGTCCATCCGGCGGCAGGCGTGGGCAACGCCCACCGCTCCGGCTCCAGCCCGGCCACCAACCGGTCGAGCTCCTCACTCTCCTCACGCAGATCGTCGATCACAGGCGTCGGATCGGACACGAGGTCGCTCCCCTCGGGACACGGACACGGCGGTGTGCGGCGTGCTGAGGAGCATGGCAGCGGCCACGAAAACAAGCAAGCATGCTTGCATGATTGATGTCGTCCGGTGCACGACCGACGGCGAAGGCCGCGCCCCGCACCGGGGACGCGGCCTTCGTCAGGGAGGAGCCCGGCGCGTACGGCGTGGCCGGCCAGGGCGGTTCGGCTTCCGGGTCCGCGTCGATCAGTTCGGCGGTGTACGCGCCCTTCAGGGTCCGGGCCACCCTGATCTCCTGGGCCAAGCGCCGCCGGAAGGTGGGGTTGTCGGCCGGTTCCGACCGCACGGCCTTGACCGCCCCGCCCGGCCGCGCCGTGTGTGCCCGCGAGCTGCGCAAGGAATGGCAGCAGCCTCCGGGCTCACGCCCCGCGTGTGAAGGCGACGTCCGTGAGGTCGCGTTCCAGGACGACACCCTGATGGCCGTAGGTGCGGATCGAAGGCACCTTCAGCAGCAGGCAGAAGCGGTCGGTCGAGGCGACCGTGTCCGCTATCCGGCGGCAGGAACGGCGGAGGAAGTAGAGGGCGGCGTGGTTGGTGAGGGCCGACTGCCCGCAGACCAGGATCACGGGCCGCTCACCGCCGGGAGCGGTGAACTTGGCGAGAAGCACGTACCCCTCGTTCCCGCTGTCCCACCGGTGGATCGTCCCGCCCGCCTCGAACGCCAGCGGGTGCTCCGGGTGGGTATAGGGATGGAACGTGACGCCGGGCAGGCTGTGGGCGACGTGGCCCGCGCTCCGGACGTTCGATCCGAGCGGCCCCCCGATGCAGAACTCGGGCTTGTCCCCGTTGCTCCCCCGGAAGTCGTCGCCGCGGACGACCTCGACCTCGCACTGCAGGCTGTGACTGACGACGGCCGCCTCGATCATCGCCTGGACGTCGTGGTGATGCGTGGTGCCCGGGGCGCCGTACTTGTTGTTCATGACGATCAGACACGTGTCGCCGGGCCGGGCCCCGACCACGCGCATCCGTAGTCGCAGGTCACGATTGTGCTTGCCGCGCTGCCACAGCCACACCGCCAGGCCGCTCAGACAACTGGCGATGAGCCCCAGCATGAGATCGCCCAACGCCCCCGCCAGCATGCCGCTCCCCCCTGTGCGTGCCCGTACCCTACCCGGCCGGGCGGCGGGCGACGCCGCACCCGCCTCACGAGCCGATCGCCCCCTTGACGTCTCGGCGACGGCGGCCCACGACCGGCGCGAGCGGTCAGGGAAGAGGGTGGGACCGGAGTCACGCTCGTCTCTCCGAACAGCCGGCCCTCTCACGTGACCGGACCCCTCCCGGAGCCACGAAGGGGACAGCGCCATGCCGGTGTCCGCCAGGTGCAGTACCTCAGCCGCCCGCACCGGTTCACCGGCCGTCTTCTCCACCTCGGCGAGGAAGTCCTCGGCAGGACACCTTCGTCGCCGGCGGCTTCTTCGTCCACATGATCACGCCGCGCCCGGAACTCCTCACCGTCGGGCAGGTGACACCCGGACCGCCGCGTCTCGACGTGCCCGGCGGTCGTCAGGAGCCACCCCCGGCCCCCTTCACCCTCCCCCGGCCCACCTGCGTCCGCACCGCGCCCATGCTCGCCGCGATGACCAGCGCGATGGCGGCGGCCTCCGTCGCGGCGAGGGCCTGGTCGAGGATGAGGAAGCCGGCGGTGGCCGCGAGGGCCGGCTCCAGGCTCATCAGGATCGCGAACGTCGACGCGGGCAGGCGTCGCAGCGCGAGGAGTTCGAGGGTGTAGGGCAGGACGGACGACAGCACCGCGACCGCCGCGCCCAGCGCGAACGTCGTCGGGTCCAGCAGCTTCGTGCCGGACTCCAGCACGCCCAGCGGCAGGAACAGCACCGCCGCCACCGCCATGGCGAGCGCGAGCCCGTCCGCCTGCGGGAAGCGGCGTCCGGTCCGCGCGCTGAAGACG
Source organism: Streptomyces sp. NPDC014764 (assembly GCF_043082785.1). Lineage (NCBI taxonomy): Bacteria > Bacillati > Actinomycetota > Actinomycetes > Kitasatosporales > Streptomycetaceae > Streptomyces > Streptomyces sp. NPDC014764. The sequence goes on along the minus strand of NZ_JBIBXY010000011.1, from coordinate 118,667 downwards.
ATGTACGCCGCCCACATGGCGCCTGCGGCCAGGGCGAACGCGACGCCCAGTGGGTCGAGGCCGCTGAAGCCTCCGCCGCCGAGGAGGAACACACCGGCGAGGGCCAGCGCGGCCCACACGAGGTTGACCGCGCGTCGGGAGGCCAGCACGGAGAGGGTGAGCGGGCCCAGCACCTCCAGGGTGACCGCGGGGCCGAGCGGGATGCGGGCGACGGACTGGTAGAAGAGGCCGTTCATCGCGGCCATGGCGATACCGAAGACGATCACCGTGCCCCAGTCGGTGCGCGAGTGACCACGCAGCCGCGGCCGGCACAGCACCATCAGCACCACCGCCGCGACCAGCAGCCGCAGGGTCACCACCCCGAGCGCGCCGGCGCGCGGCATCAGTGTGACCGCGAGCGCCCCGCCGAACTGGACGGAGATGCCGCCGGCCAGCACCAGTCCGACCGGCCCGAGGGAGCCGCGGCGGCCGCCCGGGGCGCCGGCCTGCGCGGGGGCGGGGCCGGGGGCCTGCCCGGAAGCGGTGGACGAGGTGGCGGCGCTGGGGGTGGTCACGGTGCCTTCCAGGGACGTAGGAGACGCGAGCGGTGCGGGGTGACGCGCGACTGCGTCGAGTGTGCACCTCGATGTACTCGCGGGTCCAGCATATTGGACTACGTCAGCACCGTGAAGCGTTTATATGCCTGACGATGCGACCCGTGTCCCGTCCGGGTCAACTCCGTCCACGGTGCGGACGTCCTACCCGGTACGGTTCCCCCTGGTGACACCCCGTCCGCTCCCCCTTTTCGGCTGAGGTTCCGTGCGACGACTCCTGGTCCGTGTCTGGCGACTCCTGCGCCCGCTGCAGAGCCGCATCGTGTGGCTGCTGCACGCCAAGTTCGTGGTCGGCGTGACCGGAGTGGTGCGCGACGACGAGGGACGGGTGCTGCTGCTGAATCACCGGATGTGGCCGCCCGGCCGCCAGTGGGGCCTGCCGAGCGGCTTCGCGCGCAAGGGTGAGGACTTCCGGGCGACCGTGGTGCGCGAGGTCAAGGAGGAGACGGGCCTCGACGTGGAGGTCGGCCGCCTGGTCATGCTGAACAGCGGCCTGCGCACCCGCATGGAGGTGGCCTTCGAGGCCCGCCTCCTCGGCGGGGAACTGCGCCTGGACCCGTTCGAGATCCTGGAGGCCCGCTGGTGCGAACCGGACGCCCTGCCCGAGGGCGTCCAGCCGGTGTGCCACCCCCTGGTCCGGGGCGAGACGACGCCCTGAGGGGCGTGAGCGCCCCCGCGCAGGGCTACCGCACCTCGATCCCGAAGTCCTGCACCAGCTCCTCCAGCCCGCCCCGGTACCCCTTCCCGCCCAGGACGAAGTCCCAGTCCCCGTTCGAGCGGCGGCGGAAGGAGCCGAGGACCAGGGCCGTCTCTCCCGCCCGGCCGTCGGACACCTCGAGCTGTCCAAGCTCGGTCAGGCTCGGGTCGAGGAGGCGGATGCGGGCGTCCGTGAAGCCCGCGAGGTCCGCGTCCGGGTTGATCTCCGGGTCGACGGCGGCGACGAGCACGAAGCGGTCGGCCTCGTCGGGCAGGCCGTCGAAGGTGACGCGGATCGCGGCCTTGTCGGGGGCGGTGGCGTCCAGGGCGCGGACGGCGCCGTCCGGGGTACCGGGGTTGTTGAAGAAGACGAAGTGGTCGTCGCTGAGCACACGGCTGCCGCGGCACACCAGCGCGCACACGTCCAGGGCGACACCGCCGGTCCAGGTCATGCCGAGGACGTTGTAGTCGTCGGGCAGCCGGTCCTCGTCCGGGTCCGCCGGAGGGGCCGTGTCCCTCGTCGTCCCGTCGCCCAGCCGCCCCCGCAGTCCGTGCCGGTGGAGGAGGTCGACCAGTTCGGGGCCCGCGATGAGCTCCAGGGGTTTGCCGTTGGAGAAGGTGTGCGAGCCGGGGCCGAAGCCGGACGTCGTGACGAGGACGCCCTTGTTGGCGCCGGCGTCCTGCACGGTGCCGTAGAGATCGCGTACGGCGGTGGGCGGGACCGTGTTCCGGTAGCGCTTCACCTGGACGACGATCTTGCCGCCCCGGATCGGCGTCGGGTCCAGCGCGTCGACGTCCACGCCGCCGTCGTTGGAGCGCTGGGTGGTCACCGCCTGCATGCCCATGGCGCGGAAGAGGTCGGCGACCAGGTTCTCGAAGGCCACCGGGTCCATCGCGAAGAGATCGGGGTCCTCGTCGCCGCCGTGGGCGACGACCCGGCTGCCGACGTCCTGCGGCCGCCTTCCCGGCCGTACCGCCGCGAGTTGGTCGGGGCGGGCCGAGATCTGCCCGCGCAGCGCGTCGGAGAAGCAGCTCTCCGGGTCCACCTGCGCCAGGTGCAGCTCCTGGAACGCGGCGCGCTCGGCCATGACGGTAGCGAGGTGGATCCGCCCGGGGCGGCCTGTCGTCGGGTCGTGGCCGTCGACGAAGCCGTTCAGCGCCACCGACTCCAGCGCGCCCTGCTCGTCCGCGGCGAACAGCTCGTGCAGCACGAGCAGCATGCACTGGGCCAGGATTTCCTTGTACAGCGCACGCCGCTGGCCCACGGGGCGGGGCGTCTCCTTGTCCTGGTCGACGCTCGCCATGTACCGGACCGACTTGGTCTCCGGCACCACCTCGTACGCGGGCAGCTCCCAGTCCAGGACGAGCTGTCCCGCCGCCGGGTCGTAGGCCGCGGCCACCTGGCGCGGGAAGCCCTCCGGCCAGGCCGTCGAGGAGTAGAGGGCGGCGGAGAAGTACTCGATCACCGCGTCGGGCTCGCGACGGCGCACGCCCTCGACGGTCGCGGTGACGCCTGCGTTGTGGCGGCGCACCTCGGCCAGCTGGGCGTCGGCCCACTCCTGGTACTGCCGCTGGTAGGCGGCGAGCTGCTGCTGCCGCTGCGCCTCGGCGGCCTGCGCCGCGTGCCGGTCCCGCTCGAACCGCGCCCGCGCCTCCGCCTGCGCCTGGGCCCTGCGGTTCGCGGTCCAGCCCCCGCCCTGCGGCTGGTAGGCGCGGGCGTCCGGCATGGGTACCGGCTGGGCGAGCGGGCCGGGCGCGAACGGCTGCACGGTCTCCGCCCGCATCAGCGCCGCGGCCCGGAACGGCGTCGCCCGGCACCCCGCCGCGAGCAGCTCCCGCAACGACGCGACCTGCGCGTCCAGTTGCTCCGTACGCCGGAGGGCCTCCGCCTTCCGGTACTCGCGGTGGTCCCGCTCGACGCGCCGCTGATGGGCCCGCGCCCGCTGTCCCTCCTGCCGGAGCCGCCTGGCGTCGGCCTCCTGCTGACGCTGCTGCTGCCGCTGCATCTCGGCCCAGACGCCGACAAAACCGGTGGAACGACGACTCATGAGCTGCGGGCCCTCCCCCCCCCAATGCACTCCGGCTGTCCCCACAACCAGGTGTGACGCACGACTTTAGCCAGCACCAGCTGCCCCGCACATCGACTTGACAGAGGCGGTCCCGGGGCTTCGGGCGCGGCTCGCAGAAATGCGGTGGCGGCCGGCCGACCGCTTGTTAGGGTGCCCCGTGGCAGAGATCAGGCAGGTGCAAGTCACCTTCGACTGTGCGGAGCCCGAGCGGCTGGCGCGGTTCTGGTGCGAGGTGCTGGGGTACGCCGTCACGGCGCCCAAGGGGTTCGCGTCGTGGGACGACTTCAACCGGGTCCAGTTTCCCGAGGGGGACGGGGCGTGGTGCGCGTGCGCCGACCCGACCGGCGCCGGCCCGCGGCTCTTCTTCCAGCGGGTGCCCGAGGGCAAGACCGTCAAGAACCGCGTCCATCTCGACGTCCGCGTCGGCACCGGGCTGACCGGTGAGGAGCGGCTGGCCGCACTGGAGGCCGAGTGCGCCCGGCTGATCCCCCTCGGCGCCACCCGGCAGCGGCTGCTCTACGACGGCACCGACTCGTGCATCGTCATGCAGGACATCGAGGGGAACGAGTTCTGCCTCGACTGAGGCATCCCCTCACGCGTCCAGCGCCTCCGCCAGGATCTCCGCGAGATGGCGGCCCCGCACTCCTCCCAGCTGCTCGAGCTGCGTCCGGCAGGAGAAGCCGTCCGCCTGGACCACCGCGTCCTCCGGCGCCTCCCGTACGGAGGGGAGCAGCTGCTCCTCCGCGCAGGCGCGCGAGACGTCGTAGTGGCCCTTCTCGAAGCCGAAGTTGCCTGCCAGGCCGCAGCACCCGCCTGCCAGTTCGCCCGTGAGTCCGGCCGCCTCCCGCAGTCTGCGGTCGGGTTCGTCGCCCAGGACCGCGTGCTGGTGGCAGTGGGTCTGGCCGGTGACCGGGCGGTTCACGGCGGGCGGGGTCCAGCCGGGGGCGTACCGCTCCAGCGCCTCCGCGAACGTCAGGACGCGGGACGCGAGCCGCGCCGCACGCGGGTCGTCGTGCAGAAGCTCCGGCGCGTCCGTGCGCAGTGCCGCCGCGCAGCTCGGTTCGAGGACCACCAGCGGCGCGTCCGTCGCGAGGACCGGTTCCAGCAGGTCCAGGGTGCGGCTCAGCACCGTACGGGCGCGGTCCAGCTGGCCCGTGGAGATGTACGTCAGGCCGCAGCAGACCCTGCCCCGGCGCGCGGTCAGCAGGGACAGCGCCGCACGTGACCGGGCGTCGCCCACACGTCCGCCGGAGGCCGGCCGCAGCGTCGGCGGCAGCGCCACCCGCAGCCCCGCCGCCTCCAGCACCCGTACGGCCGCCCGGCCGACCGACGGCGAGAGATGCTCGGTGAAGGTGTCCGGCCACAGCACCACCAGCGGACCCTCGCTCGCGGCGGACGAGCGCCTCCTCCGCCACCAGCGGGTGAACGGCTCCCGCGCCACCCGCGGGATCTCCCGCTCTTCCGCGATCCCGCCCACCCGTTTCGCCGGCCGCGCGAGCGGTCCCACCGACGCGAGCGCGTTCGCCACGCCCGCCGTCCGGGTCCGGGCCGCCCAGGACAGCCACACCGGCAGCCGTCCCATCGCGTAGTGCGCGGCGGGACGGCGGCGGCCCGCGTAGTGGTGGTGCAGGAACTCCGCCTTGTACGTGGCCATGTCGACGCCCACCGGGCAGTCGGACCTGCACCCCTTGCAGGACAGGCACAGATCGAGCGCGTCCCGCACCTCCGGGGAGCGCCAGCCGTCCGTCACCACCTCGCCCGCGAGCATCTCGTGCAGCAGCCGGGCGCGCCCCCGCGTGGAGTGCTCCTCCTCCCCCGTCACCCGGAACGACGGGCACATCACGGCGGACCCCGACACGGACGTCGTACGGCACTTGGCGACGCCCACGCAGCGCCGCACGGCGGCCGGGAAGTCGCCGGCGTCGGCGGGGTAGCCGAAGGCGACGTCGACCGGTTCACGGGGCAGGGCGGTGAAGCGGAGGTCCGCGTCGAGCGGTGCGGGGCGGACCAGCATGCCGGGGTTGAGTAGGCCGTCCGGGTCCCACACGCCCTTCACCCGCTCGAAGAGGGCGACCGTCTCCGCGCCGTACATGCGCGGGAGCAGTTCCGCGCGTGCCTGCCCGTCGCCGTGCTCGCCGGAGAGGGAGCCGCCGTGGGCGACGACGAGGTCCGCCAGCTCCTCCGAGAAGCGCCGGAAGCGGGCCACGCCCGGCCCGGTCAGCAGGTCGAAGTCGATACGGACGTGGATGCAGCCGTCCCCGAAGTGCCCGTACGGGGTGCCGCGCAGGCCGTGCTCGGCGAGCAGCGCCCGGAAGTCCCGCAGATAGTCGCCGAGCCGGGCGGGCGGCACCGCGCAGTCCTCCCAGCCGGGCCACGCCTCGCTCCCGTCCGGCATCCGGGTCGCCGTCCCGCTCGCGTCCTCCCGGATGCGCCACAGCGTGCGCATCCGGGCCGGGTCGGTGACCACCAGCGCGTTCACGACGTCCGCCGCCCGCACGATCGCCTCGGCGGCCGCGCGGGCCTCCGCCTCGGTGTCGCCACCGGCCTCGACGAACAGCCACGCCCCTCCGCGGGGCAGGTCGGCGGCGGACGGCACCAGGTCGGCCGCCATGCCCTCCACCGTCAGCGGCCGGTACGGCAGCAGCCCCGCCGCCGCCTGCGCGGCCCCGCTCTCGTCGGCGTACGCCAGCACGGCGAGCGCCCGCGCACGGGGCGCCCGTACGAGGGTCAGCTCCGCCTCGGTGAGCACGGCGAGGGTGCCTTCCGAGCCGCAGAGGGAGCGGGCGACGTCGGCGCGGTTCTCGGGGAGCAGGGCGTCCACCGCGTACCCGGAGATACGGCGCGGCAGGTCGGGGAAGCCCGTGCGCAGACGCGCCAACTCCCCCTCCACCAGCGCGCGCAGACCTTCCGGGGCGCCCGCCCAGCCGGGTCCGGGGCGCAGCCGCTCGCCTCGCGCGGTGATCACCGACAGGGTGCGCACGTTGTCGGCGGTCGTGCCCCAGGCGACCGAGTGGGAGCCGCAGGAGTTGTTGCCGATCATGCCGCCGAGGGTGCAGCGGCCGTGGGTGGACGGGTCGGGGCCGAAGCGGAGACCGTGCGGGGCGGCGGCCTCCTGGAGCCGGTCGAGGACCAGGCCCGGCTGCACGACGGCGGTGCCCGCCTCCGGGTCGAGGGACAGCAGACGGTTCATGTGGCGTGTGAAGTCGAGCACGATGCCCGTGCCGGTCGCCTGTCCCGCGATCGACGTGCCGCCGCCGCGCGGCACGACGGGCACCCCGTGCTCCCGGCACACCGCGAGCGCCGCCGCGACGTCGTCGGCGTCCCGGGGCGCGACCACGCCGAGCGGAATCCGGCGGTAGTTGGAGGCATCCATCGTGGTCAGCGCCCGCGCGGTGACTCCGAGGTCCACCTCGCCGCGTACCGCCCCGCGCAGCGCCGCCGCCAGTTCCCGCTGATCCGTCATGCCCTCAGGATGCCTCCGCGGGGGCGCGGCGGGGGCGGCGGCACACCCGCCGCGGAACGGTCCGGGGAGGCGCCGTACCGACTGTTTAACCAAGAACGGAAGCAGAATCTTCCCAACCCGATCACGAACTCCCATATAGTGACCGCGAGTTGCGCGCAGTTGTCGGACCTCGTTCGCAAAGCGACCCCTGCATCAGGTCCGGCGACCCACGAACCGCCCGAGGGCCGCGCAGCCACGACGGCGCACGCCCGCGGACCCGACCGAGGACCTGACCGAGGACCTGATTGATGACCTCCCCCCTGCTCCCCGGCGACCGCCCCGCCCCCCGCAGACTGCTGCCCGCCCCCGTGCTCACCGCCGCGTTCTGCGCGGTCGCCGTCGTGGCCTCCTTCGTCCTGGTCCCGGACGCCGCGGCCAACGCGGTCCTGGTGACCGGCGTGGTCGCGTCCGTGCTGCTGTGCGCCGCCGTCACGGCCGCCGCGTACGCCCGTCTGACGGCGCGCGCCGCCCGGGAGCGGCTGGAGGCCGTCACCCAGGACGTCGGACGGCTGCTCCAGGAGCGGTCCCGGCTGACCGAGGACGCCCGTCGCCGGCACGAACTGCTCACCGGCGAACTCACGCATGAACGCGCCCGGTTGTCCGACGAGCTGGACCGGGAGCGGGCCCGTCTCGCCGAGGCGCTGGCCGAGGAGCGCGACCGGATCACCGAGCAGCACGCGGCCGAGCTGGACCGGCTGGCGAACGAACGGGCCGAGGAGCGCACCCGGGTCGACGACGCGCACACGGCGGAGCTGGCCCGGTCCGCCGAACGGCACACCGCCGAACTGGACCGGCTCACCGCCCAGCACACGGACGAACTCGCCAAGCTGACCGGGGAGCACACCGAGGAGCGGGAGCGGCTGGAGGAGGAACTCGACCGCCTGACGCGCGAGCGGATCCGACTGGCCGGGGAGAACGCGCGGCTCGCCACCCGGCTGCGGGAGGCCGAGGGGGGTCGCGCGGCCGCCCTGGCCGCCACCGCCAACGCGGCCGGACGGATGCAGGCGCTGGCCACCGGCATGCTCGCCGACCTGCGCGCGATGGAGGAGAAGCACCACGACGAGGAGGTCCTCGCCGACCTGCTCCACCTCGACCACCGCACCGCCCAGGCGGGTCGCCTCGCCGACTCCGTCGCCGTCCTCACCGGCGCCCGCTCCGGCCGCCGCTGGGCCCGCCCCATCCCGATGGAGTCGATCCTGCGCGGCGCGATGGGCCGCATCGCCGGATACCAGCGGGTCCGCGTCCACTCCGCCAGCGACACCTCCGTCGCCGGGCACGCCGCCGAGGGCGTGATGCACGCGCTCGCCGAACTCCTCGACAACGCCTCCAACTTCTCGCCCCCGACCGCCGAGGTCCACGTCTACGTGGAGGAGGTCCCGGCCGGTGTCATCGTGTCCGTCGAGGACAGCGGTCTGGTGATGGGCGAGGCGCAGCTGCGGCGCGCCGAGCGGGCCGTCTCCGGCGAGTCCACCGAGCTGGGAGGTCTCACCGGCACCCGGCTGGGTCTCGCGGTCGTCGGCCGGCTGGCCCGGCGGTACGGGCTGCGGGTGTCGTACCGGCCCAGCGCGCGCGGCGGCACGGGCGTGCTGGTGCTGCTGCCGCAGGAGATCCTCGTACCGGGGGACGCGACGCCCCTGCGGCCGGTCACGGCCCCGGCGACGAACGGGACGCCCGCCCGCACCCTGACAGCGACGGTGAAGGCGGCGGACGAGAAGGAGCAGGAAGCGTCCGCCGCGAGCGCAGTGGTGTCGTCCGCCGCGAAGGCCGCGTTGCCGTCCGGCACGAACAGCGCGGAGCCGTCCGACGCGCCGGGCGCGGATCTCTCCGCCCCGGAAGACCCCTCCGCCACGCGCGGCGCGGAGCCGTCCGGCACGGGGGACGGCCAGTCGTCCGCCGCGCAGGACCGGAAGCCGTCCGGCACGAAGGACGACCACCCGTCCGCCGCCGAGGACAAGGCGCCGGCCGCCGAGGACGCGCCCCTGGTCCTCCCGCAGCGCCGCTCCGTGACCCGCAAGGACACCGAGCCCGAGCCCCGTCACGGCGCCACCGAAGACACCGCCGTCTCCTCCGCCTCGCCGGAGACGGAGCGCCCGGCCGCCCCCGCCCGCGCCGCCGTCCTCCCCGCGCCCTCCTACGCCGCCGCCCGTTCCGGCGGTGACGTGGACGCCGACCCGGTGCCGGCCCACGCGTCCGGGGACGACGGCGCCCCGCCCCTGGTGCTGCCCCGCAGGCGCCGCGGCCGCACCCTCGCCGAGGCGGAGCGCCGGGCGGGCGGAGCCGGCCGTGCCGCGGAGTCCCGGCCCGCGCCCACGGCCGAGGAGACCCGCGCCCGCACCGCCCGCTTCAGCAGTTTCCGCCAGGCCGTGCGGACCCCCACCCCGGACGACACGGCCGACCCGGACGCGGGCGTCACCCCGGTCCGCGACACCACCCCCGACCCCGAGACCGCAGCTCGACCCACCCCCGTGACTTCGGAAGGCGACACCACCTCATGACCGGCACGACCACAGCGGACGAGAAGCTCACCTGGCTCATCGAGGGCCTGTTGGAGCGCACGCCGGGCGCGCGGCATGCGCTCGTGCTGTCCCGCGACGGCCTGAAACTGTGTCGCACGACCGAGCTCTCCAACGACCAGGCAGACCAGCTCGCCGCCATCGCGGCCGGCATCCAGTCGCTGTCGCACGGCGCGTCCGTCGAGTTCGGCGACGGCACCGGCGGGGTGCGCTCCGCGATGACCGAGTTCTACGGCGGTGTGCTGTTCATCGTGGAGGCCGGCGAGGGCGCGCACCTGGCCGTCGTCACCGCCGAGGACGCGGACGCCGGGCTCGTCGGGCACAACATGAGCGAGCTGGTGGAGCAACTCGGCGAGCACCTGACCGCGCAGCCGCGCAACTCATGAGCCGGCCCGGCAGGGACGACGCGCCCGACCGGCTGTACACCCTCACCGGGGGGCGCAGCCGGTCCGGGCCCGACAACCCCTTCGACCTGGTGACCCTGGTCGTCGCCGAGTGCGACCCCGTGCCCGGCATGCAGTCGGAGCACGCGGCGATCCTGCGCCTCACCGGACGGCCCACGGCGGTCGTGGAGATCGCGGCCGAGCTGAGGCTGCCGGTGAGCATCACCCGGATCCTGCTGTCCGACCTCCTCGCGGCGGGCCGGGTCAGTGCCCGTCACCCCCGAAGAGCCGCCGTACCCGACCCCGACATCCTGGAGCAGGTGCTCGTTGGACTCCGCAACCTCTGAGACGCCCGTGGCGTCCGAGACGCGCACCCCGCTGGGCGCGTCGGCCGACAACGGCCTGAAGATCGTGGTCGTGGGCGGCTTCGGCGCCGGCAAGACGACGATGGTCCGCTCCGTCAGCGAGATCCGTCCCCTCAACACCGAGGAGACGATGACCCAGGCCGGCGAGGGCGTCGACGATCTCAGCGGGGTGCACGGCAAGACCGCGACGACCGTCGCCTTCGACTTCGGCCGCATCACGCTGGACGAGCGCAACGTGCTGTACCTGTTCGGCGCGCCGGGGCAGGAGCGGTTCTGGTTCCTGTGGGACCGGCTGTTCTCCGGCACGCTCGGCGCGGTCGTGCTGGTCGACACCCGCCGCATCGACGACTCCTGGTACGCCATCGACCGGCTGGAGCGGCACGGCACGCCGTTCATCGTGGCCTGCAACGACTTCGGCGGGCCCACGTTCACCCCGCAGCAGATCCGTGAGGCGCTCGACCTGGACCCGCACGTGCCGCTGGTGAACTGCGACGCACGGTCCCGTGAGTCCAGCAAGATCGTGCTGATCACGCTGGTGGAGCACATCCAGGCCCTGTACGCCGATCCGGCCCGAGCCCCCCGTCAGGAGCTGGTGTGAGTCCCGCCTCCGTCCCCGACGCCGTCCGTTTCAGCGGCCCCCTCCTGCAGGACGACCCGGCCCGCGTCTACCGCGAACTGCGCCGCGAGCACGGCAGTGTGGTGCCGGTCGTGCTCGACGGCGACGCCCCCGCCTGGCTGGTCCTGGGCTACCGCGAGCTGCACCAGGTCACCGGCGACCCGGTGCTGTTCAGCCGCGACTCCGAGCTGTGGAACCAGTGGGAGGACATCCCCGACGACTGGCCGCTGCTGCCGATGATCGGCCGCCGTCAGCCGTCCATCCTCTACACCGTCGGCGAGCGGCACCGGGAGCGGGCCGCGATGCTGGGGAACGCGCTGGAGGCGGTCGACCCGACCGAACTGCGCGGCCACAGCGAGCGGTTCGCGGACGAGCTGATCGACGCCATCTGCCCGCGTGGCTCCGCCGACATCATCGGCGAGTTCGCGATGCTGCTGCCGGTGCGCGTGCTGGCCCGGCTGTACGGGTTCCCCGACGACAAGGGGCCGGCGCTGGTCACCGCGCTCAACGACATGATCGACGGGCGGGAGCGGGCGCTCGCCGGGCAGACGCACCTGTTCACGTCGATGACGGAGCTGGTGGCCCAGCGGCGCAAGGAGCCCGCGGAGGACGTGGCCTCCCGGATGCTCGCGGACACCTCGGGCTTCACCGACGAGGAGATCGTCCAGGATCTGATGGTGATGATGGCGGCCGGGCACCAGCCGACCGCCGACTGGATCGGCAACTCGCTGCACCTGATGCTCACCGACTCCCGTTTCGCGGCCTCGCTGTTCGGCGGCCGCAACAGCATCGCGGAGGCGATGAACGAGGTGCTCTGGGAGGACACCCCGACGCAGAACGTGGCCGCGCGGTGGGCGTCGCGCGACACGCAGCTCGGCGGCCGCCGCATCCGCGCCGGCGACATGGTGCTGCTGGGCCTCCAGGGCGCCAACTCCGACCCGCAGGTGCGCACCGACGGCTCTCTCACCGGCGGCAACAGCGCGCACTTCTCCTTCGGTCACGGGGAGCACCGCTGCCCGTTCCCGGCACAGGAGATCGCCGAGGTGATCGCCCGGACCGGCATCGAGGTGGTCCTGGACCGGCTGCCGGACATCGACCTGGCCGCGTCGGCCTCCTCCCTGACCCGCCGCCCGTCGCCCTGGCTGCGCGGTCTGTCCGAGCTCCCGGTCACCTTCACACCCACCCCCGCCCTTGGAGGCTCGCTCGCATGACGGCTGGTACGGACCTCACCGCGACCGACACGGAACAGACCCGCATCCCCCTCGACCCGTTCGTCTCCGACCTGGACGCCGAGAGCGCCGCGCTGCGGGCCGCCGGGCCGCTGGCCGCCGTGACCCTCCCCGGTGACGTGCCCGTGTGGGCGGTGACCCACCACGCCGAGGCGAAGAAGCTGCTCACCGATCCGCGGCTGGTGAAGGACATCAACGTCTGGGGCGCCTGGCAGCGCGGGGAGATAGCACCGGACTGGCCGCTGATCGGGCTGGCGAACCCGCCGCGCTCCATGCTCACCGTGGACGGCGGCGACCACCGGAGGCTGCGCACCCTCGTCGCCCAGGCGCTCACCCCCAGACGGGTGGAGCGGATGCGGGAGCGGATCACGGAGCTGACGGAATCACTGCTGGACCAGGTGGCGGCGCAGCCCGGCGACAGCGTCGACCTGAAGGCGGTGTTCGCCTACCCGCTGCCGATGTACGTGATCGCCGATCTGATGGGGCTGGCGGAGGAGCGGCTGCCGCGGCTGAAGGAGCTGTTCGAGAAGTTCTTCTCCACGCAGACCCCGCCGGAGGAGGTCCTCGCCACGCTCACGGAGCTGGCCGGGATCATGGCCGAGACGGTGGCGTCCAAGCGGGAGAACCCGGGCGACGACCTGACGTCGGCGCTGATCCAGGCGTCGGAGGACGGCGACCGGCTCACCGACGAGGAGATCGTCGCCACGCTCCAGCTGATGGTGGCGGCCGGGCACGAGACCACGATCTCCCTCATCGTCAACGCGGTGGTCAACCTCTCCACCCACCCGGACCAGCGCGAGCTGGTGCTGTCCGGGAAGGCGGACTGGTCGGCGGTGGTCGAGGAGACGCTGCGCTGGTCCACGCCGACCTCGCACGTGCTGATCCGGTTCGCCACCGAGGACGTGCCCGTCGGGGACAAGGTGCTGCCCGCCGGGGACGCGCTGATCGTGTCGTACGCGGCGATCGGGCGGGACGAGCAGGCGCACGGGCCGACGGCCGGCGACTTCGACATCACCCGGGAGAGCGCGAACCGGCACATCTCCTTCGGGCACGGCCCGCACGTCTGCCCCGGGGCCGCGCTGTCCCGCCTGGAGGCGGGCGTCGCCCTCCCGGCCCTGTACGCCCGCTTCCCGAAGCTGGACCTGGCGGTCCCGGCGAGTGAGCTGCGCAACAAGCCGGTGGTGACCCAGAACGACCTGTACGAGCTGCCGGTGGCGCTCGGCGGGTGAGTGACGCGGGTGGCGGACGGACCTCCCCCCGGACCGTCCGCCACCCGTACCGGTGACGTGTCTCAGCGGCGCGTCTCAGCGGACGGACGATGTTGCGCCCGTGTTTCCCCCAGCCGCTAGGCTCCGCTCGTGGCTGAGATCCGGATTCCTGCTGACATCAAGCCCGCCGACGGTCGTTTCGGTGCGGGTCCCTCCAAGGTGCGGACGGAAGCGCTGGACGCGCTGGCCGCGACCGGTACGTCCCTGCTGGGCACCTCCCACCGCCAGGCGCCGGTGAAGAACCTGGTCGGCCAGGTGCGCGAGGGCATCCGTGAGCTGTTCCAGCTCCCCGACGGCTACGAGGTGATCCTCGGCAACGGCGGGTCCACCGCGTTCTGGGACATCGCGACCCATGGTCTGATCGAGAACAAGTCGCAGCACCTCAGCTTCGGCGAGTTCAGCTCCAAGTTCGCCAAGGCCGCCAAGCTCGCCCCGTGGCTCGCCGAGCCGGACGTCATCTCCGCCGACCCGGGCACGCACCCGGAGGCGGTCGCCGGGGCGGGCGTGGACGTGTACGCCCTCACGCACAACGAGACCTCCACCGGCGTCGCCATGCCGATCAAGCGCGTCGCCGGCGCCGACGAGGGCGCGCTGGTCCTGGTGGACGCCACCTCCGGCGCGGGCGGCCTCCCGGTCGACATCGCCGAGACGGACGTCTACTACTTCGCCCCGCAGAAGTCCTTCGCCTCCGACGGCGGCCTGTGGATCGGCGTGTTCTCCCCGGCCGCGATCGAGCGCGCCGAGCGGATCCACGCGAGCGGCCGGCACGTCCCGGAGTTCTTCTCGCTGCCGACGGCGATCGACAACTCCCGCAAGAACCAGACGTACAACACCCCGGCGCTGTCGACGCTGTTCCTGCTGAACCAGCAGCTGGAGTGGATCAACGGCCAGGGCGGCCTGGACTGGGCGGTCCGCCGCACCGCGGCCTCCGCGCGCACGCTGTACGGCTGGGCCGAGGACATCAAGTACGCCAACCCGTTCGTCACCGACCCGGCGAAGCGCTCGGCCGTCATCGGCACGATCGACTTCACCGACGAGGTGGACGCGGCGGCCGTCGCCAAGGTGCTCCGCGCCAACGGCATCGTCGACACCGAGCCGTACCGCAAGCTGGGCCGCAACCAGCTCCGCGTCGCGATGTTCCCGGCGATCGACCCGGCGGACGTCGAGGCCCTGACGAAGTGCGTCGACCACGTCATCGAGCAGTTGTAGTCCCGCTCACGCAGGAAGGGGCGCCCGGTGGATCTTGGGTTCTAGGAGTCGTTGCAACACGTGGTCGTGCTGGTCAGGCCGCGAGTAGTTTATGCAGGCGCTCGGCTGGGGTTTCCCAGCCGAGCGTTTTGCGTGGGCGGCCGTTCAGTTCGGCGGCGACGGCGTTGAGGTGCTCGCGGGTGTGGACCGAGAGATCGGTGCCCTTGGGGAAGTACTGGCGGAGCAGGCCGTTGGTGTTCTCGTTCGAGCCGCGCTGCCAGGGGCTGGCCGGGTCGCAGAAGTAGACCGGGACGTTGGTGGCGACGGTGAACGCTCCATGGCTGCTCATCTCCGATCCTTGGTCCCAGGTCAGGGACCGGCGGAGGTGGTCGGGCAGGGTCTGGACCGTGGTGACCAGCGCGGCCCGGACGGTCTCGGCGCGGTGGTCTTCGGGCAGGTGCAGCAGCATGACGTAGCGGGTGGCGCGCTCGACCAGGGTGCCGATGGCCGACTTGCCGTCCTTGCCGATGATCAGGTCGCCCTCCCAGTGGCCGGGAACCGCGCGGTCATCGGCTTCGGCTGGACGTTCGCTGATCATGACCATGGGGGTCGCGAATCTGGGCCGGCGCTGCTGGGCCTGACGGCGGGGCTTGCGCCGGGCACGTCCGGTCCGCAGGGCGCGAGCCAGTTCGCGGCGCAGCTCACCGCGGCCCTGAATGTAGAGGGCCTGGTAGACCGTTTCGTGGACCACATGCATCTCCGGCCGGCTGGGGAACTGGATCCGCAGAGCCTGGCAGATCTGTTCCGGGCTCCACCGTAGGCCCAGGTGGTCCTGGATGAAGTCCCGCAGCTCGGGATTCTGGCGGATCTTGCCGGCCCTGGGCCGGGGACGGCGGGCATCGGCGCGGGCCTGCGCGGCGTGCGGCCGGTAGGTGCCGCTGACCAGGTGGCGGTTGCGGCGGACCTCTCGGCTGATGGTGGACGGGCTGCGGCCCAGCTCCGCGGCGATCGCCCGCATGGTCGCCTTCTCCCGCAGCCGGTCGGCGATGTGAATGCGGTCTTCCTCCCGCAGGTAGCGGGACGGCCCGGAGGGCGCTGCCACCACGCTGATCGGTGGCAGCGCCCTCCGGTTTCCGTATGCGTGACGCCCGTTGCGCCACTTCTGACCGGTCCGGTTGTCGACCCCGACGATCCGGCACGCTTCCCTGTTGCTCAAGCCCTGCTGCATGAGCCGGGAGTATGCCTCCCGTTCCCGGGTGAGCTTCCTCCTGCCCTGAGGCCTCGTCCGGTCCCTGCGAATCTCGAAGTCCATCGCACCCCTTCAACTGGGGTGTTGCAACGACTCCTAGAACCCAAGGATCCCACCGGGCGCCCCTTTCACGTCTCACCTGCTCAGACGCCGGAACCTCCGTACCGCCAGCGGCAGGAAGACCACCGTCAGGATCACCGGCCACACCCCCGCCATCAGCAGCGCGTGCTGTTCGACCCACGAGTCGCCGCCGCCGACCGGGGTGCCGAAGAGGTCGCGGGTCGCCGCGGCCGTGGAGGAGATCGGGTTCCAGGCGGCCACCCAGCCGAGCCAGTCGGGCATCAGCTGCGGGGCGACGAAGATGCTGGAGATCATCGTCAGGGGGAAGGCCACCGCGAAGAGGCCGCCCGCCGCCTCCGGGTTGGGGACGAGGAGCCCCAGCCAGACGCCCAGCCAGATCAGCGCGAACCGCAGCCACAGCAGCAGTCCGAACGCGGCGAGGAATCCCCAGCCGCCGTCCGGGCGCCAGCCCATCACCAGGGCCGTCAGCATCAGGATCGCCAGCTCCGCGCAGGCGACGATCAGATCGGTCACCCCGCGCCCGGCGACCACCGCCGACGACGCCATCGGCATCGAGCGGAAGCGGTCGATGACGCCCTTGGTGGAGTCGTAGACCACCACGGTCGCGGTGTTGATGAAGCCGAAGGCCATGGTCATCACGAACATGCCCGGCATCAGGAAGTCCTTGTAGTCCCCGCCGCCCGGCACCCGCATCGCGCTGCCGAAGACATAGCCGTACAGCAGGACGGAGAGGATGGGAAAGCCCAGCTGCCAGGCGATGTTGACCGGCTGGCGCTGGTAGTGGGTCAGGCCGCGGCGGACGACGTTCCAGCAGTCCGCGAGCGCCCAGTACACGCGGCCGTGCCCGGCCGGTCCGGTCAGGTCGAGCGCGCTCATGCCGCCGCCTCCTTCTCCGTCGTCTCCGTGCGGTGTCCGGTCAGGCGCAGGAACACGTCGTCGAGGCTGGGCCTGCGCAGCCCGATGTCCTCGACCCGTACGCCCTCGTCCTGGAGGGTGCGCGCCACGTCCGTCAGCGCGGTCACCCGGTCGGTGACGGGCGCGTGCACCCGCAACTCGGTGTCGTCCGACTCGGGTTCGCCGTCGGAGACCCGTGCGACGACCTTCACCACGCGCGGGATGTCGGACCGTTCGGCCACGACGACCTCGACGCGGTCGCCGCCGACGCGGTTCTTCAGCCCGTCCGGGGTGTCGTCGGCGATGGACCGGCCCCGGTCGATGACGGTGATGCGGGAGGCCAGCCGGTCGGCCTCCTCCAGATACTGGGTGGTCAGCAGCACGGTCGTGCCGCCGGCCACCAACGCCCGCACCGAGTCCCAGACTTCGCCCCGGCTGCGCGGGTCGAGCCCCGTCGTCGGCTCGTCCAGGAACAGCACGGCCGGCGTCAGGATCATCGACGCCGCCAGGTCCAGCCGGCGCCGCATGCCGCCGCTGTAGTCGCCGACGCCCTTGTCGGCGGCGTCGGTGAGGTCGAACTGCTCCAGCAGCTCCGCCGCGCGCGCCTTGGCGCGCCGCCCGCCGAGGTGGAACAGCCTGCCGAACATCTCCAGGTTCTGCCTCCCGGTGAGCACCTCGTCCACCGCCGCGTACTGCCCGGTGAGCCCGATCCGCGCCCGCACCTCGCGGGCCTGCCGCTCCACGTCCAGCCCGGCCACGGCCGCCCGCCCGCCGTCGAGCCGGATCAGCGTCGACAGGATCCGCACGGCGGTGGTCTTGCCCGCGCCGTTCGGTCCCAGCAGTCCGTGCACCGTCCCCGCCCGCACGGTGAGGTCGAAGCCGTCCAGGGCGCGCTTCTCGCCGTACCGCTTCTCCAGCCCCTCGGCCCGCACCGCGTACCCGTCGTCCTTCATGGGTCCCCCTTCCAGAAACCGAGTACACCGTACCCGATTACGCGTACGACGTACCCAGTTTTTTGGCGCGGATCTACACTGGCCGCATGAGCAGCGGTGGAAGCGGTACGGAGACCAGCGGCAGCGGCGACATCGCGCGCACCCTCGACCTGCTCTGGGGCACGGCGCCGCGGCCCAGCCGGGGCCCGAAGCCGGGGCTGACCCTGGAGCGGATCGTGGAGGCCGCGGTCGACGTCGCCGACCGGGACGGCCTCGGCGCGCTGTCGATGCGCAGGATCGCCACGGAGCTGGGCACCGGCACGATGTCCCTGTACCGCTACGTCCCCGGCAAGGCCGAACTGCTCGACCTGATGCTGGACCGGGTGCAGCGCCCGTCGGAGAACCCCGCGGACCCCGGCGACGGCGGCTGGCGCCCGGCCCTGGAGGCGCTGGCCCGGGCCACTCTCGCCCTCTACCGGCGCCACCCCTGGCTGCTGGAGGTCAACCAGTCCCGCCCGATCCTCGGCCCGAGCGCGCTGGACGGCATGGAGAGGGTGTTCTCCCGGATCAAGCCGATGGGCCTGTCCGACCCCGAACTGCTGTCGGTGATCGTGATGATCGACGGGTACGTGGTCGGGGCCGCCCGGACGCAGCTGTACCAGGAACAGGCCGAGCACAACTCAGGGCTGACGGACGCGGAGTTCTGGGAGGCCCAGCGGCCCGCCCTGGAGAAGGCGATGAGCAGCGGGCGCTATCCCCTCATGGCCGGGCTCTCCGAGGACACGTTCGACTCGGGCTTCGACCACTTCGAGTTCGGCCTCCAGCGCATCCTGGACGGCCTGGCGGAGTTCGTCGCCCGGCGCGCGGCGCAGCCAGGGGAACAGTCCGCCGGCGGGTGACCGCCCGGCGTACGCCCGCTACCGTCCGGACCCGTCCTCGTCCGGGGCCTGCCAGAGCATCTCCAGTCCCAGCACGATGGCGCACAGCACCGCCACGGAGCCCGGGGCCGCCACCAGCGCCACGTGGACCGGGCTGCCCTCGTCCGGGAGGAAGAGGTCCACCCAGCCCAGCGCCAGTGCCACCGCGGTGGCGATGCCTCCCACCCGGGACGCCCACTCGAAGAGGTGCGCGTGCCAGGGCTTGGACACCCCGGCCGTCCTGGACCTCACGTCGATGCTGAAGAAGACGAGCAGCACGGCGAGGAACGAGATCAGGCCGACCATGTCGGACGACGGCATCTGGCGCATGGCGTGACCTTAGAGGCCCGCGCCCCGATCAGGACGGATCAGCGGCGTCGCCGTCTGCGTCCCAGCCCGAACAGAGCCGCGACGAGCACGGCCACCACCACGGCTCCCCCGACCTTCACCGAGTCGCCCGTCCCGTCCCCTGAGGCGCTGTCGCCGCCGTCCGCGCGGGAGCCGGGGCCGCCGCTGGAGCCGCCCTCGTCCGCGCCGGGCGCCGGGCGGCTCACCACCCCGCTCTGCTCCCCCTCGCTGCCGAACAGCAGCCGGGAACCGTCGGCGGAGTAGGTCACCGACTCGCCCTGCCCCTGCAGCGGCACACTCAGCCGCCCCTTGCGCTCCAGCTTGCCGCCGTTCCAGGCGTAGTGGATGCCGCCGAAGTAGCCGCGCACGGCGAGGTCCTGGCCGTCCGGGGAGAGCGCCGCGTCGGTGGTCCACAACTCGACGGGGGCGATCGGCCTGAACACGTTGTCGCCTTCCGGCGAGAGCTTCGCCGGTCCCTCGTAGAGGTGCCCGCCCTCCTCGTGCTTGTCGATGAGGTACACCCGCCCCGTCTTCGGGTGGACGACCATCGCCTCGGCGTCGCGCGGGCCGTCGGCGTACTTCACCACGTACTGGGTGGCCTGCACCGTCGCGTCCTGGAGCCGCTTCGGCTCGGGGAGTTCGTAGATCCACACGTACGGCCAGGTGCCGCCGAGGTTGTCGCCGACGTCGGCGACGAAGAGGCGGTTGCCGGGGCCGACGGAGATCGCCTCGACGTCCCGGGGCGTGCCGATGCCGGTGAGGGTGAGGCGGGCCACCGTGTCGCCGGTGCTGCTGTCGACGGCGTAGAGGTAGGGGCCGTCGTCGCTGTCGTTGTGGGTCCAGTAGACGCCCGGGTGCTGCCGGGAGGCGGCGAGCCCGCTGGACTCGGTGATGCGCGGGTCGTTGATGGTGAACCCCTCGTCCCCGTCGTCGTTGTCGGCGGCGGAGGCGGGCACGGCGAGCGCGGCCGTCAGCAGGGTCGCGGCGAGCAGGGCGAAGGGTCTGCGCATGAGCCAAGACTGCCATCAGCGCGGGCCCCCCGGTGCGGGTGTCGGGGCTCACATCGCGGTGAACGCGCTGATCCAGCATGATGATCGGGTGCTCAGGTTCATGCCCGTAGGTGACTCGATGACGATCGGGAGCGCGGGTGAACACACCTGGCGCTACCGCCTGTGGCAGCACCTGTGCGCCGCGTACGGCGGCCCCTTCACACTGGTCGGCCCGCGGGAGACGCTGCACGACCCGTCCACCGACGAGCCCACCTCGTACGCGTACGCCGACCCGGACTTCCCACGGGCGCACCTGGCCGGCTGGGGCGAGGGCTGGTGCCACATGGCGCCGTTGATCGGCGACGCGGTGCGCTCCTGCCGCGCGGACGTGCTGCTGGTCTCGCTGGGCCTGATCGATCTCGGCTTCTACACCAACGCCGAGCAGACCGCGGACAACGTGCGCGCGTTCGTCGCCGAGGCGCGGGCGGCCCGCCCGAAGGTGCGGATGGCGGTGATGCCGGTGGTCCGCAACATCCGGGTGGACGCGGACGACACCTTCGCGGGGCAGGTCGACCGCTTCAACACGCTGCTGGTCGAGACGGTCGCCGACCTGGACACGGCGGCCTCCCCGCTGCTGCTCGTCCCGCCTCCCGCGACGTACGACTTCCACGTCGACACCTACGACGGCACGCACCCCAACGAGAGCGGCGAGCACAAGATCGCGGGGGCGTTCGCCGAGGCGATGTGGCAGGAGTGGTCGCTGGGCGGCCCGTACAAGCCGTCCTGACCGTTCCGGGCCGACGCCCTGACGCGGGAAGCCCTTGCATGGAGCGCACTCCAACACGTTGGCTTGACCTCCATGAGGTACACGCAGCTCGGACGCACAGGACTCAAGGTCAGCCGGCTCGTCCTCGGGACGATGAACTTCGGTCCGCAGACCGACGAGGCCGACAGCCACGCCATCATGGACGCGGCACTCGACGCCGGTATCAATTTCTGCGACACCGCGAACGTCTACGGCTGGGGTGAGAACAAGGGCCGCACCGAGGAGATCATCGGCAGCTGGTTCGCCCAGGGCGGCGGCCGCCGCGACAAGGTCGTCCTCGCGACGAAGGTGTACGGCAACATGGGCCCGGGCGGCGAGGCGTGGCCCAACCACGACAAGCTGTCCGCGGTGAACATCCGCCGGGCCGTCGACGCCTCCCTCAAGCGGCTGCAGACCGACCACATCGACATCTACCAGTTCCACCACATCGACCGGTCGACGCCGTTCGACGAGATCTGGCAGGCGGTCGACGTCCTGATCCAGCAGGGCAAGATCCTCTACGTCGGTTCGTCGAACTTCCCCGGCTACAAGATCGCCCAGGCCAACGAGACCGCCGCCCGGCGCGGCGGGACCATCGGGCTGGTCAGCGAGCAGTGCCTGTACAACCTCGCCGAGCGGCGCGCGGAGATGGAGGTGATCCCGGCCGCGCAGGACTACGGGCTCGGGGTCATCCCCTGGTCGCCGCTGCACGGCGGTCTGCTGGGCGGGGTCATCAAGAAGGAGGCCCAGGGCGGCCGCCGCGCCTCCGGGCGGGCCGCGGACACCCTGGCCGACCCGGTGGCGCGCAAGCAGATCCAGGCGTACGAGGACCTGCTGGAGAAGCACGGGATGGAGCCGGGCGAGACGGCGCTGGCCTGGCTGCTCACCCGTCCCGGCGTGACCGGTCCGATCGTCGGCCCGCGCACGCGCGAGCAGCTCGACTCGGCGCTGCGCGCGCTGGAGCTGGAGCTGAGCGAGGAGCTGCTGGCCTCGCTGGACGAGATCTTCCCGGGCCCGGGTCCGTCGCCGGAGGCCTTCGCCTGGTAGCGGCGGGCACGCGGTGACGGCCGGCGGCGGCGCTACCTGCCGAGCGCCGCTGCCAGAGCCACCACGACGAACATCATCACGAGCGCACCGGCCATGATCCGGTTCCGGGTCTTCGGGTCCACGCCGTCGAGCCTAACGGGCCGCGCCGAGCGCGTGGCGGGCGACCGCCTCATAGCGGGGTTGCTCGCCCGGGACGCCCGACCTGGGGAGGTGGCTGCGCACCAGCACCAGCTCCTCCACGGTCCAGGTGCGGCTGCGGAAATCCTCCAGCGCCGCGAGGTACGGCCTTACGTCCACGGCGTCCCGGCTGCGCGCCACGGTCAGGTGGGCCGTGTAGCGCCGGTGCTCGTCCGTCTTCACGCCTGCCTTGCGGCCGGCCGCCTCGGAGCGCTCGGCCAGCAGCCGCATGGTGTGCAGGTCGCCCGACGCCCCGGCCCACAGGGCGCGCCCGCGGCCGAACTGGCCGCCGCCGGACAGCGCCACCGGGAACGGCTCCGTCCGCGCGGCGGCCCGTCCCAGCCGCGCGGTCAGCTCGGGCACGGTGTCCTCGTCCACCTCGCCGTAGAACGCGAGCGTGAAGTGCCACCCGGCCCGCTCGGTCCACCGCAGTCCGTCGGCCCCGTCCAGTTTCCGCAGCGCGCCCACCTCGGCGTCCAGCGCCCCGGTCACGTCCTCGGGCGGCAGCACGGCGGCGAAGAGTCTCATGCCTCCAGTGTCCCGCGTGCCCTGGTCACCGTGCGTATCGTTGTAGTGCGCGGCTGTACGCATCGAGCGCCGGCCGGGGAGGAGCGTCACGGTGACCGTCCTCGAAGACCGGATCGAGATGGCCGGGAGCGGCGGCGAACTCACGCTCGCTTCGACTTCGGCACCGAGATCGACCTGACCGGGACGGTCGTCGGTCTCGTCTCAGGACCGACGACTTTCCCCGCGGCCGACCGCGGCCCCCGGCCCGGGCGGCTCACGCCGCCGGGGCCAGGACCTTCACGCGGTCCCGCGGGACGAAGCGGACGCTGGGGTGGCCGTGGTGCCAGCCGACCGCGAGGCGGAGACCGCCGGCGCGGGCGAGGATCAGGCCGATGACGGCCGCCGCGGTCATCGCGATCGCGCCGCCGGCCGCGAAGCCGACGCGGGCGCCGTAGGTGTCGGTGACCCAGCCGACGACCGGCGCGCCGACGGGGGCGCCGCCGAGGAACACCATCATGTACAGGGCCATGACGCGGCCCCGCACCGACGGGTCGGTGGACATCTGCAGGCTGGTGTTGGTGGTGACGTTGACCGTCATCGACACCAGGCCCAGCGGCACCATGATCAGCGCGAACATCCACAGCTCGGGCGACGCTGCGGCCAGGATCTCCAGCGCTCCGAAGGCCAGCGCGGCCACGATCAGCAGCCGCAGCCGGGCGGTGCCGCGCCGGGCGGCGAGCAGGGCGCCGGAGACGGAACCGACCGCCATCAGCGTGTTGAACATGCTGTAGACGCCCGCGTCCCCCTGGAAGACGTCTTCGGCGAAGGCCGACAGGTACACCGGGAAGTTGAAGGCGAACGTGCCCATGAAGCCGACCAGCACGATCGGCCACAGCAGGTCGGGCCGTCCCGCCACGTAGCGCAGGCCCTCACGGAGCTGTCCCTTGCCCCGCGGGGCGCGCTCCACGGGGTGCAGTTCGCGGGTGCGCATCAGCATCAGGCCGGTCAGCGGCGCGACGAAGGACAGGCCGTTCAGCAGGAACGCCCATCCGGTGCCGACACCGGTGATCAGCAGGCCCGCGACGGCGGGACCGACCAGCCGGGCGGACTGGAAGTTCGCGGAGTTCAGGCTGACCGCGTTCTGCAGCTGTCCGGGGCCGACCAGTTCGGACACGAAGGACTGGCGGGCGGGGTTGTCGACGACGGTCGCGAAGCCGAGGGCGAGGGCGGCGACGTAGATGTGCCACACCTCGACGAGGCCGGTCAGGGTGAGGACGGCGAGCGCGATCGACGTGAGGGCCATCGCGGACTGGGTGACCATCAGGGTGGGCCGCTTGCGCAGCCGGTCGACGAGGACCCCTCCGTAGAGCCCGAACAGCAGCATCGGCAGGAACTGCAGCGCCGTGGTGATGCCGACGGCGGCCGAGGAGCCGGTGAGGCTGAGCACCAGCCAGTCCTGGGCGATGCGCTGCATCCAGGTGCCGATGTTGGAGACGACCTGGCCGAGGAAGAACAGGCGGTAGTTCCTGATCCTCAGCGAGGAGAACATGGAGTTCTTGCGGGCGGGGGAGTCGAGGGCGGTCTTGGTGTCGTAGGGGTCAGGTGCGGGGGCGGAAGCTGCTCCGGATCCCGTACTCAAAAGGTTCGCCTCCTGTGGCTGCCGGGGGGGGTGGTTCAGATGTGCGCCAGCTTCTCCAGCACGGGGGCGGCGGCGCGCAGGGTCGCCCACTCGTCCTCGTCGAGCTCCTCGACCAGCGTGGCGAGGAACGCGTTGCGCTTGCGCCGGCTCTCCTCGAGCATCGCCTCGGCCCGCTCGGTCTGGGTGACGACCTTCTGGCGGCGGTCGTCGGGGTGCGGCTCGAGCCTGACCAGGCCCTTGGCCTCCAGCAGCGCCACGATGCGGGTCATCGACGGCGGCTGGACGTGTTCCTTGCGGGCGAGCTCGCCCGGGGTGGCACTGCCGCAGCGGGCCAGGGTGCCGAGCACCGACATCTCGGTGGGGCTGAGCGATTCGTCGACCCGCTGGTGCTTGAGACGGCGGGACAGCCGCATCACGGCGGAGCGGAGGGCGTTCACGGCGGCGGCGTCGTCGCCATGGCTGAGATCCGGCATGTTTCTTAGCGTAACTCATTACCTTCGCTAAGGACCACCCGGTATGCCGCGCCCCGCCCGTGAGTCGCGCCACTCCCGCCCCACGAGCCGCCCCACGAGCCGCCCCGTACGGGAAACCGAGCCGCGAGCCGAAATCAAGACGCCCTCCGACCGAGATCACCCATATGAGTGATCGACGCACGAAATGCCACGCGCCGCAGCACGAGGTGCGGCGACTCTCATGTCCATGGGGACCGACGTGCTCAGCCTGCGGATAGACCACGAACTGCTCGAACGGCTCCGCGACCATGCCGCCAAACGCGGCATGAGCGTCCAGGACTATGTCGTCCGGACGCTCATGCGCGATGACTTCGACCAGCGGTTCCGCACCGCCGTCGAGGAGACGGAGAAGTTCTACGGGGTGACCTGATCCCGCGCTCCTCCGGTGGGATCAGGTCAGGCCCAGCGCCGGCAGCAGGTAGTAGAAGGCGAAGACCGCCGCCACCACGTACATGGCCTTCGGGACCTCCCGGCCGCGGCCGGCCGCCAGACGCAGCACCACGAAGGTCAGGAAGCCCATTCCGATGCCGTTGGTGATCGAGTAGGTGAACGGCATCATCACCATCGTGACGAAGGCGGGGATCGCGATGGTGTGGTCGGCCCAGTCGATCTCCCTGATCCCGTTGGCCAGGATCAGGAAGCCCACCGCGAGCAGCGCCGGGGTGGCCGCCTGCGACGGGACCATGGTGGCGACCGGCGCGAGGAACAGCGCCACGGCGAACAGGCCGCCGGTGACGACGTTGGCGAAGCCCGTCCGCGCGCCTTCGCCGACGCCTGCGGTGGACTCCACGAAGGCGGTGGTCGCGGAGGCGGAGCTGGCGCCGCCCGCGGCGACCGCGACACCGTCGATGAACAGGACCTTGTTGATGCCGGGCATCTGGCCCTCGCCGTCGGTGAGCTTGGCCTCGTCCGAGACGCCCATGATCGTGCCCATCGCGTCGAAGAAGCACGACAGCAGCACGGTGAAGACGAACAGCACGCCGGTCAGCACACCGACCTTGGAGAATCCGCCGAACAGACTGACCTGGCCGATCAGGCCGAAGTCGGGGGTGGCGACCGGGTTGCCGGGCCACTCGGGCGACGTGAGCCCCCAGGAGGGAACGTCGGCGACGGCGTTGATCGCCACGGCCACGACGGTCATCACGACGATCGAGATGAGGATCGCGCCGGGCACCTTGCGCACGATCAGCGCCAGCGTGAGCAGCGCGCCGAGCACGAAGACCAGCACGGGCCAGCCGTTGAGGTGGCCGTCGGCGCCGAGCTGGAGGGGCACGGTGGTCTGGGCGGCGTCCGGGATACGGGAGACGAAGCCCGAGTCGACGAGCCCGATCAGCATGATGAACAGGCCGATACCGATGGCGATGGCCTTGCGCAGTCCGTAGGGCACGGCGTTCATCACGCGCTCGCGCAGGCCGGTGGCGACGAGGAGCATCACCACGAAACCGGCCAGTACCACCATGCCCATGGCGTCCGGCCAGGACATGCGGGGCGCGAGCTGGAGCGCGACGACCGAGTTCACGCCGAGGCCGGCGGCCAGGGCGATCGGCACGTTGCCGATGACGCCCATGAGGAGCGTGGTGAACGCGGCGGTCAGGGCGGTCGCGGTGACCAGCTGGCCGTTGTCCAGCTGGTTGCCGTACATGTCCTTCGCGCTGCCCAGGATGATCGGGTTCAGCACGATGATGTAGGCCATCGCGAAGAAGGTGGCGAAACCGCCCCGGATCTCGCGCGGGAGCGTGCTGCCGCGCTCGGAGATACGGAAGTAGCGGTCGAGGGCGCCGTTCGCGGCACCGGACCCCGGCTGCTCGGGGGTGGGTGCCTTGGCGGGGGCCGACGTGGACATGTGCAGGGACCTCATCACCGGCGGGCTCCCCCGGAGCCCGGGCCTTTGGTGTTTTCTACGAATAAAAGCGGTCAGAGGCAAACGAATTCAGTATGAACATATAACGCCGCGGACACCATCTCCGCGCGTAGACCGCCGGTGGCCGGTGTGATTCCGGCTCCACCGCCGGCGCCGTCCGGTGCGGGGCGCCGCACCGTCGGAGCTCCTCGTAAGCTGTCCGCATGGCGAAGTGGACCCCCAAGCACGAGGCGCCGGAGCCCCTGGAGGGCCCCGTGGTCGCCACCATCACCGGCGGCACGATCGTCTGGTTCGTCCTCTTCCTGGTGCAGCTGCCGTTCTACGGCTGGTTCGACGAGCACGGGCACACCTGGTGGGTGTGGACCTGCCTGGCCGGCGGCGGTCTCGGCCTCATCGGCATCTGGTACGTCCGCGGGCGCGACGCCGCGATCAAGCGGGCGCAGACCGAGAAGACCGGCGCGGAGGCAGGCGGCGCCTCGGCGGCGCACACCGACTGAATCACGCCAACCCGGCACCCCGAGAAGGGAGTTGGGGGGACTCCCCCCGCGGTAGGACCCCGGGGGGACGCCCGTCGTCCCCTGGTCGGATCTTCCCCGCTCCAGCGGGTGAAGCACCGGGTCCGCACGTACTGTCGAAGGCATGACGCATCTCGACGCGGGCGACCGGACCGATGCCGTCCGGCCCGCCACGGCCACGTCACCGGCGACCGGTCTGACCTCGGCGGAAGTGGCCGAGCGGGTGGCGCGCGGACAGGTCAACGACATCCCCGTGCGCAGCAGCCGGTCCGTCACGGAGATCATCCGCGCGAACGTCTTCACCCGGTTCAACGCGATCATCGGCGTGCTCTGGGTGATCATGCTGATCGTCGCCCCGTTCCAGGACAGCCTGTTCGGCTACGTCATCCTCGCCAACACCGGCATCGGGATCATCCAGGAGTGGCGGGCGAAGAAGACGCTCGACTCGCTCGCACTGATCGGCGAGGTGCGGCCCACGGTGCGCCGGGACGGAGTGGCCGCCGAGATCGGCACCTCCGAGATCGTGCTGGACGACCTCATCGAGATCGGGCCGGGGGACAAGGTCGTCGTCGACGGGGTGGTCGTCGGGGCGGACGGTCTGGAGATCGACGAGTCGCTGCTCACCGGTGAGGCCGACCCGGTGGTGAAGCAGCCCGGCGACCAGGTGATGTCCGGCAGCTTCGTCGTCGCGGGCGGAGGCTCCTTCCAGGCGACCCGGGTGGGCCGCGAGGCCTACGCGGCGCAGCTCGCCGAGGAGGCGTCCCGGTTCACCCTGGTCCACTCCGAGCTGCGCAGCGGCATCTCCACGATCCTCAAGTACGTCACGTGGATGATGGTGCCGACCGCGATCGGCCTGGTCATCAGCCAGCTCGTGGTCAAGGACAACGAGCTGAAGAACTCGATCGCCCGTACGGTCGGCGGGATCGTGCCGATGGTGCCCGAAGGGCTGGTGCTGCTCACCTCGGTCGCCTTCGCGATCGGCGTGATCCGGCTGGGCCGCAAGCAGTGCCTGGTGCAGGAGCTGCCCGCGATCGAGGGCCTCGCCCGGGTGGACACGGTGTGCCTCGACAAGACGGGCACGCTCACCGAGGGCGGCATGGACGTCACCGAGCTGCGGGTGCTGGGCGACGCCGACGAGACCTACGTACGGAAGGTGCTGGGGGAGCTGGGCTCCGCGGACCCCCGGCCGAACGCCTCCCTGAAGGCGATCATCGACGCGTATCCGGACACCACCGAGTGGCGGCTCACCGACACGCTGCCCTTCTCCTCCGCCCGCAAGTACAGCGGCGCGACCCTCGACGAGGGCGACGGGCGGACCGTCACCTGGCTGCTGGGCGCCCCGGACGTGCTCCTCCCCCACGACGACCCGGCGCTGGCCGAGACCGAGCGGATGAACCACGAGGGCCTGCGGGTGCTGCTGCTGGCGCGCGCCCGTGACGGGGTGAACGCCGACGACCTGGCCGACCCGGCCGCCGTGGACGGCGTACGGGCGGTGGCGCTGGTGGTGCTGGAGCAGCGGCTGCGGCCCGACGCCGCCGACACCCTGCGCTACTTCGAGGAGCAGGACGTCAGCGCGAAGGTGATCTCGGGCGACAACGCGGTGTCGGTCGGGGCGGTCGCCGGCAAGCTCGGTCTGTCCGGCACCACGGTGGACGCGCGCCGGCTGCCCGGGGAACCGGAGGCCATGGCCGACGAACTGGAGGCCGGCACGGTCTTCGGGCGGGTCACGCCCCAGCAGAAGCGGATCATGGTGGGCGCGCTCCAGTCGAAGGGCCATACGGTCGCGATGACCGGTGACGGCGTGAACGACGTGCTGGCGCTGAAGGACGCGGACATCGGCGTGGCGATGGGCTCCGGCTCGGAGGCCACCCGGGCGGTCGCGCAGATCGTGCTGCTGAACAACAGCTTCGCCACGCTGCCGTCCGTGGTGGCCGAGGGCCGGCGGGTGATCGGCAACATCACACGGGTCGCCACGCTGTTCCTGGTGAAGACGGTGTACTCGGTGCTGCTGGCGGTGCTGGTGGTGGCGACGCAGGTGGAGTACCCGTTCCTGCCCCGCCATCTGACCCTGCTGTCCACGCTGACCATCGGCGTGCCCGCCTTCTTCCTCGCCCTCGCCCCCAACAAGGAGCGGGCCAGGCCGCACTTCGTCCGCCGGGTCATGCGGTACGCCGTCCCGGGCGGGGTGCTGGCGGCGCTGGCCACCTTCGCCACGTATCTCCTGGCCCGTAGCCACTACAGCGGCGCGGGCGCGCTCGCCGCGGAGACCAGCGCGGCGACGCTGACGCTGTTCCTGATCTCCATCTGGGTGCTGGCGATCATCGCCCGCCCGTACACCTGGTGGCGCATCGCCCTGGTCGCCGCCATGGCCGGCGCCTTCCTCCTGGTCCTGGCGGTCCCCTGGCTCCAGGACTTCTTCGCCCTGCGCCTGGTGGGCATGACGATCCCCTGGCTGGCGGCCGGCATCGCGGCGGTCACGGCGGTGATCCTGGAGTTCCTCTGGCGCTGGGTGGACCGCAGGTTCCCCGCCTGACCGGGTCGATCGGACGTAATGCCCGATATGTGGGTGACCATGGGAGTCTGCCGCCGCAGGTGATCGGAGACGGAAGACCTCATGAAGCTGCTGCCCCGGAAGAAGTCCGACGAGTCGCAGACACGGTCGAGCAGGGGTGAGCTCGCGGCTCAGCTGGCCGCGCCGGTGCGCAGGTTCCTGGCGACCGAGGCGGGCAGCTCCGGGCTGATGCTGCTCGCGGTGGTGATCGCCCTGATCTGGGCGAACTCCGGCTGGTCGGAGTCGTACTTCTCGCTGTGGCACACCGAGGCGTCCGTCTCGGTGGGCGACGCGGAACTGGCGATGGACCTGGGGCACTGGGTCAACGACGGGCTGATGGCGCTGTTCTTCTTCGTCATCGGGCTGGAGGTCCGCTACGAGCTGTCCGTCGGCTCGCTGAACGACCGCCGCCGGATCATGATCCCGGGCCTCGCGGGCATCGGCGGCATGCTCGTGCCGGTGCTGTTCTACCTGCTGATCGCCCCCGGCACGGAGGCCGCGAACGGCTGGGGCATCGTCATCGGCACCGACACGGCGTTCCTGCTGGGCGCGCTCGCCGTGGTCGGCCCCCGCTTCGTCACCCAGCTGCGGATCTTCCTGCTGGCCATCACCGTCATCGACGACATCGTCGCGGTCACCGTCATCGGCGTCGTCTACTCCGGGTCGATCCAGCTGCCGGAACTGATCGCCGCGCTGCTGCTGGGCGCGGTCCTGTCGTCGCTGTCCCGGTTCGACGTGTGGCGGGCCGTCCCGTACGTGCTGATCGTGCTGGTGATGTGGTACCTGACCCTGAACGCCGGGCTGCACGCGTCCATCGCGGGCATGCTCGGCGGTCTGCTCATCCCCGCGCGCGAGCCGTCCCGCGAGGGCGTCGAGCAGGCGACGCGGCTGTTCCGGGCCTTCCGTCAGTCGCCCCGCGCGGACGTGGGCAGGACCGCTCGCAAGGGCCTGCAGAAGGCCGTCTCGGTCAACGAACGCCTCCAGATGTATCTGCACCCCTGGTCCAGCTATGTCGTCGTCCCGGTGTTCGCCCTGGCCAACGCGGGTGTCGATCTGCGCGACGGCGTCCTCACCGACGCGCTGGGGTCCGCCCTCACCTGGGCCGTGGTCGTTGGTCTCGTCGGCGGCAAGCTCATCGGCATCTGGGGCGGGGCGCGGCTCGGCACCCGGTTCGGTCTGGGCGAGCTGCCCCCCGGGGTGGGTCAGGGCCATGTGCTGGGCGGCGCGGCCCTGTCCGGCATCGGTTTCACCGTCTCCCTGCTGATCGTGGGACTCGCCTTCAACGACGAACCGGAGCTGCTCGCCCGGGCGACCGTCGGCGTGCTGCTCGCGGCGGTGATCGCCACCCTCGTGGGCTGGCTGGCGTTCCGGCTCTCCACGATGCTCGGCGGCAAGACGGACGCGGACCTGCCCCGCTACCTGGACCGGCTGGTCGACCCGGACACGGACCACATCCTCGGCCCGGTCGACGCGCCGCTGACGCTGGTGGAGTACGGCGACTTCGAGTGCCCCTTCTGCGCCCGCGCCACCGGCGTCACCAAGGAGCTGCGCAACCGCTTCGGCGACCGGTTCCGCTACGTCTTCCGGCACCTGCCGCTCCCCGACGTCCACCCGCACGCCGAGCTGGCCGCGCGGGCTGCGGTCGCCGCGGGCGCCCAGGGCCGCTTCTGGGAGATGCACGACCTGCTCTACCAGCACCAGGACGAGATGGAGTTCGAGGACACCGTCGTCTACGCCATCGACCTGGGCCTCGACATGGAGAAGTTCCTGAAGGACCTCGAGTCCGACTGGGCGGCCGAACGGGTCCGCCAGGACGCCCGCAGCGCGGAGGCGAGCGGCGTCCAGGGCGCCCCGACCTTCTTCATCGGCAACCGTCGGCACACGGGCCCGTACGACGCGGAGACGCTGGCGCGGGAGCTGGAGCAGCTGGAGTTCGAGGGGTCGGGGGCGACGCCCACGGAGCCCTGATCCGTCCCCGGGGCTCCGCCCCGGGCCCTCGGACGCCGGAGGGACTGCGTGCGGCCCCGTCCGGCGTCCGGGGCCGAGGTCAGTCGAACCAGCGGTCCCTCGCCAGTTCCTCCGTCCGTGACGGGTCCTCCAGCAGCGCCGCCACCTCGAACCGCCGCGGCCACTGGCCCGCCGCCCAGGCGAGGCCCGCGGCCACCCCCTCCAGGGTGGACGCGTGCAGCACCCCGTCGTCGGTGAGGCGCCAGTCGATCTCCACCCCGTCCACGACGAGCTCCTCGTGCTCGACGTAGGACTCCGGGGTCCGCGGGCCCAGCAGGACCCGCACCGGCTCCGGCACCTCGTGCTCCGTGCCCTCGGAGTCCACCCGGCCGGTGACGGACTCGCTGAGGCGGCGTACCTGGAACAGTTCCGCGAGTTCGGCGGCCCGTGCCGGGCGGACCGGAAGCAGGGCGACGCCGGAGGTGAACGGCAGCAGGTCGGGCGAGTCGACGACCACCGCGTCGGAGGCGTCCACCGTCTCCACCCGCCCGTCGACGACCGCGCGCAGCTCGTCCGGCAGGGTCACCTGCTCGGGGTCCAGCTCCGCGAGCGCCCCGTACAGCCCGTGCAGCTGCGCCGCCGTGACCGGGCGGCCGGGGTCGGCGAGGCGTTCCAGCAGTTCCGCCGCGCCGCCCGGCTCGTCCAGCAGCGCCGCGACCGACGTGCGCACGCCGAGCGCCCGCAGCACCTGCTCGTCGTCGAAGCCGGTCGCGTCGGCCTCGTCGTAGAGGCCGCGCAGCAGCGGGTCGCCGCCCGCCGCGCGCAGCCCGGCCGGGCGGCGCCCGCCGAGCACGGGGTGGCCGCGCAGCCACCACGCGGTGTACGGCCGTACGGTCTCGTGGGTGCCGTCGTGGAGCAGGATCCGCACCGGCTCGACCAGCGCGTCCCGCAGCGGTGGCCGGGAGAGCAGGGCGAGCGCCTGCGGCCAGCGGTCGTCGTCCACCAGGTCGAGGTCGCGTACGGCGACGATCTCGGTGGCGACGGGCGGGACCGGGGCGTCGGGGAAGCGGTCGAGGATGTCCTCGGCCCACACGTCGACGGCGTCCAGCAGCCCCGGGTCGTCCGGCTCCGCGTAGTCGCTCTCCCGCGGCTCCAGCTCGTCCGGGTCGAGGACGACGTCGGTGGCCCGCACCAGCGCGAAGTCGACGAGCACCCCGCATGCGGCCAGCGGCTGCTCGCCCCACTTCGCGGCGAGGTCCGCGTCCACGGCGGGCAGCTCGCCCTCCCGCATGACCTGAGCGAAGGGCCCGCCGGGGAAGACGAGTTCGCAGGCCGGGGAGAGTTCACCGTCCTCGTCGGGCAGCGCGAGGGCGCCCAGCCAGGGCTCGTCGCCCGGTTCGAGTCCGGCGTCGCGGACCAGGCCGAGCACGGTGTCGGCGAGTTCGTCGGCGTCCGGGGCATCCTCCTCCCAGTTCACGCCGCCCTCGTCGTCGAGCGACGCGGCGACGGCGGCCCGCACCTGCGGGGTGGTGAGCACCGCGCGCGGGGTCGCGGGCAGCGCGCCCAGCTTCTCCAGGAGCGGGTGCGCGGCGTCCGGGTGGGCGACCTTGAGGCCGAGCCGGGCCAGCAGCTCGGGTTCGAGGGCCGCGTCGGGGGTGGGCAGCAGCACCTGCCGGGGGCCGATCGTCGTGCGCCCTCCCCCGGAGCCGAAAGCCTGGGCGGCGCCCCCGGCGAGCGGCACGGGGAGTCCGGACAGCCGCTCGGGGTCGACGCCGGCGAGGCTGTCGTAGAGCCGCCGCCACCAGTCGGGGGACTTCTCCAGTCCGGCCAGCCGGTCGACCGCGTCGGTCAGCGGCACCCGCGCGACCCCGAGGGTGCGCAGTTCGGCGCGCCGTTCCAGGCCGGCGGGCAGCAGCGTGGGAAGCACCTCCGCCAGCACCCGTACGGTGTCGGCGCCCGCACCCTCGACGATCTCGGCGTCGCGCGGGCGCAGCGCCTCGGGCAGCTCGAAGTCGTCGTCGGCGACGGGAACGGCGGCGGGCGGCAGGAAGGCGGTGCGCGGCAGCCGCTCCAGGATCGCCGCGCGCAGGGCGCCGTCCAGTTCGCCCTTGCCGAGCGGGCCGGGCACGAGGTCGATGGCGCCGGCGGTCACCGGGCGCCAGTCGGCCAGGAGCCCGGCGTAGGCGTCGGCGGCACGCTGCACGAGGAAGTCGGTGAGGGGGCCGGGGGCGGCGTGCCGGCGGGTGGAGTCCAGCGGCAGGGAGGCGATGAGCAGGGCGGGGACGCCGAGCGGCTCGTCGCTGGGGGTGGGCGCGTGGACCACGGGGGCGGTGCGCGGCCGGGCGGGTGCGCCGTCGGGGCCGACGGGGACGGCCCAGGTGACCGACCAGTGCGGGCGCAGCCGCTCCTCGACGGGCCGGCCGGCGAGCAGTTCGGGGGTGAGGGCGCCGTGCGCGGCGGCGGTGCGCCAGCGGGTGACGCCGTCGCGGGAGTCGGTGACCACGGTCAGGTCGCCGTCGGTGCTGCGGCTCAGCGTGCGGGGCGCGTCGTCGCCGGTCTCGACGACGACCTCCTCCAGACCCGGCAGGGCGAGCAGGAGGGCGTCGTCGACGGCGTGCAGCAGCCGCTCGGCGAGGTCGGCGGCGGCGGTGTCGCGCAGCGGCAGGATGACGGCGGTGTCGTACGGGTCGGGGGCGGTGCCCTCGGCGGCGAAGGGGAGCCGCAGCAGCGGTACGTGCCCGTCACGGCGGCGGACCTCGTCGCCGAGGCCGGGGCTGTGCCGGGCGGTGTCCCGCGCGAGGTCACGCGCCTCGGCGAGCGACCAGCGCACCCCGCCGTGCCGGCCGACGACGGCGGGCTCGTCGGTGACGGCGAGCACGGCGGCGAAGCCGACGCCGAACCGTCCGACGGCCCGGTCGGGGGCGTCCCGCTTCGCGGAGGCGCGCAGCGTGGACAGCGATTCGACGCCGGCCGCGTCCAGCGGGGCGCCGGTGTTCGCGGCGACGAGGACCCCGTCCCGGAGGGTGAGCCGGAGGCGGCCGGGCACGCCGGCCCGGGCGGCGGCGTCGGCGGCGTTCTGCGCGAGCTCGACGACGAGCCGGTCCCGGTAGCCGCCGAGGACGAGGTCCTCCTCGGCGTTGGCGTCCTCGCGGAACCGGGCGGGACTGGTGGCCCAGGCGTCCAGGACCCCGCGCCGCAGACGCGCGGTACCGAACGGGTCGGCACCCTCGGCGGCGGGCCGCACGAACTTGCTCACGTTGACTCTCCTCATCGGGCCCTGATCTGCGTGAGGTCGAAGGTACCGCTCCGCGACACCACGGGGACGCGGTGTCCGGGACGCCGCCCGCTGCGTGGATGATCAGCACCGTGCTGCTCGAATCGCTGTCCGTCGCCGCGCTGGCCGTGGTGCTGGTGTGTGCCGTCGTCCGTCCCTTCCGCTGGCCGGAGGCCGCGTTCGCGGTGCCCGCCGCCGGGGTGGTGATCGCGACGGGCGCGATCACCACGGAAGCCGTGCGGGAGGAGGCGGAGCGGCTCGGCCCGGTGATCGGCTTCCTCGCCGCCGTGCTGGTGCTGGCCAAGCTGTGCGACGAGGAGGGCCTCTTCCACGCGTGCGGCACCTGGATGGCCCGCTGGTCCCGGCACCGCCCGCGCCGGCTGCTGGGCGCGGTGTTCGCGCTGGCCTCGCTGATCACCGCGGTGCTCAGCCTGGACGCGACGGTGGTGCTGCTGACGCCGGTCGTGTTCGCCACCGCGACCCGCATGGGCGCCCGCCCCGCCCCGCACGTGTACGCGGGCGCGCACCTGTCGAACACGGCGTCCCTGCTGCTGCCGGTGTCCAATCTGACGAACCTGCTCGCGTTCACCGCGACGGGCCTGACCTTCACGCGGTTCGCGCTGTTGATGCTGCTGCCGTGGCTGGCGGCGATCGCCGTGGAGTACGTCGTCTTCCGCCGCTTCTTCGCCGCCGACCTCGCGGCGGGGCCCTCCGCGCCGGACACGGCGGGCGAGCCGGCGGAGGTGCCGGTGTTCGCGCTGGTCACGGTGGCGGCGACGCTCGCCGGGTTCGCGGTGGCGTCCGCCGTCGGGGTGGATCCCGCGTGGGCGGCGGCGGCCGGGGCGGGCGTGATGGCGGTACGGGCCCTGACCCGCCGCCGCACCAGCGCCCTACGGCTGCTGCGCGCCGTGGACCTGCCGTTCCTGGCGTTCGTGCTGGCGCTGGGCGTGGTGGTGCGGGCGGTGCTGGACCAGGGTCTCGGAGATGCGCTGGACGCGGTCCTGCCCGACGGCACCGGGCTGCTGTCCCTGCTGGCGGTCGCCGTGCTGGCGGCCCTGCTGGCGAACCTGATCAACAATCTGCCCGCCGTGCTCGCCCTGGTCCCGCTGGCCGCGCCGTCCGGCCCCGGCGCGGTCCTCGCGGTCCTGCTCGGCGTGAACATCGGCCCGAACCTCACCTACGCGGGTTCGCTCGCCACCCTGCTGTGGCGGCGCATCGTCCACCACCACGAGCACGAGGTGAGCCTGGTGCGCTTCACCCTGCTCGGGCTGGCCACGGTTCCGGCCGCGCTCGTGGTGTCCACGGCCGCCCTCTGGCTGTCGCTGGAACTGTTCGGCACCTGAGTACGGCGCTGCGGCCCCGAATACGGAGACCCACGCCACATTCATGTGGGGCCCTCGGTGACATGCTCCACAGGGCTCGACGGGTGTACTACCCGGAATAGTGAAGAAATGCCCGATTTCAAATCGGACATAAAGGGCGCAAGCCTGATCGATCGGCTTGAAATGGGGGTTTTGCCCTCTATCAAGGGTTCCGTCAAGAGACGTGCATCTCATGCCCTATGTACGACGTTACGTCGTAGGTCACACCTTTGCGGCATTTGACCGGAGGCGGTTACCAAGGAACAGCCATCACGGCACGGACCCCGTTCCGCCGATGGCATCCCCAAGTCCCCTCCCCCATGAGGTTTCGATGTTCGAGCGCGTCACGTCCCGTTTCCCCCGCATGACCGTCACCCGCACCCGCGCCGCCGTCATGGCAGCCGGTCTGGGCTCCACGGCCGTCCTGGGAGCCGGGGTCGCGGTCGCCGCCTCCGGCAACTCCGCCGCGTCCGGCACCGCCACGTCGGTCCAGGCGCAGTCCGCCGCACAGGCCGAGGCCGCGAAGACGCAGGCCGTGAAGTCCTCCGCGGTGAAGAAGGCTGCCGAGGCCGCCAAGAAGTCCACCGCGTCCTGGGTCTCCCCGGTCAAGAGCTACAAGCTGTCCGCGAGCTTCGCGCAGAACGGCGGCATGTGGGCCTCCAAGCACTCCGGCCAGGACTACGCGGTCCCGACCGGCACCCCGGTCGTCGCCGCCCACGGCGGCACGGTCGTGAAGGCCGGCGGCAACGGCGCCGGCGACGGCCCCGCGTACGGCAACGCCATCGTGATCAAGCACGGCAACAAGACGTACAGCCAGTACGCCCACCTGTCGTCCGTGAACGTGAAGGTCGGCCAGGTCGTGAAGACCGGCCAGAAGATCGCCTCGTCCGGCAACACCGGCAACTCCAGCGGTCCGCACCTGCACTTCGAGATCCGCACCACCCCGAACTACGGCTCCGCCGTCAACCCGGCGACCTTCCTGCGCAACCACGGCGTCAACCTCTGACGCAGGTCCGCACCCCCACGCGCCCCCGAGGCCGGCCCCAGGCCGGCCTCGGGGGTTCGTCGTGCGTTCAGGCCTGCCGCACGCAGGGAAGGAAACGCGCCCACGCGTCCGGGGCGAAGGCCAGCCGGGGGCCGGTGGTGTCCTTGGAGTCCCGGACGTGGACGGTCTGGGGGGTGAGGGCGAGTTCGACGCAGGAGTTGCCGTCGTTGCCGCCGCTGTAGCTGCTCTTGAACCAGTTCAGCTCACTGCTCATGCTTCTCCCAGCAGTTGTCGGACGAAGGCCAGCGACTCACGCGGAGGGAGCGCCTGCGCTCGGATCGTTCCATACCGCAGCTCGAGGATGCGAAGTTGTCGTGGATCCGAGGTCGGGCGGCCGTTGAACGCGCCGTCGGAGCGCCCCATCGCCGTGCCGTCGTCGAACTTCAGCAGCTCGATCCTGCCGTCCAATCCGGAGTGGGTCTCGCAGTCCGTCGGCATCACCTGGAGCACGACGTGATGCAACTGCGCGACGTCCAGCAGCCGTTGCAGCTGCTCCCGCCAGGCGGCCCGCCCGCCGACGGGGCGGCGGAGCACGCCCTCCTCCATGACGAAGCTGAGCGCCGGGCACGGATCACGGTCGAAGACCGTCTGGCGGGCCAACCGTGCGGCCACCATGCGCTCCACGTCGTCCGGCGAGTAGGGCGGCTGAGCCGCACCGATCACCGCACGAGCGTGTTCCGGCGTCTGCAAAAGGCCGGGGATGATGTGGCACTCGTAGAGGCCGATCTCGACCGCACGGGCCTCCAACTTACCGAGCGCACGCACCTTCCTGGGATAACGGACCTTCTTGACGTCCTCCCACGCGGCCGACAGGAGGCCCCCGGCCTCCAGCAGCTCGTCCGCCCGGTCCAGGAACTCCTGGCGAGGAATCCGCTTCCCGCTCTCGATCTTGTAAATCATGTCCTCGCCGTAGCCGACGGCCCGGCCGAAGTCGGGAACCCTCAGCCCCGCCGCCTCGCGGCGCAGCTTGATCTGCCGGCCCACGGTGGTGATGACCGCGACGCCCCACTCGTCGTCGGGGTCCACCTCCCAGCCCGGCTCGTCCGCCTCGTCGTCGTGCCGACCCGGCTCCGCCTCCACCGCCGTCATCCCGCACCTCTCCCTCGGATCCGTCCGTGACGCACCCCGGCGCCCTACCCGCACCAACGGCGGGTACGGCGCCGACGGCTACGGACGACCTCCGGACAGTGACCGGACACACACGACGTGTCAGCGCGTGAAGAAGTTGACGAGGTTGCCGTCGGGGTCGCGGAAGAGCAGGGAGCGGTTGCCCCACGGCATGGTGGCGGGTCCGTTGACGACGTCGGTGAGGGCGTCGCCCAGCTCCTTGTGGACGCGGTCCACGTCGTCGACGTGGAACTCGACGATCGCGCTGTGGTTGGCCGCCGGGCGGGCGGAGCCGGGGGCGAACATCGGGACGGTGGCGGTGCCGGCGATCGCGAGCGTGGCGCCGTCGGTCCGCAGTTCGGCGAAGTGCTCGGTGGCCCAGGTCGCGGGCACGCCCAGGACGCGCTCGTAGAAGGCGACGAGGCGGGCCACGTCGGCGGTGATGATGCGGACGGATGCGAACTGCATGGGAAATCTCCTCGGCCGTACGGAAGGCGTGCACGGTCGACCGTAGAAGCGATACCGGACAGAACCCGCCCGGTATCCGCAGTAACTTTGTGCGTATGCCTCGACCCGCCGCCCGCGTGCTGACCCTGCTGGACCTGCTGCAGTCCGGCGGGACCCGGACCGTGGCGGAACTGGCCGACCGGCTCGGCGTGGACGGACGGACCGTGCGGCGGTACGTGGACCAGCTGATCGAACTGGACGTGCCGGTGGAGTCGGTGCGCGGGCGCTACGGCGGGTACCGGC
This sequence comes from Streptomyces sp. NPDC014764, assembly GCF_043082785.1. Taxonomy (NCBI): domain Bacteria; kingdom Bacillati; phylum Actinomycetota; class Actinomycetes; order Kitasatosporales; family Streptomycetaceae; genus Streptomyces; species Streptomyces sp. NPDC014764. Next base: position 79,737 of record NZ_JBIBXY010000011.1, on the reverse strand, counting down.
TGGGGCCGGGTTATCGCGTGCCGCCGCTGATGTTCGGCGACGAGGAGGCGCTGGCCGTGCTGCTCGGGCTGGTCGCCGGGCGGAGGGCGCGCCTGACGACGGCCCAGCGCACGGCGAACGAGACGGCGGCGGCGAAGATCCGCCGCGTGCTGCCCCGGCATCTGGCCGGCCGACTGGACACCCTGATGGAGTCGCTGTCCTTCACGGAAGAGCCCGGGGAGTTCGCGAGCCCGGACGCGGACGTGCTGCTCACCCTGGCCGACGCGGTGCGCCACCGCCGGCCCGTCTCCGTCAGGTACACCGACCGCGAGGGGCGCCGCAGCGACCGCACCCTGCATCCGTACGGGATCGTGGCGCACGCGGGCCGGTGGTACGTCACCGGCAGGGACGCGGACCGTGACGAGGACCGCACGCTCCGGCTGGACCGCATCGCGGACGCACGCACCCTGCCGGGCTCCTTCGAGGTGCCCGAGGGCACGGACCCGGCGGCCCGCGTGGTGACGGGCTTCGCGACGGCCGCGTACCGGTACGAGGTGACCCTGCGCGTCCGGGCGACGCCCGAACACATCCGCGCCCACCTGCCCCCGACGGTCGCGACCCTGGAGGAACTCGAGCCCGAGTGGCAGCGTGTCGGTGTCCACGCGGAAAGCCTGGACTGGCTGCCGCCCGTACTGGCCGCCCTGGACCGGCCCTTCGTCATCGAAGCCCCCGCCGAACTCCGCACCCTCATGTCCGAGTTCGCCGCGCGCCTCACGGCGTACGCCCACCGGACCGGCTCAACCATCGCTACGGCACCGGAACCCGGGACTTGATGCTCCGGTGCCGTCGGCGCCTACCCCCTCAAGAACCTGGGGGAAAGAACCCCACCGAGCCCCACCCCTCCCGCCCGCAGGGCGTGATCACTCGGGCGAGTGAACATCCGCCGCTCGGCTGGCTTTTCGAGACCTCCGCACCTCTACGCTCAGCGCAACAGAACGCGAAAAAGACTTCGGCCCCCGCCGGGATTGCCGTCCCAGTGCGAGGGCCTGACCACCAAGGAAGACAAGGCCCTTCCCGATGGATACCCAGAACCCTAGCGCGCCCTCGCGCGCCCAGTCAGCCGTCGCCGGCAATCCGACCCGATCGCGTCACCACACCGGCGGTGTCATCCACGACAACACCCGCCACACCGAGCGTTTCACTGTGATCGGCAACCACCTCACCCAGCACAGGGAACTCTCCCTGCTGGCCATCGGCCTCGGCTGCCACATCCAGTCGCTCCCCACCGGCGCCCCGGCCGACATCAAGTCCCTGGCCGCCCGCTTCAAGGAGGGCACCACCCGCATCGCCGCCGCCCTGCGGGAACTGGAAACCCACGGCTACCTCCGCCGCGAACGCGTCCGCACCGCCACCGGCCGGATCCTCACCCGCACGACGTCTTGCAACCAGCCGGGCCGCCGACGCGAGGCGGCGACCACCGACTGCCCCGCACCACGGCCCCGGCAAGCCACAGCCGACCGCGCACCCCAGCCCCGCCCCCGCAAGGCCCTCCCCGCCGTCCCCCAGCCCACCCAGGCCGCCGCCGTCGCCCTCCAGCAGCAGGCCGCCGACCTCCTCACCGCCCTGCGCCGCCACGACCCCCGCCTCCTACTCTCCGCCACCGACACCGCACACCTCGCCCCCGGCGTCATCGCCTGGCTCGAACGCGAGGTCGCCCCCACCACCGTCCGCCACGCCCTCACGGCCGACCTTCCGGCCGACGCCCTCCGCCGCCCGGCAGCCCTCCTCGCCCACCGCCTGACCGCCCAACTGCCACCCCCACCCCCATACCGCGCCCCGGCCGCCCCGCCTCCCGTCCGCCACGCCCTCCGCTCCTGCGACGGCTGCGACCGCGCCTTCCGCGCCCCGCAGACGGAAACCCACTGCCGCGACTGCCGCACGGCCACACCATTCACCCGTTGAGCAGGACAAAGACACCGTCATGTTCGCGCACGAATACCTCGGCCGCCCCGGACGACTACCCTGGCCCGTGCACTCCCGGGAGGACTCCATGAGCACCCAGGCCGACCACGGACACGAGCTGGTTCCCCGTCCCGAACAGACCCCCGACGCCCTACGGGCCGCCCTCGCCGTCGTCGACCCGAAGCGCCTGCCCGAGATGCAGCGGACGAAGGACGAGGCTTTCGCCAAGGCCGTGGAGTGGCAGTCGCTCAGCCCGGTACGGAGCTGGGTACTGGCCTGGGCACGGGACATCGAGATCGCCCGCCGTCCCGACCTCTCCTCCCGTCATGCCCGCGCCAGGAGCAACCTGGAACACGAGGACGCCACGACCGCCAGGGAAGCTCTCCGGGAGCTGAGCGCCGTCCTCGACGAAGCGATGAAGGCAGTCCGCGCTTGAGCTGGACCCGGGAGTACGTCTTCGGCGCCGAGGAGGCCGCCCGCACCGCCCCACCTGCTTTCCTCACCGAGATCGAGCGCAAGGCCGACGAACTGGTGAGGGCCGCCGAGGCGCAGTACCTGCACGGCCCCACACACGACGGAGACGATCCGAAGTGAGCAAGGCGCCTGAGAGAGGCAGCACGCCGACGCGGCGTGCCGCCCCCGGGCGGCGCTACGAGTGCCCCAGCTCCGCCGACGACTCGTCCTCCGTGGCCGGGACCGAGCCGGAGTCGGGGGACGGGCGGAGGGGGAAGGGATCGACGCGGGTCTCGTCGATGACCGGCGGGGCCGGCTGCGCGGGCTTCGGCATGACCGCGGCCTCCGAGTGGCCGCCGCAGCCGTAGGCGAGGGAGACGACCCGGCCGTCGGCCGGGGAGAACTCGTTGGCGCACACGCCGAACGCCTGGCCCAGCGAGCCGCCGATCGGGGCGAGGAAGCCGCAGGACATGCAGGAGGCGGGGGCCGCCTGCGCCATCGGGGTCTTCGGGCCGAACGCCTCCTCCCAGCGGTCGGCCGCGGCGTGCAGGCCGTACCGGGAGAGGACGCGGGCGCGGCGCATGCCCAGTTCCTCGGCGAGCGCGGCGATCGAGCCGCGGGACGGGGCGACGGTCTGCTCGGCGGGGCCGCCGCCTGTCACCTCGGCGTCCTCGGCGTCCGCGAGGTCCGCCAGGTCCTCGGTGAGCGCCGAGTTCGGCGGCGGCTCCTCCGCGCCGGTGTAACCGGGCTCCAGGCGCAGGTCGTCCGCCTCGGTGGGCAGCAGGTCGCCGGGGCCCATGTCGCCGGGGCGCAGCCGCTCGCTCCACGGCACCCACTCGGGTGCCAGGACGGCGTCGGGTCCGGGCAGCAGGACGACCTCGTCCACCGTGACGATCTTGGCGCGGGAGGCGCGGGCGACGGTGACGGCCCAGCGCCAGCCGCGGTAGCCGAGCTCGCGGCACCCGAAGAAGTGCGTGACGACGCGGTCGCCCTCGGAGACCATCCCCTCGTGCTCGCCCACGACCCCGGGCGCGGCGGCCTCCTCGGCTGTGGCGCGGGCGAGGTCGACGGCCTCGGCGCACAGACGGTCGGGGGTGCGGCTTCGCGTTGTCGCTGCGCTCACAGGTATCGCTTCTCTCCTACGCCGTCTCACGAGTGCGCCACTCCCAGCTCGGGGGGCGGACGGAGCGGACCGGGGGACCGCGTCGACGTCCGCGCCGCATCGTGCTCGGGCGCGCCCACCATCCATTCTGCGGGATGGCTGAGATACGCACGCTACCTGCTCGCGTGCGCTGGGCCTACACCGACGGTTGTTACGGAACGGCGCGCGCCGGTTTGTCGGGCGTCTGCGGGCGGCGTCGGACGGCCGCGGAGCCTCCGCCCGCGCCCCGGCGCGTTCGGCCGTACAGTGGCACCGAAGGCCCCGCCCCCGGTGTTACGGCACTACGCACCGCCATCTCGGGGCACTATGACGTCGTGGCTACCGCGAGGACACCCCAGGACGCCACCGGTACCGGTGGGCCCGTGGGGGGCAAGGGACGCGGCCGCCGCCTCGGATCGGTCCGGGCGGGCGGCCGTCTCCGTGCGCTCGGCCGGGCACTGCGCTTCCCGGTGACCGGAACCGCTCGCGGCATCCGCAAGGTGACCCACGCGCACGGCGCGGGCGAGTCCGGCCTCGGCAAGCTGATCGAACTGCACGGGGTGAACGGCGCGGGCGACGTGATGATCACCGTCGCGCTGGCCTCCACCGTGTTCTTCTCCGTCCCCACCGACGAGGCGCGCGGGCGCGTCGCCCTGTACCTGGCCATCACGATGGCGCCGTTCACCCTGCTCGCCCCGGTCGTCGGGCCGCTGCTGGACAAGCTGCCGCACGGCCGCAGGGCCGCCATGGCGGGCGCGATGCTCGCGCGTGCGCTGCTCGCGCTGGTGCTGTCCGGCGCGGTGGTCAGCGGCGGCCTCGAGCTGTACCCGGCGGCGCTGGGGGTCCTGGTGGCATCCAAGGCGTACGGGGTGGTCAGAAGCGCCGTCGTGCCACGGCTGCTGCCGCCCGCCTTCTCCCTGGTGAAGGCGAACTCGCGGGTGACCCTCGGCGGGCTGCTCGCCACCGGCATCGCCGCGCCGATCGGTGCGGGGCTCCAGCAGATCGGGCCGCGCTGGCCGCTGTACGGGGCGTTCGTGCTGTTCGTGACGGGCATGCTGCTGTCGTTCCGGCTGCCGCCGAAGGTGGACTCCGCCAAGGGCGAGGCCGTCGCGCTGCTCGCCGCCGACGAGCAGCATCTGCACGGCCCGCACCGCAGGGCGGAGAAGCCGGGACTGCGCACGGTCGGCCCGGCGGTCACCCACGCGCTGGCCGCCAACGCCTCCATCCGCTGCCTCACCGGCTTCCTCATCTTCTTCCTGGCGTTCCTGCTGCGCGAGCATCCGATGACGGGTCAGAGCGCGGCCGTGTCGCTGGGCATCGTCGGCGTGGCGGCGGGCGCGGGCAACGCGCTGGGCACGGCGGTCGGGGCGGGGCTGCGGTCCCGCGCGCCGGAGATCATCATCGTGACGGTGGTGGCGGTGGTGCTGGGGGCGGCGATCACGGCGGCGGTGTTCTTCGGCGCGGTGCTGGTGGCGTGTCTCGCGGCGGTCGCCGGGTTCGCGCAGGCGCTGGCCAAGCTGTCGCTGGACGCGCTGATCCAGCGGGACGTGCCGGAACAGGTGCGGACGTCCGCGTTCGCCCGGTCGGAGACGCTGCTGCAGATGGCGTGGGTGCTGGGCGGCGCGATCGGCATCGCGATGCCGCTGATCGGCGGCCTGGGGCTGGCGGTGGGCGCGGCGATCGTCGGCGCGGGCTGGCTGACGACGGTCCGCGGGCTGCTCCGTTCGGCCCGTCACGGGCACGCGGGACGCCCGCGAGTGGCGTAACCGGGGGCCACGCCGTACCCCACGTGGCGGACGGGGCACACCTGCCCGATAGCCTTCCGCCATGACCACGTTGCAATCCGCTGTGCGACGCCGCCGCGCCGTCGCCGCCGCCGGCGCCGTATCCGCCGGACTGCTTCTTCTGTCCGCCTGCGACAAGCCCACGGCGATCTCCACGATCACGGTGGGCAGCGACTCGGTGAGTTCCGAGGCGACCTGCGGCGGCGAGGGCAAGGCCCTCACCACCGAGGCCCTCAACAAGTGCCTCCAGGACAAGGGCATCGACGAGATCAAGGTCGACCCCACGGAGACCGTGCGCTTCGGCGTGGACCCGGAGATCGCCGACCACGGCTGGACGATCCTGCTGAACGGCCAGCCGCTCGTCGAGTCGACCAAGAAGACCTACCAGGCCATCCCGGGCAGCGTGTTCTTCAACGCGCAGTACGGCGCGCAGGGCGACTCGACCCTGGTGTCCGTCAAGGAGGGCGAGGACGAGGCCACCGGTCTGTGGTCCTTCCGGCTGAAGAAGGACGAGGACTGATCACGTCCCTCGCACGCGTCCTCGTGGCCACCGCGGTCCCCGCCGAGCGGGACGCGGTGGCCGAGGCGTTCCCGGGGCCGGTGCGGAAGCGGGAGCTGCCCGGCGCGGTCGTCCATGAGACCGCCGGCGGGCCCGGCCTGCTGGCCGCCGGGGTCGGCCCGGCGCTCGCCGCCGCGTCGACGGCCGTCGCACTGACCGCCGCCGCCCTGGAGGGCCGCCCCTACGGCCTCGTCGTCTGCGCGGGGATCGGCGGCGGCTTCGCGCCGGACGCGCCCCTCGGGTCCCTCGTCGTCGCCGACGCGATCACCGCGGCGGACCTGGGCGCCGAGACGGCCGAGGGATTCCTGCCGGTGACCGAGCTCGGCTTCGGCACCGTCACCCACCACCCGCCCGCGTCCCTGGCCGCGGCGGCCGCCGCCGCGTCCGGCGCGCGCACCGGCACCGTCCTCACCGTGTCCACGGTGACCGGCACCGCCGCCCGCGCGGACGCCCTGCGCGCCCGCCATCCCCGCGCCCTCGCCGAGGGCATGGAGGGTTTCGGGGTCGCCGAGGCCGCCGCCGCGCAGGGCGTGCCCGTCCTGGAGGTGCGGGCGGTCTCGAACCCCGTCGGCCCGCGCGACCGCGCCGCCTGGCGCATCGGCGACGCCCTGTCCGCCCTCACCGAGGGCTTCGGGAAGCTCGCGCCCGTACTGGAGAGTTGGAACACGGCATGACCACCAGTGAGCAGCAGCGGCTGCGCATCGCCTACTCGCCCTGCCCGAACGACACCTTCGTCTTCGACGCCCTCGCCCACGGCCGAGTGCCGGGCGCGCCCGGACTCGACGTCACCTTCGCCGACATCGACATCACCAACGGCATGGCCGAGCGCGGCGAGCTGGACGTGCTGAAGGTGTCGTACGCGGTGCTGCCGTACGTCCTCGACGAGTACGCGCTGCTGCCCTGCGGGGGCGCGCTGGGGCGGGGCTGCGGGCCGCTGGTGCTGACCCGGGAGCCGGGCGTGGACCTCACGGGCCGCACGGTCGCGGTGCCGAGCGAGAAGTCGACCGCGTACCTGCTGTTCCGGCTGTGGGCGGCGGACGTCGTCCCCGGAGGTGTGGGCGAGATCGTGGTGATGCCGTTCCACGAGATCATGCCCGCCGTACGGGACGGGAAGGTCGACGCCGGTCTCGTCATCCACGAGGCGCGCTTCACCTACCAGAACTACGGGCTGCACAAGCTCGCGGACATGGGCGAGCACTGGGAGAACACCACCGGGCTGCCGATCCCGCTCGGCGCGATCCTCGCGCGGCGCGCGCTCGGCGAGGAGACGCTGACCCGGCTCGCGGACTCCGTCCGCGCGTCCGTGCGGGCGGCCTGGGACGACCCGGAGGCCTCCCGCCCGTACGTGATGGAGCACGCCCAGGAGATGGACCCGGCCGTCGCCGACCAGCACATCGGGCTGTACGTCAACGAGTTCACCGCCGACCTCGGTGAGGACGGCTACGCGGCCGTGCGCGGGCTGCTCACGCGCGCGGCGGCCGAGGGGCTCGTACCTCCCCTCGGCCCGGACGCGCTGCGGTTCCCCTGACGCGGTCCGTCCCGCGACGGGGGTCTAGACGTCGAGCTGGTCGGCGACCGCGCGGAGCAGTCCGGCGATCTTCTTGCCGGCCGCGCGGTCCGGGTAACGGCCCCGCTCCAGCGACGGCGTGATGTTCTCCAGCAGTGTCGTGAGGTCCTGCACGATCGAGGCCAGTTCGTCGGGCTTCTTGCGCTGGGCGGCCGCGACCGACGGGGTCGGATCCAGGATGGTCAGGGAGAGGGCCTGGTCGCCGCGCTGCCCGGCGACCACCCCGAACTCCACGCGCTGGCCCGGCTTCAGGGCCTCGACTCCGGCGGGGAGGACCGAGGAATGCACGAAGACGTCGCCGCCGTCGTCACGGGAGAGAAAGCCGAAGCCCTTCTCGCTGTTGAACCACTTGACCTTGCCGGTAGGCACGTCTGTCCTCGTCCTCGTACTCGTCGGGAAAATTGCATCGGAAAACGGCTCTTGATAGCACTCGGGCGGGCCCGATGACCCGCCGGTACCAAGGCTAATGGTCTTCGAGCCGGTGACAAGACGTCACCGCGTCGTTCCCTCGCGCAGGGAACTACCCTGGTCCGGTGCGCGACAAAACCCAAGCGAATTCCGCCCAGCCCGGTGACGGCCTCGTCCGTGCCGGCGCCCTCGTCTTCTTCGTCGGCGCCGTGGCCACTCTGGTCACGGTCGCCCCGCTGTTCCTCGGGACGACGCCCTTTCCGACGTACATGTTCGGATTGAGCATGCTCATGGGCGTCGGATTCGTCATCGCCGGTGCGGGCGTACTGCGTTCCGCCGCCGAGGGGCGACGGCGGGCCCGGGCCGCTCGTGCGGGTTCCGGTCAGTTGTCCGAGCAGATGTCCGAGCGGTAGTCCGAGCAGTAGTCCGAAAACCAGCGGGGGAATTCCGTCAGGTCCGTGAGAACGGTGTCCGCTCCGGCCTCCCTGAGTTCTTCAGCGCCGCACGGTCCGGTGGCGACCGCTACGGACACCGCGTCCGCGGTGCGCGCTCCGCGCACGTCGCCGGTGTGGTCACCGACGTAGACGGACGCGCCGTGCTCCCGCAGCGCCAGCGCCTTCTGCTCGGCCCACAGGCCGCCGATCACCGCGTCCGGCTCGATGCCGAGGTGCGCGAGGTGCAGCTTGGCGTTGGGCTCGTACTTCGCGGTCACCACGATCGCCCGCCCGCCCCGCGCGCGTACGGCGGCTATCGCGTCCCGCGCACCGGGCATCGCGAGCGCCGGCGTGATCGCGTACTCGGGGTACATCGCCCGGTACAGCTCCGCGACCTCCTCGACCCGCTCGGCCGGGAACCAGTTCACCAGCTCCTCCACCAGCGGCGGCCCCAGTCGGCTGACGGCCAGATCGGCATCGACGTAGGTCCCGGTCCGCTCGGCCAGAGCCACGTAACAGGCCCGGATCCCGGGCCGCGAATCGATGAGCGTCATGTCGAGATCGAACCCGACGGTGGGCGCGGTGGTCCTGCCGGACGGGGTGGGTGGGGTCACGTTGGCCATGCGGGCCATTGTCCGCCATGCCCCTGCGGGGCCGGGTGCCTCCCCGGCTGCGGGCAGTCCGCGGCAGGCCGCGCAGTTCCCCGCACCCCTGACGCGCGCCACAGCAGCAGGCAGTCGTGCCGCCGGGACGGCACGGGCGGGCGCAACCGCACCCCGCCAACGCCGGACGCGGGCAGTCCGCGGCAGGCCGCGCAGTTCCCCGCACCCCTGACGCGCGCCACAGCAGCAGGCAGTCGTGCCGCCGGGACGGCACGGGCGGGCGCAACCGCACCCCGCCAACGCCGGACGCGGGCAGTCCGCGGCAGGCCGCGCAGTTCCCCGCACCCCTGAGGGACGCCTCCTCAGCGTTGCCGCTGCGACCTCCACACCAGGAACAGCGCCGACATCACCGCCGCCGTGCGGATGACCCACGGCCACGTCTCCGTGAGCGCCGTGTTCATCTGGCCCTCGGGGACGGGGGCGCCCCATCGGCCCACCGCGCGGCCCCAGAGCCAGACCATCCCCCCGATCAGCGACAGCCCCGGCAGGACCACCACCGCCGCCTTCACTTCCCCACGCGTCAGCCGGCGCGAGGCGTACGCGATCAGCCACCCCAGGATCAGCGCGAACCAGTTCCCCAGCACCGCCCCGGCCACCAGCGACGCCGCGGCGATCAGCAGCAGCGGGTTGCTCCATCGCCGTGACGGCAGTCGCAGCAGACGGCGACGGGCGGGGACGGCGACCTCCTCGGCCTCCTCCGCCGCCTCGGCGGCTGGCGCCGGCTCCTCCTTCGACGCCGGCCGCTTCAGAAGCTCAGGGATCTCCACCCCGCCCACGAACCCCGGCACCTCGTCCCCCACCCCGAAGGGACTGCTGTCCACCCGCCACCAGTCGGGCTGGCTCCCGCTGTCACCGACCTCGTGGATACCGGCCCGATGCGGCGGCGACGGCACGTCGGCCGGGGCGGCGGGCGGAGCCGCGGTCTCGGGCGTGGACGACCGGGGCCGGGGCACGACCTTCCGGAACACCCCCGCCGCCTTCGCCTCCCGCTGCACGGGAACACGCGCCGGCCGCTCCCGCTCCGACGCGCCCGGCGCGGGCCCGGACGCGGAACCGGGCGTCGAGTCCTCCGCCTTGGAGACCACCTCCGTGGGCGTCCCCATCCGCGCGATGATGCGCCGCACCGCCGCCGGCGAGTCCACCACGGCCTTGGCACGACGCCGGTCGATCTCGTCACGGAGCTCCGCGACCAGCCGCATCCGCGCCGCCGACGGCAACTGCCGTTGCTGCGCCACGTCGCCGACGCGGCTCAGATACTCGTAGACGACCTGGTCACTCTCGATACCCACGAAGTCCCCTCCGGGACGGATGCGTCGGGACACCGTCGCCCGACGGTACCGCGAGTGCGGCGACCCGACCCAACTCACGGCACGCCACGGACGTACCCACCCGCTAACGTGATGCGGATGAGCACCGAGGAGAACCCCGCGGCGGCCCCCCGATCCCTCGCCGAGGCGCTCCGGGGGCGGGACGACGTCTCCCTGGCCGCGCTCCTGCGCAGCCGGCCGGATCTCATCACGCCCGTGCCCACGGACCTGACCCAGCTCGCCACCCGCGCGGGCACGCGCGCCTCCGTGGTCCGCGCGCTGGAGCGCCTCGACCGGTTCACGCTGCAGACCGCGCAGGCGCTGGCGATCGCGTCCGACCCGGCGACGTACGACGAGCTGCTCGGGCTGATGGCGGGCGACGACGGCGACCCGGCGGTGTCCGCCGCGCTGCCGCACGCCCTCGGCACGCTCCGCGAACAGGCCCTGGTGTGGGGCGGTGACGACCGGCTGCGTCTGGTGCGCACCGCCCGCGAGCTGCTGGCGCCGTCGCCGCAGCACCCGTCGCCGACGGGGCTCGGCCCGACCGTGCGGGAGGCCGGGGCGGGGATCTCGCCGGGCCGTATCCAGGAGATCGTGGCGACGGCCGGGCTGCCGTCGACGCACGACTCCGTCTCCGCGCTGGAGGCGCTGACCGGCCTCTTCAACGAGCCTGAACGAATGTCCGCGCTGCTCGACCAGGCGCCGAGCGAGTCGGTGGAGGTGCTGGAGCGACTGGTGTGGGGCCCTCCGTACGGGCAGGTCACCGCCGATCCGGCGCCCCGGCTGCGCTGGCTGCTCGACCGGGGGCTGCTGCTGCCGACGGCGCCCGGCACGGTCGTGCTGCCTCGCGAGGTGGCGCTGCGGCTGCGCGCCGGGCGGGCGCACCGGACGACGGAGCCGGTGCCGCCGCCCGTGGAGGCGGCCGCCGCGCACCGGCCGCAGATGGTGGACGCGACGGCGGCCGGCCAGGCGTACACGGCGCTGGCGACCGTCGAGGAGCTGCTGAAGGACTGGCACGAGGGCGGCCCGGCGGTGCTGCGGGCGGGCGGGCTGAGCGTCCGGGACCTCAAACGGACCGCCGTGGCGCTGGACGTGCCGGAGCCGGTGGCCGCGTTCTGGGTCGAACTGGCCTATGCGGCCGGGCTGCTGGCGTCCGACGGTGAGGCCGACGAGCGGTACGCGGCGACCCCGGCGTACGACGAGTGGCTGGAGCGGCCGGCCGGCGAGCGGTGGGCGCGGCTGGCCACGGCGTGGCTCGCGGCGACCCGGACGCCAGGGCTGGTCGGGGAACGGGACGCGAAGGACCGCACGCTGTCGGCGCTCGGCCCGGGCCTGGACCGCTCGGCCGCACCGGAGGTCCGGCGCCGGGTGCTTGCCCTGCTGGCGGGACTCCCGGAGGGCGCCGCTCCGGACACCGGGTCGATGCTGGCGCGGCTGCGCTGGGAGCGGCCCCCGCGCGCGGACCGCACCGGGGGCGGCACGCCCTCCCCTTACGCCCGCCGGACGCCTGCGCACCCCGCCGAGCAGGCGCGGGGTGCCGCGGCCCGCGCGGGCGGGATCGGGGTGCCGGGGTATCCGGCCGACGGCGCGAGCGGGGAGGGCGGGGACGACGACCTGCGGTCCCGGCTGGCGCGCTGGACGCTGGCGGAGGCGGAGATGCTCGGTGTCACCGGACGCGGCGCCCTCTCCTCGCACGGGCGGGCGCTGATCGGCGCGCCGCCCGCTCCCCGGCACGCGGACACGCAGACCGAGCCGACGGGGCCGGGCGACAAGCTGCCCGTGCACCACCGGCAGGCCCCGCCGCCCGTTCTCTCCCCCGCCGGGCAGGCGACCGCCGCCGCGGCCGCCGCCCGGCTGCTCGACCCCCTGCTGCCCGAGCCTCTGGACCACGTGCTGCTCCAGGCCGACCTGACGGCCGTCGCGCCCGGCCCGCTGGAGCGGCCGCTCGCCGACATGCTGGGCGTGCTCGCGGACGTGGAGTCGAAGGGCGGGGCGACCGTCTACCGGTTCACGCCCGCCTCGGTACGGCGCGCACTGGACGCCGGGCAGTCCGCGGCCGACCTGCACGCCTTCCTCGCCGCCCACTCCCGTACGCCGGTGCCGCAGCCGCTGGCGTACCTCGTCGACGACGTGGCCCGTCGGCACGGGCACCTGCGGGTGGGCGCCGCCTCGTCCTACGTGCGGTGCGACGACGACGCGGTGCTGAACGAGATCCTGGCCGACAAGCGCGCCGCCGGGCTGGGGCTGCGGCGGCTCGCCCCGACGGTGCTGGCGGCGCGGACCGACCCGGCGGCCCTGCTGGAGGGGCTGCGGGCGATGGGGTTCGCGCCGGCCGCGGAGTCCGCGGAGGGCGATGTGCTGATCGCCCGCGCGGACGCGTACCGCACGCCTCCGCGGACGCCTCCCGAGCCGGTGCCGGACGGGCCGCCCGTGCCGGACGACACGTTGCTCGCCGCCGCGATCCGGGCGGTTCGGGCGGGTGATCTCGCCTCCACGGCGCCGCGCAAGCCTGTCGCCGGGTCGGCGGGTGCGGCGCCGGGGGAGCTGCCGCGCACCACCGCCGCGGACACGTTGGCCGGCCTGCAGGCTGCCGTGCTCACCAACGACGCGGTGTGGATCGGGTACGTCAACGCGGAGGGCGGTGCCAGTCAGCGGGTCATCGCGCCGATCAGGGTCGAGGGCGGGTTCGTGACGGCCTACGACCACACTGCGGACGAGGTCCGCACCTACCCCCTCCACCGGATCACGGGTGTCGCAGAGCTGGCGGACTGATCCGCCCGGCGGGTGGGCGCGGGTTCGTCGTGGTCTCTCGCACAGTTCCCCGCGCCCCCTGAGGGGGGGGCGCTTCGGGGACGGTGTGGAATGCGATCAGGCAAACTGGACGTTTGGCCGTGCAGTGCCCGTGCCGAGCCCGTCGCAGAAAGGCAGCCGCGCGTGAATGGTCCGCTCATCGTCCAGTCAGACAAAACCCTGCTCCTCGAGGTCGATCACGAGCAGGCCGACGACTGCCGTCGCGCCATCGCGCCGTTCGCCGAACTGGAACGCGCCCCCGAGCACATCCACACCTACCGGGTGACGCCGCTCGGCCTGTGGAACGCCAGGGCGGCGGGCCACGACGCCGAGCAGGTCGTCGACGCGCTCGTGCAGTACAGCCGCTACCCCGTGCCGCACGCGCTGCTCGTCGACATCGCCGAGACGATGGACCGCTACGGCCGGCTGAGCCTGGTCAAGCACCCCGCGCACGGCCTCGTCCTCACCACCACCGACCGCCCGGTCCTGGAGGAGGTGCTGCGCTCCAAGCGCGTCGCCCCCCTCGTCGGCGCCCGCCTCGACCCCGACACGGTCCAGGTGCACCCCTCCGAGCGCGGTCAGATCAAGCAGACCCTGCTCAAGCTGGGCTGGCCCGCCGAGGACCTCGCCGGGTACGTGGACGGCGAGGCACACCCGATCGAGCTGCACGAGGACGGCTGGGCGCTGCGCCCGTACCAGAAGCAGGCCGTGGAGAATTTCTGGCACGGCGGATCCGGCGTCGTCGTCCTGCCCTGCGGCGCCGGAAAGACGCTGGTCGGCGCGGGCGCGATGGCGCAGGCGAAGTCGACCACGCTGATCCTCGTCACCAACACCGTCTCGGCCCGCCAGTGGAAGCACGAGCTGGTGAAGCGGACGTCGCTCACCGAGGAGGAGATCGGCGAGTACAGCGGCACGAAGAAGGAGATCCGCCCGGTCACCATCGCCACCTACCAGGTGCTGACGACGAAGCGGAAGGGCATCTACCCCCACCTGGAGCTGTTCGACTCCCGCGACTGGGGCCTGATCCTCTACGACGAGGTGCACCTGCTGCCCGCGCCCGTCTTCAAGTTCACCGCCGACCTCCAGGCCCGCCGCCGCCTCGGTCTGACGGCGACCCTGGTGCGTGAGGACGGCCGCGAGTCCGACGTCTTCTCGCTGATCGGCCCGAAGCGGTTCGACGCGCCGTGGAAGGAGATCGAGGCGCAGGGCTACATCGCGCCCGCCGACTGCGTCGAGGTCCGCGTCAACCTCACCGACTCCGAGCGGCTGGCGTACGCGACGGCCGAGCAGGAGGAGAAGTACCGCTTCTGCTCGACGACCGCCACCAAGCAGAAGGTGACGGAGGCGATCGTCCGCCGCTTCGAGGGCCAGCAGATCCTCGTCATCGGCCAGTACATCGACCAGCTCGACGAGCTCGGCGAGCACCTGGACGCGCCCGTCATCAAGGGCGAGACGTCCAACGCCCAGCGGGAGAAGCTGTTCGAAGCGTTCCGGCAGGGCGAGCTGAGCGTGCTGGTGGTGTCGAAGGTCGCGAACTTCTCCATCGACCTGCCGGAGGCGACGGTCGCCATCCAGGTGTCCGGCACCTTCGGCTCCCGTCAGGAGGAGGCGCAGCGCCTCGGCCGTGTGCTGCGGCCGAAGGCGGACGGTCACCAGGCGCACTTCTACTCCGTGGTCGCCCGCGACACCATCGACCAGGACTTCGCGGCGCACCGCCAGCGGTTCCTGGCCGAGCAGGGGTACGCCTACCGGATCGTCGACGCGGACGAGCTGCTCACGGAGAGCTGAGGGCCTTCGAGGGCGGTCGTCACCCCTGCGGCAGGTTGAACACCAGCGTGATCACGGCCAGCCAGGGGAGCAGCGACAGCCCCGCCAGCCAGAGGCGCGGCACCGCCCAGCGGCGGGTCCGGGGCAGCAGCCACGCGGCCACGCAGGCGGCCACCCCGAGCAGCCCGCCGAGGAACAGGGTCCCGTGCACCACGTCCAGGGCGGTCGTCAGCGCGGTCGAGCAGTCGTCGGGGCCGCAGCTGTCCGTCGCCATGACGGACAGCGCGCCGAACAGCAGCGCGAGCGGGGCGAGCATCACCCCGAGCACGGTGGCGACGGCAGGCGCCACGTACGCACGGGGGTCCCTCTCGTCCCCGTACCGCCGGTCCGGCGAGCTGTTCCGGTTCATACGGCCAGTGAAGCGGCCCCGGTGCGGTGGGCGCACCGGGGCCGCTACTCAATGTGCGGGAGTACTCGTACTCACTCGTGCGCGTGCTCACTTCGGGTCGCGGGCGAAGGAGGCCGTCGACCAGAAGTAGCCGAGCAGCACCAGCGCCACGCACCAGCCCACGGCCAGCCACCCGTTGTGCCCGATCCCGCTGCCGAGCAGCAGCCCGCGGAGGGTCTCGATGGCCGGCGTGAACGGCTGGTACTCGGCGACCGGCCGGAACCACCCCGGCATCCCGTCGACCGGGACGAAGGCGCTGGACAGCAGGGGCAGCAGGATCAGCGGGGTGGCGTTGTTGCTGGCGGCCTCCGCGTTGGGGGCGCCGAGGCCCATGCCGACCGCGATCCAGGTGAGCGCCGTGGCGAACAGCACCAGCAGGCCGAAGGCGGCCAGCCACTCCAGTGCCGTGGCGTCCGTCGAGCGGAAGCCGATCGCCACGGCCACCGCGCCCACGACGACCACGCTGAGGACGGCCTTCAGCACGCTGCCGACCACGTGTCCGACGAGCACCGAGCCGCGGTGGATGGCCATCGTGCGGAAGCGGGCCACGATCCCCTCGGTCATGTCCATCGACACGGACACCGCGGTGCCGATGGCGGTGGAGCCGACGGTCATCAGCAGCAGCCCGGGCACCAGGTAGGCGACGTAGGCGGACCGGCCGCCGCCGCCCAGCCCGGCGCTCATCACGTCGCCGAAGACGTACACGAAGAGCAGGAGCAGCATGACCGGCGTGAGCAGCAGGTTGAGGGTGAGGGACGGGTAGCGCCGGGCGTGCAGCAGGTTGCGGCGCACCATGGTGGACGAGTCGCGCAGGGCGAGGGAGAGGGTCTGCGGGGTGCTCATCGGACGGCCTCCTTGGCGGGAGCGGGGACGGCGGCGCCTTCGGTCAGGGCGAAGAAGACGTCGTCGAGGTCGGGGGTGTGCACGGTCAGCTCGTCCGCCTCCACCCCGGCGGAGTCGAGCCGGTCCAGCACGGCGCGCAGTTCGCGCTGGCTGCCGCCGCTGGGGATGCTCAGGGTCAGCGCCGCGTCGTCCGGGGCGGCCCCGGTCAGGACGGCGGCGGCCGACCGGTAGCCGCCCGGGTCGGTGAAGCGGAGTCGTACGTGCCCGCCCGGGACGAGCCGCTTCAGCTCCTCCGCGGTGCCCTCGGCGGCGATCCGGCCGTCGTGCAGCACGGCGATGCGGTGGGCGAGCTGGTCGGCCTCCTCCAGGTACTGCGTGGTGAGGAAGACGGTCACCCCGCCGTCGACCAGCTCGCGGATGATGCCCCACATGGTGTGACGGGAGCGCGGGTCGAGCCCGATGGTCGGCTCGTCGAGGAAGATGATCCGCGGGTCGCCGACCAGGGTCATGGCGATGTCGAGCCGGCGCTTCATGCCGCCGGAGTACGTGGACGCGGGCTTCTTCGCCGCGTCCGCGAGGTCGAACCGCTCCAGCAGCTCGGCGGCGACCCGCCGGCCCTCCCGGCGGGGCAGATGGTGCAGGTCCGCCATGAGCAGCATGTTCTCCTCGCCGGTGATCAGACCGTCGACGGCGGAGAACTGGCCGGTGACGCCGATCGCGGCCCGCACGGCCTGCGGGTCGGCGGCGAGGTCGTGCCCGCCGACCCTCAGGTCGCCCGCGTCCGCGCCGACGAGCGTGGACAGGATCTTGACGACCGTGGTCTTGCCCGCGCCGTTCGGCCCGAGCAGGGAGAAGACCGTGCCTTCCTCGACGGCGAGATCGACGCCGTCGAGGACGACCTTGTCGCCGTACGCCTTGCGCAGCGCGCTCGCCGCGATGGCATGACCGGTCATGGGTGTCTCCTTCATGGGTGAAGTGGCGGTCACAGGCTGCGGGCGGTGATGTCGCCGTGGGCGGTGGTCGCGTGGACGGTGAGGCCGGCGGCGGCGCCGTCGGTGTTCCTGAGCGTGTTGTGGACCCGGCCGTAACCGGTGTGGGCGTCCAGGGAGGCGGAGACCCCGCGGGCGGCGCCGACGGCGATGTCGCCGTGCTCGGTGCGCAGGGTGACCGTGCCGCGCAGGGCCTCGGTGACGCGGATGTCGCCCTTCCGGACGCTGATCTCGGCGGGCCCTCCCAGACGGCCGACCGAGACGTCGCCCGCGAGAACGGTGAGGCGGGCGCTCGCGGCCTCGTCGAGCTCCACCGGGCCCTGCGCGCCGTCGAGGACGACGTCGCCGAGCCGGCCCTCGCCCCGCAGCTCCGCGCCGGCGGCCTTCGCCTCGACGCGGGAGCCGGCGGGCAGCCGGACGGTGATGTCGACGGATCCCGAGGGGCCGAGAAGCTGGTTCCTCGCCTGCGGGCCGTCGATCCGCAGGATTCCGCCGCGGTACTCGACCCTGGTCTGCTCCGCCGCCTTCGTGTCGCGGCTCTTCGTGGCGTCCACGGGCCGGACCTCGACCACGGTGTCGGTCCGGTCGGCGGCGACGAACCGGACGCGGCCGGCGGCGACGTCGAGGTCGACCGAGACGGGGGCGGGGGTGTCGAACTGCATCGTGCTCCTCCAGACGTCGCTGTTTCTGACACCGGAAACGCTACGTTGCGTTTGAATAACCGACAACGCCTTTGTTGCACGTGAATATTGTTTACGCAGGTCAAACCGCTAATATCGTTGCAACGCACTGAGACGCAACGCAACAGACAGCCCATGGATCGTTGCAATGTAAAGCAGGTGAACGCTATGCTCGCCGCACCCACGGACCACGAAGGAGACCCGCGTTGCCAGGAGGCAGGCTCACTCAGCAGGAGCGGCAGCAGATCGCGTCGGGGCTGGCCGACGGGCTGGCGTACGCGGAGATCGCGCGGCGGCTCGACCGTCCGACCTCGACGGTCACACGGGAGGTCATGCGCAACGGCGGACCCACCGCCTACCGCCCCGAGCTGGCGCAGCGCGCGAGCGAGCAGCGCGCCCACCGGCGCAGGCGCGGCGCGCGGCAGGCGACAGCCGCGCCGGACGCGTACGGGCGGGATCCGGAGGCGGTGCGGGCGTACGAGGAGACCCTCACCACGGTCTTCATCGCCTCGGGCACGCCCCGGATGATGGCCAGGGTCATGGCCTGTCTGACCCTCAGCGACTCCGGCAGCCTCACCGCCTCCGAACTGGCGGAGCGGCTCCAGGTCAGCCCGGCGTCGGTGTCGAAGGCCGTCGCGTTCCTGGAGAGCCAGGACCTGGTGCGCAGGTACCGCGAGGAGGGGGACCGACGGGAGCGCTACGGCTTCGACGAGGACATCTGGTACCAGTCGATGGTCGCCAGCGCCCGGTCCACCGCGCAGGTGGCGGCCGCCTCACGGGAGGGCGTGGCCGTCATGGGGCCCGGCACGCCGGCCGCGACCCGGCTGGAGAACGCCGCGCGGTTCCTGGACTTCGTCGCCAACACCATGCTCAACGCGGTGGAGGAGGCACGCGACGTGCTGTTCGCGAAACCGGGGAGGAACGAACCGGAGGAGAACGAGGGGAAGGGCTAGCGGCGGCGGACGCCGGCCTCGGCGCCGTACTCGCCGAGGAGGATCACGTCGAGGGCCGCGCCGAGGAACACCTTCACGGCGCGCAGGGCGTCACCGACGCGGTGCGGGTGACTGCCCTCGGCCGGGGCGGTGCCGCTCGGGCGGACCGGCGGGCTGGTGGGGTGGACGGTGGCTGCGCTCATGTGTTCATGCTCGCTCCTTGACCCCGGTACGGGCATCGGCCCACGGGACCGAACCGCGGGGCCGCCGCATACACCTGCGGGACGAGCCGTCCCTCTCAAGCAGGACGGGGTCACCCCTAGGGGGTGGGAAAATCGTTTGGACCACCCCCGCCCCACGACCTAGAATCTCCGCTCTCTTCCCGCCTCCCTCACGGAGCGCCGCCGTCCGGACGGAAACCGGCCGGCATTCCTTCCGCGCGGCACACCCGCAGCAGGTCCTTCGGAGGCACCCCCTTGTCCGCGTCCACGCCCGTAGACGAACCCCTGGACGGTACGACCGCCCCGGCCGGCGACCCCCTCGCCCGCGAACGCTCCCACCTCACCGCGTCCCGCGCCGCCCTGCGCGCCATGCGGGAGGACGCGGAGGCGCTCGACATCCGCGACGTGACCGCCAACTGGGTTAACGCGGCCGTCCTCCGGCACCAGATCGACGAGCGGATCAAGGCGCTGGCCGACCTCAGCGACACCCCGCTGTTCTTCGGGCGCCTCGACTATCTGCGCGCGCCGGGCGCGGAGCAGGCGGAGGGCGCGGAGGGAGAACGCTTCTACATTGGGCGCCGCCATGTGCACGACGCGGACGGCGACCCGATGGTGATCGACTGGCGGGCGCCGGTGTCGCAGCCGTTCTACCGGGCGTCCAAGAAGGACCCGATGGACGTCGGGCTGCGCCGCCGCTTCGGCTACACCGGCGGCGACCTCACCGCGTACGAGGACGAGCACCTCTCCGACCCGGCCGAGGCGGCGACCACCAGCAAGCTGCTCCAGCAGGAGATCGAGCGCCCGCGCGTCGGCCCGATGCGCGACATCGTCGCGACGATCCAGCCCGAGCAGGACGAGATCGTACGGTCCGGACTGTCGGGCAGCGTGTGCGTGCAGGGCGGTCCCGGCACCGGAAAGACGGCCGTCGGCCTGCACCGGGTCGCCTACCTGCTCTACGCCCACCGCGAGCGGCTCGCCCGCACCGGCACGCTGGTCGTCGGCCCGAACCGGTCGTTCCTGCATTACATCGAGCAGGTGCTTCCCGCCCTGGGCGAACTCGCCGTGGCCCAGGCCACGGTGGACGACCTGGTGGCGCACGTGGAGGTGCGGGGGGCGGACGACGCGACGGCGGCGACGGTCAAGGGCGACGCGCGCATGGCGGAGGTGCTGCGGCGGGCGCTGTACTCCCACGTGACGATGCCGACGGAGCCCGTCGTGGTGGTGCGCGGATCCCGTCGCTGGCGCGTCCCGGCGTACGAACTCGAGGAGATCCTGCGCCAGTTGCTCGACCGGGACATCCGCTACGGCGCCGCCCGCGAGGCGCTGCCGCAGCGGATCGCGCACGCGGTGCTGGTGCAGATGGAGCGGGCGGGCGAGGCCCCGGACGACCGGGTGCAGGACGCGGTGGCGCGCAACGCGGCGGTGAAGGCCGCGGTGAAAGCGGTGTGGCCGGCCGTCGACCCGGCGAAGCTGGTGCTGCGGCTGCTGGGCGACGCGGAGTTCCTGGCGGAGCACGCGGAAGGGCTGCTCGACGAGCAGGAGCAGAAGGCGGTCCTCCGGGCGAAGCCGGCCCGCTCGGTGAAGTCGGCGAAGTGGACGGCGGCGGACACGGTGCTGATCGACGAGGCGGCGGACCTGATCCGGCGGACGCCGTCGCTCGGCCATGTGGTGCTGGACGAGGCGCAGGACCTCTCCCCCATGCAGTACCGGGCGGTGGGCCGCCGCTGCACGACCGGCTCGGCGACCGTCCTCGGCGACCTGGCGCAGGGCACCACGCCGTGGGCTACGCGCAGTTGGAAGGAGGCGCTGTCCCACCTGGGCAAGCCTGACGCGGTGGTGGAGGAGCTGACGGCGGGCTTCCGTGTCCCCACGGACGTCATCACGTACGCCTCCCGCCTGCTGCCGCACATCGCGCCGGGACTCACCCCGGTCGCCTCGATCCGTGAGAACCCGGGCTTCTTCGAGGTACGCGGCGCGTCGGGCCCGGACGACGTCCTCGCGGCGTGCCGCGAACTGCTCACCCGCGAAGGCTCGGTGGGCCTCATCGCGGCGGACCACCGCGTCCCGGACCTGACGGAAGCCCTGGCCGCGGCGGGCCTGCCGTACGTGTCCCCCGGCGAGGAGACGACGGAGTCCACCCGCCTCACCCTGGTCCCGGCCTCCCTGGCGAAGGGCCTGGAGTACGACTACGTGCTCCTGGACGAACCCCGGGCGATCGTCGACGCGGAACCGGACGAACGCACGGGCCTGCGCCGCCTGTACGTGACGCTGACCCGAGCGGTCTCGGGCCTGATCATCACGCACGGAACCCCGCTGCCGACGCAGCTGACGTAACCCACGCCGCCCCGCGAACGCGCCGCCTGGCCCCCGCGGACACGCCGCGGACGCCGTGCTGCGGCACCGCTCCCCGCTCCCCGCGGGCAGTCGTGCCGCGGGGCGGCACGGGTGGGCGCGGACGGCACCCCGCAAACGCCGGGCTGCGAAAACACCCCCCCGGCGTCAGAGAGGCCTCAGTCCCCCAGCACGCCCCGCCACCGACGCACGGCTTCCGCCGACACCGGCCCGCTCCAACCATCCGGCCGCGCCGCCCCACCGATGTGGAAGGCGTCCACACCCTCGCCCAACAGCCCAGGCACATGCTCCAACCGCAGCCCACCCCCCACCAGCAACTGCTGCCCGTACCCAGGCTCACCACGGCGGCCCGCCTCCGCACACAGCACAGCCAGACCCGAGTCGACCCCCTCCGCCGACCCGGCGGTCAGATACGTGTCCAACCCGGGGAGGTCCGCGAGCTGCTTCCGCAGGGCATCACGGTCCGCCGCATGGTCGATCGCACGGTGGAACGTCCACCGGCACCCCTCCAGCTCACCCGCGACCCGCTCCACCGCCGCCAGGTCCACCTGGCCGTCCGCGTCGAGGAAGCCGAGGACGAACTCCTCCGCCCCCGCCTCCCGCATCTCGCACGCCGCGGCGGCCAGCCGCTCCACCGCGCCCGCCGCGAAACCGTCCGCGAGCCGCAGCATGACCCGGACCGGGATGTCCACGGCCGCGCGGATCGCCGTCACCGTCGCCGCCGCGGGGGTCAGCCCGTCGGCGGCCATGTCGGTGACCAGCTCGAGGCGGTCCGCACCTCCCGCCTGGGCGGCGACGGCGTCCTCGACGTCGAGGGCGATCACCTCCAGGACTGCACGCTTGCTCATGGGGCCCCATTCGTCGGCTAGGAACGGCTCCTACAGGTCTAGTCCAATCCAAGCCTACGCCCGGCCCCGCGCGGGAAGCCCGCCCACCCGCCGCTCAGCCGAAGATGTTCAGCTGAGCCGCGTCCACACCCACCAGCTCGTACGACGCCCCGTCCACCGGGCGCCCCGCGTACAGCCGCACCAGCGTGGGCCCGTCGCCGATGAAGCGCGCCGGCGGCCGTTCCCCGGACGCGTCGCCCAGCCGTACCGGCTCGTCCACGTCGTCCAGGTCGGCATGCAGCGGCACATGCCCCCGCGCACCGGTGACCTGCGCCAGCAGCCGGAGCGCGAGCGGCAGGCCCGAGCCCGCGTACGCCCCCGGCTCGCCGAGCGCGACGCGCACGTCACCGGCGTGCACCCACTCGCCGAGCGCCACCGCGTCCAGCCGCCCGCCCGCCTTCGCGATGACCGGCCCGGCCTCGGTCATCCCGCGGTCCAGTTCGTCGAGGATCTCGGCGTGGGTCCGGCCGGACCGCTCGTCGATGTCCCGCTGGTTGCTCGCGGGCGAGAACACGTCCTTCTCGTACCGGCTCTCCACCACCCGCGACAGCGCCGCCGAACAGTGCGCCAGCAGGTCCCGCACCGTCCAGCCGGGACACGCCGTCACCGGCAGTGCGAAGTCGCCGTCGCCGCGCGCCCGCAGCAGCGGCAGCAGCGCGTCCCGCTCGACGCCCAGCAGCCGTCCCGGCAGTTCGGGGTCCCGTACCTCGTACACATCCGCAGGAGTCGTCATGCGTCCACGCTAGTGGCGGCGCCGCCGCCGGCACGGACATCGCGGCGGAACGGCCGGCGGGAGTCGTTCCCGGCCGGTGTCGGTCACGGTCGGCCGGACGGGTCCGTGAGGTCCGCGACGTCGCTCAGGACCCTGGCCGCGGGCGCCGGGTCGACCAGCCACTTCAGGTGGCTGCCCGGGAGGGTGCGGACGTCGTAGGGGTTGTCCGGCGTCAGCGCGTCGCCCTCGCGGATCAGCCGGTCCTGGAGGGCGAGCGGCATGCTCGCGTCGTCGGCGAGGCGGACGTAGGTCCTCGGGATCGTGCCCCAGGTCGCGGCCTGTGCCCGGTCGGCGGAGGTGCCGACGTCCAGGTTCTCGTCCGGCTGGAAGGTGTTGAGGAAGACCAGGAACTCCTCGTCGGTGCCGTCGGCGAGGAAGGCCGCCTTGAACGCCGCGAGGGCGGCCGGGTCAGCGGTGCGGAAGTTGACGCGGAGCAGGCCGAGTTCGGCGGGGTCCCCGGCCGCCGCCAGGGCCAGCGAGGCGGCGTCGACCTCCGCCATCTCCGGCTCGGCGTAGTAGTCGCCCACGTCGAGCGCGACCGGGCACCACGCCGAGACGTAGACGATGCGGTCGATCAGGTCGGGCCGCGCGTTGGCCGCGGCGGTGGCCGTCATGCCGCCCCGGCTGTGCGAGACGAGGATCACCGGGCCGTTCCGCTTCGCCCGCTCCAGGACGCCGATCAGGTGCGCGGCGTTGTCGGCGAGCGTGACGCCCTTGATCGCGCCGGGCGCGGTGGCGAGCCCTTCGGGGTCCTGCGGCGCCTGGTAGGCGCGGGTGTAGGTGGCCCCGAAACCGTGACCGGGCAGGTCGACGGCGACGGAGCGGTGCCCCAGGAGACCGAGCTCGGCCTGGAGCGGCGCGAAGGAGAACGAGTTGGCGAAGGCCCCGTGGACCAGGACGAACGTCGGCCTGCTGCTCACTGCTTCCGGTCTCCTTCGGGTCGGGAGCCTGCGGGGTGGCGTACGCACGGCAGTTCACGCTCCGGCGGATCACACTACTCACCGGAAGATCACCGGCACCAGCCGTTGTCAGCCCTGCCGTTCGTGAACGTGCCCCGCGTACCCCGTGGCCGGCATCCGCGGCGCGCCGGGGACGAAATGAGGTTGCGTCGGGCGTTGTGTCCGGACAAGGTGCCGGGGTGACCGCCCCCCACGGGAGTTGATGTGCCGTTCCCCCACACCCCCACCGTCACGCAGTTCCGCCTCACGGACGACAAGGCCGGGCCGTACGGCATCGCGGCCGGCCCCGACGGCGCGCTCTGGCTCACCCTCGTGCACCGCGGCAGCGTCGCACGGCTCACCCTCGACGGCGCGTACGAGGAGTACGCCTTGGACGCGGCCGACTGCCGTCCCACGGTCATCGCGGCCGGCCCGGACGGCGCGCTGTGGTTCACCCGCCATCAGGACCACCGGATCGGCCGCGTCACCACGGACGGCGAGGTGACGTCCTTCCCGCTGCCGGTCGCCGACGCCGGTCCGTACGGCATCACGGCGGGGCCCGACGGCGCCATGTGGTTCACGGAGACGACCGGCGACCGCATCGGCCGCGTCACCGTCGACGGGGAGTTCACGGAGTTCGCGCTGCCGGTCGCGGGCGGTTTCCCCTCCGCGATCACCACGGGTCCGGACGGCGCGCTGTGGTTCACGCTGAACGGGGCGAACGCGATCGGCCGGATCACCGTCGACGGTGACACCGCCGTGCATCCCCTGCCCACGGAGGCCGCCGGGCCGGTCGGCATCGCCGCGGACGGCAGGGCGGTCTGGTTCGCCGAGATCCTGGCGGGCCGGATCGGCCGGATCTCGCCGGACGGGCGGATCACGGAGTTCCCGCTCCCCGACCGCTCGGCCGGCCCGCACGCGGTCGTCTCCGCGGCCGACGGCGAGTGCTGGTTCACGGAGTGGGGCACGGGCCGCGTCGGCCGCGTCACGGAGACCGGCGAGATCACCGAGCACGCCCTCCCGGACCCGTCCTCCGAACCCCACGGCATCACCGTGGGCCCGGACGGCGCCCTGTGGTCGGCCCTGGAGACGGGCGGGGTCGCCCGCGTGGAGCGGCTGCCGTGACGCCGTACGCCGAGGATCCCGCCGGCCCCCCGGGAAAACGGTGCGCGCAGGGCTGACGCCGTGACGCAGCGGCCTCGACCGGAAACAATGGGGGCATGGCCGACACCCACGACCTCCGTGACCGTTTCGTCCGTGCCCTCGAAGGGGCCCGGGGGTCCTCGGAGGGTCCTGACCCCGTGCCGTACGCGGAGAACCTGCTCGGGCGTTGGCAGGAGCCGCAGCGGCGGTACCACACCGTCGATCACCTCACCGCGGTCCTGGACCGCGTCGACGAGCTGGCGGACCACGCCGCGGACCCCGACGTCGTACGGCTCGCCGCCTGGTTCCACGACGCCGTCTATCTGCCGGACCGGTCCGAGAACGAGGAGCGGTCCGCCCGGCTCGCCGAGCGCGCGCTGCCGGAGGCGGGGGTGTCCGCGGCGAAGACCGCGGAGGTCGCCCGGCTGGTGCGGCTCACCGTGACGCACGACCCCGCCGACGACGACCGCGACGGCCAGGTGCTCTGCGACGCCGACCTCGCGATCCTCGCCGCCGCGCCGTCGGCGTACGCCGCCTACACAGCCGCCGTCCGCGAGGAGTACCACTTCGTCCCGAACGACGCCTTCCGCGAGGGCCGCGCCGGCGTCCTGCGCCAACTCCTCGGCCTGCGCCGTCTGTTCCGCACCCCGTACGGGCAGGAGCACTGGGAGGCCACCGCCCGGTACAACCTGCGCGCCGAGCTGGAAATGCTGTCGCCCCCGCCCCCGCCCTCCGCCTAGCCTCCCCGTCATGCATGCATCGGGAGCGGAACAGGTGGAGGCCGCCGTCGCGCACGGCGTGGCGGCCCTGGCGACGGTCACCGACCGCGACTGGACGGGGGTCCGGGCGGGACGGCTGGAGTGGGACTGCCGCGAGACGGCGGCGCACGTGGCGAGCGATCTGATCGCGTACGCGGGGCAGCTCGCGGGACGGATGCAGGGAGCGTACGTGCCCTTCGGCATCACGCTTGACGACGACGCCGGCAACTCCGGCGTCCTCCACGCGATCACCACCACCGGCGCCCTCCTCGCCGCCGCCGTCCGCACCGCCCCCCGCTCCGTGCGCGCCTTCCACCCGTTCCCGTTCCGGCACGCGAACCGTGAGGGCTTCGCCGCGATGGGCGTCGCCGAGGTGCTGCTGCACACCCACGACATGGCCGAAGGGCTGGGCATCGTCTACGAACCGCCCGCCGAGCTCTGCGAGTTCGCGCTGACGCGGATCTTCCCGCACGTCCGGCCGGGCCCGTCCCCCTGGCCGACGCTGCTGTGGGCGACGGGCCGAGGCGAGCTGCCGGGGCGGGAGCCGGTCACCGCCTGGCGCTGGTACAACAACCCGGTGCTGCGCTCCGGGCGGCTCGGCCTGGAGGGCGTCACCCCGGCGGTCGCCGCGAGCCTGTCCGTCGCGGGTGACGGCGGCTTCACCTGGGCGGGCGGCGCTCCGGCCGAGGGCACGCGCGTGGGCGCCGGCATCGGCGTCAAGCAGTACGAGGAGGGCACGTACCTCCCGGAGTGGGGGATGTACGTGCTGGTCCGCCGGGAGGACGACCGAGCGGTGGGCGCGATGGGCTTCCACGGCGCGCCCGCCGGCGGCCGGGTGGAGATCGGCTACGACCTGGTCGTGGAGGCGCGCGGGAACGGCTACGCGACGGAGGCGCTGCGCACCCTGTCGGCGTGGGCGCTCGAACAGGACGCCGTGGACACCGTGGTGGCCGTCGTGGAGGAGTCGAACGTGCCGTCGCAGAAGGTCGTGACCCGCGCCGGCTTCACCGAGGTGTCCCGGCAGGAGGGTCACATCACCTACGAGCTGCGCGCCTGACTCACACCTGACGGCCCGTCCGCCCGGCCCCCTTGCGCCGCCGCAGCCCCGCCCCGTGCAGCAGCCGCACCACCTCGCGGCTGCTGACCTCGATGGCGCCCGCGCGCACCGCGTCCGCGTACCGGTGGGCGGGGATGTCGTAGTGGTCGCGCTCGAAGGCGCGGCGGGGCACGCCGAGGCCGGCGGCGAAGTGGTGGAGCTCGGCGTAGGAGACGTCGCTCACCAGGTGGGACCAGAGGCGGCCGTGACCCGGCCAGGCGGGAGGGTCGATGTACACCGTCACGTGGCGTCCGTTTCGCCGAGTCCGCCGACCGCCGCGACGCTCACGCCCGCCTTGTGGCACACCCAGTGCGGGTCGGGGCCCAGTTCCGGCTCGACCTCCAGCGCGTGCGGGTCGCCGCTGCCGCACACCGGGCACAGCGGCCAGCGTCCGTACCGCTCCAGCAGGGCGTCCTGCACGTCCTGCGCGACCAGACCGGCCAGGAAACCGGCGCCCTCCGGCCACTGCTCGACCCACCAGCGGCGGTGCGCGACGGAGTCCTCGACCAGCGACACCACGTCCGCCTCCGCGACCCCGCGCGACATGAGGTCGGCCAGCACGAGGGCGCGTGCCGCGTGCAACGCTTGTTCCAGGGGCGGAGGGGGGCCGGGTGCATGCTGGGGGTCCATGTCCCCATTGTGCGCACTCTTGACCCGGAGCCCGGGGCGAAAATATCTTTCATTTCGTGACCAATGACGTGAAGGAAATTTTCGGGAGCGCCGGCGCCCCACCCGCGCCGCCCGCGCCCGCCGCCCTCGCGGCCAAGGTGCGCACGCTGGCCCCGTCGATGACGCGCTCCATGCAGCGCGTCGCCGAGGCCGTCGCCGACGACCCGGCCGGCTGTGCCGCCCTCACGGTCACCGGCCTCGCCGAGCTGACCGGGACCAGCGAGGCCACCGTCGTCCGCACCGCCCGTCTGCTCGGCTACCCGGGCTACCGCGACCTGCGGCTCGCCCTGGCCGGCCTCGCCGCCCAGCAGCAGTCCGGGCGCGCCCCCGCCATCACCACGGACATCGCGGTGGACGACCCCATCGCCGACGTCGTGGCCAAGCTCGCCTACGACGAGCAGCAGACCCTCGCCGACACCGCCGCCGGACTGGACACCGTCCAGCTCGCCGCCGCCGTGACCGCCCTCGCGAGCGCCCGCCGCACCGATGTGTACGGCGTCGGCGCGTCGGGACTGGTCGCCCAGGATCTCACCCAGAAGCTGCTGCGCATAGGTCTGATGGCGCACGCCCACAGCGACCCGCACCTCGCCGTCACCAACGCGGTGCAGCTGCGCTCCGGCGACGTGGCGATCGCGATCACCCACTCCGGTTCGACCGGAGACGTCATCGAGCCGCTCCGGGTGGCCTTCGAGCGCGGCGCCACGACGGTCGCGGTCACCGGCCGCCCCGACAGCCCCGTCACGCAGTACGCCGACCACGTCCTGACCACGTCCACGGCCCGCGAGAGCGAGCTGCGCCCGGCCGCGATGTCCTCCCGTACGGGCCAACTGCTCGTCGTGGACTGCCTGTTCGTAGGCGTCGCCCAGCGCACCTACGACGCCGCGGCGCCTGCCCTCTCGGCGTCGTACGAGGCGCTGGCGCACCGGCACCGGGCGACCCGCAGGGGCCCGTGAGGGCGGGCCCTGCCGCGCACCGGCCGCGTGCGCGCCCCCGCCCACCCCTTTCCGAGCCGCCGGCCCTGACCGAAAGAACACCGCCCATGACCTCCACCTCGCCCGACCGTGATCTGCGCTCCCAGCTCGAGACCCTGACCACCGAGGCGTACCGGCCGGAGCTGGCGGACGTCGACCGGCTGCCCACGCCGGAGATCGCGCGCCTGATGAACGCCGAGGACGCCACGGTCGCGGGCGCGGTCGCCGAGCAGGTGCCCGCCATCGCCGCCGCGATCGACGCCGTGGCGGAGCGGATGGCGCGCGGCGGCCGGCTGGTCTAC
The DNA here is from genome assembly GCF_043082785.1 of Streptomyces sp. NPDC014764. NCBI lineage: Bacteria > Bacillati > Actinomycetota > Actinomycetes > Kitasatosporales > Streptomycetaceae > Streptomyces > Streptomyces sp. NPDC014764. Next base: position 50,923 of record NZ_JBIBXY010000011.1, on the reverse strand, counting down.
GCGGGCGCGGGCACGGCGGGGCGGCTGGGCGTGCTGGACGCCTCCGAATGCCCGCCCACCTTCAACACGGACCCGGCGCGGGTCGTCGGCCTGATCGCGGGCGGTCCTGAGGCCATGGTGAACCCGGTCGAGGGCGCCGAGGACTCCACCGAGCTGGCCGAGTCCGACCTCGCCGCGCTCGGCCTCACCGCCGACGACACGGTGGTCGGCATCTCCGCCTCCGGCCGCACCCCGTACGCGGTCGGCGCGGTCGCGTACGCCCGGAGGCACGGGGCGCTCACCGTGGGACTGTCGTGCAACCGGGGCAGCGCGCTCGCGGCGGCGGCCGAGCACGGCATCGAGGTGGTCGTGGGCCCGGAGTTCCTCACCGGCTCCACCCGCCTCAAGGCCGGCACGGCGCAGAAGCTCGTGCTGAACATGATCTCGACGATCACGATGATCCGGCTCGGCAAGACGTACGGGAACCTGATGGTCGACGTGCGCGCCTCCAACGAGAAGCTGCGCGCCCGCTCCCGCCGGATCGTCGCCCAGGTCACGGGCGCCGACGACGAGGCCGTGGAGCGCGCCCTCGCCGCCACGGACGGCGAGGTCAAGAACGCGATCCTGGTGCTGCTGGCGGGGGTGGACGGGCCGACGGCGGCCCGGCTCCTGGACGAGGCCGGCGGACATCTGAGGGCGGCGCTGTCCCACGCGGACGGGTGAGGGGCGGCCCCTCATCTCTTCCCCGTCCCTTCGACAGCCGTCCGTCCGACCATGCGTCGTGGGGCCTGGCCGTCGCGGCCCCCGGGGCACCCTGGCCGCGCTTCGTGGTGCACGCTGGGAACACCGGCCCCACCGACACGGAGACCACCATGAACCACGCACAGCTCACCGCCCTCGGCCGGGCGCTGCGTGTGCTCGGTGAGCACGGCGAGGCGCTCTCCGCCGACACCCCGGACGCCCGGCTGCACGAGGTGCGCGACGACCTGCGGCGGGCGCTGGACCTGCTGGAGGACACCGTCACCACGGCGCCGCCCAGCACGCGCTGCGCCGAGCACCCCACGGGGCCGGTCGACGAGAGCGCCCCGGACCTGTGCCTGCTCTGCGAGACCCGGCGCCGCGCCGCCCGCCGCGCCGAGTTCAACGGCCCGGCCCCGCAGGCCCGCCCCGCCGATCCCGCCCCCTCGCGTTACGGGGTGCGCGGCGACCGCCCGCAGCCGCAGCAGCGCTGGCTGCCGGAGATGTGGAACGGCCAGGCGTGGCAGCTGTGCGGCACCCCGCGCCGCGACCGGCGCGAGGCGGAACTCTTCGTCAAGGCCCAGCTCCGCACGGCCCGCCCGGCGATGGCCTACCGCGTCGTCCACGAGTTCACCGACTACGAGGTCCTCCGCGTCTGGGGCAACCCGGTCCACGTGGACATCGAACCGATGGGGAACATCTGAGCCGTCTCCCCCCGGCAGCGGGACGGCGGCCACCCTCCCGATGCCCTGGGGACGGTGGCCGCCGTTTCGTCCGGGCGCCGGCGAGTACTCCGCTCACCCGCCCGCAGCCGTCACGCCTTCGCCGGCTCCGCGGCCTCGGCCGCACCCTCGGTGACGGGTGACTCCGCCCCGGCGGCGCCCCGCCGGCTCGGGATGAACGCCGCCACCACGAAGCCCAGCAGCGCCGCGCCCGCGCCGAGGGCGAGGACCGTGCGGAAGGCGTCCTCGGACGGCAGCGCGTACGGGCCGAACCGCGTGGTCAGCTGCGCCAGCACCACGCCGGCGACCGCGCTCGCCACGGAGGTGCCGATGGAGCGCATCAACGTGTTGAGGCTGTTCGCGGCGCCCGTCTCGGAGGCGGGCACGGCGCTCATGATCAGGGTCGGCATGGCGCCGTAGCAGAAGCCGATGCCGGCGCCGATGACGCAGGACGCCAGCACGAAGTGCCAGACCTCGCTCATCAGCGCGACGTTCAGCCCGTAGCCCGCGGCCACGATCAGCGCGCCGATCATCAGTGTCGCCTTCGGCCCCCGCGCGCGGGAGACCAGCGCCGAGACGGGGGCCAGCGCCATCATCACCAGGCCGGACGGCGCCATGACCAGACCGGCGCTCAGCAGCGACTGGCCGAGGCCGTAGCCGGTCCGCTCCGGCAGCTGCAGAACCTGCGGGATGACCAGCGACATGGAGAACATCGCGAAGCCGATCGCCACGGAGGCGAGGTTGGTGATCAGCACCTGGGGGCGGGCGGTGGTGCGCAGGTCCACCAGGGGGCGCTCGGTGCGCAGCTCGAAGAAGCCCCAGCCGAGCAGGACGACCACGGCCGCGGCGAACAGGACCAGCGTGGTGCCGTCGGTCCAGCCCCAGTCGCCGCCCTTGGATATCGCCAGCAGGAGGCAGATCAGTCCGGCCGCCATGCCGGCTGCGCCCACCACGTCGAACCGCCCGCCGGTCCGCACCTTCGACTCGGGCACCAGCGCGACGACCAGCAGGAGCGCGACGACGCCGAGCGCGGCGGAGGTCCAGAACAGCGCGTGCCAGTCGAAGTTGTCGGCGATCAGCGCGGCCAGCGGCAGGCCGAGCGCGCCGCCGACGCCGAGCGAGGCACTGATCATCGCGGTGGCGGAGCCGAGCCGCTCCGCGGGGAGTTCGTCGCGCAGGATGCTGATGCCCAGCGGGATGACGCCGGACGACAGGCCCTGGAGGGCACGGCCCACGATCATCGGGGTGAGGCTGTCGCTGAGTCCGGCGACGACGGAGCCGACGACCAGCATGGCCATGCTGAGCAGCAGCATGCGCCGCTTGCCGTACATGTCGCCGAGCCGGCCCATCACGGGCGTGGCGACGGCGGCGGCCAGCAGCGTGGCGGTGACGGCCCAGGCCGCGTCCGACGCCGAGGCGTTCAGGTACTGCGGCAGTCGCCCCACGATCGGGATCACGAGCGTCTGCATCAGCGAGACCACGATCCCGCTGAGCGCCAGCACGGGTACCACGGCGCCCGCCCTCGGCGGCGCGGCGGTGCCGGTCGTGACGGATTCTTCGGGTGCGTCGGACATGAGGGAGGTCTCCGGAAGAGTCTGCTCTGCTTGACTCAGGCAACTTTATGCTCCTTGATTGACGCAAGCAAATGAAAAATGCGTGACAGTCGCATGACATGAAGTACGCAGCACGAAGGCGCGGCACCCCGCTGACCGGGGATGCCGCGCCTCGGCCCGCGCCGGGCCCGGACTCGGCCGAGCTCAGCTCAGCTCAGCGACTTCAGCGACGCCGCGTCGTAGGAGCTCAGCTCGTCGAGGCGGCCGGCCAGCACCTTCGCCGCCCACTCCGGGTCCTGGAGGACCGCACGGCCCACCGCGACCATGTCGAACTCGTCGCGCTCCAGGCGGTCGAGAAGGTCGTCGATGCCCCGCAGCCCGGCGCCCTCGCCGAGGAAGGCGCGGCCGAACTCGCCGTCCAGGCCGACCGATCCGACCGTGATCGCGGGTCGGCCGGTCAGCTTGCGGGTCCAGCCGGCCAGGTTGAGGCCGGAGCCGTCGAACTCGGGGAGCCAGTAGCGGCGGGTGGACGCGTGGAAGGCGTCGACGCCGGCCGTGGCGAGCGGGGCGAGGACCGCCTCCAGCTCCTGCGGGGTCTCGGCGAGCCGGGCGCCGTAGTGGTCGGCCTTCCACTGCGAGAAGCGGAAGACCACCGGAAAGCCGGGAGACACGGCCGAACGCACCGCCTGCACGATCTCGACGGCGAACCGGGTGCGGGCCACCGGGTCACCGCCGTAGGCGTCGGTACGGCGGTTGGTCCCGGCCCACAGGAACTGGTCGACGAGGTAGCCGTGGGCGCCGTGCAGCTCCACGCCGTCGAAGCCGATGCGCTCGGCGTCGGCGGCCGTCTTCGCGAACGCCGCCACGACGTCGTCGATGTCGGCCTGGGTCATCTCCCTGCCACCCTCGGTGCCGTCCAGGCGCAGCCCCGACGGGCCGACCGGCGGCGCCTCCGGGAAGGGCGGCTTGCCCTCCTCGCGGACCATGCCGACGTGCCACAGCTGCGGCATGATGCGACCCCCGGCCGCGTGCACCGCCTCCGCGACCTTCGCCCAGCCGGCCAGCTGCTCCTCCCCGTGGAACCGGGGGATCCGGTCGCTGACGCCGGCGGACGGGTGGTCGACGTACGTGCCCTCGGTGACGATCAGCCCGACCCCGGCGGCGGCCCGGCGCGCGTAGTACGACGCGACGTCCTCCCCCGGCACGCCGCCCGGCGAGAACTGGCGGGTCATGGGCGCCATGACGATGCGGTTGGGCACGGTCAGCCCGTTCAGGGCGACCGGTCGGGCCAGGACATCGGCGGCACGTCCGGTGGCCTCGGAGGCGGCGACGGTCATAAGGAGAACTCCTCGCGGATACTCGACGGTATGTGTACGTGCATACAAAGCACTCCTCGTCGAACCCGCGGGTGGCGGTGAGCATTCCCGCCGCCTCCCCGCCCGTGCCCGTGACACCCGTCACCTTCGGGGCGCCCGGACACGCCGGAGGGCGGCACCCCCCTGTGCGGGGAGTGCCGCCCTCCGTACCTCGGACGGGTCCGAGCCTGACGGGTCAGGCTCAGAAGTCCATGTCACCGCCCGGCATGCCGCCGCCGGCCGGGGCCGCGGCCTTCTCCGGCTTGTCGGCGATGACGGCCTCGGTGGTGAGGAACAGCGCGGCGATCGACGCGGCGTTCTGCAGCGCGGAGCGCGTCACCTTGGCCGGGTCGATGATGCCTTCGGCGATCATGTCGACGTACTCGCCGGTCGCGGCGTTCAGACCGTGGCCGACCGTGAGGTTGCGGACCTTCTCCACGACGACGCCGCCCTCGAGACCACCGTTGACGGCGATCTGCTTCAGCGGGGCCTCCAGGGCGAGCTTCACGGCGTTGGCGCCGGTCGCCTCGTCACCCTCGAGCTCCAGCTTCTCGAACACCTGGGAGGCCTGCAGCAGGGCCACGCCACCACCGGCGACGATGCCCTCCTCGACGGCCGCCTTGGCGTTGCGCACGGCGTCCTCGATGCGGTGCTTGCGCTCCTTGAGCTCCACCTCGGTGGCGGCGCCGGCCTTGATGACCGCGACACCGCCGGCGAGCTTCGCCAGGCGCTCCTGCAGCTTCTCGCGGTCGTAGTCCGAGTCGCTGTTCTCGATCTCGGCGCGGATCTGGTTCACGCGGCCCTGGACCTGGTCGGCGGAGCCGGCGCCGTCCACGATGGTGGTCTCGTCCTTGGTGATGACCACCTTGCGGGCCTTGCCCAGCAGGTCGAGGGAGGCGTTCTCCAGCTTGAGGCCGACCTCCTCGGAGATGACCTCGCCGCCCGTGAGGATGGCGATGTCGCCGAGCATGGCCTTGCGGCGGTCGCCGAAGCCCGGGGCCTTGACGGCGACGGACTTGAAGGTGCCGCGGATCTTGTTGACGACCAGGGTCGACAGGGCCTCGCCCTCGACGTCCTCGGCGATGATCAGCAGCGGCTTGCCCGACTGCATGACCTTCTCCAGGAGCGGGAGCAGGTCCTTGACGTTGGAGATCTTGGAGTTGGCGATCAGGATGTACGGGTCGTCGAGGACGGCCTCCATACGCTCCATGTCGGTGGCGAAGTACGCCGAGATGTAGCCCTTGTCGAAGCGCATACCCTCGGTGAGCTCCAGCTCCAGACCGAAGGTCTGGGACTCCTCGACGGTGATGACGCCTTCCTTGCCGACCTTGTCCATGGCCTCGGCGATGAGCTCACCGATCTGGACGTCGGCGGCGGAGATGGAGGCCGTGGAAGCGATCTGCTCCTTGGTCTCGACATCCTTCGCCTGCTCCAGCAGGGCGGCGGAGACGGCCTCGACGGCCTTCTCGATACCGCGCTTCAGGGCCATCGGGTTGGCGCCGGCGGCGACGTTGCGCAGGCCCTCCTTGACCAGGGCCTGGGCGAGAACGGTCGCCGTGGTCGTACCGTCACCGGCGACGTCGTCCGTCTTCTTGGCGACTTCCTTGACCAGCTCGGCGCCGATCTTCTCGTACGGGTCCTCGAGCTCGATCTCCTTGGCGATGGAGACACCATCGTTGGTGATCGTGGGGGCGCCCCACTTCTTCTCGAGGACGACGTTGCGGCCCTTGGGGCCGAGCGTCACCTTCACGGCGTCCGCGAGCTGGTTCATGCCGCGCTCGAGGCCGCGCCGCGCCTCCTCGTCGAACGCGATGATCTTGGCCATGTGAAGTGGTCCCTCCAGGACTGGGGGTGATTCCTTCGGACCGCGCCCGCGCCCGCGACGGACGGCTCGCCGGCCGTGTGGTTCCTTGCCCCACGTGACCTGGCGGGCCTCACCGACCCGGTCCTTCGTTGTCACTCTCACCTTCAGAGTGCTAACGCCAATGATTAGCACTCGACCCCCGAGAGTGCAAGGCGCGCTCGCGGAGCGGCGGCAAGTTCGAGGGGCTCCCGAGGGGCCTGCGAGCCAGTGGCGCCAAGGGCTCACGTCCACGCTCAGCCTCGGGCGAACACGGCGCGCGCGGCGCGTGCGCCTAGGACATGACGAAGGGCCCGCACCCCGGAGGGTGCGGGCCCTGTCGCCGGCAGAAGATGTCGCGTGCTGCTGGTAGCGCGTTCAGGCGGTGACGCGAACCATGTCGGCCTGCGGGCCCTTCTGACCCTGCGAGATCTCGAACTCGACCCGCTGGCCCTCTTCAAGGGTGCGGTAGCCGTCCATCTGGATCGCGCTGTAGTGGACGAAAACATCCGCACCACCGTCGACCGCGATGAAGCCGTACCCCTTCTCCGCGTTGAACCACTTGACGGTGCCCTGAGCCATGCCTAACTCCCCTATTACTGGCCCTTGCACAGATCCACACTTCGCGGACCCGGGTCAGACCTCACCCCCCAACGGTTGGGGGCGTGCGCCGGAACGCGTCGACCGCGGCTGAATGTATCTGTCCAACTGCCGTCTGCAACAGGTCAATCGGACGAGAAATCTGGACGCCACCGGTCCGGAATGTGGCAAGAATTCGCCAGAATTCAGGGCAAGTCGGGCCGGGCAAAGGAGACAAAAGCCGCGAAAGGAGCCCGCACTTTGGCTACATCCAGTCGGGTCTGCGGCAGGAATTCGTGATTCTCGATCAATGGATCGGGAGCGCGTTCCCCAACTCTACCGCGCTCAATCCCATGGAATTGCCCCCTCCGGATCTCTCACGGAGGGGGCAATGCCCCAAACGCTCGGTAACGGTCATTACCGAAGGTAATGATCAGCCTCCGGCGACTGCCGGGATGATCGAGACGCCGGCGCCCTCCGGGGTGGCCGTCTCCAGCCCCTGCTCGAAGCGCACGTCGTCGTCGTTGACGTACACGTTCACGAACCGGCGCAGCTTGCCCTGGTCGTCCAGGACGCGCGCGGCGATGCCGGTGTGGTTCTTCTCGAGGTCCTGGATGACCTCGCCCAGGGTGGCCCCCTCGGCGGCCACCTCGGCCTTGCCCCCGGTGTAGGTGCGCAGAATGGTAGGAATACGAACGGTAACGCTCACTTTGAACCTCCGGTCAGGTGACAACGTCAGGGGCGCGGGGCTGTGTCGGATTCGCGGCTGCCGCCGCGCGGGCGCGAACAGCCCTCACCGGCCCGCGGACGGCGGCGAAGCGGCTCTCAGACGAGCCCGGCCTCACGGAACGACTCGAGACTGGGCCGAATCGTCGCCGTGAGTCCCGTCCCCGCCACAGCGTCCAGCGTCTTGAGCCCGTCGCCGGTGTTCAACACCACCGTGGTGAGGGACGGATCCAGCACGCCGTCCTCGATCAGCTTCTTCGTCACGCCGACCGTGACCCCGCCCGCGGTCTCCGCGAAGATCCCCTCGGTCCGCGCCAGCAGCTTGATCGCGTCGACCACCTGCGCGTCCGTGACGTCCTCCACCGCGCCGCCCGTGCGACGCGCGATGTCCAGCACGTACGGCCCGTCCGCCGGGTTGCCGATCGCCAGCGACTTGGCGATCGTGTCCGGCTTCTGCGGGCGGACGACGTCGTGCCCGGCCTTGTACGCCGTGGAGACCGGCGAGCACCCCTGCGCCTGCGCACCGAAGATCTTGTACGGCTTGTCCTCGACGAGCCCGAGCCTGATCAGCTCCTGGAGCCCCTTGTCGATCTTCGTGAGCTGCGAGCCGGAGGCGATCGGGACGACGATCTGGTCCGGGAGCCGCCAGCCGAGCTGTTCGCAGACCTCGTACGCGAGGGTCTTCGAGCCCTCGGCGTAGTACGGCCGGAGGTTGACGTTGACGAAGCCCCAGCCCTCGCCGGCCGGGTCGCCGATCAGCTCGGAGCAGAAACGGTTCACGTCGTCGTAGTTGCCCTCGATGCCGACGAGCTCGCCGCCGTAGACGGCGGCCATGACGATCTTGCCCTGCTCCAGGTCGTGCGGGATGAACACGCAGGAGCGGAAGCCGGCCCGGGCGGCGGCGGCGCCGACCGCGCCGGCCAGGTTGCCGGTGGAGGAGCAGGACAGCGTGGTGAAGCCGAAGGCGCGCGCGGCCTCCAGGGCCTGGGCGACGACCCGGTCCTTGAAGGAGTGCGTGGGGTTGCCGGAGTCGTCCTTGACGTAGAGGCCGCCGGTGACGCCCAGCTCGCGGGCGAGGTTGTCGGCCTGGACGAGCTTGGTCCAGCCCGGGTTCAGGTTGGGCTTGGTCGCCACGTCCGCGGGGACGGGCAGCAGCGGCGCGTAACGCCAGATGTTCGCGGGGCCCGCCTCGATGCGCTTGCGGAGCTCCTCGGTGTCGTACCCGGAGAAGTCGTAGGCGATCTCGAGCGGGCCGAAACACTCCTCGCAGGCGAAGACCGGGCCGAGAGGCACACGGTGGCCGCACTCGCGGCAGGACAGCGCGGCGGCGGGACCCAGGTCTACGGAGTTCGCGGTGTCGGTGGTGCTTGCAACAGTCTGCACAGCCATGGAGGCGAGGCCCTTTCTCCTCATCTTCCTCACGACGCACTTCGCCATGAGACGGATTTGGCACCTTCCCTAGCCGGGAGCCTCGCCACGTCCGCGTGACAGGAACCGACTGGAGGGTTGCCGGGGCTTCATCGGGCCGTGTCCCTCTGCCCCTCTGGATGAGCGGTGTTCAGTTGTGCGCCGTGCGACCCCGAGATGCGGGGTCCGTCGGCGTTGTTCAAGACTGTAACCGAAGGCCCGGACGGCGTAGAGAGCCGTCCGAACCCCGAGATGGATCACCGGCCAGTGAGGAGCCCGGACCGTGCTGGAAGAAGTCGAGCGCTGGCTGATCGAGCGCTCCTGGTCGGTGGCCGACCGGCCTCTGCACCGGATCCTGGCGGCGAAACGGGCCGCGGGGCAGTCGGTGAGCGTGGTGCTCCCCGCGCTCGACGAGGAGGCCACGGTCGGCGACATCGTCTCCGTCATCCGGCACGACCTGGTGCTCCAGGTGCCGCTGGTCGACGAGGTGGTGGTGATCGACTCCGGCTCCACCGACCGCACCGCCGAGGCGGCCGCGGCGGCGGGCGCGCGGGTGGTGCACCGGGACGCGATCCTGCCCCGGATACCGGCCGTTCCCGGCAAGGGCGAGGTGCTCTGGCGGTCGCTGCTGGTCACGCGCGGCGACATCGTGTGCTTCGTCGACGCCGACCTCCGGGACTTCTCCTCCGACTTCGTCACCGGCATCGTCGGCCCGCTGCTCACCGACCCCGGTATCCAGCTCGTCAAGGCCATGTACGACCGGCCGATGACGCTGGCCGACGGGAGCACCACCGGCGCGGGCGGGCAGGGCGGCCGCGTCACGGAGCTGATGGCCCGCCCGCTGCTCAACATGCACTGGCCGCAGCTCGCCGGGTTCGTGCAGCCGCTGGGCGGCGAGTACGCGGCTCGCCGCAGCCTCCTGGAACAGCTCCCGTTCCCCGTCGGGTACGGCGTCGAACTGGGCATGCTGGTCGACGCCCTGCACCTGGTGGGCCTGGACGCGCTGGCCCAGGTGGACGTGGGCGTGCGCAAGCACCGCCACCAGGACGGACAGGCGCTCGGCCGGATGGCCGCCGCGATCTACCGCACCGCGCAGCTGCGGCTGGCCCGCGCGCACCTGCTGCGGCCGTCGCTGACCCAGTTCGAGCGCGCCGGGGACGGCTTCGAGCCCCGCACGTACTCGGTGGACACCGAGGAACGGCCGCCGATGAGGGACATCGCGGAGTACATGGCACGCCGGGTGGCCTGAGCCTGTCGGCCGGCCCGACGCGGCCGCGTGGCCTGACCTCGTCCACCCCCGGCCGGTGTGACGCACCGGCACGTTTGAGGCCCGGGGGGCCGGGCTAGGTTGAGGCGTATGGCTTCAAGCTTCGGTGCAGCTCAGGTGCTGGTCGCCTCCAACCGGGGGCCCGTGTCGTACGCGGTGGCGGACGACGGTTCGCTGAGGAGCAAGCGGGGCGGCGGGGGACTGGTCTCCGGCCTCTCGGCCATCGGCCCCGAGTCGGGCGCCCTGTGGGTGTGCTCGGCACTGTCCGACGGCGACCGCGAGGCCGTGCGGCGCGGCGTCGGGGCGGACGGCGTGCGGATGCTCGACATCCCGGCGGACGTGCACGCGGACGCGTACAACGGCATCGCGAACTCGGTGCTGTGGTTCGTCCACCACATGCTGTACCAGACGCCGCTGGAGCCGGTGTTCGACGCGGAGTTCCGCAGCAGGTGGGCGTCCTACGAGACGTACAACCGCGCGTTCGCGGAGGCGCTGGCCGAGGAGGCCGCCGAGGGGGCCGCCGTCCTGGTGCAGGACTACCACCTGACCCTGGTCCCCGGCATGCTCCGCGAGCTGCGCCCCGACCTGCGCATCGGGCACTTCTCGCACACGCCGTGGGCGCCGCCCGAGTACTTCGCGATGCTGCCCGACGACATCGCGCGGCAGGTGCTGCGCGGCATGCTCGGCGCCGACCGGCTCGGCTTCCTCACCCGCCGCTGGGCGGACGCGTTCACCGCGTGCTGCGAGCGGTTCGCCGGCGGGCTCGGCGACACCCGGGTCGGCGTGCACGGCCTGGGCGCCGACGCGGACTTCCTGCGCGCGCGCTCGCACGAGGCGGACGTCGACGAGCGGATGACCGCGCTGAAGGAGGAGATCGGCGAGGGGCGCCGGACGATCGTCCGCGTCGACCGCACCGAGCTGTCCAAGAACATCGTGCGCGGCCTGCTGGCGTACCGGCAGCTGCTGGACGACCGGCCCGAGTGGCGCGAGCGCGTGGTGCACGTCGCCTTCGCCTACCCGTCCCGGCAGGACCTCGCCGTCTACCGCGACTACACGGCCGAGGTGCAGCGGCTCGCCGAGGAGATCAACGACCGGTACGGCACGCCCGGCTGGCGGCCGGTCGTCCTGCACGTCAAGGACGACTTCGCCCGCTCCCTGGCCGCGTACCGGCTGGCCGACGTCGCCCTCGTCAACCCCATCCGCGACGGTATGAACCTGGTCGCCAAGGAGGTCCCGGTGGTCTCCGACGCGGGCTGCGCCCTGGTGCTGTCCCGCGAGGCCGGCGCCCACGAGGAGCTGGGCGAGGACGCGATCACCGTCAACCCGTACGACGTCGTGCAGACGGCCGAGGCCCTGCACGAGGCGCTGTCCATGCGCCCCGAGGACCGAACGGAGCGCAGCAAGCGGCTGGCCGCGGCGGCGACGGCGCTGCCACCGGCACGGTGGTTCCTGGACCAGCTGGAGGCGCTGCGTGGCGGAACCGGGCGCTGACCTGCGGACCCGCCGGCGGGCATTCCACGGACCCCGGCGCCGTGCGGCCGGCCTGCCCTGGCGCGGCCCGGCAGGTCCGGCAGGTCCGGCCCCGACCGGAACGGCCCCTCGCGCAGGGGTTGCATGCGGCAGGCGTGGATAGGTTGGGGCACATGGCCAGTCATACGGATTCCACGGACCCCGGAGCGCTGCCGACGCCGGTCACGCAGGCCGGGCGGGACGGACTCGACGCGCTCCTGGCCCACCCGGGCAAGGCGCTGATCGGGCTCGACTTCGACGGCACGCTCGCCCCGATCGTGCCCGACCCCGAGCAGGCCCGCGCCCACCCGGACGCGGTGCCGGCGCTCGCCGCGCTCGCCCCGGAGGTCGCGGCGGTGGCCGTCGTCACCGGCCGCCCGCCGGGTGTCGCGGTCCGCCACGGCGGTTTCGCGGGCGTGCCCGGTCTCGAGCACCTGGTGGTGCTCGGCCACTACGGCGCCGAACGCTGGGACGCGGTCACCGGTACCGTCACCGCGCCCGCCCCGCATCCCGGTGTCGCCGCCGCCCGCGCCGAGCTGCCGGGGCTGCTGGACCGGGTGGGGGCGTGGCAGGGCACGTGGATCGAGGAGAAGGGGCGGGCGGTCGCCGTCCACACCCGCAGGGCGTCCGACCCGCAGGCCGCCTTCGAGTCCCTGCGCGAGCCGCTGGCGGACCTCGCGACGCGGCACGGTCTTGTCGTGGAGCCGGGTCGGATGGTGCTGGAGCTGCGGCCGCCGGGGATGGACAAGGGGGTCGCGCTGCTGGAGTACGCGCGGGAGATCGGGGCGGGGTCGGTGCTGTACGCCGGGGACGACCTGGGCGACCTGGCGGCCTTCACGGCGGTGGACAAGCTCCGTGCGTCGGGCACGCCGGGCGTGCTGGTGTGCAGCGGCAGCGAGGAGGTCACGGAACTGCGGGAGCGGGCCGACCTGGTGGTCGACGGCCCGTCGGGGGTGGTCCGCCTGCTGCGCGTGCTGGCGGCCGCGCTCGCCTGACGAAGGGTTTCGCCCCCGCCGCCCCTTCCCGTACCCGGCCCCGGGGCTCAAACGCCTGAGGGGCTACTTCCAGCCCGTCCGGCGTTTGAGGACAAAGGGGGTCTGGGGGCGCAGCCCCCAGGGACGGGAAGGGAAGGGGCGGCGGGGGCGAGAGACCCCTACCGCTCCCCGCGCCGCGCCTCCCGCACCCGCCGCAGCCGGTTCACCGTCACGGGATCGTGGGCCAACGCCCGCGGATCGTCGAGCAGCGCGTTGAGGAGTTGGTAGTACCGCACCGGTACCAGCCCCAGCTCCTCCCGGATCACCCGCTCCTTCGCCCCCGGCGACACGACCCCCCGCCGCTCCAGCGCGAGCACCTCCCGCTCGAGGCGTCCCAGATCCTCAGCCTCACCCATGCCGGGCAGGCTACCCCGCGCTGTCCGCCCGCACGGCCGCCGCCTGGAGCTCGCCGAGGACGGCCGCCGGGCTGCCGCCCGGTTCCACGGCCCTGCCGATCTTCTGCTTGACCTCCGCGTTCACCGCGGCCCACGACGTCTTGCCCACCGGGTACTGCTCCGACAACGGCAACTGGTCGAGGAACGGCTTGAGTTCCTTGTCCTGCCCCGACGCCGCCATCGCCCGCGACGCGGAGTTGGTGACCGGCAGCAGGTCGTACTCGCGGGAGAAGTCCAGCACGTTCTCCTCGCTGTAGACGAAGTCGAGGAAGTCCCCGATCTCGTCGCGGTGCCCGTTCTTCTCGAACGCCATCATCCAGTCCGCGACGCCCAGCGCGGACGGTGTCTCGCCGTCGGCGCCGGGGATCGGCACCATGCCGTACTTCACGCCCTTCTTCCGCGCCATCTCCATCAGGGAGGGATGCCCGTTGAGCATGCCGACGTCCCCGGCGGCGAACGCCTCGAACGCCTTCGCCCGGTCGAGCTTGCCGGGCGCGACGGGCCCGGTGAGCCCCTTGCCGACGAGTTCGTCCCGCAGCCAGCTGAAGGTCTCGACGTTCTCCGTGGAGTCGATGCCGTAGGTGCCGCCGATGTCGGTGTAGCCGCCGTCGCCGCTCAGCAGCCACTGGAGGGTCTCGGCCTGGGCCTCCTCGGGGCCGAGCGGCAGCGCGTACGGGAACTTCACCCCGTCCGCCTTGAGCGCCTCGGCGCACTCGACCAGTTCCTCCCAGGTCTCGGGCGGGGTGAGCCCGGCCTCGGCGAAGAGGGACTTGTTGTAGAACAGCAGCCGCGTGGAGGCGGCGAACGGCATGCCGTACTGCACGCTGTTGACCTCGCCGGCGCCGGAGAGCTGCGAGAGGAAGTCCGCCTGGACGGGGATGGAGAGCAGGTCGCCGGCGCGGTGGAGCAGGCCCTGGGAGGCGTAGTCGGCGTAGGCGCCGATCTGCGCCATGTCCGGCGGGTTCCCGGCGTCGACCATCTCCTTGACCTTGCGGTCGACGTCGTTCCACGAGTACACGCTGACGTCGATCTCGACGTCAGGGTGGTCGGACTCGTACCGCTCGACCAGGTCGGCCCAGTACTTCTCGGAGCTGTCGGCCGCGCCGTTGCCGTAGTCGGCGGCGACCAGCGTGAGGGTCACGTCGGAGGACTCCCCGCCGACCCCGCATCCGCTCAGGACCGCTGCAAGTCCCAGCGCGGACACCGCCGCGATCGTCCTTGTCCTGACCCGCCCTCGCACGTGCACTCCCCTGGTCCGGCGCCCAGCGCCGATCAACGTTCCGATTATCGGATTAAGGTCTACACCACGTGAGTGGACTAGACCTCTCGCGGGTCCGGGGGTCACACTGTTCCCCGTGAAACATGTCATCGCCCTCGACGTGGGCGGCACCGGGATGAAGGCCGCCCTGGTCGGGGCGGACGGCGAGCTGCTGCACCAGGCCCGCCGCCCCACCGGCCGTGACCGCGGCCCGGACGCTGTCGTGGCGGGCATTCTCGACTTCGCGGCGGAGCTCCGCGCCCATGGCATCCGCGCCCACGGCGAACCGGCCTCGGCCGCCGGTGTCGCCGTCCCCGGCATCGTCGACGAGACGGAGGGCGTCGCCGCCTACGCCGCCAACCTCGGCTGGCGCGACGTGCCCCTGCGCGCCCTGCTCGCCGAGCGGCTCGGCGTCCCCGTGGCGCTCGGGCACGACGTGCGCACCGGCGGTCTCGCCGAGGGCCGCATCGGGGCCGGACGGGGCACCGACCGCTTCCTCTTCGTCCCGCTCGGCACCGGTATCGCGGGCGCCATCGGCATCGGCGGCAAGGTCGAGGCCGGCGCGCACGGCTTCGCCGGCGAGATCGGACACATCGTCGTACGGCCCGGCGGCGCGGAGTGCCCCTGCGGTCAGCGCGGGTGCCTGGAGCGGTTCGCGTCCGCGTCGGCCGTGAGCCGGGCGTGGGCCGAGGCGAGCGGCGTCCCGGGCGCGGACGCGGCGGACTGCGCCAAGGCCGTTGCCTCGGGCGACGAGCGGGCCGTGCGGGTGTGGCAGGAGGCGGTGGACGCGCTCGCCGACGGGCTGGTCACCGCACTCACCCTGCTGGACCCGCGCACGCTGATCATCGGTGGCGGGCTCGCCGAGGCGGGGGAAACCTTGTTCACACCGCTGCGGGAGGCCGTCCGGCGGCGGGTCACCTTCCAGAAGCTTCCGTCCCTGGTCCCCGCGGCCCTCGGGGACACCGCGGGATGCCTGGGCGCGGGTCTTCTCGCCTGGGACCTGATCGGGGCCACCGACCCGTCGATCGAGACCACTGACCCCTCGGAGGTAACCACCTGATGGCCCCCACCAAGGTTCTCACCGGTGCCCGGGTGGTCCTGCCCACCGGGACCGTGGACGACGCCCGCGTGACCGTCGAGGGCACGCGCATCGCGGCCACGGCTCCCGGCCCGTCCGCCGCGGAGGGGACGGCCGAGACGGTCGACCTGCGCGGCCACTGGCTGGTGCCCGGCTTCGTCGACATCCACAACCACGGCGGCGGCGGGGTGTCCTTCGCCGGCGGCACCGCCGAGGACGTCCTCCAGGGCGTCCGCACGCATCTGCACCACGGCACCACCACCGTGGTCGCCTCCGCCGTCACCGGCGACCTGGACTTCCTCGCCCGGCACGCGGGGATGCTGGCGGAGCTGGCCCAGCAGGGCGACATCGCCGGCATCCACTTCGAGGGGCCGTTCATCTCCCCCTGCCGCAAGGGCGCGCACGACGAGACGCTGCTGCGCGACCCCGACCCGGCGGAGGTGCGCAAGCTGATCGACGCGGCCCACGGCCACGCCCGGATGATGACGCTCGCGACCGAACTCCCCGGCGGCCTGGACTCCGTACGGCTGCTCGTCGAGCACGGCGTGATCGCCGCCGTCGGCCACACCGACGCCACCTACGAGCAGACGGTGGCCGCCGTCGACGCGGGCGCGACCGTCGCCACCCACCTGTTCAACGCGATGCCGCCGCTCGGCCACCGCACCCCCGGCCCGATCGCGGCGCTGCTGGAGGACGAGCGGGTCACCGTCGAGCTGATCAACGACGGCACGCATCTCCACCCGGCCGCGCTGCAGTTCGCGTTCCACCACGCGGGCCGCGACCGGGTCGCCTTCATCACCGACGCGATGGACGCGGCCGGCTTCGGCGACGGCCGCTACATGCTCGGCCCGCTGGAGGTCGAGGTCGCGGACGGCGTGGCCCGGCTGGTGGAGGGCAACTCGATCGCCGGCTCCACGCTCACCCTGGACCGCGCCTTCAAGCGGGCGGTGACGGTGGACGGGCTGCCCGTCGAGGACGTCGTCGCGGCGGTGTCCGCCAACCCGGCGCGCCTGCTCGGCCTGTCCGACCGCATCGGCTCCCTGGAGTCCGGCAAGGACGCCGACCTCGTGGTCCTCGACGACGCCTTCGAGCTGGTGGGCGTCATGCGCAAGGGGGAATGGGCGGTCGCTCCCCAACTGGCCTGATCCGTCCCCGGGACCGGTCCACGGCGGCCGGTCCCGGGGGTGGGCCGACCGCCTTCCTTTTGGCATGATCGTGACCCCGGGGCCATGGAAGGCAGGCAAGAGGGGGAGGTCGGCCCGGTGATTCTCACGGTCACGCTGAACACCGCTCTCGACATCACCTATCGCGTCCCGTCCTTGCGGGCAGGTGCCTCGCACCGGGTCTCCGAGGTTCTGGAACGCCCCGGCGGCAAGGGCGTCAACGTGGCGCGGGTACTGGCCGCGCTCGGCCACGAGGTGACCGTCACGGGCTTCTCCGGCGGTCCCACGGGCCGCGTCCTGCGCGACCGCCTCGCCGAAGTGCCGCACCTCACCGACGCGTTGGTCCCGGTCTCCGCCGCCACCCGCCGCACGGTGACCCTCGTCGACGACCGCACCGGTGCCGCGACCCATCTGAACGAGCCCGGCCCGGACATCACCCCCGCCGAGTGGTCCGCCTTCCAGGAGGTCTACGAGGACCTGCTGGTGTCCGCCTCGGCGGTGGCCCTGTGCGGCAGCCTGCCCCCGGGCGTCCCCGTCGGCGCCTACGCGAACCTCGTCCGCACGGCCCGCGCGGCCCGGGTCCCGGTGCTGCTCGACACGAGCGGGGCGGCGCTGCGACGCGGTGTGGCGGGCCGGCCGGACCTGCTGAAGCCCAACACCGAGGAACTGGCCGAACTCACCGGCTCCCACGAGCCGTTGCGCGCCACCCAGGACGCCCGCCGCCGGGGTGCGGGCACGGTGGTCGCGTCCCTGGGCGCGGACGGCCTGCTGGCGGTGACTCCGGAGGGCCGCTGGCGCGCGACCCCGCCGGCCCCGCTGACCGGCAACCCCACGGGCGCGGGCGACGCGGCCGTGGCGGGTCTGCTGTCCGCCCTGGTGGAACACCGCCCCTGGCCGGAACGCCTGATCCGCGCCACGGCCCTCTCCGCGGCCACGGTCCTCTCCCCCACAGCCGGCGACTTCGACCACGCGGCCTACGACCGCTTCCTGACGACGGTCACGGTCACGGGCGTGGCCACGGCGGCGTGAGAAGCCCTTTCGGCTACTCCGGCTGGGCGAGCCACAGCTGGTCGAGGACCGCGTTGCACTTGTTGCCCTCGTTGCAGACCAGCTCGATGGTGTTGGTGCCGTCGTTGAGGTTCACGTTGGCCCAGGTCTCTTTCCAGCCCTTCTCCCAGTCGCCCTTGGGAGAGTTGCCGAAGTTCTTCATGTTCAGCGGGCGGCTCTCGGGCTTGCCGTTGACCACGATGGTCGCGTCGGCGTCCTCTCCGGGGATGCCGTACTGCACGTAGAAACGGTAGTTGCCGGCCTTGACGCCGTTGACGGTCCAGGTGACCTTCGAACCGACCTGGTTGAAGCCGGTGACGTAGACGCCGCCGTCGGCCTTAGCGCCCTTGAACTCCGACGCGAGGGTCGCGCCGCCGTCGAGGCGGAGCGCCTTCGCGTCTATGGCGGGCAGCTTCGCCTTGTCCTTGTCCTCCTCCTCCGAGGAGGACGGGCTCGGCTCGCCGGTCTCCTGGGTGGCCGTCGGGGACGGACCCGCCTCGTTGCCGCCCTTGTCGTCGTCGTCACCGCTGATCATGGCGACGCCGATGCCGATGACGACCGCCGCGACCACGGCGATCGCGCCGATGAGCAGACCCTTGGTGTTGGGGCCGCCGCCGCGGCCGCCGCGGGACGGCTGCGGGGTGCGGGCCGTGGTCGCGCCGCCGGGCAGCGTCTCGGGCGCGGCGTAGTGCGCGCTGGGCTGACCGAAGGCGCCCTGCTGGGGCGGTGCCTGCGGGGCGGGCCCCTGCTGGCCGTACTGGCGGGAACCGACCGGCCGCACCCGGTTCACCGAGTTCGGGTAGCCGTAACCCCCGGACGGCGGCTGGGCTCCGTTGGCCTGCCCGTCGGCGTACAGATAGCCGAACGGGTCGTCGTCCTCGGGCGTGCTCGCGCCGTTGTTGCCGGGCGTCATCCCCTGTGCTCCTAGCTGCGGATCGGGTGCGTACGTGTGCGGAGAAGCCGAGCCTACCCGGTTCCTCTGACCCGAAAGGGTGACCCGGACCGCATCAACCCACCGACCTGCACGTCATCCGGCGCGCCGGTGCTGTTTGGGACGAGATCGTTTCTCGACGTACATCCGTTCGTCAGCCGATTTCAACACTTCGTCGGCCGTCATTCCGCAATGGGCCCACCCGATACCGAAGCTGGCGCCGACCCGCACGGCCCGTCCCTCGGCCCGGATGGGCTGGATGATCTCGTTGCGCAGCCGCACGGCGAGGTCCTGCGCGTCGGCCCGGCCGAGCCCGTCGGCGAGGATGACGAATTCGTCACCCCCGAGCCGGGCCACGGTGTCACCGTCCCGCACGCCCCCGCTGAGCCGCCGGGCGACCTCGATGAGAACCGCGTCACCCGCGTTGTGCCCGAACCGGTCGTTGATCGACTTGAAGCCGTCGAGGTCGCAGAAGAGCACCGCGAGCCCCTTGGTGCCGTCGTCGGCGTCCGCGGCGGGCGCGACGGTGTGCACGTGGTGGTCGTAGCCGTCGTACGCGTCACGGCCGGGCGGGAAGTCGAAGTCGTGGCCGCGGTCGAAGGCGGGCGGGCCGAACGCGGCGTCGTGGGAGTCGAAGGACTCGTAGGGCTCCATGGAGTCCACGGCCGCCGGCAGGGTGAGCGGCTGCTGGCTGCACAGCCGGGCGGAGAGCCGGGAGCGCAGTTCGGCGGAGTTCGGCAGGCCGGTGAGCGAGTCGTGGGAGGCGCGGTGGGCGAGCTGGAGCTCACGGCGCTTGCGCTCCTCGATGTCCTCGACGTGGGTGAGCAGGAAGCGCGGCCCGTCGGCGGCGTCGGCGACGACCGAGTTGCGCAGGGAGACCCACACGTAGGTGCCGTCGCGCCGGGCGAGCCGCAGCTCCGCCCGGCCGCCCTCGGCGGAGGTGCGCAGCAGGGTGCCTATGTCCTCGGGGTGGACGAGGTCGGAGAAGGAGTAGCGGCGCATCGCGGAGGCCGGCCGGCCGAGCAGCCGGCACAGGGCGTCGTTGGTGCGCAGGATGCGGCCGTGCTGGTCGCCGCCCATCTCGGCGATGGCCATGCCGGAGGGCGCGTACTCGAAGGCCTGCCGGAAACTCTCCTCGCTGGCCCGCAGCGCCTGCTGCTCGCGCTCCAGGCGGACCAGGGCGCGCTGCATGTTGGAGCGCAGCCGGGCGTTGCTGATCGCGATGGCGGCCTGGAAGGCGTACATCTGGAGGGCCTCGCGGCCCCAGGCGCCGGGCCGGCGGCCGTTGCGCGGGCGGTCGACGGAGAGCACGCCGATCAGTTCGCCGGAGGTGCCGCCGCCCTGCGGTCCGGGCGCGTACATGGGGGCGAAGAGGCGGTCGGCGGGGTGCCACTCGTCCTCGAAGCGGGGAGCGGGCCCGTCGGTGTACCACTGCGGGACGTCGTCGTCGTCGAGGACCCAGCCCTCGGTGTGCGGTATGAACACCAGGTCGCCCCAGCGCTCGCCCATGGTGAGCCGGCGGTCCCAGGACTCTCGGGAGCCGACCCGGCCGGTGATGAGGGCCTCCGCCGCCGCGTTCCCGGAGAGGGCGGCGACCACGAGGTCGCCGTCGGGGCGTACGAGATTGACGCAGGCCAGCTCGTACCCGAGGGCGCCCACGACGCCGTCGGCGACCGTCTGCAAGGTGTCCGCCAGACTGCGCGCCGTGTTCATGTCGGCCATGGCCCGGTGGAGTTGTCGCAGCGATGCAAGACGGACGTAGGGTTCCGACTCGGTCTCCATCCTCGCCCTCCCCCCGAGACCTCGCAGCGCATCAAGGGTCATCATCGGCGTATCGTCGCAGCAGCTTCCCCGCCACTGAATCACAGCGCGCTGCTCACCCGGTACACAGGGTCAACAATTCTTGCCCCTTGTGACTCAAGTCACAGCTAAACGTGAACAATTGCGTGGTCTACGCGCGATATTCCGGCCCATATCCGTGATGCGGATCGTGTGGTGATTGTGCATGAATTGTGCCCGGATAGGCCGCTGGTCCTAGGTCCCGGTTCGGGCCACGGTCCGATGCGGTGCCCGTGCAGCGGAGATTAGCGTTTCCGGTGTGCTGAACACTCCCGCCGCCCCGGCCTCGATCACCGTTCCGCCCGCCGCCCGGCATGCTGAGGGGGTGAGCAACGACGAGTTCCGTGCCGCCATGTCCCGTCTGGCCGCCGGTGTGGTCCTGGTGACCGCCGTGGAGCCGCCGCTGGACCCGGACGACCCGGGGGCGCCGGCCGGCGAGGACGTCGGCATGACCGCGACGGCGTTCCTGTCCGTCTCCCTGGACCCGCCGTTGGTGCTGGTCAGCCTCCGTACCGGCTCCCGCATGGACGAGCTGCTGGAGGAGCAGCCGCTGTGGGCGGTGTCCGTGCTGTCCGAGAGCCAGCGCCACATCGCGGGCCGCTTCTCGATGAAGGGCCGGGTCAGCGACCGTTTGCTGTTCGCGGACATTCCCTACCTGCGCGGCGAGTACACGGGAGCCCCGCTGGTCGGCGGCGCGCTGGCGACCCTGGAATGCCGCACCGAACAGCGGGTGGAGGCGGGCGACCACACCCTGGTGATCGGCCGCGTGATGACGGCCGCCGTGCCGAGCGCGGAGGGCGGCCCGCTCACCTATTTCCGGGGCCGTTACCGCCAGTTGGGCTGAGCGCCCCCCAAATCCCTTTTACCGCGGGCGTCTCACCCGCCTACCCTCCCGGCATGACGACCGCCGCGGCCCCGCGCCTCGAAAAGATCACACCCGCGAATCTCGAGGCCGCCCTCGCCCTGCGGGTCCGCGCGGAACAGGAATTCGCCGTCGACCCGGTGGCCCATTCCCTCGCGGAGGCGTACGTCCGCCCCGACAAGTCGTGGCCGCGCGTGATCGTGGACCAGGGCCGCGTGGTCGGCTTCGTGATGGCGTTCCTCGACTTCGACTGGCGCGACGACGGCACCGACGTCCGCTCGGGCCTGTGGCGCCTCAACATCGCTGCGGACGAACAGGGCAGGGGCTACGGCCGCTTCGCGGTGAACGCGGTGGCGGAAGAACTACGCCGCCGCGGCACGAGGACACTCCACGTCACCTGGCACCCCGGCGAGCACGGCCCGGAGGACTTCTACCTCACCCTGGGCTTCGAGAAGACGGACGAGAAGGTCAACGGGGAGCACGTAGGAGTCCTGCGTCTGTAGGAACACCCTTCAGGGGCGCGGGGAACTGCCCGAACGACCCCCACCCACCCGCGGGTGAAGAACAAGGGCGTGGCCCACCCGCGTCTCACCAGTCCCGCGCGGAGCGCCCCCGCTTGGTCTCTGACCGCCGCTTCTTCTCCCGGAGCCGCCGCTCGTTGATCCCCCGCGGCACCCGAGTGGGCCTCCGCGGCTTGGGCGGAGGCGCCGTGGCCTCCGCGAGCAGCGCGGCCAGCCGCACCGCCGCCGCCTCCCGGTTGCGCCACTGCGACCGGTGCTCGGACGCCCGCACCGTGACGACGCCGTCGGTCAGCCGTCCCGCGAGCCGCTCCAGCGCCCGCCGCTTCCACACCTCGGGCAGCGCCTCGGTCCGCGCCAGGTCGAAGCGCAGCTCCACCTGGGTGTCGCTGGTGTTGACGTGCTGCCCGCCCGGCCCGGACGAGCGGGAGAAACGCCACATGAGCTCGGCCTCGGGCAGGGAGACGGAGCCGCGCACGACAAGGGGACCGGACATGGCATACAGGTTCCCGCGCCCGCACCGGTCACGTCACCCGAATATCCGTACCCGGGTAAAGAAAGTAAAGAGACCTGGAACCTCGCGCACCCCTCTCGGCGTTCAAGGTGGTAGCTGTAGCTTCATAGCCGTACGCAAACAAGGGAAGGGACTCCCAACAATGGCTGTAAGCCTGTCCAAGGGTGGCAACGTCTCGCTCACCAAGGAGGCTCCGGGCCTGACCGCCGTCACCGTGGGCCTCGGCTGGGACGTCCGCACCACCACGGGAACGGACTTCGACCTCGACGCGTCGGCGATCGCGGTCAACACGCAGGGCAAGGTCTACTCGGACGCCCACTTCGTGTTCTTCAACAACAAGCAGACCCCGGACAACACCATCGTCCACACCGGTGACAACCGCACCGGTGAGGGCGAGGGCGACGACGAGGCGATCAACGTCAACCTGGCGGCCCTCCCGGCCGACATCGACAAGATCGTCTTCCCGGTCTCGATCTACGACGCCGAGAACCGCAGCCAGAACTTCGGCCAGGTGCGCAACGCGTACATCCGCATCGTCAACCAGGCCGGCGGCGCCGAGATCGCCCGTTACGACCTGTCGGAGGACGCCGCGACCGAGACCGCGATGGTCTTCGGCGAGCTGTACCGCAACGGCGCGGAGTGGAAGTTCCGCGCGGTCGGCCAGGGCTACGCCTCGGGCCTCGTGGGCATCGCGCAGGACTTCGGCGTGAACGTCTGACGGACGCACCGCGACCGACCTGACGGAGCCCCCGCCCGCGTTCGCCGGGCGGGGGCTCCGCCGCGCCCGCCCGGCGGCCGCGCGCTACGTTGCCCCCGTGTTCCTCGAACCGCTGCGCCTCTCCCCGGACGGCGACCTCCCCGGTCCCGTGCTGACCGAGGTCACCGCCCTGTACGCCTCCAACCACGCCTTCCACGCCCTCAGCGGCGACTTCCCGGACCCGTACGGCATCCGCCCGGAGCAGGTCGCGGCCGAACTGGCCCGTGAGCTGTCCGACCCGCACACGGAGGTGCTGCTGGCCCGCGAGGCGGGTCTCCTCGCGGGCATCGCCGTCACGCTCTCCGAGCATCCCGACCCCGCCGACCCGGACGCCTGGATCGGCCTGCTGATGGTGGACGCGAGCCTCCACGGCCGGGGTCACGGCCGCCGTCTCGCCGCACTCGTCGAGGGCCGCCTGCGCTCGGCCGGCCACACCGCCGTGCGGCTCGCCGTGCTGGAGGACAACGCCCAGGGCCTCGCCTTCTGGACGGCCCTCGGCTGGACGGAGATCGACCGCCGCGCCGACCGTGCCCTCGGCCGCCCCTGCCGGGTCCTGCGCAAGCCCCTGACCGGCCCGGACCCCGCCTAGGAAGCGGTCGCCGGCCGCCCCTCCCCGTACAGCCACTTCTCCCAGACCCGGGAGAAGTCCTTGTCCGGCACCGCCTTCTCCACGTACGCGGTGAAGTCGTCCGTGCCGGCGTTGGCGTGCCGGTGCCGCGCCGCCCAGCCGCGCAGCAGGCGGCCGAAGGCCTCGTCACCGGCCGTCCTGCGGACCATGTGGAGGACCATCGCGCCGCGCCAGTACACCGGCGTGGCGGAGATGTGCGCCGCGTCCGGCGGGTCGGCGGGCGGGAAGGACCACAGCGCCGCGTTGGTGCCCGCGTCCGGGAAGTACGAGCCGGCGTACAGGCGGTCGAAGGTGCTCTGCGCGCTGCCCTCGCCGTGGTCCTCCTCCCACAGCCACTGCGCGTACGTGGCGAAGCCCTCGTTGAGCCACATGTCCCGCCAGGTCCGCGGGGTGACGGAGTCGCCGTACCACTGGTGGGCGATCTCGTGGACCAGCAGCGCCGTGTCGGGGGCGCCGGGGAAGACGGGGCGGTTCTGCGTCTCCAGGGCGTACCCGGCGTCGCCGGGGCGTTCGACGACCGCGCCCGCGGAGGAGAAGGGGTACGGCCCGAACCGCCGTTCCGCCCACTCGACGACCTCCGGGAGCAGCTTCACCGCGGCGCGGCTCGCGGCGGCCTGCTCCGGGTCGACGGCGGTGAACAGCGGCAGCCCGCCGGCGGTCTCCCCGCGGTGGACGTCGTAGCGGCCGATCGCGACCGTCGCGAGGTAGCTCGCCATGGGCTCGGGGGTGTGCCAGCGGTACGTCGTGCGGCCGTCCTTGGTCTCCTCACCGGCCGGTTCGCCGTTGGAGACCGCCCGCAGGCCCTCGGGCACGGTGACGGAGACGGTGTAGGCGGCCTTGTCGGAGGGGTGGTGGTTGCCGGGGAACCAGACCATGGAGCCGACCGGCTGGCCCAGCGCGAGCGCCCCGTCGGCGGTGCGCAGCCAGCCCTCCTCGGAACCGTCGGGGTCGGTGACCGTCTCCGGCCGGCCCGAGTAGCGCACGACGACCCGGAAGTGCGCGTCCCTGTCGAGGGCGCGGCGCGGCCGCACGGTCAGTTCCTGCCCCTCGCGGCCGAAGCGGGCGCCGGTGCCGTCGACGGTGACGGCGTCCACGTCGAGGCCCTGGAGGTCGAGGTTCAGAGCGGTGAGGTCCTCGGTGGCGCGGGCGTCGATCGTCGCGGTGCCGGTGAGCCGCCGGTCGTCGGGGTCGTAGGCGAGGGCGAGGTCGTAGTGGGTGACGTCGTAGCCGCCGTTGCCCGCCTTGGGGAAGTAGGGGTCGCCGGCGCCGTCGTCACCGGCGCCCTCGGCGCCGGGGCCGGGTCCGCACGCGGCGAGCGCCACCGCGAGCAGGGCGGCGGCGGTTCCGCGGCTCAGGGGGCGGGGGGTGCGCACGCCGGGATCCTATGGCGGCGGGGGCTCCGGGGCGTGACACCATCACCCACGTGCTCGACATCGGTTACGCCCTCTCCAACCGCTTCCCCGACCCCCCGCAGACCGACTACCGCCGCGCGGACGTCCACGCGCTGCGGCACGACCTGTTCTGCGGTGACGTCTACCTCGCCGACACCGAGTCGGACCGGGAGCTGTCCACAGCCTGGGGATGGGTGCCGGTGCTCGACTTCGCGTGGGCGCTGTGCGACATCGTGGAGCGCGTCGACCGCGACCCGGCGGGCTCGCGCGCGTCACGGCCTCAGCACGCCGAGCTGGACTTCACCGAGTCCACCGACCGGCTGCTGTTCGAACGGCGCTTCGGCTGGGTGGACATCGAGGCGGAGTGGCTCCCCGCGTCCGAGCCTCCGCTGACGTTCTCCCACTCCGAACTGCGCCGCGAGGCCCGCGACTTCCTGCACGACCTGCTGGCCGACCTGATCGACCTGCACGACGACCTCGGCGAGAACCCGGCGATCTGGACCCTCCAGGCCCGCTTCCCCCGCGTGAGCTGACCCTGCCGGGGCGGGCTCCGGGACGGCCGGGCTCCGTCCACGCGCCCGGCCGGCGCCCGAGCCCCGCCGCGCGACTGCGCGACTGGGCGACGACGCACGGCGGCCGGGCAGTCGTCGCGACCGACCGCCTGCGCCCCCGCCGTCGTCGCGGTACGTGCCGCGCGAGCAGCCCGGCGGTCACGGCCGGCCCGACGCCGCCCGTCTCCGGACGCCCGGTGCCGCGAGCGTGCCCCGCTCCGAAGCCGGGGCGCCGCCCCTGCTCACCCCTCCACCGTGATCCCCAGCTCCCCCGCGAGCACCGGCGCCAGATCCAGCAGCTGGGACGGGCTGATCACCGCGCCGGACAGGCGGTCCACCCCTCGGGCGATCTCCAGCGAGGCCGCCCGGCGCAGGTCCACGTCCTTCAGCACCGCGCCCGACAGGTCCACGCCCTTCAGCGTGCAGTCGACGAACTCCACGCGCTCCAGGCGCGCCCCGCCGAAGTCCGGCTCCACCAGCACGCAGCCCTCGAAGACGACGTCCTTCAGCGCCGCCGCGCGCAGGTTCAGGAAGTCGATCTTCCCGCCCCGGACCCGCACCCGCTCGAGCGCCGCCCCGTGCAGCTGGGTCCCGCCGAGGCGCGCGTCGGTCAGCTCGACGTCGCGCAGGGTCACCCCCGCCAGGTCCGTGCCCACGCCCCGCACCCCGTCGAGCACCGAGTCGAGCAGCCGCGCCCTGGGCAGCCGCGTCTCGTCCAGCGCGCACCCCCGCAGCGCGCAGTCCATGAAGCGCGCGCCCGCCCCGTCCTGCCCGGCGAGGTCCGTGCCGCCGAACTCCAGGCCGTCGTAGTCCCCGTCCGGCTCCAGACCGCCCCCCTCGAACGCCTCCAGCGGGGGGAGCCGCAGCTCCGGCCGCCGCGCCGCCCGCACACCCGGTCTCCCCGCCGCTCCACGCACCATGCGCCCATGCTGCACCCCGCCACCGACAACCCGCCCGGCCTGCGGAAACGCCCCGCGTGTCACATCCTGGCGCCGCCGGTCGTCCTGATTGTGCACCGCCGGACAACGTCTCCGGCGCCCGACCGAGCCCGACCGAGGGAGAAGCCCAGTCATGCACCGCATCACCGTCGTCGGCGGCGGATTCGCCGGACTCACCGCGGCCGTCTCCGCCGCGGAGGCAGGCGCCAAGGTCACCCTGTACGAGGCCCACCACACCCTGGGCGGCCGCGCCCGCACCGCCGACGCCCCCTACCGCACCAACGAGGGCCCGCACGCCCTCTACAGCGGCGGACCGCACTGGACCTGGCTGCGCGAACGCGGCCTGCTCGAACCCCTCGCCGCGCTGCCGCTGCGGGAGGCGGCCCGGCTGCGGCTGCGCCACCGGGGCGTGCTGCGCCGCACCCCGCCGCCCGCGACGCTGAAGCTGCTGCGGCCCGGCCTGCGGGCGCCCGTCGACGCGGACTTCCTCACCTGGGCCACCGGGATCGCCGGCCCGGAGGGCGCGCGGGCCGCCGCGCACTACTCGGCCGTCGCGCTGTTCCACCACGACCCCGGCTCGCTGTCCGCCGCGTTCGTGCACGAGCGGCTGCGCCGGGCCACGAAGCTGCCACCGGAGGCGCACTACCCGCGGGGCGGCTGGGGCGCGCTGATCGACCGGATGGCCGCCCACGCCTGGAACCTGGGCGTGCGCGTCGAGACCCTGTCCCGCGTCGACACCCTCCCCGCCGACACCCCGGTGGTCGTCGCCACCTCTCTGGAGTCCGCCCGCCGCCTCCTGCGCGACCCCTCGCTGACCTGGCCGAGCGGCCGCACCGTCCTGGTCGACCTGGCGCTGCGCACCCGGCGCGGCGACCCGTTCGTGGTGTCCGACCTGGACGCGCCCGGCTGGCTGGAGCGGTTCACCGCGCAGGACCGCACCCTCGCCCCGGCCGGCGAGCAACTGGTCCAGAGTCAGATCCCGGTCGGGCCGGGAGCGTCGAAGGCCGAGGGCGCCGGCCGCGCGGACGAACTGCTGGACCTGGGCTTCCCCGGCTGGCGGGAGCGGCTCACCTGGCGGCGCGAGGCGCTGGCGGACGGCCGTACCGGCGCCGTCGACCCGCCCGGCGCCACCTGGCGCGACCGGCCCGCCGTGGACCGCGGGGACGGGGTCTACCTGGCCGGGGACCGGGTCGCCGCGCCGGGCGTGCTGTCGGAGGTGTCCTTCACCAGCGCGCTGACGGCCGTCTCCCTCGCCCTCGGCCGGGACGCACTTGACCTCAAGCGCGCTTGAGGTCACACCGTGGGCAGCGGGGCGCACGGGGCGCCCCGCGACCACCCCAGGGGAGCACCATGCATGCCGTCCGACTGCACGCCTTCGGCCCCGCCGAGAACCTCACCTACGAGCGGGGCGAGGACCCGGTGCCGGGCCCGGGCCAGGTCCGGGTCGCCGTCCGGGCGGCCGGGGTCCACCTTCTCGACACCGCCCTGCGCGAGGGCCTGCGCGGACCCGCCCCGGCCCCGGCCGAGCTGCCGACGATCCCCGGCCGTGAGATCGCCGGTGTGGTCGACGCGCTCGGCCCGGACACGCCCGCCGGCTGGCTCGGCAGGCGGGTCGTCACCCACCTCGGCTTCGCCCCCGGCGGCTACGCGGAACTGGCCGTCGCCGACGCCGCGCGGCTGCACGGGATCCCGGGGCGCCTGGACTTCGCCGAGGCCGTCGCCATGATCGGCACGGGCCGTACCACGATGGGGATCGTGCAGTTCGCCGAGCCGGGCCCCGGTGACGTGGTCGCCGTCCCGGCCGCGGCGGGCGGCATCGGCACCCTCCTCGTGCAGTACGCCCGGAACGCGGGCGCCACCGTGATCGGCCTCGCCGGAGGCCCCGCGAAGACCGCCCTGGCCATGCGGGCCGGTGCCGGCCCCGCCGTCGACTACACCGCCCCCGGCTGGCCGGAGCGGCTGGAGGAGTACCGGGGCAAGCTCACCGTCGTGTACGACGGGGTGGGCGGGGACGTCGCCCGCACCCTGGTCGGCCTGCTCGCGCCGGGCGGACGGCACGTGGTGTTCGGCTGGACCTCGCAGGGCATCGGCAGCGACCGCCCGTACCTCGTCGACGGTGTCTCGGTCAGCGTCCTCGGCCCCGAGATGATGCGCCGCGCCGGCGGTGACGACCCCATGCGCACGCTGGAGTCCCGATCCCTCGCCGAGGCGGCCGCGGGCAGGCTCACCCCCGCCGTGCACCGCTTCCCCCTGTCCCGGGCCGCCGAGGCCCACCGGGCCCTGGAGAACCGGGGCACGACCGGCAAGGTCGTCCTGGAGCCCTGAACAGCCGTGCACGGGCCGCCCGGGAAACCGGGCGCGCCCCGCCCCCGTACCCCACTACCGTGCGAGACGTGATCGACATCCCCGCGAAGCTCGCCGAGGCCCAGATCAAGTTCAACAAGGAGGCCGGGCGGGCCTTCATCGCCGCCCTCCCGGACCTCGCCGCGGACTTCATGGCCCGCTGGGACCTGCGCCCCGCCGGGACGCCCATGCACGGCGTCAGCGCCCTGGTCCTCCCGGTCGACCGCGCCGACGGCACCCCGGCCGTGCTCAAGCTGCAACTCCGCGACCACGAGAGCGAGGGCGAGCCGGTCGCCCTGCGCCTGTGGAACGGCGACGGGGCGGTCCGCCTCCTCGACCACGACGAGCCGACCGGCACCATGCTGCTGGAGCGCCTGGACTCCTCCCGGATGCTCGCCCGCACGCCGGACGTCCACGAGGGCGTCCTGGTCATCGCGCGCCTCCTGGCCCACCTCCACACCACCGCGGCACCCCCGGGGATGCGCCACCTCGGCGACATCTCCGCGTCCATGCTGGAGCGCACGCCCGCAGTGCTGGAGCGCATCCCCGATCCGGAGGCCCGCCGCCTCGTCGCCGACTGCGCGGCCGCCGTGCGCGAGGTCGCGGACGAGCCCGGCGACCGGCTGCTCCACTGGGACCTGCACGACGAGAACGTCCTGGCCGCCGACCGCGCGCCCTGGCTGGCCATCGACCCCAAGCCGCTCGCCGGCGACCCCGGTTTCGACCTGTGGCCCGCCCTCGCCAACAACTTCGACCCCGGCGACGTCCTGTGGCGCTTCGACGCGATGACGGAGGTGCTCGGCCTGGACCGCGCGCGGGCCCGGGCGTGGACGTACGGGCGGGTGCTGCAGAACTGCCTGTGGGAGACGGAGGAAGGACGCCCTCTGGGCGAGGCGGACCTGGAGATCGCCCGACGCCTGCGCGGCGGTACGCGGTGAGGGGTCCCGGGAGCAGGAAACCCGGGCCGGAGAAGGTCCGGCCCGGGGAAGTCGATGGAGCCCCCTGTCGGATTCGAACCGACGACCTGCTGTTTACAAGACAGCTGCTCTGACCATCTGAGCTAAGGAGGCAGCGCGCGCGGCGCGCGCGAAGCGCGGTCCACTGTACACAGTGCCGGTTTCGCCGGGCCACGCACTTGATTCAGGCGCGCCCCGCCTCGTACGCGAAGCTGTACGGCACCTTCGTCTCGCCGTGCCGGTAGGTGAAGCCCCCTGTGCCGCGCAGCCCGGCCAGCCCGCCGGTGCCGGAGCCCTCGACCACCTCGAACGTGCAGTGCACGGTGCCGTCGTCGGCGAAACGGCCGCGCTCCTCCAGCACGAAGGCGCCCGAGCGGCCGTCGACCCGGCCGGTGACGAGCTCCAGCCCGGCGAAGGTGCCGGTGGCGGCGGTGTCGTAGGCGATCGTGTAGTCGCAGACGGTGGCCTCGGCCTCGATGCCTCCGGAGAAGGCGTTGACGACGGTGGCGTGCGCGAGCCGGGGGAAGGCGTCCTCCGGCGAGACGGGGTTCTCCTTCCAGTCGGTGAAGGTGAAGTGGCCGGTGGTCTCGGTGACGGGCATGGCTGATCCCTTCCAGGGGCGGCTGCAACGGCGCGTCTGGCGCTGTGCCGCCCAGCCTTCCGGCCGTACCTGACACCCTCTGTCAGGTACGGCGTCGCGGTCCGAGAATGGGCCGCATGCGCGCCGACCGGCTCCTCACCCTGCTCCTGCTGCTGCAGAACCGCGGCCGGATGACCGCGCCCCAGCTCGCCGCCGAACTCGAGGTGTCGGTGCGCACCGTCTACCGGGACGTCGAGGCGCTCGGCGCGTCCGGAGTGCCGGTGCTCACCGAGCGCGGACCCCAGGGCGGCTTCCGTCTGGTGGAGGGCTACCGGACGCGGCTCACCGGGCTGACCGACGCGGAGGCCGGTTCGCTGGTCCTGGCGGGGCTGCCGGGGCCGGCCGGGGAGCTGGGGCTCGGGGCGGTGCTGGCGAGTGCCCAGCTCAAGGTGGAGGCGGCCCTGCCGGACGGGCTGGCGGAGCAGGCGCGGCGGGTGCGCGAGCGGTTCCACCTGGACGCGCCGGCCTGGTTCCGGGACGCCGACCCGGTGCCGTACCTGGCGGTGGTCGCGCGGGCGGTGTGGGAGCGGCGGGTGCTGCGGACCCGGTACGCGCGCTGGCGCGGCGAGGTGCGGCGGGAAGTGCGTCCACTGGGGCTCGTGCTGAAGGGCGGCATCTGGTATCTGGTCGCCCTCGCGGACGACGCGGTGCGCACCTACCGCGTCTCGCGGTTCCAGGAGGTGGAGGAGACCGGCGAGGTGTTCGTCCGGCCCGCCGGGTTCGGCCTGGCCGCGTACTGGACGGAGACCTCGCGGCGGCTGGAGGCGGCGCTGCGGCAGGACACGGCTCGGCTGCGGCTGTCCCCGCGCGGACGGAAGCTGCTGCCGATGCAGTTCGGGGCGGCGGGCGCGCGGGCGCTGGACCGGGCGGGGCCGCCGGACGCGGACGGCTGGGTGGAGGTGGAGCTGCCGGTGGAGTCGGAGGCGGTGGCCACCGGCGATCTGCTGCGCCTCGGGGTGGAGGCGGAGGTGCTGGGCCCGCCGGGCCTGCGGCGGGCGGTCGCGGAGGCGGTGACGGTCCTGGCCGACCGGTACGCAGCCGACGCCGACGGACAAGAAGCGGAGTTATACGAACAGGATCGAAAGTTTCCGCGAAATTCACAGCCCGGAACATGCTGACAAGCAGGTGAACGCCGGGTACCGTCCTGAGCCAGTTCACTCGTGTGGACCACACACCACAACGGAACACCCGTCGTGGCATCACCTTCCTACTCGGATCGTCCGGCACGTTCCTGCCGGTAGAAGGGGACCATTCACATGGCCACTGTCACGTTCGACAAGGCGACCCGGGTCTACCCCGGTTCGACCAAGCCCGCCGTCGACGCCCTGGACATCGAGATCGCGGACGGCGAGTTCCTCGTCCTGGTCGGCCCGTCCGGTTGCGGCAAGTCCACCTCGCTCCGCATGCTCGCGGGTCTCGAGGACGTCAACGGCGGCGCCATCCGCATCGGCGACCGCGACGTCACGCACCTGCCGCCGAAGGACCGGGACATCGCCATGGTGTTCCAGAACTACGCGCTCTACCCGCACATGACGGTCGCCGACAACATGGGCTTCGCGCTCAAGATCGCCGGCGTCAACAAGGCGGAGATCCGCAAGAAGGTCGAGGAGGCCGCGAAGATCCTCGACCTCAGCGAGTACCTGGACCGCAAGCCGAAGGCGCTCTCCGGCGGTCAGCGCCAGCGTGTGGCGATGGGCCGCGCCATCGTGCGTGAGCCGCAGGTGTTCCTCATGGACGAGCCGCTGTCCAACCTGGACGCCAAGCTCCGTGTGTCCACCCGTACGCAGATCGCGTCGCTCCAGCGCCGTCTGGGCATCACCACCGTCTACGTCACCCACGACCAGGTCGAGGCCCTCACCATGGGCGACCGCGTCGCGGTGCTCAAGGACGGTCTGCTCCAGCAGGTCGACACCCCGCGCAACATGTACGACAGGCCCGCGAACCTGTTCGTCGCCGGCTTCATCGGCTCCCCGGCCATGAACCTGGTCGAGGTCCCGGTCGCCGACGGCGGCGTGAAGTTCGGCAACTCGGTGGTGCCGGTGCAGCGTGACGCGCTCTCCGCCACCAGCGACAAGACCGTCACCGTGGGCGTCCGCCCCGAGCACTTCGACGTCGCCGGCGCCGAGTCCGACCAGGGCGTCGCGGTCACCGTGAACGTCGTGGAGGAGCTGGGCTCCGACGCCTTCGTCTACGGCACCGCGCAGATCGGCGGCGAGGCGAAGGACCTGGTGGTCCGCGTCGGCGGCCGCGAGGTCCCGGAGAAGGGCAGCACGCTGCACGTCGTGCCGCGGCCCGGCGAGACCCACGTGTTCTCCACGTCGACGGGCGCGCGCCTGTCCGACTGAGCGAGTTGACGCCCGAGGGGCCCCGCAGCACCGCTGCGGGGCCCCTCGCGTTGTCGACAAATACCCCTGCAATCCGGGCAATTTACCCCAACTCGTCAACACGCGGTGCGAAAGTCGCCGTTCTCTGTCCCCCGTAACGGTGACGGAATGTTTCACCGCGACTACCGGACGCTACCCTCACACGCGTGACGCACTCCATTCACCCTCAGACGCGACGCGGCCGGGGCCCCGCCCGCCGGATCGGCCGCTCCCTCGCCCTCGTCCTGCCCGTCGTCCTGGTGCTCTCCGGGACCCTCGCGGTCGCGTCGGTCAACTGGTCCGGGACACCTCAGAGTCCGGTGCTCACCGCCGCGGACACGTCCGCCGCCGGCGCCTCGTCGCGGTCCGCCGCCCGCGCCCCCCACGACGTCCTCCGGGACAAGCTCCTGATGGAGCTCCAGAAGAAGGACCCGGGCGCGGCCCTGACCCAGCTCCAGCAGGCGGTGAACGACCGCCCGTCCCTCGCCGAGCACTGCGCCTCCATCGCCCGCTCCCTCGGCAAGGCCGCCGTCCGCGTATACGGCCCCACCAAGGCCCAGTCCTACGCCCGCCCGGTCTGCGACACGTCGTTCGCCTCGGGAGTGGTGGCAGCGAACGGCTGACACCCCGACAAGCACGGCCGCGCCCGCGCCACACCCCGGGCCGACAACCCGGTCGCACCCGCGCCCCACTCGGCTCGACAGCCGGACGCATCCGGCCGCGCCGCTCATCCCACCCCCGGGCCGACGCCGGCGCCCTCGGCCCGCGTCCCGCCCGGGGCCGAGGGCCGCGCCCCCGATCCCCGCCCACCGCGCGCCAACCGGCGGCCACCCGGGCCCGGTCGGCCGCGCCCCGACCTGACGCGCGCCCGGGGCACACCCGTTCGCCGCCACCAGGCCCACGACACGTGTCCCGGCATCCCGTCGCTCCCCACCCGGCCCGCTGCGGGCAGCAGCCCTTCGCGGTCCGCGGCGGCAGCCGGAAGGGGTGCCTCATCCGGGCCGCCGACGCGATGCCGCACTGCCGCCCTGGACGGCAGTCGCCCGCACGAGGGCGGGTACCGGAGCATCCGTCGCAGCGTCCGGCGGTGAGTTGAGGTCTCGTCGGCCGAGCGCCGACGCCGCCGCCCCGCACGGCAGTCGCGGCATCCCACCGCCGCATCACGCCGGGGCACCCAGCACGACGCCCCAGCCCAGCCGGCCCCCACGCGGCCGGCCCCAACGCGGCCGGCAGTCGACTGGTCGCTGTCGGCCGAGCACCGCGCCGCCGCCCCACACGGCAGTCGCGGCATCCCACCGCCGCATCACACCGGGGCACCCAGCACGCTGCCCCAGCGCGCTCGGCCGCAGCGCGGCCGGCCCCGGCACGGTCGGCAGTCGACTGGTCGCTGTCTGCCGTACCCCGCCCGCACGGCCACAGGCCGTAACGGCGAAGCAGCAGCCGCCCGCAAGCCGTAGCCGTCCCGCCCGCGCCCACCAGGCGCCCATCAGGCCCCGGGCAGCGGTGCCCAGGCCTGTCGGGACCAGGCGACGTGGCACCCCGCCCCGGGGCTACCGGGGGCCCAGTAACACCGCCCCGCGTCCCGGTCCGCCCATGGTCTGCGGCCCCCGGCCGCGTAAAGTGCGGGCATGACCGATCCGCGTGCCGTGTCCCGCCCCACGCAAGCCGTAGTCCTGGCCGGCGGCCAGGGATCCCGGCTTCGTCCGTACACCGACGACCGGCCCAAGCCGATGGTCGAGATCCCCGGCACGGGCACCCCGATCATCGGCCACCAGCTGACCTGGCTCGCCGAGGAGGGCGTGACCGACGTCGTCGTCTCCTGCGGCCATCTCGCCGAGGTGCTGGAGAAGTGGCTGGAGACCGCCGACCTGCCGGTCTCCGTCACCACCGTCGTCGAGACGGAACCCCTCGGCCGCGGCGGCGGACTGAAGTACGCCGCCGCCCGTCTGCCGCACCCCGACCGGCCCTGGTTCGCCACCAACGGCGACATCTGGACCCGTTTCTCGCTGCGCGACATGGCCGACTTCCACGCCGAGCGGGACGCCGTCGCCACCGTCGCGCTGGCCCGCCCGCGCCTGCCGTGGGGCGCGGTCCGCACCGACGGGTTCGGTCTGATCACCGATTTCATCGAGGCCCCGCCGTCCACGTTCGAGATCAACGCGGGCGTCTACGTCTTCTCCCCCGAGTTCGCCGGCCTGCTCCCGGAGCGCGGTGACCACGAGCGCACCACGTTCCCGCACCTCGCGCGCGAGCGGCGCCTCGCCGGGTTCACGATCCCGCAGGGTTCCTACTGGCGGGCCATCGACACCGCCAAGGACCTCACCGAGGCCGCCAAGGAGCTTGCCTCACAGGGCCGTTGAGGCCACAACGACCGAAAGCAGCGGGGTCCCGTACGCCATCGCGTACGGGACCCCACTGTCGTACCGGCGGGCATCCGCTACCCCAGCAGACCGCCCACCAGGCCGGGCCGGTCGGAGCTGCCGCCGTCGTCGCCGCCGGGCGTCCCGCCCCCGCTGCCGCCGGAGCCTTCGCCGCCACCCGAGGTCGGGCCCGCGGTGGTGCTCGGCGCCTGGCCCTCCGGGGAGGACTGCTGCGGCGGAGCCTGCCCGGTGCTGCCCTGCGTCTGGCTGGGCGCCCCGGTGACGGCGCCCGCGCCCTGGGTGGCGCCGGGGGTGCTGCTCGTCCCGGCGGACGGGCCGGCCGAGCCCGACGTCGCGCCCTGCGTGGGCGAATCGGACGCGGACGGCGTCCCCGTCCCGCCCTTCTCCTTCCGCTCACCGGACTCCTCCGGCAGCGGGGAGCCCGGCAGGTTGTTGCGCGGCGCCTCGCCGGGACCGGGCACGACCACTCGGTCCGCGTCCCGGACCGCCCCGCCGAGCAGCGCGCCCACCAGCATGCTGAACCCGCACACCACGAACGTCACGAGCGCCCCGCGGCGGAGCACGTAGCGCCGCAGGTCCCAGATCTCGGCGCGCGGCCCGAGCCGCCGCCAGGCGCGGCCCGCGAGGCTGCCGTCGACGGAGTAGACGGGCGCGCCCGCGATGATCAGTGGCGACCAGGCGGCGAGGTAGATGATGTCGGGCGTCTCGTAGACGGGGGCGCTCTTCCAGCTCACGCTCACCAGCAGCGCCGCCGACAGCATGGCCCCGATGCCGGCGGCCACCCGCTGCCAGCAGCCGAGGACGGTGAGGACGCCGACGACGACCTGGGCGAAGGCGATGGCGAGTCCCGTGCCGACGGGATGGGCGAGCGCGAACTGCCGCAGCGGCTCGGCGGCCTCCCACGGGTGCAGGCTGTGCAGCCACCTGACCATGGACCCGCGCGGCCCGCCGTCGAAGTGGAGCGGGTCGCACAGCTTGCTCATCCCGGCGTAGACGGAGATCCCGCCGAGGAAGACGCGCAGCGGGAGCAGCACCACGCCCAGGTTCATCCGGCGCCCGGGATAGTACGCGTGGCGCGCCGGGTCGTCGCCGTGCCGCCGGGCGCGCCGGCCGCCCTCGTGCCGCTCCTCGATCTCGTAGGCGGGCTCGTACGTGTCCTCGTCGAGGGACGTGTGGCCGTCCTCGTCGTAGGCGCTGCCGACGGTGCGCATCGGGGGCAGCAGCGGCCCGTCGGAGTGACCGCGCTGGGCGCCGACGAACGGGCTCTCCAGCGGCTGGGTGTCGTCGTCGTACCCGTAGCCGTCACCCTGCTGCGGCAGGACCCGGGTGCTCCCGGAGTCGGTGAGCGGCTCGTCGGCGTGGCGCAGGCCCCCGTGGCGTACGGCCTGGAGGAGACGGTGGGCGCCGGTGTCGTCGGGGGCGGACCTGCCGCTCCACACGACGGGACGGCGGCGCGGGACGGCCGGACCCGCGCCCACGGTGGTGACGACGGGGATCCGCGCGGTGTCCTCGGCGGCGGTCGGATGCCGTGCGATCCGCGGCGACCGGACGCCTCGCGCCGGACCGGCCAGCTGCACGCGGAAGCTGGCGTGGTTCACGATGACCTGCGCCGGATCGCTCGGCACCTTCACCATGCTCAGCGCGGGAGCGTCGTCGAGTCCCGACGAGCGGGCCCCCGTGGGTGTGCGGGGTGGTGTTCTGGTGTCCACACTCATCTAACCGAGTGACAAGGCGTTAGGACACTGCCTTGACCGGCCAGATGTGTCCGGACCGCGTCAAGCCGGTCCGGACCCTCCGGATTCCACCAAGCGGGTGACGAAGTCGCACACCCGTTCAGCTACGGCGGCGCGCCGCCTCGTACAGCACGATGCCCGCCGCCACACCGGCGT
The DNA here is from genome assembly GCF_043082785.1 of Streptomyces sp. NPDC014764. Lineage (NCBI taxonomy): Bacteria > Bacillati > Actinomycetota > Actinomycetes > Kitasatosporales > Streptomycetaceae > Streptomyces > Streptomyces sp. NPDC014764. The sequence continues at coordinate 13,772 of NZ_JBIBXY010000011.1, read as the reverse complement.
TGAGCGACTCCGCGCCGCCCGGCATCGGGATCCGCGCCTGCACGTCGCAGGTCTCGCCGACCAGCCGCGACAGGCCCTTGCCCTCGCTGCCGACGACGATCACGACCGGCCCGTCCAGCGCCTCGACGTCGCCCAGCTCGGCCTCCCCGTCGGCGGCGAGACCGACGACGAGGACACCCGCCTTCTTGTACGCCTCCAGCGCCCGCGTCAGGTTCGTCGCGCGGGCGACGGGCGTCCGCGCGGCGGTGCCCGCGGACGTCTTCCAGGCGCCGGCGGTCATCCCGGCCGCCCGGCGCTCGGGCACGAGCACGCCGTGCCCGCCGAACGCGGAGACGGACCGGACGACCGCGCCGAGGTTGCGCGGGTCGGTGACCCCGTCGAGCGCGACGATCAGCGGGTCCTCGCCCTCGTCGTGCGCGGCGGCGACCAGGTCCTCGGGGTGCGCGTACTCGTACGGCGGGACCTGGAGGACCAGGCCCTGGTGGTTGAGGCCGTTGGTCATGCGGTCCAGCTCGGGGCGGGGCGCCTCCATGAGGTTGATCCCGCCGCGGTCGGCCGCGAGCTGCAGCGCCTCGCGCACCCGCTCGTCGTTGTCGATGAACTGCTGGACGTACAGCGTGGAGGCGGGCACGCCCCCGCGCAGCGCCTCGACGACCGGGTTGCGGCCGACGACCAGCTCGGAGGCGGACCGGCCGCCGCGACGCTGGGTGGTGCGGCCCTGGGCACGCCGGGTCTTCGCCTGGGCGGCACGCTGCTTGGCGTGCCCCTTGCGCATCTCCGCGGGCGGGGTCGGGCCCTTGCCTTCGAGGCCCCGGCGTCGCTGGCCGCCACTGCCGACCTGCGCGCCCTTCTTGCCGGACATGCGGCGGTTGTTCGCGGCCATGAGGTATCCGTCTCCGTGAAGTCGTGGGGGTGCGCCCACGTGGGTGGGCGCTCCCGTGTTCGTGGGTGTGCCTGTGCAGTGTGCCGCCCGGCGGCCCGGACGGCACACTCGATCTTGCGCGCGGCCGGGACCGGGGAGGCCCCGGGCCGGGTCCGCGGCCGGTCCACGGCGGTTCCGCGGCCGACCGCGTCCGTGACGCGGTGGTGCCTCAGCGGGGGCCGAGGCTCCAGCGCGGGCCCTGCGGGCCGTCCTCGATGGCCAGCCCGGACTGGTTGAGCTGATCGCGGATGGCGTCCGCGGTGGGCCAGTCCTTGCGGGCCCGGGCGGCCTCGCGCTGGTCGAGGACCATGCGGACCAGGGTGTCGACGACGCCGTGCAGGTCGTCCCCGCGGCTGCCGTCGCCGGCCCAGTGCGGGTCCAGCGGGTCGAGTCCGAGCACGCCGAGCATGGCGCGGACCTCGGCGAGGCGGGCGACCGCCTCCTCCTTGTCGTCGGCTGCCAGCGCGCTGTTGCCCTGCCGGACCGCGGTGTGCACGACGGCGAGCGCCTGCGGGACGCCCAGGTCGTCGTCCATCGCCTCGGCGAACGCGGGCGGCACGTCGGCGGCGGGCTCGACGACCCCGCCGGCCTTCTCCACCACGCGCTGCACGAAGCCCTCGATCCGCGCGAACGCGGACTCGGCCTCGCGCAGGGCCTCCTCGCTGTACTCGATCATCGACCGGTAGTGCGGGGTGCCCAGGTAGTAGCGGAGCACGATGGGCCGCCAGCGCTTGACCATCTCGCTGACCAGCACCGAGTTGCCGAGCGACTTCGACATCTTCTCGCCGCTCATGGTGACCCAGGCGTTGTGCACCCAGTACCGGGCGAACTCGTCGCCGTAGGCCTTGGCCTGGGCGATCTCGTTCTCGTGGTGCGGGAAGATCAGGTCCAGGCCGCCGCCGTGGATGTCGAAGGCGGTGCCGAGGTACTTGTGCGCCATCGCCGAGCACTCCAGGTGCCAGCCCGGGCGACCGCGTCCCCACGGCGTCTCCCAGCTCGGCTCGCCCGGCTTGGCCGCCTTCCACATCGCGAAGTCGCGCGGGTCCCGCTTGCCGGTCTCGCCGTCGCCGGACGGCTGGAGGAGGTTGTCGAGCTCCTGGTTGGACAGCTCGAGGTAGTCCGGGAACGAGGTCACGGCGAAGTACACGTTGCCGTCGGCCTCGTAGGCGTTCCCGCGCTCGATCAGGCCGCGCATCATCTCGACCATCTCGGTGATGTGGCCGGTGGCGCGCGGCTCGTACGTCGGGGGCAGGCAGCCGAGCGCGCGGTAGCCGTCGTCGAAGGCGCGCTCGTTCTCGTACCCGATGGCCCACCAGGGGCGTTCCTGCTCGGCGGACTTGGCGATGATCTTGTCGTCGATGTCCGTCACGTTGCGGATGAACGTCACGTCCAGGCCGCGGTACTCGAACCAGCGGCGCATGATGTCGAAGTTCAGGCCCGAGCGGATGTGGCCGATGTGGGGCGCCGCCTGCACGGTGGCACCACACAGGTAGATCGAGACGCAGCCCTGCCGGAGCGGGGTGAAGTCACGGATCTGCCGGGCGCTGGTGTCGTACAGGCGAATAGTCACGACACCAGGGTAGTAGGCGCGGGGGTGTGCGGTGTGCCTCCGGCGGTTTCACGGTCACATGTCACTTGTGGGCCCGCCGGGCGCCGATCGCGCGGACCCCCGCGCCCCTCAGGACGGGGCGCTCACCCCTGTTGCACCACCAGCGCTGTCGCCACCGCCATCAGGCCCTCGTTCCTGCCCGGGAAGCCCAGGCCGTCCGTGGTGGCGCCCGAGACCGAGACCGGGGCGCCGGCCGCCTCGGAGAGGATCTTCTGGGCCTCCTCGCGGCGTTTGCCGATCTTCGGGCGGGGGCCGACGACCTGCACGGCGATGTTGCCGATGCGGAAGCCGGCCTCGCGGACGATGCGCGCGGCCTCGGTGAGGAGGGTGACGCCGGAGGCGCCGGACCACTCGGGGCGGCTCGTGCCGAAGTGCCGGCCGAGGTCGCCGAGACCGGCGGCGGAGAACAGGGCGTTGCAGGCGGCGTGCGCGACGACGTCCGCGTCGGAGTGTCCCGCCAGCCCGGGACCCTCGCCCTCCCACTTCAGGCCGGCGCACCACAGCTCGCGGCCGTCCTCGAAGGCGTGGATGTCGGTGCCGATGCCGACCTGCGGCAGGGGGTACGGCTCAGAAGCCATCGTTGAGCCTCCTGCGCGCCAGGACCGCCTCGGCGAGGACCAGGTCGAGGGGGCGGGTGACCTTGAAGGCCTCCTCGTGCCCGGGGACGGCGACGACGGTGAGGCCGAGCTGCTCCACCATGCCGGCGTCGTCGGTGACGTCGTGCTTCACGGTCTCGTGGGCGCGCACCAGGGTGGCCCGGTCGAAGCCCTGCGGGGTCTGCACCGCCCGCAGCAGGGACCGGTCGGGGGTGGCGACCACCGGCTCCGGGTCGCCGGGCGCGGCGGCCGGCTCGACCTGCTTGACGGTGTCGGCGAGCGGCAGCGCGGGGACGACGGCGGGCGCTCCGTCGCGTACGGCCTCGATGACCGCGTCGACGGTGTCCACCGGGACGAGCGGGCGGGCCGCGTCGTGGACCAGGACGATGTCGTAACCCTCGGGCAGCGCGTCCAGGCCCAGCTTGACGGACTCCTGGCGGCTCTCCCCGCCGGGGACGACGAGGACGTCGGTCCTCTCGGGCAGCGCGTGCGCGTCGAGCAGCGACTTGACCTCGCCGGCGCCGCCGGGCGGCGCCACCACGACGACCAGGGAGACGGCCCGGGAGTCGGCCATCGCCCGCACGGCGTGCACGAGCATGGGCGTGCCGCCGAGCGCGCGCAGCGCCTTCGGGGCGCCGGGGCCGAGCCGCACACCCCGGCCGGCGGCCGGGATGACGGCCGCTGTCCGGACCGTCGGACGGCCGGGTGCGGGGGTCGGCGAGGACGGCGGGAGCGGATCGTCAGACATCGGTTCCTGTCAGGTTTGTGGGCTCGGCCTACGTGGGTATGGCCAGGGCGTGCCCCGCTCCCGTGAGCGGGGGAAGTGCCGGGCGTTCCGCCTTGACCAGCCCCTTCCGTGACTCTGGTCGAGCCGACCGCCCGGGCCCGGCACGCCAGGGGTGGGGACGTGAGTGATGACACATTCCCAGCTCCGGCGCAAGTGCAGCCTACGGAGGGTGTCCGGGTACAAACATGCCGCAGCGCCCGGCGACGTCCTGGACGTCATCGGGCACCGCGGCATTTCGATGCGCTGAGTGCTCTGAGTGCTGCTCCGACGGCCGGCGTGACGACACGCGACGGGCGGAGCCACGACTCGGAGAACTCAGGAGGCGAGAACCTCGTCGAGCAGGGCCTCGGCCTTGTCCTCGTTGGTGTTCTCGGCGAGGGCCAGCTCGCTGACGAGAATCTGACGCGCCTTCGCGAGCATGCGCTTCTCACCGGCGGAGAGACCGCGCTCCCGCTCCCGGCGCCACAGGTCACGCACGACTTCCGCGACCTTGATGACATCGCCCGAGGCGAGCTTCTCGAGATTTGCCTTGTACCGACGGGACCAGTTCGTGGGCTCCTCGGCGTACGGCGCGCGCAGCACCTCGAAGACCCGGTCCAGCCCGTCCTGACCGACCACATCACGCACGCCGACGAACTCCGCATTGTCCGCTGGCACACGTACCGTCAGGTCACCCTGGGCGACCTTCAGCACCAAGTAGGTCTTGTCCACGCCTTTGATCTGGCGAGTTTCGATTGCCTCGATCAGCGCGGCCCCATGATGGGGATAGACCACGGTGTCGCCAACCTTGAACGTCATGTGACAGGTACCCCTTCCGTGGCTATCCAGGGTAACACGGATACGGCGTCTTCTGAATGGCGTTTTCGCAGGTCAGGGCCATTCTCGGGGCTTGACAAGCGCAACAGGAACGTGCTTCGGACGCCTAGCGGAAGCAGGTATTCGCAGGTCGGAGCGGCTCTCCGAGGCAAGTGAAACGCGCACGTTACACCCTCCCGGAGGCCTCCACGAGCGGTCGAACCTCCCCAAATGTCCGGTTCCAGAAGTGCGACTTCCGCTACTCCGTTCGGTGAGCCGAGCCGGTTCCGGCCGAATCCGGAATTGATCACACGGTGTGAGGATCGACGGCCGGTGATCAATTACCGGGATCCCCCTCATTCCTTCACCGAAATGCGCGCCCGCGTGAATGAAGGGACGCCGCGGACGGAAGTGGCGGATGTTTACCGGCAGGTCACTTGCGGCTCGTCCGGCCGATGTGGCGCGGGACGCGGGAGTCGGGTGGTGATCGGGTGACATCCCCGGCGCGGGCACGCCTCAAGGGCACGACCTGGGTAGGCGTGGGGAGGGTCGGGTGCAGCGGCCTGCGGGAGGCTCGGTAATCTGAGGCCGCTGACAGACACTTAGGGCGGCTTTACCCGGTCGCCACACACGCTCGAGTCAAGGAGTTGCCGCCGCCGTGAGCAGCAGCCTTCGACGCGGCGCCCTCGCCGCCGCCGCCATTGCAATCTCCCTCGCCTCGCTCTCCGCGTGCGCGGCCGGCAACAACGCCCAGACGCTGCAGATCAAGCCGGACAACGCGGCGACGACGGTCGGCGACATCCAGGTGCAGAACGCCACCGTCATCACCCAGCCCGACCTGGAGTCGACCGGCCCCGCCGTCGTCTCCGCCACGCTCTTCAACTCGGGCGAAAAGGACCAGACCCTCGAGTCGGTCACGCTCCCCGGCACCGGCAAGACCGCCGAGCTGACCCCCGCCGAGGGCGGCGACCTGGTCGTCCCGGCCGGCGGCCGTCTGATCCTCGGCGGCGAGGGCAACGCCTCCGCCGTCCTGCCCAGCAGCCGCGAGGCCGTCCAGGACGGCAACGCCCAGGAGATCACCTTCACCTTCAGCGAGACCGGTGAGGTGACCCTGCGCGCGATCGTCTTCCCGGCCGAGAGCTTCTTCAAGAGCTGGGGCCCGAGCGAGGCTCCCGCCGCGGGCGCCTCCTCGTCGCCGTCGGCGGACGCTTCCGGCGAGCCGGGCGAGGAGGCCACGGGCGAGGGCGATAACGCCTCGGACGAGGAGACCTCCGGCGACGAGTCCACCAGCACGGGCGCCCCGTCGGGCACCCCCTCGGACGCCGCCTCCGCGAGCCAGGAGACGTCCGGCAACTGACCGGACCCACCGCACCGCACGCCGAAGGGCGGGACCCCAGCGGGGGTCCCGCCCTTCGTGTCGCTGGAACGACGCCCCGCGGTCTACGGCTCGAACTTGTAGCCCAGGCCGCGCACAGTCACCAGATAGCGGGGCGCGCCGGGGTCCGGCTCGATCTTGGCGCGCAGACGCTTCACGTGGACGTCGAGGGTCTTGGTGTCACCCACGTAGTCAGCGCCCCACACCCGGTCGATGAGCTGCATCCGGGTCAGCACGCGGCCCGCGTTGCGCAGCAGCATCTCCAGCAGGTCGAACTCCTTCAGCGGCAGGTCGATCTTGGTGCCGCCGACGGTCACCACGTGCCGGTCGACGTCCATACGCACCGGGCCCGCCTCCAGGGCCGCCGGGGCGGTCTCCTCGGGCTCGCCGCGCCGGCGCAGCACCGCGCGGATCCGCGCGACCAGCTCGCGCGAGGAGAACGGCTTGGTGACGTAGTCGTCGGCGCCTATCTCCAGGCCGACCACCTTGTCGATCTCGCTGTCCTTGGCGGTCACCATGATCACGGGAACGTTGGAGCGGCCGCGCAGCTGGCGGCACACCTCGGTGCCCGGCAGCCCGGGCAGCATCAGGTCGAGGAGGACGAGGTCGGCTCCGTTGCGGTCGAACTCGTCGAGTCCGTCGGGCCCGGTGGTCGCCACGGCGACCTCGAAGCCCTCCTTGCGGAGCATGTACGACAGGGCGTCGGAGAAGGACTCCTCGTCCTCGACGACGAGCACTCGGGTCACGGAAGGACCTCCGGGGAGGGAAGCGTTGCGTACGCGGATGGATCGGACGAGTGGGGGGAGGGGTGGGACGTCCCGGCTGCCTCGCCGTCGAGGCCCTCGGTGTCGTCCCTCTCGGACGGCCGCCGGCCGCGGGGCGCACGCGCCTCGGGCAGCCGCAGGGTGAAGGTGGAGCCCTGGCCCTCGGCGCTCCACACCGTGACTTCCCCGCCGTGCGAGGCGGCCACGTGTTTCACGATCGCGAGGCCCAGCCCCGTGCCGCCGGTGGCACGGGAGCGGGCGGGGTCGACGCGGTAGAAGCGCTCGAAGACGCGCTCCTTGTCCTTGTCGGAGATGCCGATGCCCTGGTCGGTCACGGCGATCTCGATCAGGTCCCCGCCGGGCTGCGCGACCGAACGGACCGCGATGCCCACGCGGGTGCGGGCGGGCGAGTAGTTGACCGCATTCTCGACGAGGTTGCCGAGCGCGGCGGCGAGCTGGCCGCGGTTGCCCCAGACCCGCAGGTCGGCGGCGCCCGCGGCGGCCATGGTGATCTCCTTGGTGCCTGCCTGGTGCCGGCAGCGGTCGATGGCCTCGGCGACCAGTTCGTCGACCCGGACCGGCTCGGCGTCCTCCAACGGGTCGTCGTTCTGCACCCGGGAGAGGTCGATCAGCTCCTGCACCAGGTTGGTCAGCCGGGTCGCCTCGATCTGCATGCGCCCCGCGAACCGCTCCACGGCCTCGGGGTCGTCGGAGGCGTCCATCACCGCCTCGGACAGCAGGGACAGCGCCCCGACGGGGGTCTTGAGCTCATGGCTGACGTTGGCGACGAAGTCGCGCCGTACGGCCTCGATGCGGCGGGCCTCGGTGAGGTCCTCCACCAGCAGCAGCACCAGCCGGGAGCCGAGCGGCGCCACCCGCGCGGACACCGCGAGGGCCTCGCCGCGCCCGGTCCCCCGGCGGGGCAGGTCCAGCTCGACCTGCCGTATCTCGCCGTCCCGCCGGGTGTCGCGGGCCATCTTGAGCATCGGCTCCACGGCGAGCTTGCCGCCCCGGACCAGTCCGAGGGCGTACGCGGCCGAGCTGGCCTTCACCACGCCGTCGTTCTCGTCGAGGACCACGGCGGACGAGCGCAGCACGGAGAGCACGGTGTCGACGCCGGGCGGGAGCACGGCGTCGGTGTGCAGCGAGGTGCGGGTGGGGCGCCGCTGTTCGCGTTCACTGACGCGGAACGCCAGCATGGCGATGACGCCGGTGAGCAGTCCGGCGATCGCAGCCGCTGCGGCGACCGCCGCGTTCACGTCCATGCGTCCAGGTTAGGCATGGCGCGAGCGCAGCCCACAGCGCTCGAAGGGCGACCTCGGACACTCGTCGCCCAGAGTTCACCTAGAGGCCAGTACCGGTTCACGCGAGGTGACGGAACCGGACGCGTGGCGGACGGAACGTGGGAGCGTGGGTGGGACCCAAGGCCCCTCAGAGCCCGGACCCGGACAGCCCGGACAGAGACGCACGAGAGGAATTCCGATGCGGGACGCGTACCACGAGGAACTGGATTCGATCGGCGACGGTCTGGTGGAGATGGCCCGGCTGGTCGGATCGGCGATCGGGCGCGCCACGACCGCCATCCTCGACGCCGATCTGAAGCTCGCGGAGAGCGTGATCGAGGCCGACCAGAAGGTCGACGAACTGCAGCACGACCTGGAGGCGCGGGCGATCGCCCTGCTGGCCCGGCAGCAGCCGGTGGCGACCGACCTGCGGATCGTCGTCACCTCGCTGCGGATGTCCGCGGACCTGGAGCGCTCCGGCGACCTCGCCCAGCACGTGGCGAAGCTGGCGCGGCTGCGCTACCCCGAGCGCGGGGTGCCGCGGGACCTGCACGCCACGATCCTGGAGATGGGCCAGCTCGCCCAGCGCCTGATGGCGAAGGCGGCCGAGGTGATCATCACCAAGGACGTCGACCTCGCGCTCCAGCTGGAGCAGGACGACGACGCGATGGATCTGCTGCACCGCACGCTCTTCCAGCACCTGATGGACGACCGTTGGAAGCACGGCATCGAGACGGCGGTGGACGTCACGCTGCTGGGCCGCTACTACGAGCGGTTCGCGGACCACGCGGTGTCGGTGGCCAAGCGGGTGGTGTACCTGGTCACGGGCGAGCACGCGGACGAGATCCAGGCGGATCTGCAGCCGGAGATCGCGCCGGTGCAGGGGGTGGAGGGCGGCTGAGCGCTTCCCGTACGGCGTAGCGGGTCCGCACGGCGTGCCGGGTCCGCACGGCGTGCGGGATCCGACGGCGTAGCGGTTCCGCACGGCTACCGGGTCCGCATTGGCGTACCGGGTCCGCACGGCGTGCGGGTGCCGGTCGGGGGCGCGGGTGAGCTTCCGCCGCCCCCGATGCGCCGTTGATGCGCCCGGCCCGGCGGGCGTGCAATGGGGAGCAGGTGTGCGCAGGCCCCAGCCCCGAGGAGGGACCCATGGCCGAATCCCCCGGCACGACGCCCGACCCCACGCAGGAGCGCGAGACCGAGCAACCCGCCGAGGTCAGGAGCCTCACCCTGATCGCCGCCTGCGGCTGCGGTTCGGGGTGCGGCTGCGGGTGCCAGTCGGGCAGCCCGTGCCAGTGCGGGTGAGATGACGAACGTACGCAGGCCCCGCCCGCCGGTGACGGCGGGCGGGGCCTGCGGCGTGCGGGCGTCCTAGACGGTCTGCTCGGCGGGCTGGGCAGTCCGCTCGGCGAGCTGTTCGGACTGGGAGGACTGGGGGGACGGCTTCACGGGCTCGGCTCCGGTACCGGTACCGGTACCGGTACCTCTGCCGGTGTCCGCGTCCGCCGGCAGCCGCCGCATGAGCAGCCCGTACCCGAGGGCGGCGACCGTGCCGACGGCGGCGCAGGTCCCCCACAGCCAGGCGGCGCCCCAGCGGTCGATGACGAAGCCGGACAGCAGCGGGGCGACGAGGGCGGCGACCGCCCAGGAAGAGGTGTACACGCCCTGGTAGCGCCCGCGTCCGTGCACCGGGGAGAGCCGTACGACCAGGCCGGTCTGGACGGGCGCGTTGACGATCTCGGCGAGGGTCCACACGCACACGGTGAGGGCGAAGACGCCGACGGACCCGGCGAAGGCGGTGAGCCCGAAACCGTATCCGGCGAGCAGCGAGGAGACGACGAGCATCCGGCGCGGGTCGCGGTGTTCGATCAGGCGGGTCACGGGCAGCTGGAGGACGACGATCAGGACGCCGTTGACGGCGATGGCCATGCCGAAGTCGGCGGGCGTGAAGCCTGCCTCGCCCATGGCGACCGGGAGTCCCAGGTAGCCCTGCTGGAAGACGACGGCGACGAGGAAGGACAGCCCTACGACGCCCATGAACCGGCCGTCGCGCAGCACGGTCCCGAGGGAGACGGAGTCCTCCTCCGTCGCGCCCGGCTCGGCGGTCCGCCGCTCGGGGCGGGACTCGGGCAGCTTCACGAAGACGAGCACGGCACAGACGAGCGTCATCCCGGCCTCGATGAGGAAGCCGGCGAGGTAGCTGACCTCGGCGATGAAGCCGGCGCCCACGGAGGAGATCGCGAAACCGAGGTTGATCGCCCAGTAGTTGAGGGAGAAGGCCCGGATACGGTCCTCCGGCCGCACGATGTCCGCCATCATCGCCTGCACGGCGGGCCGGGAGGCGTTGGACGCCATGCCGACGAGGAAGGAGACGGCCGCGATGGCGACGGGGTCGTGGACGAAGCCGAGCAGGGCGACGGACAGGGCGGTCGCGGTCTGGGCGACGAGCAGGGTGGGCCGCCGTCCGAGCCGGTCGGTCATGACGCCTGCGCCGAGGGAGGAGATCACCCCGCCGAGCCCGTGGAGGGCGACGACGAGACCGGCGTAGGAGGCGGAGTAGCCGCGGTCGAGGGTGAGGTAGAGCGCCATGAAGGTGGCGACGAAGGCGCCGAGCCGGTTCACCAGGGTGCTGGCCCACAACCACCAGAAGGCGCGGGGAAGCCCCGAGACGGACTCGCTCAGGGCACGTCTGACTCCGGTGACTGACATGGGTGGCCCCCCTGGCGCCCGGGCACGGCCCGGGAAACGATGTGTAAGTGGCTGAAGCAGCCAGCACAACTTACGAAACCGGGCCGGCCGACGGCCACCCGATTAACAGAAACCGTCAACCGTCCGTAAGGCGGGCAGGGCGCGCGGGCCGTGCGGGGCGTCGATTACGCTCGGGCCCATGGCCGACGCACCGTACAAGCTGATCCTCCTCCGCCACGGCGAGAGCGAGTGGAACGAGAAGAACCTGTTCACCGGCTGGGTGGACGTCAACCTCACCGCGAAGGGCGAGAAGGAGGCGACGCGCGGCGGCGAGCTGCTCAAGGAAGCCGGCCTGCTGCCCGACGTGCTCCACACCTCGCTCCAGAAGCGCGCGATCCGCACGGCCCAGCTCGCGCTGGAGGCCGCGGACCGCCTGTGGATCCCGGTCAGCCGCAGCTGGCGCCTGAACGAGCGTCACTACGGCGCCCTCCAGGGCAAGGACAAGGCGCAGACGCTCGCGGAGTTCGGCGAGGAGCAGTTCATGCTGTGGCGCCGCTCCTACGACACCCCGCCGCCGGCGCTCGACCGCGACGCCGAGTACTCCCAGTTCTCCGACCCGCGCTACGCGACCCTCCCGCCGGAGCTGCGTCCGCAGACGGAGTGCCTCAAGGACGTCGTCGTCCGCATGCTGCCGTACTGGTTCGACTCGGTCGTCCCGGACCTCCTGTCCGGCCGCACGGTCCTGATCGCCGCCCACGGCAACAGCCTCCGCGCGCTGGTCAAGCACCTGGACGGCGTCTCGGACGCCGACATCGCGGGCCTCAACATCCCGACGGGCATCCCCCTGTACTACGAACTCGACGCCGACTTCAAGCCGGTCACCCCGGGCGGCAAGTACCTCGACCCGGAGGCCGCGGCGGCGGCGATCGAGGCTGTGAAGAACCAGGGCAAGAAGAAGTAAGCGCCCACGAGTAAGCCCTCTTCCTTTATGGGAGGGGGCTTACTCATTGCGCGCGCACTGCAAGGATCACGTCCTTCTCGCGCGATTCGCAGTCGACGAGGACGGCCTCTTACTGGCACTGGCAAAAGCTGATCGAGCTGCTGCCGCCCAAGCCGCCGCCGAAGCAGGTGGAGGGAAGACCTCGGGTGCCCGACCGGCAGGCCCTGCGCGGGATCCTGTTCGTCCTGCACACCGGCATCCAGTGGGAGTACCGAGCTGCGGGACATGTCGATTCGTCCGCAGCGGGAGGGCGACGCTCCGCAGTTCGTGATGCGCCGTCATCCCGCCGGCTTGATGCACAATCGCGGCATGTCCGAACATACTGCCCGATACGCCCAAGCCTTGGAGAACGCCGAGCGGGTCCTCGGCTTCAGCCTGGCGCCGTTCGTCGAACCCGGGCCGTCCGAGCCTGCCAACGCCTACGACTTCACCCGGATCGCGACCGAACACGCTTTCAACGACGCCTGGCCCCGTACCGATCATCTCGACCTACGCACCCGTGCGCTGATCTCCGTCACCATCACGGCGAGCCTGGGCGTCCTGGAGCCGCTCCGCGGCCAGCTGCGAATCGCCCTGCACAACGGCGTGGCAAAGGAGGAGATCGTCGAAGCCTTCGTCCAGATGGCCGTCTACGCAGGTGTCGCCCGTGCGTTCGACAGCTACACCGTGGCGCGTGAGGTCTTCGCCGAGTACGACGCCGCACAACCCACCGCCCGCGACTGAAGCGTGTCTCTCCGGTGTGTCGGAGAGTACTGGTCAATTGACGGCGCCGGTCAACGGACAGCTCCACGGCCGAGCCGGTTTCCGCCTCCTCCCTCCGGAAGATGATCCCGCTGCAGCGGCACCTCGCCGTGACTACTCGGGGTGCGACCGCCGATGCCTCTCCTCGGACTGCTCCTCTTGGTGAGGGCGAGCAGCCACGTCCGGCTGGCGACGTGCAGGACAGGGCGAGGCGGCAGCGACGTCATGCTTTGGCGCCGGGCATGCCGCTGGTGACGACGATCGCCGCCACGTCGCCGGTCTTCGTGCGGCCCAACCAGACGACGCCGCCCGACTCGGCCCCCTGTTTCGGCGGGTGGTCCCGCCGACGGAGGTCATACGCCCGCAGGGCGGCGGCAAACGGAGGGCCGGTGACCGTGAATGCCTGGCGGCGATCATCTTCGTGGCCACCTCAGGCTGCACCTGGCGGCAGTTGCCGCCGGTGTTCGGGCCCGCCTGGCCCACCGTCTACCGGCGCTTCGCCCAATGGAGTCGGGACCGGGTGTGGGCCAGGCTGCACCGGGTCGTCCTCGACGAACTCGGCGCTCGGGGTGAGCTGGACTGGTCGCGATGCGCCATCGACTCCGTCAGCGTCCGGGCGGCAAAAGGGGGCCACTGACCGGACCGAATCCGACCGACCGCGGCAAGCCGGGATCGAAAATCCACCTCATCACCGACCGAAACGGCGTGCCGCTGTCGCTGGGCATCTCCGGCGCCAACACGCACGACAGCCTCGGCCTCAAGCCGCTCGTGCGCGGGATCCCGCCCATCCGCTCCCGCCGCGGCCCGCGCCGCCGGCGCCCGGCCAAGCTCCACGCCGACAAGGGATACGACTACGACCACCTGCGGAAATGGCTTCGCGAGCGTCGCATCCGCCACCGCATCGCCCGCAAGGGCATCGAGTCGTCGACGCGGCTCGGCCGACACCGCTGGGTCGTCGAGAGAACGGTCTCCTGGCTGGCCGGATGCCGCAGGCTGCACCGCCGTCACGAGCGCAAGGCCGAGCACTTCCTGGCCTTCGTCGGCATCGCCGCAACCCTCATCAGCTACCGCCGACTCACCAAGTGAAACGATGTCTTAGACCGTGTCCTACGTGGTGAGGCGTCGTTGACCTCGACATGGGGCGGGGTACATGGAGTTGGATTGTTCCGGACGGGCTGTGGGAAATCGCGAAGCCGCTGATCCCGCCGTCGA
>NZ_JBIBXY010000010.1:0-193894 GCF_043082785.1 Streptomyces sp. NPDC014764 | reverse complement strand
CTGGCGTTGACTTTTGGCACGCTGTTGAGTTCTCAAGGAACGGACGCTTCCTTTGTACTCACCCTCTCGGGCTTTCCTCCGGGCGCTTCCCTTCGGTGTTTCCAAACTCTATCAGTGTTTTTCCGGCCCCCTGACCACCGTTCCGCAGGCATGCAGAATGTGATCCAAAGTTAGGATCTGACGAGATTGGGTTGCTGCCGGGTCCTGGATGCGTGTGTGCATCCCTCAGCCCCAGGCAGGTTTAAGACTGTACACGGGGTCGCAGACCGCGTGCAAATCGATTAGAGTGGGTGGTCTAGACCTCTTGTCTGGACCACCTGGCCTGGACTTGTCCCCCGGAATCGGTACGTCTTATGACATACCCTGCTGAACAGCACGCCGGAGACAGCCAGTGACGGCGCTCGTACAGATCTCCATCTCTTGGGAGGACTCCCATGACCACCGTGACGTCCCCGCTCGCAGGACGCGCCATCGGACTGGCGTCCGTGCCCGATCCGGTCTTTTCCGGGGCCATGGTCGGCCCGGGCACCGCGATCGACCCCGTGCGGGAGCCTTCCGAGGCCGTCTCCCCCGTCGACGGCGTGATCGTCTCTCTGCACCCGCACGCGTTCGTCGTCGTGGACGAGAACGGGCACGGCGTGCTCACCCACCTCGGCATCGACACCGTCCAGCTCAACGGCGAGGGCTTCGAACTGCTCGTCAACAAGGGGGACACCGTCACGCGCGGGCAGGGCATCGTGCGCTGGAACCCGGCCGCCGTCGAGGCCGCCGGCAAGTCCCCCGTGTGCCCGATCGTGGCGCTGGAGGCCACGGCGGACGCCCTCTCCGAGCTCCGTGAAGAGGGCGACGTGAAGGCGGGCGACGCGCTCTTCCTCTGGAAGTGACGTGACGCCGTCCCCACGACGGCCGCGACGGCATCGGGCGACGGCACAGAACATCGGACGCTGCGGCGCGACCCGCCGCTTTACCGGAGACGGGTGAGATGGAGACAACGCTGCGAGGCGTCGGCGTGAGCCACGGGGTGGCGATCGGCGAGGTACGGCACATGGGCACGGCGGTGCTGGAGCCGCCGGCCAAGCAGATCCCGGCGGAGGAGGCGGAGCGCGAGCAGCAGCGCGCCCGTCAGGCCGTGGAGGCGGTCGCGGCCGATCTGACCGCGCGCGGGAACCTCGCCGGCGGCGAGGCCCAGGCGGTGCTCGAGGCGCAGGCGCTGATGGCGCAGGACCCGGAGCTGATGGCCGACGTCGACCGGCGTGTCGCCGTGGGCAGCTCCGCCGAGCGCGCGGTCTACGACGCGTTCGCCGCGTACCGCGAACTGCTGGCGAACGCCGGCGAGTACCTGGCGGGCCGGGTGGCCGACCTGGACGACGTGCGCAACCGCATCGTGGCGCGCCTGCTGGGCGTGCCGATGCCGGGTGTGCCGGACAGCGACGAGCCTTACGTGCTGGTGGCGCGGGACCTCGCGCCGGCGGACACCGCGCTGCTGGACCCCACACTGGTGCTCGGTTTCGTGACCGAAGAGGGTGGGCCGACCAGTCACAGCGCGATCCTCGCGCGTGCTCTGGGCGTGCCTGCGGTCGTGGCGCTGCCGGGGGCCGGTGAGATCGCCGAGGGCACGCTGATAGCGGTCGACGGCAGCTCGGGCGAGATCTTCGTGAACCCGACGGAGGAGCGCCGGGCCGCTCTGGAGTCCGCGGCGGCCGAGCGGAAGGCCGCTCTGGCGGCGGCGACCGGTCCGGGTGCGACGGCCGACGGGCACAAGGTGCCGTTGCTGGCGAACGTCGGCGGACCGGCCGATGTCCCGGCGGCGGTCGAGGCGGGCGCCGAGGGCGTCGGTCTGTTCCGCACCGAGTTCCTGTTCCTTGACGACAGCAAGAACGCTCCGTCCGAGGAGAAGCAGGTCGAGGCGTACCGGCAGGTGCTGGAGGCGTTCCCCGAGGGGCGTGTCGTGGTGCGGGTGCTGGACGCGGGTGCGGACAAGCCGCTGGAGTTCCTCTCCCCTGGCGACGAGCCGAACCCGGCGCTGGGCGTGCGCGGTCTGCGGACGCTGCTCGACCACCCGGAGGTGCTGCGCACCCAGCTGACGGCGCTGGCCAGGGCCGCGGAAGGGCTGCCGACCCACCTCGAGGTGATGGCCCCGATGGTGGCGGACCGGGCCGACGCGAAGGCGTTCGCGGATGCGTGCCGCGAGGCGGGGCTGCAGGCGAAGTACGGCGCGATGGTGGAGATTCCGTCGGCGGCGCTTCGGGCGCGTTCGGTGCTGCGGGAGGTGGAGTTCCTGTCGCTGGGCACGAACGACCTCGCGCAGTACACGTTCGCCGCGGACCGTCAGGTGGGTGCGGTGTCCCGGTTGCAGGATCCGTGGCAGCCGGCGCTGCTCGACCTGGTGGCGCTGTCCGCCGAGGCGGCGCGGGCCGAGGGCAAGAGCTGCGGGGTGTGCGGCGAGGCCGCGTCGGACCCGCTGCTGGCGTGTGTGCTGACGGGGCTGGGTGTCACCTCTCTCTCGATGGGTGCGGCGTCCATTCCCTATGTGCGTGCGCAGTTGGCGAAGTTCACGCTGGCGCAGTGCGAGCGGGCGGCCGCTGCCGCGCGGGCCGCGGACAGCGCGGAGGAGGCGCGGAGCGCGGCGCGGGCGGTGCTGTCGGGCGAGTAGTCCTCGCCGGGCCTGGCGAGGCCGTGTCCCGAGGGGCGCCTCACTTCGGTGGGGCGCCCCTCGGGTATGTCCCGTTGCCGTCCGGGGTCAGTGGCGGTGGTCCGGGCCGGGGTCGGCGTCCGTGAGGTCGGGTGACGCGCAGTAGTCGACGTTGGACTCGGGCGGGATGATCTCGCCGGTCTCGGTGTCGGTGCAGTAGGCGTCGAAGACCTCTCCGGCGGTGAGGGGGACGAGTCCGTGGCTGCGGATGCGCCAGCCGTGGATGCGGTCGGGGGCACCCGGGGTGCTGGTGCGCATCACGAGGCCGCCGGAGCCCGCGGTGGCGAGGCCGGCTGCCAGGACGGTGGTGAACTCCAGGGCTTCGGTGTCGTCGATGCGGACGCCGTCGTCGGTGTCGTCGGCGTGCAGGACGGCGACCAGGGATTCGGGTGGTCCGGAGACGCTGCAGACGAGATGGCGGTCGCCCGGTGGCGCGCTGTCGAGGATGCGGGAGACGAGCCGGGAGGCGCGGGTGAAGGCCGCGTGTCCGAGGTCCTCGCCGCAGGAGGCGCAGGGGCCGAGCCGGGCGAGGAGCATCGTGGCGTACTCCCAGGTGGCGCGGCGGACGGCCTCGTCGACGAGGGTGGTCATGAGGTCGGACAGGGGCCGGCCGTCGTAGGGGACGGCTGGTCCGGTGACGGCGCGCTCTGCGGTGAAGCGGGTGCGGCTGAGGTGGCTGTCGGGGTCGTGGTCGTGCTGGGCGCACCAGGCGGCGTACTCCTCGGGGTCGAAGAGGGCCACCGTGGTGTGGCTGCCCTCGAGGGCGCGGGTGCGCAGCACGGCTTCGACGTGTTTCAGGTAGGTGGCGTGGTCGTCGAACACGAAGGTGTCGTAGCGCCGCATGGCGCGGAAGTCGTGTTCGTCGGTGAGCACGCCGATGGTGCCCACGATCTCGCGGCGCAGGACGCGTCGCAGGGTCCGGTGGTCGGTGTACGTCATGTCTCCCCCTCTGCACGGTCGATCAATGCTCACTCACCGTAATCGGCGGCACTGACAGCGGGTGCGGAGGAGGAGACGGGGCGTGACCGGTCAGGGGCGGGTGCGGGCCAGCTCCTGGTAGTGGGCGAGCAGGTCGAGGTTGTCGATGGAGCCGGGGTTGACGGCCCTCTCCAGGGGGGTGCCCTGGAGGAGTCGCTTGACCGGGACCTCGATGCGCTTGCCGGTGAGGGTGTGCGGGATGCCGGGCACCTCGATGATCTCGTCGGGGACGTGCCGGGGCGAGAGCTGGGTGCGGATGGCTTTCCTGATGCGGTCGGTCAGGTCGTCGTCGAGGGTGGCGCCGGGCGCCAGGTGGACGAAGAGCGGCATCCAGTAGCCGCCGTCGGGCTGTTCGATGCCGACGACCAGGGACTCCTTGATCTCGGGGAGGCGTTCGACGGCCTCGTAGATGTCGGCGGAGCCCATGCGGACGCCCTGGCGGTTGAGGGTGGAGTCGGAGCGGCCGTGGATGACGACGGAGCCGCGTGAGGTGAGGGTGATCCAGTCGCCGTGGCGCCAGACGCCGGGATAGGTGTCGAAGTAGCTGTCGTGGTAGCGGCTGCCGTCGGGGTCGTTCCAGAAGTGGATCGGCATGGACGGCATGGGGTTGGTGACCACCAGTTCGCCGACCTCGTCGGTGAGGGGCTTGCCGCTGGGGTCCCAGGACTGCAGGTCGGTGCCGAGGCAGGGGGCCTGGAGTTCGCCGATGTGGACGGGGAGCGTGGGGACGGCTCCGGCGAAGCAGGAGCAGACGTCGGTGCCGCCGCTGACGGAGGCGATCCACAGGTCGTGGCGGACCTCGTCGTGCAGCCAGCGGAAGCCGTCGGGCGGCAGCGGGGAGCCGGTGGTGGCCACGCACTTCACGGCGGACAGGTCGTTGTCGCGTGAGGGGTGGACGCCGGCCTTGCGGCAGGCCATGACGTACGCGGCGGAGGTGCCGTAGAGGGTGGCCCCGGTGCGTTCGGCGATGCGCCACTGGGCGCCGGTGTCGGGGTGTCCGGGGCTGCCGTCGTAGAGGACGACGGTGGTGCCGGTGAGGAGGCCGGAGACGAGGAAGTTCCACATCATCCAGCCGGTGGAGGTGTACCAGAAGAAGCGGTCCTCGGGGCCGAGGTCGCAGTGCAGGCCGAGCTGCTTGAGGTGCTCGACGAGGATGCCGCCCTGGGACTGGACGATGGCCTTGGGCAGTCCGGTGGTGCCGGAGGAGTAGAGCACCCACAGGGGGTGGTCGAAGGGCACCTGTTCGTAGACCGGTGCGGTGTCGGCGGCGGTCAGGGCGGACCACTCGAGGGCGCCGTCGGGGGCCTCGGTACCGAGCAGCGGGATGTGGACGACGGCGCGCAGGGTGGGCAGTTCGCGGCGGAGTTCGGCGACGATCTCGCGGCGGTCGTGTTCCTTGCCGCCGTAGCGGTAGCCGTCGACGGTGAACAGGACGACCGGTTCGACCTGCTGGAAGCGGTCGAGGACGCTGCGGGCGCCGAAGTCGGGGGCGCAGGAGGTCCACACGCCGCCGACGGCTGCGGTGGCGAGGAGGGCGACGACGGCCTCGGGGATGTTCGGCAGGTAGCCGCTGACGCGGTCGCCGGGGCGTACGCCGAGGGCGCGCAGTTCTGCGGCCAGGGAGCCGACCTGGCGGCGCAGGTCGGCCCAGGTGACGGGCCGGGGGTCCTGGCTCTCGTCGACGTGGAGCAGGGCGGGCTCGTCCGCGCGGGAGTCGGCGGCGCGCAGGGCGTGCTCGGCGTAGTTGAGGGTCGCTCCGGGGAACCACTGGGCGCCGGGCATGGAGCGGTCGCCCAGGACGCGCTCGTAGGGCGTGGTGAAGCGGACGTCGAACCACTCGGTGACCGCTTTCCAGAAGGTCTCCAGCTCTTCGACGGACCACCGGTGGAGTGCCGCGTAGCCGCCGTCGGCGGGGGCGCCGTGGTGTTCGGCGGCCCAGGCCTGGAACCGGGTGATGCGGGCCTCGGCGATACGTTCCGTTGTCGGCTGCCAGAGCGGCTGAGGGTTCACGGTCGACATGGGGCTGCTCCCGGACTGTGCGCGTCGTGTGCGTCCTCCGCGCACGGGCTGGGGTGTGCGCGTGACGCGGCTGACAGGGACGATGCCACGTGATCGACTTCTGCACCAGGGCGCCCCCCACATAGTCCCTGTCGTGAAGATGTGGTCCGATCACGGGTTAACGGGAGTTGAACGCCACGCTTGCGGGGCGCGGTCGATGGCAGGGTGAGCAACATGAACGGTCGTGACCTGGTGCGTTCGTGGTGGTCGGTCGGTGTGGCGGGAGCGGCACGGGGGTTGCGTAGCGTACGAGCAGCGTGGCGCGGGCGGAGTGCTGACGCCACCGGGCACGGGCCGCGGGTGCGGGCGCGGGTGCCGGGGGCGGTGCGGGAGGTGGAGCCGGGTCCCGGTGGGGGTGTGATCCGGTTCGCCCGCTCGGAGCTGCGCATCCTCGTCGCGGTGAACGGCGCGGTGTTCTGGGGGTGGGACGGGGCCGGTCCTGAGCCGTCGTACGCGTTGGCCGGCGCGTGTCCCGAGCCTGATCCGCGGGCGGAGCTGGAGCCGGACACGGACGGTGGCTGGCGTGTGGTGGCCGAGCGGGTGACGGTCGCGGTGTCGCGGCACGGCGCGCTGGAGGTGCTGACGCCCGGGGGTGTGATGCTGCGGCGTGATCTGCCGCCGCGCTGGTGGGAGGCGGAGGACGGGGGTCCGGCGCGGTGGATGCAGCGGTCGGAGGTGCCGGCGGACGCCCGCTTCTTCGGTCCGGGCGGCCGGGTGGAGGGGCCGCTGCTGCGGGACGGCGCCCATCGGCCGGGGGACGGCGTCACGGGGACGGGGAGCGCGGCGCCGGTGACGATGCCCGTGCAGCTGGTGGTGGCCGACGCGGGCACGCATCTGCTGTTCGTCGACAACCCGTGGGACGGCACGCTGACGCTGCGGGAGGGCGCGGAGGGCGCCGGTTCCGGGCACGACCGGGTGGGGACGAGCGAACTGCGCATGGAGGGCGGTCCGGTGCGCGGCTGGGTGATGGCGGGCACCCCGGCGCGGGTGCTGCTGACGTGGGCGTCGCTGACCGGGGCTCCGGCGCTGCCGCCCGCGTGGGCCTTCGGCCATCACCATGTGCGGGAGGGCGCCGGCGGTGAGGACGAGGTGCGGCGGGTGGTCGCCGGTCACCTCGAGCGGGGGCTGCCGCTGGACGCGGTGCATCTGGGCGAAGGTCACCTGGCCGGCGGCCGGGGGTTCACCGTCGACCAGGACCGTTTCCCGAAGCTGCCGGTGCTGGCGGACGAACTGCGGCGGGAGGGGATACGGCTGGTGTCGGTGGTGCCCGCGGCGGCGCGGCCGGAGGACCGGCGCGGCGAGGGGGTGGTCCCGGATCTCGCCGACGCGCGCGTGCGGTACGCGGGGCAGGCGGCGCGGGGCTTCGCGGGGGTGTGGCACACGGTCGACGGCTCCGTCGCGCTCGGGCGCGCGGATGCTCTGGACCTGGCCCGGGCTGCGCACGAAGGGCTGCTGGACGGAGCGCCCGCCGACGAGCGGCCGTTGGCTCTGTCACCGTACGGCCGGCCGGGGTCGCAGCGGTACGGCGGGGTGTGGTCGGGCGAGGGCGCCGGGGGGTGGCACGGGCTGAGGGTGTCCCTCGCGCAGGTGTTGGGTCTCGGGTTGTGCGGTGTGCCGTTCTCGGGTCCGGACGTCGTGGGCGGCGGCGGGGACGGGGAGTCCGAACTGTACGTGCGGCGCCTCCAGTTGGCCGCGTATCTGCCGTTGCTGCGCACGGGCGGCGCGGGTCCTGCGGGCGGCGGGCCGTGGGAGTACGGCGCGGTGGTGCTGGGGCACGCGCGCGTGGCGCTGGCCGAGCGGCGGCGGCTGATGCCGTATTTCGTGACGCTGGCGCACCTCGCGCGGCGGACCGGGGCGCCGATGGTGCGGCCGGTGTGGTGGCCGGCGCCGGAGGAGCGGGAGTTGCGGGACTGCCGGGACGCGTTCCTGCTGGGTGACGCGCTGCTGGTGGCGCCGGTGATGGAACCCGGCGCGGTGCGGCGGGAGGTGCGGCTGCCGCGCGGGCGGTGGTACGACACGGCGACGGGGCTGGCGTACGAGGGGCCGGCGAAGGTGCTGGTCGACGCCCCGCTGGAGCGGACACCCGTGTTCGCGCGGGCGGGCGCTGTGCTGCCGGTGCGCGGGGAGGACGGCGGGACCGGGCTGGTGGTGTGGGCGCCCGCCCCGGGCCGGAGCGGGGGCGGGCTGGTGGTGCCGGACGGCGGGGAGGAGCCGGAGGTCGAGCGGTACTCGGTGTCCCGCTCGGGCCCGCGGGTCGTCGTACGGCGGGAGAAGGAGGACGGCGCTCAGGAGCCCTCCCGGCCGGTAGCCGTCCGCGGGCTCGACGGGACGGGCGGTCAGATGTAGCGGCCCTCGAAGAAGGCGCGCACCGCCACGGTGTGCAGGGGGAAGCCGAGTTCCTCGGGGCGGCGCAGCAGGTGCGTGCCCTCGGTCTCGTCGGTGGGCGCGGAGGCGGGCAGGTCGGACGCCGGGCGTTCGGGGAGCAGGCCGAACAGCAGCAGGTGGCCGTCGGGGGCGCTCATGGCGTCGACGAGCCGGACGTCGCGGCTCTCCGCGTCGAGGCGGGTCTCCTCCTTGAGTTCGCGGACGACGGCGTGGCGCCAGTCCTCGCCGTCGTCGATGTAGCCGCCGGGCAGTGCGGTGCCGCCCTTGGCGGGCGGGATCGCCCGGGTGACGACGACCAGGGCGGTGCCCTGGGTGTCGTAGACGGGCTGGAGGGCCACGGCGACGGGGAGCGGGTTGCGGTAGGTGACGGCGCCGCATGCGGGGCAGGTGCGCGGCCAGCCGGAGACGCCCTCTCCGTAGGGCGCGCCGCAGGAGGAACAGTGGCTGCCCGCCGCGGAGTTGGGAACGTGAGTATCGGACACGCGCGGGACTGTATCCGATGGCGGAAGGGGCGTCTCCGGTAGGGCGGTCTAGCGGTGGCCGGCGACGGACCTCTGGGACACGGGGAAGTCGAAGTAGGTGTCCGGGTAGGCCTCGGGCTTGAAGGTGTAGTGCCACCACTCCTCGGCGAGGTTCACGAAGCCGAGGTCCTCGAGGGTGTTCTTGAGCAGCATCCGGTTGGCGCGCTGCTCGCCCGTGATGCGCGGGTCGAGGGTGTGGCTGAGGGTGTCGAAGCAGTCGTAACCGGTTCCCATGTCCAGCGAGTTGTCGGGGAACCGCTCGTCCTTCGGGGCGAAGCAGGGGGTGAGGGGTTCGCCGGGCCGGTAGGGGCGGGTGGGGTGGGCGGGCAGCTTCACGAGGGTGAGGTCGACCGTGGAGCCGCGGCTGTGGCCGGACTTCTCCGCGATGTACCCGTCGGCGAACAGGCGGGTCTTGTCGACGTTCGGGTAGAACTCGGCCTTCATGGTCTGGTCGTCGAGGTCCTCGGCCCAGCGGACGAAGTGGTCCACGGCGCGCTGCGGGCGGTAGCAGTCGTACACCTTGAGGGAGTAGCCCTGCGGCAGCAGCCGGCGCTGGGCGGTCCGGAGCGCCTCGGCGGCGGGCCGGGTGAGGATGCACAAGGGCTGCCGGTAGCCGTCGACGGGCTCGCCGACGAAGTTGTGCGGGGTGACGTAGCGGATCTCGTGGAGGATCGTCGGGTCGACGCTGTGCAGGGCCACGAAGTCGCGGGGCGCCTTGGGTTCGGGGGTCGCCCGGGCGGGTGCGGCCGCCGCGGTCGCGGTGAGCAGGGCGGCGAGAGTGGTGACCAGGGCGCGTACCGCGCGCGGAGAACGTGTCATGTCCCCTGCATCTATCAGACGGGGGCCGCCGCGCGGAAGCAGGCGCCCCGGCCCGTTCTGTCGCCGACCTTGACGCTGCCTGACCGCAGGTGAACACTTCCGGTGTCAGTCGGCATCGTCGTACATCTCGGCGCATTTCGGCGCGCCACGGCAGGCGTCCACCGACGCCAGGACTCCCCCACGGGCGATGCGGCTGCGACGGCACGCTCGTCACGGACGCCGGGCGGGGCGCGGATCCTCCCTGCCTTCGGCTGACGTCGCCACGGGAAACGCACCCTGCACGTGAGGTCCGGGGCCGACCGTCCCGGGCCCCGGCCCAGGAGCCGCCATGAGCAACGGAGACATATTCGTCGGCGAGGTCATCGGCACCGCCATCCTCATCCTCTTCGGCGCCGGCGTGGTCGCCGCCGTCGTCCTCAACTACTCGAAGGCGAAGGACGCCGGCTGGGTGGTCATCGCGTTCGGCTGGGGCTTCGGCGTGATGGCCGGGGCGTACACCGCGGCCCCGCTGTCCGGCGGGCACCTCAACCCGGCGGTCACCCTCGGCATCGCCGTCGACACCGGTGAGTGGGACACGGTCCACATCTATGTGGCCGGTCAGATGGTCGGCGCGATGCTGGGCGCCCTGCTGTGCTGGCTGGTGTACTACGCGCAGTTCGAGGCCAACGCCGAGGAGGACATCTCCCAGCCCACGCTCGGCATCTTCTCCACCACTCCGGCGATCCGCCGCCCGGTCGCCAACCTCGTCACCGAGATCATCGCGACCACGGGCCTGGTCCTGCCGATCCTGGCGTTCGGACTCACCGAGGGGCTCGGCGAGTCGGGCACCGCGATCCTCATCGTTTCGTTCCTGGTCGTCGGCATCGGCCTGTCGCTGGGCGGCCCCACCGGATACGCCATCAACCCGGCCCGTGACCTGGGCCCGCGCATCGTGCACGCGCTGCTCCCGATCCCCCGCAAGGGCACCTCGGACTGGGGCTACGCGTGGGTGCCCGTCGTGGGGCCGCTCATCGGCGGAGGGCTGTCCGGGCTCGTGTTCAAGGCAGCCTTCTGACTCCGCAGAACCGACGACAGAACCGACGAAGGGGACGTCATGACGGACAAGTTCGTCGCCGCGATCGACCAGGGCACCACCTCCAGCCGTTGCATCGTCTTCGACCAGCACGGCGCGATCGTCGCCGTCGACCAGCGCGAGCACCGCCAGATCTTCCCGAAGCCGGGCTGGGTCGAGCACGACGCGACGGAGATCTGGTCCAAGGTGCAGGCGGTGGTGGCCGGCGCGCTCGCCAAGGCGGGCCTGCGCGCCGGCCAGCTCAGCGCGCTGGGCATCACCAACCAGCGTGAGACGACGGTTTTGTGGGACCGGTCCACCGGCAAGCCCGTGCACAACGCCATCGTGTGGCAGGACACCCGGACCGCCGGACTGTGCGCGCAGCTCGGCGGCTCCGACGGGCAGGACCGGTTCCGCGACCGCACGGGCCTGCCGCTGGCCAGCTATTTCTCCGGGCCCAAGGCGGCCTGGCTGCTGGACAACGTGCCCGGGCTGCGGGCCCGCGCGGAGAACGGCGAGATCGCCTTCGGCACCATAGACTCCTGGCTGATCTGGAACCTCACCGGCGGCACCGACGGCGGACGGCACGTCACCGACGTGACCAACGCCGGGCGGACCATGCTGATGAACCTGGAGACCCTCCAGTGGGACCCGGTTGTCCTGGAGGCGATGAACGTCCCGGAGGCAGTGCTCCCGGAGATCAGGTCCTCCGCCGAGGTCTACGGCACCGCCGTGGGGCAGCTCTCCGGAGTGCCCGTCGCCTCCGCGCTGGGCGACCAGCAGGCGGCGGTCTTCGGACAGGCCTGCTACGACGTCGGCACGGCCAAGAACACCTACGGCACCGGGAGTTTCCTGCTGCTCAACACCGGTGACCGGCCGATTCCGTCGAAGCACGGGCTGCTCACCACCATGGGCTACAAGATCGGCGACGAGGCGCCCGTGTACTGCCTGGAGGGGGCGATCGCCATCACGGGCGCGCTGGTGCAGTGGTTCCGCGACCAGCTCGGCATCATCCGCACCGCGGACGAGATGGAGCCGCTCGCCGCGAGCGTGGAGGACAACGGCGGCGCGTACGTCGTACCCGCGTTCTCCGGCCTCTTCGCCCCGTACTGGCGCTCCGACGCGCGCGGCGTCGTCACGGGCCTGACCCGTTACGTCACCAAGGCGCACCTGGCGCGGGCGGTGCTGGAGGCGACGAGCTGGCAGACGCGTGAGGTCGTCGACGCCATGTACCAGGACTCCGGGGTGCGCATCACCACCCTGAAGGTCGACGGCGGCATGACGAAGAACGGCCTGCTGATGCAGCACCAGGCGGACGTGCTCGGCGTGCCGGTGATCAGGCCCCGGGTGTCGGAGACGACGTGTCTGGGCGCCGCCTACGCGGCCGGACTGGCCACCGGCGTGTGGAACGGCCTGGACGAGCTGAAGTCGCACTGGCGGAAGGACGCCGAGTGGACGCCCGCCATGTCCTCGTCCGTGCGGGACCGTGAGTACCGCAACTGGCGCAAGGCGGTGGAGAAGAGCCTGGGCTGGATCGAGGAGGGCGAGGACTGAACCACGCGCACGGGGTGACCCGTCCGTCGTGCGGCGGCCCGTGCTCCTGTCGGCGGGAGCGCGGGCCGCGCCCTCGCGGCCGGGTCAGGTGGTGACCGCGCTGCGCCGCCGCGCCGACTGGGTCATGGCGTGCTGGACGACGCCGACCAGGACCTCCTTGACCGACTCGCGGTCGCGCGCGTCGCACAGCACCAGCGGTACGTCGTCGTCGAGGTCGAGGGCCCGGCGTACCGCGTCCTCCGGGTAACGGGCCGAGCCCTCGAAGCAGTTGACGCCGACCACGAAGGGGATGGCGCGCCGCTCGAAGTAGTCGACGGCGGCGAAGCAGTCCTCCAGGCGCCGGGTGTCGGCGAGGACCACCGCACCGAGCGCCCCTTCGGACAGCTCGTCCCACATGAACCAGAACCGCTCCTGGCCGGGCGTGCCGAACAGGTACAGCACCAGGTCCTCGCGCAGGGTGATGCGCCCGAAGTCCATGGCGACGGTGGTGGTGCTCTTCGCCTCGACACCGCTGGTGTCGTCGACGGGCCGCCCGGCCTCCGTGAGGAGTTCCTCGGTGCGCAGCGGCCTGATCTCGCTGACCGCGCCGACGAGCGTGGTCTTGCCCACGCCGAAGCCGCCGGCCACCAGGATCTTGAGCGTGACGGGCTCGACCGGGGGCTTGCCGCGCTCAGAACGCCCGAAGATCATCGGTCTCTTCTCCTGCTCGATGGTGGTCGGGCGGCGGGCCGTATCCCCCGCCGCCGGGGGTTTCGATGACGAGGACGTCGCCGGGGCCGACGTCCGCCGAGTCGCTGCCGGCGAGCCGGGTGACGGTGCCGTCGGCCCGCTCGATCCGGTTGGCGCCCGTCGCTCCGGGGAGCCCGCCCGCCATGCCGTAGGGCGGCACCCTGCGGTGCTGGGACAGCGTGGAGACGGTCATGGGCTCCAGGAAGCGGATGCGGCGCACGGCTCCGTCGCCGCCGCGCCACCGTCCGGCGCCGCCGCTGCCCCGGCGTACGGCGAACTCGTCGAGCCGGACCGGCAGCCGCCACTCCAGGATCTCCGGGTCGGTGAGCCGGGAGTTGGTCATGTGGGTCTGGACGACGGACGCCCCGGGGTGACCGTCGCCGGCGCCGGAGCCGGACGCGACGGTCTCGTAGTACTGGTGGCGGGCGTTGCCGAAGGTCACGTTGTTCATGGTGCCGGACCCCTCGGCCTGGACGCCGAGCGCCGCGTAGAGGGCGCCGGTGACGGCCTGTGAGGTCTCCACGTTGCCCGCGACGACGGCGGCCGGGGGTTGGGGCGCCAGCAGGGAGCCGGGCGGGACGACGATGCGCAGCGGGCGAAGACAGCCGTCGTTGAGTGGGATGTCGTCGTCGACCAGGGTGCGGAAGACGTACAGGACGGCCGCGTCGACGACGGAGAACGGCGCGTTGAAGTTGGTGGCGAGCTGCGGCGAGGTGCCGGTGAAGTCGATGGTCGCGGAGCGTGCGGCGCGGTCCACGCCCACCTTGACGCGGATGACGGCGCCGGAGTCGGTCTCGTAGGCGTACTCGCCGTCGTCGAGGGCGTCGAGGACGCGGCGCACGGCCTCCTCCGCGTTGTCCTGGACGTGCCGCATGTAGGCCTGGACGACATCGAGTCCGTAGGTGTCGATCATGCGGCCGACCTCTTCGACGCCCTTGTGGTTGGCGGCGATCTGGGCGCGCAGGTCGGCGAGGTTGGTGGCCGGGTTGCGGGAGGGGTGGGGCCCCTCGGTGAGCAGGCGGAGGGTCTCCTCCTCGCGGAACCGGCCGTTCTCGGTGAGCAGCCAGTTGTCGAAGAGGACGCCTTCCTCCTCGATGGTGCGGCTGTTCGCGGGCATGGAGCCGGGCGCGATGCCGCCGATCTCGGCGTGGTGGCCGCGGGAGGCGACGTGGAAGAGGACCTCGGGTTCCGTGCCGTCCTCGGAGTTGCCGAAGACGGGGGTGATCACGGTGACGTCCGGCAGGTGGGTGCCGCCGTGGTACGGGTCGTTGACGGCGTAGGTGTCGCCGGGGCGCATGGAGGTGCCGCGCCGCCGGACGACCTCCTTGACGCTGGTGCCCATCGAGCCCAGGTGGACGGGGATGTGGGGGGCGTTGGCCACCAGGTTCCCGTCGGGATCGAAGAGGGCGCAGGAGAAGTCCAGGCGTTCCTTGATGTTGACGGACTGGGCGGTGGACTCCAGGCGGGCGCCCATCTGTTCGGCGACGGACATGAAGAGGTTGTTGAAGATCTCCAGCAGGACCGGGTCGACCTCCGTGTCGACGCCGGACGCCCGCGTGACCGCGACGCGTTCCATGACCAGGTGCCCGTCGTCGGTGGTCGCGGCCTGCCAGCCGTCGTCGACGACGGTCGTGGAGCCGTCCTCGGCGATGATCGCGGGGCCGGTGACGGTCTCGCCGGGAGGGAGGTCCTCGCGGCGGTGGAGCGGGACGTCGCGCCAGGCGCCGCCGGTGTGCAGGCGGACGGTGACGGGTGCGGCGGGCCGGCCCGACCAGGTGGCGAGGGCGGAGAGGTCAGGGGGTCCGGTGGTGCCGGTGGCCTCGACGGACAGGGCCTCGACGACGACCGGGCGGTCGAGGGTGAAGGAGTAGGTGGCGCGGTGCCGGTCCTCGAAGGCGCGCCGCATGGTGTCCGGGTCGGTGAGCCCGACGGTGAGGGTGGTGTCCGTGCCGTCGTAGCGCAGCTGGGCCCGGCGGGCGACCTCGATGCGCTCCTCGGGGACGTCCTCGGCGAGGAGTTCGGCGCGGGCGGCCTCCTCCAGCTCGTCCGCGATCGCGTGGACGCGGGGCATGGCGGCGGGCTCCAGCGGGTCCTCGGCGGAGCGTTCGCGCATCGCGGTGGTGTCGGCGAGGCCGATGCCGAGGGCGGACAGCACGCCCGCCATGGGCGGCACGAGGACGGTGCGGATGCCGAGGGAGTCGGCGACCATGCAGGCGTGCTGGCCGCCCGCCCCGCCGAAGGTGGTGAGGGCGTACCGCGTGATGTCGTGGCCCTTCTGCACGGAGATCCGCTTGACCGCGGCCGCGATGTTCGCGACGGCGATCCGGAGGTAACCCTCGGCGACCTGTTCGGGGGTGCGGTCGTCTCCGGTGCTCTCGTGGATCTCGCGGGCGAGCGCGGTGAAGCGTGCGCGGACCACGTCCGCGTCGAGCGGCTGGTCGCCGCCGGGGCCGAACACGGCCGGGAAGTGCGCGGGTTGGATGCGGCCCAGCATGACGTTGGCGTCGGTGACGGCGAGCGGGCCGCCGCGCCGGTAGCAGGCGGGGCCGGGGTCGGCGCCCGCCGAGTCGGGTCCGACGCGGTAACGGGAGCCGTCGAAGTGCAGGACCGAGCCGCCGCCGGCGGCGACGGTGTGGATGTCGAGCATCGGCGCGCGCAGCCGTACCCCGGCGATCTGCGTGGTGAAGACGCGTTCGTACTCGCCGGCGAAGTGGGAGACGTCGGTGGACGTGCCGCCCATGTCGAAGCCGATGACCCGGTCGAAGCCGGCGAGCTGCGACATGCGGGCCATGCCGACGATCCCGCCGGCCGGTCCGGACAGGACGGCGTCCTTGCCGCGGAACTGCCGGGCCTCGGTGAGCCCGCCGTTGGACTGCATGAACATCAGCCGTACGCCTTCGAGCGCGTCGGCGACCTGGCTCACGTAGCGGCGCAGCACGGGTGAGAGGTAGGCGTCGACGACGGCGGTGTCCCCGCGCGGCACCAGCTTCATCAGCGGGCTGGTCTCGCTGGAGAGGGAGATCTGCGGGAAGCCGGTACGGGCGGCGAGTGCCCCGACGGCCTGTTCGTGGGCGGGGTGGCGGTCGCCGTGCAGGCAGACGACGGCGACGGCCCGGATCCCGTCGTCGTACGCCTGCCGCAGCGGGCCTTCGAGGGCGTCCAGGTCGGGGGCGCGCAGCACGGTGCCGTCGGCGGCGACGCGTTCGTCCACCTCGACGACCCGCTCGTGGAGCGGTAAGGGCAGGTCGATGCGGCGCGCGAAGATGTGCGGGCGGTTCTGGTAGGCGATCCGCAGGGCGTCGCGGAAGCCCCGGGTGACGACCAGCAGGGTGCGCTCGCCCTTGCGTTCGAGGAGGGCGTTGGTGGCGACGGTGGTGCCCATGCGGACGACGTCGACGGGGTCGCCGGAGCCGTCCAGCAGCGCGCGGACGCCGACCACGGCCGCGTCGGCGCCGGGTGGGCCGGCGCGGTCCGGGTCGGGGTTGTCGGAGAGGACCTTACGGGTGAGCAGCCGGCCGTCGGGGCGGCGCGCGACGATGTCGGTGAAGGTGCCGCCTCGGTCGACCCAGAACTGCCAGCCTGTCACGTCACTACCCCGCTTCCGCGCCGGTCACAGCGCCCGGAGGCCGTTGATCACGTCGCGCAGAATACTCTCGTCCGGCAGCTCCGCCGGGGGTACCGGCCGGTTCACATGGACGAATTCCGCGTCCACGAGATCACCCACGAGAACCCGGACCACGCCCACCGGCAGGTCGAGGCCGGCGGCGAGTTCGGCGACCGACTGGGGCGTGTCGCGGCACAGCCCGACGATGTCGACGTGCTCCGGGGAGAGGGAGGGGTCGTCCTCCGCGTCGTCCGCGTGCGGCTCCGCGACGACCACGGCGATCAGGTCGAGGCGGTGCTGGGCCGCACTGGTGGTGCGGCCCCGCGTCATGGCGTACGGACGGACGACCGGTCCGGCCTCGTCGTCGAACCAGTGGCTACTACCCTGACCGTGATCGCTCATGTCGGTCCACTACCCGCCCGAGGGCAGATCGTTGCGTGGCGCGGCCCCCAGGTGCACGCCCACCCGCTTCACCAGGAGGGTCATCTCGTAGGCCACCTGCCCGACGTCGGAGTCGGCGTCCGCGAGGACCGCCAGGCAGCTGCCGTCCCCTGCGGCGGTGACGAACAGGAACGCCTCGTCGAGCTCGACGACGGTCTGGCGGACCTCACCGGCCTCGAAGTGGCGCCCCACGCCCTTGGCGAGGCTGTGGAAGCCGGAGGCGACGGCGGCCAGGTGCTCGCTGTCCTCCCGGGTGAGGTCCTTGGAGGCCCCCGTGGGCAGGCCGTCGCCGGAGAGCACGATCGCCTTGCGGATGCTGGCGACGCGGTCCACCAGGTCGTCGAGGAGCCAGTTCAGCTCGCCCTTGTCGTTCGTGTGGCCGGTGGCGCTCGGTTCGGTCATCGACCGTCCCCCTTAGTCCTTCGTCGTGGTGCTGTGCCGCTGTCGGCGTCGTCGCCCGCGGCGTTCTCCTCCCGGCCGCGCTGCCAGCCGCGCTGGAGCGAGGCCATGCGGCTGCGTACTTCGTCCGCGTCCCGTTCGACGGGTCGGGCCCGGTCGGTCTTCCGGGTCGCGGCGTCACGCTTGAGCTGCGGGGCCAGGCTGGCCTGCCGCACGCGCCGGGGCAGTGCCGCGCTGTCGGGCTGCGGTGTGCCGGTGTCCGTGTCGCCGGTGACCGGGGAGGAGTCGTCGGGGCCGCCGTGCGTGGTCGCGGGGCGGCGGGCGGGGGTGCCGTGGGCCGGGCCCGCGGGCGCGGGACCGGGCGCCGGGGTGGCGTCCCGTTCCCCGGTGCCGTCGGCGGGGCGGGCGGGCCCGGTGGTGCGGCGCCGGCCGGGCAGGGGCGGCGGTGTCTCCGCGGCCGGCTGCTCCTTGTCGCGTGCGGGAAGCTCCGACACGGGTTCGGCGCCGGCACGGCCGATGGCACGGCGGCTGGTGTCGCCGCGGCGCCGGGACGGCAGCGGTGGGGGCTCGTCCGCGTCGGGGCGGGTGTGCGGGGCGGCGGTGTCGTCGTCGGTGCGTCCGCCGCGGGCCCGCTGGTCGCGGACCGGGCGGCCGTGGGAGCTGACCAGCTTGGGGGTCGCCCGGCGGGTGAGCGGCACGGGTCCGCTCCGCCGCTCGCCGGCCGTGCCGCGGTCGTCGCCGGCGGTCTCGTGGCGCGCGGTGTAGCGGCCGGGCCGCTCGTCGTCCGGGTGGGAGCGGCGGGGCCGGAACAGGCCGCCGTGCTCGCCGTCCTCGTCGTCCAGTGCGGGGAAGCCGTCAAGGGCGTCCAGGTCGACGGGCGCCTCGAGCTCGACCGGTCCGTCCAGCACGGAGGCGGGCAGCCCGGGCAGGGCCACGGGCACCTGGGAGAGCGCGGCGCGGCCGCTGTCCGCCGGTTCCTTCTCCGTACGGTGCGGGCGGTCGAGGCGGAATCCGACGCCGTTGGTGTCGGGCACGTCGTCGGTGAGCAGTGCGTCCGGGATGAAGACGACGGCCGTGGTGCCGCCGTACGGGGAGGGCTGGAGGGAGACGCGGACGTTCTGCCGCTGGGCGAGCCGGCTGACGACGAACAGACCGAGCCGGTCCGTGTCGGACAGCTCGAACTCCGGTGTCTCCGCGAGCCGCAGGTTGGCGTCGAGCAGCGCGTCGGCGGCCATGCCGAGGCCGCGGTCGTGGATCTCCAGGGTGAAGCCGTTGCCGACGCGCTCGCCGACGACCTGGACGGCGGTGTGCGGCGGGGAGAACACGGTCGCGTTCTCGAGCAGTTCGGCCACCAGGTGGGTGAGGTCGGCGACGGCGGGGCCGGTGACGGCGACCCTGGGGAGCCGGCGGACCTCGATGCGCTCGTAGTCCTCGACCTCGGCGACGGAGGCCCGTACGACGTCCATGAGCTGGACGGGCTTGCGCCACTGCCGGGAGGGCGCGGCGCCGGAGAGGATGACCAGGCCCTCGGCATGCCGTCGCATACGGGTGGTCAGGTGGTCCAGCCGGAACAGGTCGGCGAGTTCCTCGGTGTCGTCGGTACGGCGCTCCATCGCGTCGAGCAGGGTGAGCTGCTTGTGCAGCAGCACCTGGCTGCGGCGGGCGAGGTTGACGAACACCTCGGAGACGCCGGACCGCAGCTCGGCCTGCTTGACGGCGGCCTCGACGGCGGCGCGCTGGAGGGTGTTGAGGGCCTGGCCGACCTCGCCGATCTCGTTCTTGTCGTACTCGAGGCGCGGGACCTCGGTCTCGACGTCGACCTGTTCGCCGGCCGAGAGGCGGCGCATCACGCTGGGCAGCCGCACCCCGGAGGCCTCGTGGGCCTCCAGTCGCAGCTGCCTCAGGTCGCGGATGAGTTTCCGGCCGACGCGCACGGAGAGGTACAGGGAGAACAGCAGGGCGAGGAGGCCCAGCACACCGGCGGCGACGGCCTTGGCGATGACGCCCATGGCGACGGGCCGGACGCGTTCCTGGTAGCGGTCGGTCGCCTGGTCGTTGAGGGCGCCGAGTTCGTCGAGCACCTTGCCGGCGGCGGTGTCCCAGCTCTTGGCGGTGACGCCGCGGGGCTCGCCGTCCTCGGCGAAGACGGCGGCCTGCTCGCCGACCCGCAGCGGGGCCGTCGTGGCGTTGCCCCAGAAGGTGTCGTAGCGGTCGCGTTCGTCCGCGGGGAGCTGCGGCAGGGCGGTCTCGTACAGCAGGGTCCGCTGGGCCATCAGGTCGGAGACGTCCCGCACCTCGGTGGGGGCCAGCTTGCCGACGATCAGGGCGGAGCCGAGCAGGGCGTCCTCGCGGGCGAGCAGTTCACGGGCGCGGGAGAGGTTCACCAGGGCGCGGTACTGCTTGTCCAGGCCGACGTCCTCGACCACGTGCAGGTCGGACAGCAGCACGTAGCAGGGGTCCACGAGGCGGTTGTAGAGGTCGAGCGCCTGGCGGCGGTCGACGGTGCCGTCGTCGACGCTGCGGCGGAGGGACTCGATGCCCTCGAACGAGTCGAGGGCTGCGTCGAGTTTGTCGGAACTGCCGTGCATGGCCTCGCGCACGCCGCTGCCGGAGGCGCTCCTGCGGACGGCGGCCACGGCCCTGTCCGTGGCGGCGCGGCTCGCCTTGAGGGCCGTGAGGCCGTCGGAGGCGCGGGGGTCGGCGAGATGGACGAGGGTCTGGCGCCGCTCCTGCTGGAGCACGCGGACGGTGTCCTCGACGGGGTAGCCGACCTTCTCCATCACCGACGACACGTCGAACAGGTGGCTCGCCTCACGGCTCGTGAGCAAGGTGGTGAAGGCCCAGAGCGTGGTCAGGGACACCAGCGGCACGAGGAGCAGCGCCACGATCTTCCGGCGGATGGACTTCCCGCGAAAGCGCATGGCCTCCCCCAGCTCGGCCCTCCGGGCGACCGGGGGCACACATGTGCGTCAACAAACGGCGCGAGCCTACTACCGCCCCGGGGGCAACTCGAAGACCCTTCCGGAGGGTTCGATTCCGGCACACGGTCGGTTCAGGCGGAGTTGTCCGGCCATTACGGGAGATTGCCTCCCGGAATCCGGGGCGAGTTACCCGGCCCTCTCTCCCCGGTTTCACAGGGTGGTTGGCCTGAATCTTTCCCGACCGGGAATCTTCACGGGTCCCCGCGCGTCCTTACCTGCGGGACATGGGGGCGGAATCGGCCACAGGAGCCGTGTCCCGCACCTGGGCGGCGTAAAACGGCGCAACCCGGGCAGCCAATGGGGAGCCGGGTCTTCGGACAGCAGCAGCGGGCTGGCGGCGGTGGGGAGTGACACGGGTGATGGGCACGGCGGAGCGGCGTGAGACGTCCGGCGACGGCACGGCGGCGCGGGAGGCGACGCGGCAGCAGGCCGCGCCGGCCACGCGTACGTCGGACGCGGCCGGGCGGCGGGCGGACGACGGACCCGCCCGGGAGGCGGCCGGGACCCGGGTGGCGTACCGGCCGCTGTGGGTGGAGGAGCCGGCCAAGCGGCGCAGGCTGCCCGATCCGGTGCGGACGGCCGCGGTGCGGGCGGTGCTGATCATCGCGGTGACGCTGATCCAGGCCGTGGTGGCCCTGCTGTGCACGCTGGCCGGGTCCTGGCTCGCCTTCCCGATGGTCATCAGCAGCGTCGTCAGCACGATCGCGGCCACCTGGGCGGTGCTGGACGTGTGGGTGACCCGCCAGGTGTGGAACCAGCGGCACGGCGTGGTGTCCACGCCCAGCAGCACGGCCCGTGCGCTGCGCCGCGAGCGTCGCCAGGCGCGCCGGGCGCAGCGCGCCGCCGAGCGCGAGCGCGCCCGAATACGCCGGCGGGGCGGCGCCGGACAGCTGTCTCACCCGTAACACCCGCCGTCGGTAGGGTGGCGTCCCGTACGACGCACGGCCCGGCGGGCGCGGTGCACCGGGTGTACGGATGAATGAGGGCCGGCCATGACCCGTGCGGGACGCCCCGGGGAGCGGGGGAAGAGCGCGAGCGGCGCCGTGCAGTCCGTGGACCGGGCGGTGACCGTGCTGGAGATCCTCGCCCGGCGCGGCGAGGCGGGCGTCACGGAGATCGCCGACGAGATGGGCGTGCACCGCTCCACCGCCTTCCGGCTGCTGGGCGTCCTGGAGAACCGCGGCCTGGTCGGTCAGGCCGGCGACCGCGGCAAGTACCACATCGGCGCCGGCGTGCTGCGCCTCGCGGGCGCGGCGGCAGTGCGGCTGGACGTGTCCCAGGAGGCCGTCCCCGTCTGCCGCGACCTCGCCGACGAGCTGGGCGAGACGGTCAACGCGGCGGTACTGGACGAGCACGCGGCCGTCAACATCATGCAGGCGCGCGGCACGGCCGCGGTGACGGCGCAGGACTGGCTGGGCCGTCGCACCGCGCTCCACGCGACGTCCAGCGGCAAGGTGTTCCTCGCCCATATGACTCCCGCGCGCCGCGAGGAGCAACTGGCCCGCCCGCTGCGCCGGCTCACCGAACACACCGTCACGGACGCGTCCGTGCTGCGCGCCGAGCTGGAGCGGGTGCCCGAGCAGGGGTACGCGGCGACGCGCGAGGAGCTGGAGCTCGGTCTCGTCGCCGTCGCGGCCCCGGTCCGCGCGCACGACGGCGCGGTGATCGCCGCGATCAGCGTCTCGGGCCCGGTTTTCCGGATGACCCCGGACCGGATCCCCGCCCTGGGCGCCAGGACGGCCGCGGCGGCGGCGGAGCTGTCGCGGCGGATGGGGTACGGGTTCTAGCCGGGACCTGCGGCGCGGCCGGCGAGGGGCAGCCTGTGCGGCCGCCACTTGTCGAGGTGGACCGGCGTGGGCGGTGGCGTCCGCGAGCGACGGCGGAGGCGTGGACCGGGTCCCAGGGCGTGACGTCTAGGCCGACGGCGGAGGAGTCCGGGCCGGGCCCAAGAGCATGACGTCTAGGCCGACGGCGGAGGCCTCCGGGCCGGGCCCAGCGGCGTAACGTCTAGGCCCCCGGCGGAGGAGTCCGGGCCGGGCCCAAGAGCATGACGTCTAGGCCGACGGCGGAGGCGTCCGGACCGGGCCCAAGAGCATGACGTCTAGGCCGACGGCGGAGGCGTCCGGACCGGGTCCCAGGGTGTGGCGTCGAGGCCGACGGCGGTCAGTGATAGGTGGGGCGGGCTCCGTTCCCAGCGGGCAGGGGGCCCACTTCACGCGCCGCGCCGCCGCTCGACCGCGCGCGGGACGACTGGGCCTTCCGGCGCGCCCTCGATGGCGACGCGTGGCTCCCCTCCCGGGCCGGGCGGGACTCGTTCGCCCCGGGGGCCCGCCCGTCCCGTCGGTCGGGGCGCCGGGGCGGGCGCTCCGCCCGGCCCCTCAGCTCGTCGTCGCCGGCCGCTTGAACATCCGTGTCGCCGTGATCTCGCTGTGGGTCTCCTCGCCGGGATCCGGCTGGGGCAGGCCCGGACGGAGGTGCTCCTCCACGCTGATGTACTTCAGACCCGCCCGCAGGTCGGCGTCGTTGCGGAGGCGGATGACCAGCGGGAACTCGGCCAGGGCCGTGGTGTCGAACAGGCCCGTGGTGTACAGCAGCTGGACGCCGAGCGCGTCGGCGACCGCCCGCTGGAGCTCCAGAAGATAGGTCGCGTTGGCCCGGCCGATGGGGTTGTCGAGGAACAGCGTGCCGGCGTGCCGGTGCTTGTCCCTGCCCCGGTCGTTGGAGCGCAGCGCCGCCATGGTGCAGTACAGGGCGATGGCCGCGGTGAGCAGCTGGCCTCCGGAGAACACGTCGCCCATCTGGCCGACCGGCACCCGCTCGGCGCGCAGTACCGCGTCGGGTTTGAGGATCTCGACCGCCACGCCCTTGGGCCTCAGGGCGGCGGCGACGCCCCGCAGCAGCAGGGACATGCCGTCGCGCCGCAGGTCGGAGTTCTTCTTGACGGCCGCGCGGGTGGCCTCGTCGATCACCTCGCCGAGGCGCTCGGTGAGGGTGGCCTGGTCGGGCTCCTCGAAGCGGATGCGCAGGAACTCCTGCCCCGACCACTCCCCCAGGCCCTCGGGGAGCCGAGACAGCCGCTGGGCGGAGCGCAGGGTGGCGAGGGCGGACTCGACCAGACCGCGCAGCCGGTCCACGATCGAGTCGCGGTTGCGCTCCAGCTGCTCCAGCTCGTCGGTGAGCACCCGCAGCCGGGGGGCGAAGGCGTCGGCCCACTTCTTCGCGTGCTCCGGCAGTGCGGAGGCGGGCAGTTCGCGGATCTGCTGGCGGGCGGGCGTGCGGACCTGTTCGTAGCGGGTGGAGTTGGCGTGCCGCACCAGCACGTCGCTCGCCTCGCGCACGGCGGCCTCGGCGGCGGACAGGTCTGCGGCGCAGCCGCGCAGCGAACGTCGCGCCTCGGCGGCGGACCGCCGGGCGTCCTCCAGGCCGCCGGGGTACGGCTCGGGCCGTTCCTGCTCCTCCTCGACGACGTGCTCGCGCAGCAGGTCGCGGAGCATCGCGGCGATCTCGTCGAAGCCACCGGCCGCGTCCTCGGCGGCCCGGTGGGCGGCGAGCAGCTCGGCGTGCGCCTCCTTGGCCTGCCTCAACTCCTCCTCGTGTGCGGCAAGTTCGCCGGTGGCCGTGCGCAGGAGCACCTGTGCGTGCTCGGCGTCGCGCGGGACCAGCTCCTCAGGAAGCTCCGTATGCGCCTCGCCGTCGGCGGGAGCGAGGCGCTCGGCCTCACCGCGGAGCCGGCCGAGCTGCTCGCTCGCGCCGGACATCCGCGTCTCCAGGATCTGCACCAGTTCCTCGGCGCGGGCGGCGGCCGCCTGCCGGCTGGGCCCGTCGGAGCCGTCCGGCGACTGGAGCAGCTGCTCGGCGCGGGTGCGGACCTTGTTGCTGAGCCGGTCCAGCTCGGCGCGGGCGGCGCTCTCGTCGCTCTCCGCGCGGGCCTGCTCGGCGCGCAGGTCGGCCCCGACGCCGACCTTCTCGTACAGCTGGGACGCGGCACGGTAGGCCTCCCGCAGGGCGGGCAGGGACGCCTGCGGAGCGCCGTCGCCGTCCTCGGGCAGGTCGTCGGGGGCGCCGGCGATCTCGGAGCGCTCGGCGCGCAGGGTGCGGGCGGTGCGACGGGCGTCGTCGGCGGCGCGCTGGGCGGCGCGCCGGTCCTCGTCGGCGGCGCGGGCGAGCTCCAGGCAGGACTGGGCGCGGGCCTCCGCCTCGGCGGCGTCGTCAGCCAGTTCGCGCAGCTTGGCCTGCCAGCCCGCGCGCTCCCGCAGCCGGAAGGCGAGTCCGGCCAGGGCGTCGGCGGCGCGGCGGGCCTTCTGGGCGGCCTCCTGCCGTTCGTCACGGACCCGGACCGCCTCGGCGGCGGCCTCCTCGGCCTCCGCCCGCAGACTGCGCGCCTCTGCCAGCTCGGCCTCGGTCTCCTCTGCGAACGCCCGTGCCTGCTCGGCCGTGGCGGTCAGTTCGGCGAGGCGCCCGGCGGGGCAGCCGGTGCGCCACGAGGCGAGCCGGGCGGCGAGTTCGCGGTCCTTGCCGAGCCGGGCGGCCAGGGCGCGGATCTCCTCGTCCCGCTCTGCGGCGCGGGCCCGCAGCGCCTGCCGCTCCTCGTCGGCCGCGTGCTCGTCGTGCATGGCCGGGTTCGGCGGTACGAGGAACACGTCGCCGGAGTCGGCCGCCGGCGTGGGCGCGAGCAGCGCGGCGGCCGTGCCGACGGCGACGGCGGACCGGGGCAGCAGGGCGGCTTCGCCGAGCGCCTCACGGGCGCGCACGTGGGAGTCGGGGTCCGTGATGACGACGCCGTCGACCAGCTCGGGGCGGGCGGCCAGCACGCGCGCGTGGTCGGCGGGGTCGACGGCCTGGGCGAGGTAGCGCCACCCGGGGAGGGCGGGGATGCCGTGCTCGCCGAGGAACTCGACGGTGGCCAGCACGTCCGGGCCGGGCGGCAGCAGTCCGCCGTCACCGAGGGCGCCGAGGATACGGGCGTCGTCCGCGGCGGCGGTGCGCAGCTCGAACAGCTGGCGCTCGGCGGAGGACACGGCGTCGTCGAGCAGCTCACGCAACTCGTCGGCGAACCGGTCGAGTTCCTCCGCGCTCAGCCCGCCCTCGCGGGGGCCGTCGGCCCCGCCGTCGGAGTCCGTGCGCTGGCCGGGTACCGAGGTCCGCCGCTTGCCGGAGGCGCCGGGCAGGCTGAGCAGTTCCGCGAACCTCTGCTCGGCGGCGAGGCCCTCGGCGGTGCGGCGCTCGCCCTCGTGGGCGCGCTCGGCGGCGGTGGCCGCGTCGGCGGCGCGGGCGGCGGTGAGGTCGGCGCGGCTCTCGGCGGCGGCCGCCTCGCGGGCTTGTTCGGTGGCCCGTCGGGCGGTCTCGCGGGCGGTGTCCCAGGCGGCGACGGTGGTCTTCTCGGCGTCGCTGGCCGCGAGGGCGGCGCGGGCCGGGTCGGCGTCCGGGGCGCTGTCGTCGAGCCAGCCGGACCGGACGGCCTCGGCGGTCTCCTGCTCGACCTCGGCGAGCCGCTGGCGCAGGTGGCCGATCTCGCTGCGGGCGCGCTGCGCCTCGGTGGCGGCGGCGGTGGAGTCGCGGTGGGCGCCGTCGCCGGCCTCCTGGAGGGCGGCGGACCGCTCCTCCTCCTCGTTGGCGAGGTTCTCGGCGTTCCGCGCGGCGGCGTGCAGGGCGCGTACCAGGTCGACGGCGGCCTTGGCGCGGGCGGCGAGGGCCGGGGCGGCGTCCCGCTCGGCCTCCTGGATCGCGGCGGACACCCGTGCCACCCGGTCGGCGGCGGCGCGGTGCCGCAGCACGGACTCGGCGGCCTGCCAGGCGGAGTACAGGGTGCGCGCGTCGGCCAGTTCGCGCTTCTGGGCGGCGGCGGACTTCTCGGCGGCGGCGAGCGCCAGCGAGGCGTGCCGGTAGGCGAGTTCGGCGGCGACGGACGCGCTGTGCGCGCGGGCGGACTCGGCCTGCGTGACGGCGTGGGCTGCGGAGGTCACGCGGTGGGCGAGGTCGGCCGCGCGCTCGCGCTCCTGGGCGCCGCGCGCGGAGAGCCGGCGGGCGAGGGCGCGGGTGCGGCGTTCCGCGGAGGCGTGGATCTCCCGGGCGCGGGTGCGGGTCTCGGCGGCCTCGACGATCCGGCCCAGCAGGTCCACCGACCCGGCGGTGAAGTCGCGTTCGGCGATGAGTTCGGCGCGCCGGCCGAGCTTGTTGCCGAAGCCGCCGACCAGGTCGGCGAGGCCGTCGGTGTCACGGGTGTCGGTGACGGCGCGCAGCAGCAGGTCGGTGAAGTCGGAGTCCCTCTTCACCGCGAAGAGACCGGCCGCCTCGCCCTCGTCCGCGTTCATCTCCCGCTGGTAGCGGAAGAGTTCGGGGTCGAGCCCGAGGTCGCCGAGGTGTTCGGTCCAGCGCTCGTGGATCTCCTCCCAGTGCACCTCCAGGTGCGGGTAGGTCCTGCCCGCCTCGGTGAGGGCGTCACGGAAGCCCTTCATGGTGCGGCGCCGGCCGCGCGCGCCGGACTGGCCCTCGACGGGCGGACGCACGGTGGTGGCCTCCGCGACGGGGAGGCTGTCCAGGCTGAGCCCCGGTCCCGGGCGGAAGGAGTACCAGGCCTCGGCGAACTTCCGCGGGTCGTTGGAGACCTGGCGGCCGCGCCACTCGCTGACCTTGCCGACGACGACGCACTCGCCGGTTTGCACGTGCTGCCATTCGAGCGCCACATGGCCGCAGTCGTCGGCGAGGAGGAATTTGCGCAGCACGCCGGAGCTGGCGCCGCCGAGGGTGTTGCGGTGGCCGGGCAGCATCACGGAGAAGATCAGCTTGAGCAGGACGGACTTGCCGCCGCCGTTCTCCAGGAAGAGCACCCCGGCGGGCGCCGGACGGCGGGGCGGGCCGACGGGCTCGTCCGCGAAGAACTCCGCCTGCGTCGGTGCCGGGTTCGGCACGGTGGCGCCGACGCCGCGCAGGTCGAGCACGGTGTCGGCGTAGCGTGCGCCGGCCGGTCCGATGGAGTAGAGGCGGACCCGGGACAGCTCGTACATGGCGGACTCTCGTGAGGCTTCGTGGGGTGGGGGTCAGGCGGAGTGGAAGGGGAGGCCGGCGTCGGCGACCAGGTCGAGGGCGTCGCCGTCCTCGGGGGGCAGCAGGGTGGGGGTGCCGTCGGTGACGGGGACGACGCCGAGGTCGAGCAGTTCGGCCATGGCGGCGCTGCCCGCCATGTCGCGGACCTGGAGCTGGTAGCGGGCGGTGGTGCGGTAGGTGCCGCCGTTGTCGTCGCCGGTGCGCTGGAGGAAGCCGGAGTCGGTGAGGAAGGAGACGGCCTTGGCGACGATGCCGGTGGTGGATCCGGCCAGCCGACGGGCGTCCTTGGTGGCGCCGGTGGCGCTGCGCCGGGACCAGATGCGCCAGGCTGCCTCGAGTCCGGGGGCGTCGGTGGCCGGGTCGGTGTTCTCGCCCTGTTCGGCGGCCCGCTCCTCCAGGCGGTGGCAGGCCTGGCGGACGAAGGCGTCGACGCCGTTGACCGTGACGCGTCCGATGTAGCCGTCGTCGGCGAGGTCCTCGGGGCGGGGGAAGGCCATGGCGGCTACGGCGAGGTGGGCGAGGCCGTGCAGGAAGCGGTCGCCGCCGTCGGCGGAGGCGCGGCGGGCGTAGTCGCCCATGCGGACGGCGAACACGGAGTCCTCGGCGGCGGTGACGGCCATGCCGGCGCGCGGGGAGACCTCCAGCACGATCAGTCCGAGACCGGTGGCGACGGCGTCGGCGAGCCGCGCGAACGGCGGGTCCTCGCGGTAGCGGCGCAGCAGGTCGGCGTACTCCTGGTCGCGGGCGGGCTGGAGCCTGGGCTGGAGGCCGAAGGCGACGAGCCGGGCCGCGTCGGCGGCGTCGGCGGGCGTGACGGCGGTGCTCGCCGGCGTCGCCGCGGGCTCCGGCTCGCTCCAGTCGGCGTGCTCGGTCACGGTCGGAGCTCCTCGGTGCGGGCGATGTCGGTGCGGGCGGGGTCGGTGCGCGCGATGCCGGTGCGCGCTGGGTCGGTGCGCGCGGGGTCGGTGCGGGCGATGTCGGTGCGCGCCGGGTCGGTGCGGGGGATGCGGCCGCGGGAGGCGCGGGTGCGGGGTGCCGGTGTCGCGGTCATGCCGCCTCCGTGCGGTCCGCGGCCATGCCCGCCGCGTCCAGCAGGGCCGTGCCCACGATGAGGTCCGCGCCGCCGAACTCGGAGTCGTCGAGCTCGGTGCCGTCGTCCACCGCGAACAGCAGCTTCCGCTCGCCCTGGCGGTAGGCCGTGCCGACGGGCGGGCTGGCGGCGTGGACGGCCAGCAGGGCCACCAGGTAGGGCAGCTCGGGGTCCTTGCGGCGGGCCTCCGCGAGCAGCCCGGACAGCCGGCGGGGCGCGTCGGCCGGGAGGTCGAGCAGCTCGGTGGCGGCCGCGAGCTGCTCCTCGCTGAAGCGGCTGTCGTCGGGCGTGGCGATCAGGTCCGGCTCGGGCATCTCCGCGCCGAGATGCTCCCGTTCGACGGGCGGGGTCAGCAGGATCTCGACGAGGTCGGCGACCCGCACGGAGACGGGCGTGCGCAGCCCGGTGCCGTGGGCGAAGAACGCGTCGGTGACCCGGGAGGCCCGCTCCACGGGGAGCGGCAGCAGCGGGGCGAGGAGCTGGCCGTAGAGGTCGGTGCCGGCGGCCGCGGCGGGCGTGGCGAAGGCCTGCCGGTCCTGCTCGGCGCGGAACAGCGGGCCGGCCTCCAGGAGACGGGACTGGAGCTGGGTGTGGCGCCGGATGCAGTCCTTGACGATGTCCACCAGCTCGGCGGCGCGGCGCTTGTGCTCGGGGTCCTCGGATTCGTCGCGGGCCTTGCGGATGTTGGTGAGGATCGCGTTCTCGTGCCGGTAGCGGTCGGCCACGTGGTCGAGGGCCTCGGCGATCATGTCAGGCACGGCGCTGAGCCAGTCCACCGCGCGGACGTTGCGCCGGGTGGCCTCCAGGGCGCGGCGCAGGGTCTCGGAGTACTGCACGGTGCGGTAGCGGGCCTGCTCGGCGGCGAGCTGGGCGTCGGCGAGCCTGCCCCGGCTGATCAGCACCTCGAGCTTGACCTCGGCGGCGATCTGGGCGCTGGTGACGTCGGTGTCCAGGGCGCCGACCAGGACGTTGACCGCTTCGTCGGTGGTGCGCAGGTACACCGTGCCGCCGGGGCCCGGGACCTCCTCGATCAGCTTGAAGTCGTAGTCGCGGCGGACGTAGGTGCCGTCCGGGCCGAAAACGCCGTACACCGCGCGGAAGCCGCGGTCGACGCTGCCGACGTTGATCAGGTTCTCCAGGACCCAGCGGGCCACCCGCTCGTGCTCGGCGGCGGGGCGCTCGGGGGCCTGGGCGGCGACGCGCGGGAGGAGCCGGGCGACGATCTGTTCGTGGTCGGCGCCGGTGTCGAAGTCCATGTTGAGCGTGACCAGGTCGATGCCGGCGAGCGCGATCTCCGCCATGCCGTACACCGAGTACTCGCCCGCGAGATTGGCCTTGCGGGTGTCCAGGTCGTGCAGCGGCGCGGTGCACGCGAGCGCGCGCAGCCGCCGCGCCAGCCCTTCGTCGGCGGCCGGGCCCGGCGCGGGGCGCGGCCCCGCGCCGAGCTGGGGCGGAGCGCTGTCCGTCGATGCAGGCGAAGTCACGGTGCACAGACTAGGTCCTCGGTCCGACAACGGCCCAAACGAGGCAGTTGCGCCTCGGCGCCGTGACCTGCGGAACGCCCGCGGAGACCGGTTGCCGTACGGGCCTACTCCCCGTCACCCACCCGGCGTCGGTAGACCTCCACCACCCGTTCCAGCGACACGTCGAGGTAGGCGGCCAGCAGGCGTTCGGCGGCGTCCCGGTCACCCGCCTCAAGAGCCTGGAGAATCTCGACATTTCGGGCGATGTACGGTTCGTGCAGTCGCTGTGGCTCGTCCACCACGTGGAAGGCGAGCCGGAGTTCGGCGAAGACGCTGCGCATCAGCTCGGCGGTGCGCTCGCCGGAGGCGAGGGCGACGAGTTCCTGGTGGAA
Source organism: Streptomyces sp. NPDC014764 (assembly GCF_043082785.1). Classification (NCBI taxonomy): domain Bacteria; kingdom Bacillati; phylum Actinomycetota; class Actinomycetes; order Kitasatosporales; family Streptomycetaceae; genus Streptomyces; species Streptomyces sp. NPDC014764. The sequence continues at coordinate 163,693 of NZ_JBIBXY010000010.1, read as the reverse complement.
GTGGATGTTGGCCGTACCCACCGCTTTCCAGTCACCTTCGCGGGCCGCCCGCCGCCCCTCCTCGACCGCCTGGGCGAGCCCGTCGAGGGCGTGGGGCGGCTCGCCGAGCCCTCGGACGACGGCGCACTCGACGAGCCGGCGGGTGCGGTAGATGTCCTCGACGTCCTCGACGGTCAGCACCCTTACGAACACACCCCGGTTGAGCTCGTGGACGAGCAGTCGTTCGTGCGTGAGCAGCCGAAACGCCTCCCGGAGCGTGTTGCGGGAGACGCCGAGGGCGCCGCCGATGCTGTCTTCCGAGAGCCGGGTGCCGGGCGGGAAGAACCCTTCGGCGATGCGGCTCCTGAGGATGTCCGCGACACGCTCGGCGGTGCTGGTCCGCCCCAGCAGGGCACGGTCGCCCGCCAGTCCGCTCATCTGCTCTGCCATGCCCGGAATTCAAGCGCACCGGGAAGGACGAGACAACATGGGTATTGAAGGATCGTTCAACGATCCTCTACCTTGCTGAGGCATTGGCACGGCTCACCCCTTCCTTGCACCCCCGTCCCCCCTCTGCGAGGTGCCCATGAGCACGACCCCTCCACCGCCGAGCGCCCTGGCCGGAACCCCACGCCCCGTCAAGCCCGAGCCGCCCTCCGAGGGCGGGGCGTTCGGCTGGCTGCGCGCGCTCGGCCCGCGCGGTCGGCGCGCCTTCGGCGGTGCTTTCGGCGGCTATGCCCTGGATTCGTACGACTACTTCACGCTGCCGCTGACGATGGTGGCGCTGTCCGCGTACTTCGGCCTGAACAGCGGTCAGACCGGACTGCTGACCACCGTGACCCTGATCGTCTCGGCGGTCGGCGGCGCCCTCGCGGGCGTCCTCGCGGACCGCATCGGCCGGGTCAAGGCGCTGCTGCTGACCGTGATCACCTACGCGGTGTTCACCGTGGCCTGCGGCTTCGCCCCCAACTACGAGACGCTGCTGGTCTTCCGCGCCCTCCAGGGCCTCGGCTTCGGCGGCGAGTGGGCGGTCGGCGCGATCCTGGTCGCCGAGTACGCCGGCGCCAAGCACCGGGGCCGCACCCTCGGCGCGGTCCAGAGCGCCTGGGCCGTGGGCTGGGCCCTGGCCGTGATCGTCTACACGGCGGTCTTCTCGCTGGTCGACGGCGACCTGGCCTGGCGCGTGATGTTCTGGACCGGCGCACTGCCCGCGCTGCTCGTCGTGTGGGTGCGGCGCAGCGTGCAGGACGCGCCGGAGGCGGCCGCCGCGCGCGAGGAGAGCGCGAGCAAGGGATCGTTCGCGGCGATCTTCCGGCGGTCCCGCGCGGGCTCCCCCGGGCTGCTGCGCACCACCCTGTTCGCCGTGCTGCTCTCCACCGGCGTCCAGGGCGGCTACTACACCCTCGCCACCTGGGTGCCGACCTACCTCAAGTCCGAGCGCGACCTGTCGGTCGTGGGCACCGGCGGCTATCTGACCTTCCTCATCTCGGGCGCGTTCCTCGGCTACCTGACGGGCGGTTACCTGACCGACCTGCTGGGCCGCCGGCGCAACATCTGGCTGTTCGCCCTGCTGTCGGCGGTGTGCATCGTCGCGTACACGAACATCCCCAGCGGCGCGAACACCCTGGTCCTGGTGCTCGGTTTCCCCCTCGGGTTCTGCATGTCGGCCATCTTCAGCGGCTTCGGCTCCTACCTGAGCGAGCTGTACCCGACGGCCGTGCGCGGCACCGGGCAGGGCTTCACCTACAACACCGGCCGCGCCGTCGGCGCCGTCTTCCCCACCACCGTCGGCTTCCTCGCCGACAGCTGGGGCGTCGGCGGCGCCCTGGTCTTCGGCGCGATCGGCTACGGCCTGGCCGCGCTGGCGCTGCTGGGGCTGCCGGAGACGCGCGGGAAGGAGCTCGAGTGACCACCCCCTCCGGAGACGGCGCCCGCACCGCTGTGGACGACCGCCCCGTGGTCCTCGCCGACGACACCACGCGCGCGTGGAGCCCGCGGACGGCCCGCGCCCGGTTCCGTGAGGGCCTCGCGATCCCCACGGCGGGCGTGTCCGCCGGGTACGCCCAGGCCAACCTGGTCTCCGTGCCCGCCGACTGGGCGTACGACATGCTGCTGTTCTGCCAGCGCAACCCGCGCGCGTGCCCCCTCCTCGACGTCACCGACGCCGGTTCGACGTCCACCGTGCTCGCCTCCGGGGCCGACCTGCGCACCGATCTGCCGCGCTACCGGGTCTGGGAGGAGGGCGAGCTGGTGGACGAGCCGACGGACGTACGGGCGTACTGGCGGGACGACCTGGTGTCGTTCCTCATCGGCTGCAGCTTCACCTTCGAGTGGGCGCTCGCGGCCGCCGGGGTGCCGCTGCGCCACGTCGAGCAGGGGCGGAACGTCCCGATGTACAGGACGACGTGGCAGTGCCGTCCGGCGGGGCGGCTGAGCGGCCCCATGGTGGTGTCGATGCGCCCGGTGCCGCCGGAGCACCTCGACGCCGCCATCAGGGAGAGCGGGCTGATGCCCGCCGTGCACGGCGCCCCGGTGCACTGCGGCGACCCGTCCGCGCTCGGCGTCGACGACCTGGACCGCCCCGACTTCGGCGACCGGGTGGAGCCGGAACCGGACGACATCCCGGTGTTCTGGGCCTGCGGCGTCACCCCGCAGGCCGCGGTCATGGCGTCCCGGCCGCCGTTCGCCCTCACCCACGCACCGGGCCGGATGTTCGTCGGCGACGCCCGGGACGAGCAGTTCCGCGTGCTCTGACCGGCGCCCTCACCCGCACGGAGAAACGAAGGATCCATGACCTCGATCGATCTGAACGCCGACCTCGGCGAAGGCTTCGGCCGCTGGACGCTCACCGACGACGAGCGGCTGCTGTCGGTGGTGACCAGCGCCAACGTCGCCTGCGGCTTCCACGCGGGCGACGCCCCCACCATGCGCCGGGTGTGCGAACTCGCCGCCGCGCGCGGGGTGCGGATCGGCGCCCAGGTCTCCTACCGGGACCTGGCCGGGTTCGGCCGACGGGCGATGGACGTGCCGCCGGCCGAACTGACGGCCGAGGTCGCGTACCAGATCGGCGCCCTCGAGGTGTTCGCCCGCGCGGCGGGAACCCGCGTCGCGTACGTCAAGCCGCACGGCGCGCTCTACAACCGGGTGGTGCGCGACGAGGAGCAGGCGCGCGCGGTGGTCGACGGGGTGGTCCTCGCCGACCCCACGCTGCCCGTGCTCGGACTGCCCGGCTCACGGCTGCTGGAGCTTGCGGCGAAGGCAGGGCTCCCGGCGGTCGAGGAGGCGTTCGCGGACCGCGCGTACACCGACGAGGGCACGCTGGTGGCGCGCGGCCAGGAGGGCGCCCTGGTCACCGACCCGGCGGCCGTCCTGAGGCGCTCGGTGGACCTGGCTCGCCGCGGCGAGGTCGTCGCGCTCTCGGGGCGGCGCATCGGCATGAGGGCCCGCTCCCTGTGTCTGCACGGTGACACCCCGGGCGCGGTGGACCTGGCGCGGCAGGTGCGGGACGCGCTGGAGGCGTCCGGGGTCCACGTGGAGGCGTTCGCATGAGGACGCTGCCCGTCGGCGTGGACGCCCTGCTCGTCGAGGTCGCCTCGGGCGAGGAGGCGCAGGCGCTCCACGCGGACCTGCTGCGCCGCCGCGCCGAAGGATCCCTGACGGCCCGTGAGATCGTCCCGGCCGCGCGCACGGTGCTGCTCGACGGCCTGCCCGACCCCGCCCGCCTGGCCGCCGAACTGACCTCACGTCCGGTGCCGTCCGTACCGCCCCGCACGGCCGAGACGGTCGAGATCCCCGTGCGGTACGACGGTCCCGACCTGGCCGACGTGGCGGCCCACTGGGGTGTCGGCGAGGCGGAGGCGGCGCGGATCCACGCGGACGCCGAGTTCCGCGTGGCCTTCTGCGGCTTCGCCCCCGGCTTCGGCTACCTCACGGGCCTCCCCGCCCGCTACGAGGTCCCCCGGCGCTCCGCCCCGCGCACGTCCGTCCCGGCGGGCTCGGTGGCCCTGGCCGGGCCGTACACGGGCGTCTACCCGCGTTCCTCCCCCGGCGGCTGGCAGCTGATCGGCACCACGGACGTCGTGCTGTGGGACCACACCCGGGAGCCCGCGGCGCTGCTGTCGCCCGGCACTCGCGTGCGGTTCGTCCCGGTGGCCCCGAGCGGACCGGCGACATGACGGACCGCGCGCTCTCCGTCGTCCGGGCGGGAGCCCTGACGACCGTTCAGGACCGCGGCCGGCCCGGTCACGCCCACCTGGGCGTCCCCCGCTCCGGCGCCCTGGACGGTCCCGCCGCCGCGCTCGCCAACCGCCTGGTGGGCAACGGGCCGGACGCGGCCGTCCTGGAGACCACCCTCGACGGCTGCTCCCTGCGGCCTCGGTCGGCCGTGACGGTGGCGGTGACCGGGGCGCCGTGCCGGGTGACGGTGGACGGCCGCCCCGCGGCGTGGGGCGCGCCGGTGCGGGTGCGGGCTGGGGCCGTGCTGGACGTCGGGCCCGCGGTGCTCGGGGTACGGGCCTACGTCGCCGTGTCCGGCGGGGTGGCCGTCGAGCCGGTGCTCGGGAGCCGGTCCACGGACCTGTTGTCCGGGCTGGGGCCGGCGCCGCTGACGGACGGGGCGGTGCTGCCGCTCGGGGCGCCGACGGGGGTGCACGCGCGCGTGGACGTGGCTCCGCAGGCGGGGCCGCCGTCGGAACTCGTTCTGCGGGTCTTCCTCGGTCCGCGGGACGACTGGTTCACGGCGGAGGCCGTGCGGCGGCTCTTGTCCGGGGTGTTCCGTGTCTCGCCGGCGAGCAATCGGATCGGGGTGCGGACGACGGGGCCGGTGCTGGAGCGAGCGCGGGGGGAGGAGCTGCCCAGTGAGGGGATGGTGCTGGGGGCTGTGCAGGTGCCTCCGGCGGGGACGCCGGTGATCTTTCTCGCCGATCATCCGACGACCGGGGGGTATCCGGTGATCGGTGTGGTGCAGGCGGAGGATCTGCCTGCGGCGGCGCAGGCTCGGCCGGGGACGCCGGTGCGGTTCGTCGCGGTGCGGAGGCGTGGGCGTTCCTGAGGTTTCCTCGCCCCCGCCGCCCCTTCCCGTGCCGTCCCCGGGGCTCGGCCCCGGACCCCCTGTCGGCCCTGGCGGACCTGTCCCTCGAACGCCGGACGGGCTGGAAGCGAATCTCCCGGGGGCTCTCAGGACAAGGCCCCGGGACGAAGCGGAAGACAGCCCCTCCGGCGCTTGGGGAGAGGGGTCCGGGGCCGAGCCCCGAATCCCGCCTCCGTGCCTGGCGAAAGGAGTCCGGGGCGGAGCCACATACAGCCCCTCCGGCGATCGAGGAGCGGGGTCCGGGGCCGAGCCCCGAATCCCGCCTCCGTGCCTGCCGAAAGGAGCCCGGGGCGGAGCCACATACAGCCCCTCCGGCGACTGAGGAGCGGGGTCCGGGGCGGGGACCCGGGGTTATACGGCTGTGCCTTCGGGGCCGATTCTGCTGCGGACCGCTGTCTGGACCTCCGCCTCCTCCGCCGGGTCGGCGGCCAGGCGGCGGAGGCGGTCCACCACACGGGTGTCGCCCGTCTCGGCGTGGCGGGCCGCGATCTCGCGTGTGGTCTCCTCGCAGTCCCAGAGGCATTCGACGGCGAAGCCCGTGGGGAAGGACGGGTCGGTGGCGGCGAGGGCGCGGGCGGCGCGGCCGCGGAGGTGGGAGGAGGCGGTCTCACGGTAGATGTGCCGCAGCACGGGCGCGGCACAGACGATGCCGAGGCGTCCGGCACCGTCGACGAGGGTCCACAGGGTCGTCGCGTCAGGGCCTTCGCCCCGCACCGCCTCCCGGAGCGCCCCGAGGACCAGGTCACGGTCGCGTGTGCCGCCCCGGCAGGCGAGGACGCGGGCGGCGGCCTCGCCGAGCGCGTCGGGCCGCCGGGCCCAGCCCCGCGCCCGGTCGACGGCGGCCACACTGCGCGTGCGTTCGAAGGCGTCGACGGCGGCGTCCACGACGGCCGTCGAGCCGTCGGTCGCGGCGGCCTCGATCAGGTCGAGGGCGTCGGGATCGGCGGTGTCGGCGAGATAGCGCAAGGCTGTGCAGCGGGCTCCGTCGGAGCCGTCCCGGGCGGCCCGGACGATCTCCGGACGGTCCTCGGGCCCCGCCACGGCGGAAAGACACCGGGCGGCCGGCACATGCAGGGCGGCGCCGCGGTCCATGCCCTGCTGGGCCCAGTCGAACACGGCCTGGACGCTCCAGCCGGGGCGTGGCCCGGCGGGCCGCATCTGCCGTTGCCAGCGGTCGAAGGAGCCGGCCTCCTGGGCGGCCCGTACGCGAGTGGCGACGGCGGGGCGGGGATCGTCGGCCCACAACCGCCAGGGGCGGGGTTCGAAGGCGTCCCGCACGGTCGCGGCCAGTTCGGCCTCGCCCTCGGCGTCGGTAGAGAAGCGCGCCAGCACCGGGGCGGCGAGGGAGCGCAGGCCGGCGTCGTCGTCGCGCAGGGCGAGTTCGTCGAGGGCCCAGGCCCAGTTGCTGCCCTGGGCGGCGTACCTGCGCAACAGGTGCAGGGCGTCCTGCCTGCCGTAGGAGGCGAGGTGGCCCAGGACGGCGAGGGAGAGCCCGGTGCGTGACTCGTCGGTGCCGAGGACGTCCTCGGGGTCGAAGAGGTGCGCCTCGATCGCCTCGAGTCCGCCGTGCAGGTCGAGGTAGAGGCGGGCGTAGTACAGGGAGCGGTTCTCCACCTGCCAGTCGTGGCGCGGGTCGCGCAGCACGCAGTGGTTCAGCGCCGCGAGCGCCTCGGAGCGCGGGGCGGTGAGCGCGTGCAGTGTGCCGTCGCCGCGGCCCCGCTGGAGCAGGCCGAGCAGCGTACCGCTGGGCGCTATGACCGGATCGAACATGGGAAACAGCCTCACATCAAGCGTCGACGCAACCGGGAGTGTGGATTACCTGGCCGCGTGACAACACGTCGGGGCGCCCGCCGTTTCCTGCTTGTTGTAGACCATCTCTCTCTGCCTCTCGTCGGTGGCCCATGCGGACCGCGTCACGGCCCGCGCGGTGCGGCAACACCTGCCCAGCCATCGCGTCCGTGAATCACGTCGTCATGATGACCCGGCGGTCACATCTACCGCGACCGTATTTCGGCGGCCTTGTACCGCCTCCCCCGTTTTCCGTGTCGTCGCTGGTCGGAGCGGAGTCCGCTCAGCTCTTGCCGAACAGCTCGAGCAGCTCCGTGCGGGCGAACATCCTGGCCGTGTCGACGGCCGACGGGGTGCCCGCGGAAGGGTCGGCACCGCCCTCGAGGAGGGCCTCGACGACGTCGGTCCCGCCCTTGAAGACCGCTCCCGCGAGTGGCGTCTGGCCGCGGTCGTTGACGCGGTCGGCCTCGGCGCCGCGGGCGAGCAGGGCGCGCACCGCCTCGGCGTGGCCGTGGTAGGCGGCGAGCATCACGAGGGAGTCGCCGCGGTCGTTGGTGAGGTCGGCGGGGACGCCCGCGTCGACGTAGGCCACGAGTTCCTCGGTGCGGCCGCGCCGGGCCAGGTCGAAGATCTTGGTCGCGAGCTCCACGACCTCGGGGTCGGGGGCTTCACTCATCGCCGGACCGCCTCTCACTGCACGGGTGCACGCATCGGGAACAGGGCGTACGTCTGCACGTGGGGCAGCCGTACGGGTGAATCGCCAGGGTACTGGCTCGGGCGGCACATGAGCCGACACGGCCGAGGTAATGATCACCGCAGACACCGCGCGGCGTACAGGGCGGATATCCACCCAGTTGCACCTTTTATCGTATAGATACATTCTGTGATCAGGGAAGTACTCATGGTGACTGCCCCCGTGAACCAGGAGAACTCACATGATCATCTCGATCTCATGCGTGGTGCTGCTCGGCATCGTCGTCTTCGTCTTCTTCCGCAAGGACGGACTGAAGCTGTCGCACGCACTGGTGGCGATGCTGTTCGGCTTCTATCTGGCCAGCACGGCCATCGCGCCGAGCATCAAGGCGGGCGGCGAGAGCCTCGCCGGCCTCCTGGGCGGGTTCAAGTTCTGACCCGGCCGACCACGCCCCGCCCGCCCGCACGCACCCTCTGGAGACAGTAGTGGCCCGGCGTCCCCTTCCCCGCATCCTCAGCAACGGCAGCGCCCAGCTCGCCCGGAGCCGGGAGCTGGCCAGGACGGCGGCCGACAGCGCCACGGACGTCCTCCACCCGCTGATCACCATCACGCGCGGGCTGCGCCGACTGGCCTCGGCCGGACGGCGCAGGTGGGTCGACACGCCCAAGGACCGGCGCGGCGCGCTGCTCTTCGGTGTGGCGGCGGTGCTGCTGGCCGTGGCGCTCGCGCCGTACGGTCCGCTGCTCGCCGTCGTCGCCCTGATGGCGGCGGCGGCCTGGCACGGCCGGGACCGCACGCCCGCGGCCCCCGCCGGACCGGCCCCCGGCCAGCTGCAGCGCCTGAAGTCCCTGTACGAGGCGCTCGTGCCGTACTTCTCGGCCGGCGACGACCCCGAGCCTCTGTACGCCCGTGGCGGGGACTGGGGGAAGGTCTTCTCCGAGTACGAGTTCGACGGCGACGGCCGTCTCGCGCACCTGCTGATCTCCTACCCGGCCTACTTCACCGACGCCGAGCCCGCGTCCCGGGCGCGGATCGAGCACCTGCTCGGCGCCAAGTGCGGACGCGGCCGGGAGTACCACTTCTCGTGGGACGAGGAGGCCAACCAGCTCGCCGTCCGCGTCCTCGCCCCGCTGCCCACCGACATCGCCGCACAGCCGTTCGTCACGGCTCCCGGCGAGACGGTGCTCGGCTTCACCGACCCCACGCGCGTGCAGCGGACGCTGCCGCTGACCCACGGCGCGCACGGCGAGGAGCGGACCGACGTCCCACCGGTCGTATGGCGCACCGGCGTCCGCTCCACCGAGCCGCATCTGCTCGCCGTCGGCCAGCCGGGCAGCGGCACCTCGACGCTGCTGCGGTCCATCGCCCTCCAGGCGCTGCACCACGGCGACGTGGTGATCGTCGACGGCGGCGGGACCGGTGAGTACGCCTGCCTCACCGGGCGGGACGGTGTGCTGGCCGTCGAGTGCGCCCTGTCGGGGGCGGTGACCAGTCTGGAGTGGGCTGCCGCCGAGACGGAACGGCGGCTGGCCGCGGCGAGCAAGGCGCACCAGGCGGGTGACCCGCCGCCCGAGGACACCAAGCGGCCGTTGTGGCTGCTGCTCGACCGGCCGAGCGTCTTCACCCATCTGGCGGCGGCGGACGACGACGGCACCGATCCGCAGGCCCTGCTGATGGCCCCGTTGCGGCACGGGCGGGCGGCGAACGTGACCGTGGTGGTCGCGGAGCAGTTCGACGGGCTCGACGCCTTGGCGGCACCGGTGCGGCAGCACACGCGCGCGCGTGTCGTTCTCGGCCCCGCCACGGCGGAGCAGCTGGAGACCGTGCTGGGCGCGCCGCCGCACACCACGCCGGTGGATCAGATGCCGTCCGGCCGCGGGTACGCGCGGCTGGGCAGCGGGCCTGTCCACCGGCTCCAGGTGCCGGCGACGCCGGACCCGTACGACGACGCGACCAGCGAGGCGCACCGCCAGGCCGTCCTCGACCTCCTTCCTCCCCGCACGACGCCGGCGGACGAGGAGCCGGGTCCGGTGCCGGAGGCTGTGCGGTTGGACAAGGCGGCGACGGAGAAGGTCGCTGCGGCGGCCGGGCTGGTGCCGGAGGTGGAGGTATCGGAGCCGGCGGCTCCGGAGGGCGCGGCGGTGGCGGAGTCGTCGTCCTGAGGCGAGGGCGTGATTCCGCCGCCGGCTGCGGGCAGTCGTACCGCTTGGGACGATGGGGGCCCCCGCTCGAGCGAAGCCGCGAGTGGAGGAGGGTGGGCGCAGGCGGGCCCCGCCGAAGGCGCCGCACCCGCGGCTCACGGGGTGCCTCGCAGCCTCGTACACCGAGCGCGGCCCGTCGAGCGCTGAGCGCGCAGTTCCCCGCCGCCCCTGAAGGGGCGCCCGGCTGCGGGCACTCGTGCCCCTTGGGGCGGCACGGGTCGGCGCAGGCGGCACCCTCCCGGCGCCCCCGCCGAAGGCGCCGTACCCGCGGCTCGGGGTGCCTCGCAGCCTCGTACACCGAGCGCGGCCCGTCGAGCGCTGAGCGCGCAGTTCCCCGCGCCCCTGAAGGGGCGCCCGGCTGCGGGCATTGGAGCGCTGAGCGCTCGGCTTTCCGCGCCCCCTGAAGGCGTCGCCCTTACGCGACGAACGTGCGCGGGTCCTCCCCGCCCGTCGTTCCGCCCGTTTCCACGATCCGCGCCGCCGCCGCCAGGCGTACCGCCGCCTCCTCCGCGACCGCGCCTCCCACCGTGAACGGCAGCCGGACGTAGCCCTCGAAGGCGCCGTCCACCCCGAAGCGGGGCCCGGACGGCACACGTACCCCCACCCGCTCCCCCGCCTCCGCGAGCCGGGACCCGGACAGGCCGCCCGTGCGGACCCAGAGGGTGAGACCCCCGCGGGGCACCTCGAACTCCCAGCCGGGCAGTTCCCGCCGTACCGCGCTCACCAGTTCGTCCCGGTTCTGCCGGGCCTGCACGCGGCGCAGCTCCACCGCCTCCTCCCAGCCGCCCGTGCCGAACAGCCAGTTCACGGCCAGCTGCTCCAGCACCGGCGTCCCCAGATCGGCATACGCCCGCGCGGCGACCAGGCTGCGGATCACGTCCGGCGCGGCCCGCACCCACCCGATCCGCATCCCGGCCCAGAACGCCTTGCTCGCCGAGCCGACCGTGATCACCGTCGACCCGGCGGGGTCGAACGCGCACACCGGCCGCGGCATGTCCACGTCCTCGTCGAGCCACAGCTCGCTCATCGTCTCGTCGGCGACGAGCACCGTCCCCGCCGAGCGGGCCGCGTCGACGAGCCGGCGCCGCTGGTCGTCGTCGGCGAGCGCGCCGGTCGGGTTGTGGAAGTCGGCGACGACGTAGGCGATCCTCGGCGCGGCCTCGCGCAGCACCTGGCGCCAGCGGTCGAGGTCCCACCCCGTCAGCCCCTCGGCCATCGCGACGGGGACGAGCCGCGCGCCGGCCTCCCGCATCAGCTGGAGGATGTTGGCGTAGGAGGGCGACTCGACGGCGATGCGCTCGCCGCGTCCGCCGAAGAGATGGCAGATCGCGTCGATGGCGCCCATCGCACCGGTGGTGACCATGATCTGCTCGGGCATGGTGGCGATGCCCCGCCGGGAGTAGCGGTCGGCGATCATCGCACGCAGGGCGGGCAGCCCGGCCGGGTAGTCGCCGTGGGTGTGCGCGTACGGCGGCAGTTCCTCCAGCGCACCCTGGACGGCGCGGGTGAGCCACGGCTCCGGGGCGGGCAGGGCGGCGCAGCCCAGGTCGATCATCGAGCCCAGCGCCTCGGGCGGCAGCGGCTCCAGGCCCCGCGCCGGCACCGGATTGCCTGCCGGGACGGCGGTCCAGCTTCCCGCGCCGCGCCGTGACTCGAGGAAGCCCTCGCCGCGCAGCGCCTCGTAGGCGGCCGCGACGGTGGTGCGGCTCACGGACAGGGCGAGGGCGAGTTCCCGCTCGGCGGGCAGCCGCGCGGCGACCGGCACGCGCCCTTCGAGCACCAGCAGCCGGACGCCGTCGGCGAGGGCGCGGTAGGCGGGCGGCCGCCGGGTGCCGGGCCCTGCCGGGCGGTCCTGCTGGGAGCCGAGCAGCCGCGCCAGCTGGGCGGCGCCCACTGCGGAAGTCCACTGCGCCATTCGAATCAGTCCACCTTCCCCGGATTGGCCATGGATGACATGACCAGTCAGACTCCAGGGTGGCACGCGACGGTCCACTTTCACCATCAGGGGGCACCTCTTGGCCAGAAGCGCGCTCGGCGAGCGCCATGTCGTGCGGCGGCTGTTCCAGCTCTACGCGGGCCTGGCCCTGTACGGAGCGAGTTCGGCGCTGCTGGTGCGGTCCGGGCTCGGGCTCGAGCCGTGGAACGTCCTGCACCAGGGCCTGTCCGAGCGGACCGGCCTGTCCATGGGCGTGGTGCTGACCGCGCTGGGCGCGCTGGTCCTGCTGCTGTGGATCCCGCTGCGGCAGCGGCCGGGGCTCGGCACGGTCTCCAACGTGCTGGTGATCGGCGTGGCCATGGACGCGACCCTGGCCGTGCTGCCGGACGCGCACGGCATGGGCGTACGCGTGGCGCTGATGGCGTCGGGGATCGTGCTGAACGGCGCGGCGACCGGACTGTACATCGCGGCCCGGTTCGGTCCGGGCCCGCGCGACGGCCTGATGACGGGCCTGCACCAGCGCACAGGGGTGTCGGTGCGTCTGGTCCGCACGGCCATCGAGATCACCGTGGTGGTCACCGGCTTCGTACTGGGGGGCACGGTCGGCGTCGGCACCGTGCTGTACGCGGTGGCCATCGGCCCGCTCGCCCAGCTGTTCCTGCGCGTCTTCGCCGTCCCCGGACCCGGCGAGGGCAGCACCGTCGTCTACGCCATCCCTACCTCGACCACCCCGGACCGCTCGCCTTCGCCCACCGGGGCGGGGCCGCGGACGGCCTCGAGAACACCGTCCGGCAGTTCCGGAGCGCCGTCGAGTCGGGCTACCGGTACATCGAGACCGACGTCCACGCGACGCGCGACGGCCGGCTCGTCGCCTTCCATGACTCCACCCTGGACCGGGTGACGGACGGAGCGGGCCGCATCGCCGACCTGCCGTGGGCGGAGGTGGCGCGGGCGCGGGTGGCCGGCCAGGAGCCGGTCCCGCTGTTCGAGGAACTGCTGGAGACCTTCCCCGAGGTCCGCTGGAACGTGGACGTGAAGGCCGAACCGGCGCTGCTCCCCCTGCTGGACCTGGTCGAGCGCACCGGAGCCTGGGACCGGATCTGCGTCGGGTCGTTCTCGGAGGCGCGCGTGGTGCGCGCCCAGCGGCTGGCCGGGCCCCGGCTCGCCACGTCGTTCGGCACCCGGGGCGTGCTCGGTCTGCGGCTGCGGTCCTGGGGGCTGCCGGCCCCGCTGCGCCGGTCGGCCGTCGCCGCCCAGGTGCCCGAGGAGCAGTCGGGCGTCCGCGTGGTCGACGAGCGGCTCGTGCGGACGGCCCACGCGCGCGGGCTCCAGGTCCACGTGTGGACCGTGAACGAACCGCAACGCATGCACCGGCTCCTCGACCTCGGAGTGGATGGCATCATGACCGATCACATCGACACACTGCGCAAGGTCATGGAGGACCGCGGCACCTGGGTCTGAGACCCCCGCAGCCCCCGTCGCCCGGCGCGCTCACGGGGAAGCGAGGGCACGGGTGGACACCGACACCGTGCGGTCACCGGCGGCGGACGACAGCGCCGGACGGCGGCGGGAGCAGCGCGGCTGGTACTTCTACGACTGGGCCTGTTCGGTCTACTCCACGACCGTCGTCACCGTGTTCCTCGGCCCCTACCTGACCACGGTCGCCGAGGCCGCGGCGGACGCGGACGGGTTCGTGCACCCGCTGGGCGTACCGGTGCGCGCGGGCTCCTTCTTCGCGTACGCCGTGTCCCTGTCGGTGGTGGTGGCGGTGCTGGTGATGCCGCTGGTGGGGGCTGCCGCCGACCGCACCGGGCGCAAGAAGCCGCTGCTCGCGGCGGCCGCGTACACCGGCGCCGCCGCCACCGCGGGGATGTTCTTCCTCGACGGCGACCGCTATCTGCTGGGCGGTCTGCTGCTCGTGGTGGCGAACGCCGCGCAGTCGGTCGCGATGATGCTCTACAACTCGTACCTGCCGCAGATCGCGCGGCCGGAGGAGCGCGACGCCGTCTCCTCGCGCGGCTGGGCCTTCGGCTACGCGGCGGGCGCGCTGGTCCTGGTGGGGAACCTCGTCCTCTACACGGGGCACGACAGTTTCGGCGTGTCCGAGGGCATGGCGGTGCGCATCTGCCTGGCGTCGGCCGGGCTGTGGTGGGGCGCGTTCGCACTGATACCCCTGCGCCGGCTGCGGGACCGCCGAACGCCCGCGCGTGAGGCGGCCCTGCCGGGGTTCCGGCAGCTGGCGGCGACGATCCGCGACATGCGCCGGCACCCGCTGACGCTCGCCTTCCTGCTGGCCTACCTGGTCTACAACGACGGCATCCAGACGGTGATCTCCCAGGCATCCGTGTACGGCTCGAAGGAGCTCGGGCTCGGGCAGTCGACGCTGATCGTGGCCGTGCTGCTGGTCCAGGTGCTGGCGGTGGCCGGCGCGCTGCTGCTGGGCCGGCTGGCCCGGCGGTACGGCGCGAAGCGCACGATCCTCGGCTCGCTGGTCGCCTGGACGCTGACGCTGGCCGCCGGGTACTTCCTGCCGGCCGGCGCGCCGGAGTGGTTCTTCGTGCTGGCCGCCGGGATCGGCCTGGTCCTCGGCGGCAGCCAGGCCCTGTCCCGCTCCCTCTTCTCCCATCTGGTCCCTCCCGGCAAGGAGGCCGAGTACTTCTCGGCGTACGAGATCAGCGACCGGGGGCTCAGCTGGCTCGGGCCGCTGCTGTTCGGTCTGACGTACCAGCTGACCGGCAGCTACCGGGACGCGATCCTCTCGCTGGTGGGCTTCTTCGTCCTGGGATTCGTCCTGCTCGCGCGGGTACCCGTACACAGGGCGATAGCCGACGCGGGCAACCCGGTGCCCCAGCGGATTTAGCGTTCGGCGCGAAAGGGCGGTAGTGTACGCGTTTGGCCTGCCAGGCGTACCGTTACTGCGCGTCAAAGATGCCGAACCGCTGTGTGACATCTGTGACTAGATGTGACAAACCGGGCGTCGGTGGGTACTGCACTGGTTGACAAGGGCTGCGGCCACGACGGCGACACATGACCCGGAACGGATCTCCGACCGGGAATCTTTACCGCCGACCGGACGTTGACCGGATGACGACGACAGCGACACCTGTCCTGTGGGCGACAAGCCCGGGAGGCACGATTCATGAGTGAGCGAGCTCTTCGCGGCACGCGCCTCGTGGTGACCAGCTACGAGACGGACCGCGGCATCGACTTGGCCCCGCGCCAGGCCGTGGAGTACGCATGCGAGAAGGGGCACCGCTTCGAGATGCCCTTCTCGGTCGAGGCGGAGATCCCGCCGGAGTGGGAGTGCAAGGTCTGCGGTGCCCAGGCACTCCTGGTGGACGGAGACGGTCCGGAGGAGAAGAAGGCCAAGCCTGCGCGTACGCACTGGGACATGCTGATGGAGCGGCGCACCCGTGAGGAGCTCGAAGAGGTCCTCGAGGAGCGTCTCGCCGTTCTGCGGTCCGGTGCGATGAACATCGCGGTGCATCCGCGGGACAGCCGCAAGTCGGCCTGATCCCGGCGGGAGCCCGCCCGAACGCACAGAGACAGGACCGAGGGCGCCGTACACGTACGGCGCCCTCGGTCCTGTCTGCGTGCCCGGACACGTCCGGGCCTGCCCTACTTGGTCAACGGTGGCCGCGGTCCCTCCGGGCTGCCGCTGCCGGGCTCGTCCCTGATGACCTCTCCCTGGACCACCTTGCCGTCAGGGCGGCGCATACGGGCCTGGGTGAAGGCGTCCCCCAGCGGGCTCTGCGCGGCGGCCTCGCGGAGCTTGCGCTCGAAGGTGCGCTCCGCGTAGCGGCTGACGGCCTTCTGGACCGGCGGCACCAACAGGAGCAGCCCCAGCGCGTCGGAGATCAGACCCGGCAGGACGATCAGCAGACCGCCCAGCATCGTCAGCCCGTTGCCCTCGCTGCCGGACCGGGCGCCCGGGGTCACCGGTCCGCCGCTCTGCTGCTGTTGCACGGTCTCGGTGAGGTTCCTGAAGGCGCGGCGGCCGGCCCGCTTGATCACGTACGAGCCGAGGACGATGCCGGACAGCAGGATCAGGAAGACCACCAGGCCGCTGGACGCGCCGGCGACGAGGGTCAGCAGCCAGATCTCCAGTACGAGCCATGCGGCGACGCCGAGCGGCAGCCACGTGCGCAGCCGGGAGCGCCGGGGCCGGGCGGGGTACGGGCTCTGAGCACCAGTCGTCATACTCCCAGTGTGCCTGGGTCCTGCTCAGCACGGGATAAGCGGGCCCGTGGTCCGGTGGTCCCGCAGCCCGGGTCTACGGCTCGGAGCGCTCGGAGCGCCCTGCGTCCGCCGTCGTCTCCTTGACCGGGACGCCCTTCCCGGCGCGGGGCCGGCCGGGCTTGTTGTCTTCGGCGCGACCGAGAACCTTGCCGACCCTCTCCCCCACACCCCAGGCGGTGACCCGCCACAGCGCCTCGACGAGGATGTCCTTGCTCATCTTGGAGTCGCCGAGCTCGCGCTCCACGAAGGTGATGGGCACCTCGACGACGTGGTAGCCGGCCTTCACCGCGCGGCGGGCGAGGTCGACCTGGAAGCAGTAGCCCTG
This sequence comes from Streptomyces sp. NPDC014764, assembly GCF_043082785.1. Lineage (NCBI taxonomy): Bacteria > Bacillati > Actinomycetota > Actinomycetes > Kitasatosporales > Streptomycetaceae > Streptomyces > Streptomyces sp. NPDC014764. The sequence goes on along the minus strand of NZ_JBIBXY010000010.1, from coordinate 147,442 downwards.
GGAGGCGACCTCCTCCAGGCCGAGGCCCTCCAGCGTCTCGCGGCGGAACGCGCGGAAGCCGCCGGTGATGTCCCGCAGCGGCAGGTCGAGCGCCATGCGCGAGTAGAGGCTGCCGCCGCGGGAGATGAACTCGCGGGACTTCGGCCAGTTGACCACCCGACCGCCGGGCACCCAGCGCGAGCCGAGCACCAGGTCGGCGCCCTTGAGGGCGGTGAGCAGCCGGGGCAGTTCCTCGGGCTGGTGGGAGCCGTCGGCGTCCATCTCGATCAGTACGCCGTAGCCGTGCTCCATGCCCCAGCGGAAGCCCGCCAGGTAGGCGGCGCCGAGGCCTTCCTTGCCCTTGCGGTGCAGCACCTGGACGTGGTGGTCCCCGGCGGCCAGTTCGTCGGCGAGCTTGCCGGTGCCGTCGGGGCTGTTGTCGTCGGCCACGAGGACGTGCGCCTCGGGAACGGCCTTGCGCACGCGTCCGACGATCGCCTTGATGTTCTCCGCCTCGTTGAACGTGGGGATGATCACCAAAGCCGTACCGAGCGGGCCGAATTTCCGCCCCTGGGATCCTGCCGCGAGGGTCCCGCCGCCGTCGTTCACTGCTGCCCCTTCATGTCCTGTGCGCAGGAACCCACCTTAGTGTGCACGGCCTGCCGTGACGTGACAGGACGTACATACGGTGGTGTCGTTTCCCGATCATCGGGTAGGCACATCTTCTTCCACCGGGTGCGCGCGGACGGCGGGTGGGGGCCCGGCGCCCTTCGGGCCGGCCCGGGACCCGCCGGCTGCGGATCACCTGGAGCCGTTGTCTACTGAGCGCCCGGGCCCCACCCGGGGTCGCACCTCCCCGGCCGTCGGACACGTCCCTCGGCCCCGCGCCGCGCTGAGCCTGGCTCCCAGCGACGGTGCCCCGGTGCGGCACACCGTCCCTGACCCAGCGGCGCCGGCCCGAGTGGCCGGACGGTCTCCGGTCGGGCGTCCGGTGGTGGACCCGGCCGAACCTACCGGCCCTCTGCGGCCGCCTGTCAACAGTCGTCCCACCTGCGCAGTGTGGTTCAAACGCCTGGTCAGAGACGAGGATGCGCAGGTCGCGCCACGGGGGCGCGGTGCATGATCGACCACCGCGCCGCCCGCGCAGATCACTCGCCCGGCCGTACGAAGACGGTGCGGCCGCCGACCACCGTGCGGAGACAGACGGGCAGGTCACGGCCGGGGGTGAGGTCGGGCAGGCCAGGGGTTCCGGACCTAGGGTCGGTGGACCAGCGGGCCACCCGGTCGTCGGGCGCCTGGACGACGAGTTCGCCGGTGCGCCAGACGGCGTAGTCGGCGGGGGCGCCGGGCACCAGGACGCCCGCGTCGTCCCGTCCGGTGGCCCGCCAGCCGCCGCGGGTGTGGGCGGTGAAGGCGGCACGGACGGAGACGCGGTGCTCGGAGGTGCGGTGGAAGGCAGCCGCACGCACGGTGCCCCAGGGGTCGAGCGGGGTGACCGGGCTGTCGGAGCCGAAGGCGAGCGGCACGCCGGCCCGCAGCAGTGCGGCGAACGGGTTGAGCGTGCGGGCGCGCTCCGCGCCGAGGCGCTGGGCGTACATGCCGTCCTCGCCGCCCCACAACGCGTCGAAGGCGGGCTGGACGGAGGCCGTGAGGCCGAGCTCGGCGAACGCCCCGATCGTCTCAGGGGTGACCATCTCGGCGTGCTCCACGCGGTGCCGGGCCGCGCGCACGCGGGCGAGACCGAGCTTCTCCGCCGCCGCGCGGACACCGTCCACGACGGTGCTCACGGCGGCGTCGCCGATGGCGTGGAAGCCCGCCTGGAGGCCCGCCTCGGTGCAGGCGACGACATGGGCGGCGACCGCGTCCGCGTCGAGGTGCGCGGTGCCGGTGTGGGCGGCGTCGGCGTACGGGTCGTGCAGGCAGGCCGTGTGCGAGCCGAGGGCGCCGTCGGCGAAGAGGTCGCCCGCCGCGCCGAGCGCTCCCAGGTCGCGGGCCTTGGCGACGTCCTGCTCGGCCCAGTAGCCGACGACACGGGGTCCGGACTCCTCGCGGGCGAGGTGCAGCAGGCCGGTGAAGTCGTCCTCGGAGGAGATCTCGGGGCCGCCGCACTCGTGCACGGTGCCGATGCCGAGGGACGCCGCGTGGGCGAGCGCGGCGCGCTGGGCGGCGGTGCGCTGGGCGGGTGTGACGGCGCCCAGGGCGGCGGCGCGCACCGCGTGGTGGTCGTCGCCGGTGAGGGGGCGGTCCTCGCGGGTCACGCCCCCCGCGAGGAGGTCGAGCAGCGCGGTGGAGACGACGGCGGAGTGCACGTCGATGCGGCTCAGGTAGAGCGGGCGCCCTGCGGTGGCCTCGTCGAGCTCCGCGCGCGTCGGGGGCCGGCCGCCGGGCCAGCGGGCTGCGTCCCAGCCGTGCCCGAGGAGCACCCGGTCGTCGGGGCGGGCGGCGGCGAACTCCCGCACCCGGGCGAGGGCGTCCTCCAGCGAGGCCGCGGTGGACAGGTCCAGGCCGGTGAGGGCGAGGCCGGTGGCGGTGGTGTGGACGTGCGCGTCGGTGAACGCCGGGGTGACCAGCGCCCCGTCGAGGTCGACCACCTCGTCGACCCCGTCCGCGAAGGCGTCGGCCGCGCCCTCGGACCCCACCCAGGCGACCTGGCCGCGCTCGACGACCATCGCGGTGGCGAAGGGGTCGGCGGGGCTGTGCACCTCTCCACGGCGGAGCAGGACGGTGGGCGGCGTGGCGGTACGTTCACTCATGCCCTTAGTCTCGCGCGCCGCGCACGCACTCCGGCACGCAGGTCCCACCGGGGGTGTCCCGGGCGCGCGGCACGCAACCGCGTGCCCCTCAGATACGCGGCGGCCGCGCCTCGTACGGTGTCGACAGGACCACCGTCGTGCGGGTGGAGACCCCGGCCAAGGAGCGCAGCCTCGCGAGGAGTTCCTCCAGTTCGTGCGGGGTCGCCACGCGGACCTTGAGGATGTAGTTCTCGTCGCCCGCGACGCTGTGGCACGCCTCGATCTCCGGGACGCCCGCCAGGCGGTCCGCGATGTCGTCGGGGGCGCTGGGGTCGAACGGCTTGACCGAGATGAACGCGGTCATGGGCAGGCCGACCGCCTCCGGGTCGACCACCGCCGCGTAGCCGCGGATGACGCCGCGCTGCTCCAGCCGTCGCACCCTCTGGTGCACGGCCGACGTGGACAGGCCCGTGGCCTTGCCCAGGTCCGTGTAGCTCATCCGCCCGTCCTTGACGAGCAGCTGCACGATCTGTCGGTCCAGCTCCTCCATGGGGTTGAACCTACAGGGCACTTGATCGCCTCGGATACCGGAACGGCCGTGCGCGACGGCCGCGGACCGCACCTGCGAGCGGCATGTGACGAAGACCACACACCTTGCGCCGTCTCCGTGATGTTCTCGTGATTACCCCCCCGGGGTGGCGGGAAGTGCTTGCTGTGGTCGAGGCCGCAGTGCCTGAACGGCCCAGCCCGAGGGGGAGAACCCAATGCAGAGTCTTAAGCGCCCTGGTCGTACCACGTCCAAGCGGCAGCAGCCCGTCGTCGCGCCCGAGCCGGAGTACGTCGAACCCGGAACCCCGGACGACGACGACGCGTACGACACCTTCGAGATGTTCCGGGTCGTGTGCCCGGACTGCTCGCAGCCCATCGCCCTCCTGGCGGACGAGGAGATCCTGCCGGAGCACGCCCTGTGCGCCTCGCCGTGGAACCCGTTCGGGCTCACGGTCTGCCCCGGCACGGGCCGCCGGGCGTCCGAGGCCCGGCCCGCGGACGAGACCGTCACGCCCCAGGAGCAGGACACGGCGCTGCTGCTGACGCTCCCGCAGGGGCTCGACTGGCGGACCCAGCCCTTCTCCCACGTCGGCGGACCGGGATCACGTCCGATCCGGTTCCCGGTGATGCGGCGCGACGCCGCCTGAGCGCGGACCGGCCCGAGGGTGGCGCAGCGCCGCCACCCTCGCCGTCGGCCGCCCCGCCCCTTCGCCATCTCGCCCCGCCGGTGTCCGCCGCACGGGGCATCGCTGAACGCACGCTCTATTCGGCACGGTGGTGACCCGGCCGCCCGTTCGCGCGTTGGCCGGGCATGACGACCCCCACGTACTCGACGACCGGGCGTCAGCGCCACGTGTTCGTGCCGCCGCCCGTCGAGGCGGCCGTGGCCGTCCCGCCGCCGCAGCTCCCGGACCCGCCGATCTACCGCGAGATGATGCGGACGTGGACGGACCGGGGCCGCACGGTGCCGGGGCGGCACGACCCGGAGTGGGCCCGGCTCGCCGAGCCCTGGCGGGGCTTCGGCCGGTTCAGCGCGTCTCCGGCCCCGCGAGGTGCCGGGCGATGACCATGCGCTGGATCTGGTTGGTGCCCTCGACGATCTGCAGCACCTTCGCCTCGCGCATGTAGCGCTCGGTGGGGAAGTCGGCGGTGTAGCCGTAGCCGCCGAGGATCTGCACGGCGTCGGTGGTGACCCTCATCGCGGCGTCGGTGCAGTGCAGTTTCGCCATGGCGGCCTGTCGGCCGAACGGCCGGCCCACGTCGCGCAGCCGGGCCGCCGCCAGGTACAGCGCGCGTCCGGCCTCGATCTGGGTGGCCATGTCGGCGAGCATGAAGCGCAGCCCCTGGAAGTCGGCGATCGGCCTGCCGAACTGGCGCCGCTCGGTGGCGTAGCCCACGGCCTCGTCGAGCGCCGCCTGGGCCACGCCGATGGCGCACGCGGCGATGCCGAGCCGTCCGCCGTCCAGCGCCGACAGGGCGATGGCGAAGCCCTGCCCCTCGTCGCCGATGCGGCGCGCGTCGGGGACCCGGACGCCGTCGAAGTGGACCTGGGCGGTGGGCGAGCCCTTCATGCCCATCTTCTTCTCGGGGGCGGCGGCACTGATCCCGTCTGCGTCCCCGGGCACCAGGAACGCGCTGATGCCGCGCGCCCCCTCGCCGCCGGTCCGCGCCATGACCGTGTAGAAGTCGGCGACGCCGCCGTGGGTGATCCACGCCTTGGTGCCGTCGATGACCCATTCGTCGCCGTCACGGACCGCACGGGTGCGCAAGGAGGCGGCGTCGGAGCCGGAGGAGGGCTCGGAGAGGCAGTAGCCGCCGAGCAGTCCGCCGCCGAGCATGGCCGGCAGGTGCTCGGCGTGCTGCTCCTTGGTGCCGTAGGCGGCGAGCGGATAGGTGGCAAGGGTGTGCACGCTGACGCCGAGGGCGACGGTGAGGCGGGCGCGGGCCAGCTCCTCCAGGACCTGGAGGTAGACCTCGTAGGGCTGGTCGCCGCCACCGTGGTCGGAGTCGTAGGGCAGGCCGAGCAGGCCGGACTCGGACAACAGGGTGAACAGCTCGCGCGGGAAGCGGCCTGCTTCCTCCTCCTCGGCGGCCCTGGGGGCGACCTCGCGCTGCGCGATGTCGCGGACGAGCGTGAGCAGGTCCCGGGCCTCGTCCGTGGGCAGTAGCCGGTCCACCGGCTGCGGGGCGCGGTCGGGCATGGCGTCGCTCTCCTCCCTGTTGGGGCACACGGCGTGCGCCTTGGGTGGAGGCGGCTCCGCCGGGGTCGTTCCGGTGTCGGGCCGATGCTCGCACTCCCGGGTCACGGAAGCTGCTGACCAGCGGCTGTGCGCTGTGAGTATGCCCGATCGGCGGCATCGCGTCACCAGTTAACGACCGCTTACTTCGCGACACCTTACGGTGCCCCCTCCGCGATCACATTGGTCCGCACCATTGACCAACTGGTCTAGTCCTTCTAGGGTTTCGCTCCAACCCCGAGTCACCGCGTTCATGCCAAGCAACGCGGCTCTCCCCTCCCCCACGAGGAGACACCGGATGCCATCCCCCCACCGCCCCCGCACGCTGCGGGCGCTCGTGTCCGCCGCCTGTACCGCCGTGCTCGGCGCCGGACTGCTCGCCGGCACAGGCGCCTCGGCCGCCACCGCGGCGACCTCGGCTCAGGAGGCCGCCGCAGGTTCCAAGGTCGTCGGCTACTTCACCGAATGGGGCACCTACGACCGGAAGTACTACGTCAAGAACATCGAGACGTCCGGCTCCGCGGACCGGCTCACCCACATCAACTACGCCTTCGGCAACGTCACCGGCGGCAAGTGCGCCATCGGCGACGCCTACGCGGCCACCGACCGCGCCTACACCGCCGAGGAGTCCGTCGACGGGACTGCCGACACCTGGGACCAGTCGCTGCGCGGCACCTTCAACCAGCTGCGGAAGCTCAAGGAGAAGCACCCCGACCTCAAGGTGATCTGGTCCTTCGGCGGCTGGACCTGGTCCGGCGGCTTCGGCGAGGCCGCGAAGAACCCGGCCGCCTTCGCGCAGTCCTGCCTCGACCTGGTGGAGGACCCGCGCTGGGCCGGCGTCTTCGACGGCATCGACATCGACTGGGAGTACCCGAACGCCTGCGGCGCCACCTGCGACACCAGCGGCCGTGACGCCTACCGCGAGCTGATGGCGGCGCTGCGCTCCACGTTCGGCCCCGACCGCCTGGTCACCGCCGCCATCCCTGCGGACGCCACCGACGGCGGCAAGATCGACGCGGCCGACTACGCCGGCGCCGCCCAGTACGTCGACTGGTACAACCCGATGACGTACGACTTCTTCGGCGCCTGGGACACCGCCGGGCCGACCGCCCCGCACTCACCGCTGACCTCGTACGACGGCATCCCGAAGGCGGAGTACAACAGCGCCGCCACCATCGCGAAGCTGACCGGTCTCGGCGTCCCCGCGGACAAGCTGCTGCTCGGCATCGGCTTCTACGGCCGCGGCTGGACCGGCGTCACGCAGGCGGAGCCGGGCGGCACCGCGACCGGTCCCGCGCCGGGCACGTACGAGGCGGGGATCGACGACTACAAGGTGCTGAAGGACAGGTGCCCCGCGACCGGCACGGTCGGCGGCACCGCCTACGCCAAGTGCGGCGACCAGTGGTGGAGCTACGACACCCCGGAGACCGTCGCCTCCAAGACGGAGTGGAAGAACCAGCAGGGACTGGGCGGCACGTTCTTCTGGGAGCTCAGCGGCGACACCGCGAACGGTGAGCTGATCAAGGCCATCCGGTAACCGACGGACGCCGCAGGCGCGGGGCGGGGGTTCCACGGGGGGACTCCCGCCCCGCGCGCGTCCCCCGGCGGCCCGCCTCCGCGTCAGCCGTCGCGGCGCGCGGGCCCGGGGGCCGGGTGGGCGGGGTCGAGTTCCTCGATCGCGCGCATCGCCCCGCCGAGCGTCTTCACCAGCAGCTCGCACATCGTCTCGCGGGACAGGTCGGGGCGGTCGATCCAGGCCAGCACCGCGCCCTCCACGCTGCACACCCAGGCCAGCAGCCCCATCCGGGCCACCGGGGCGACGTCGGAGCGGCCGTAGGCGCCCTCGGCTATGGTCGCGACGATCGCCTCCCGCACCCCGTCACGGATGGCGTGCACCTCGGCGTCGAAGCCCACGCCGCCGCTCACGATCGCGCGGTAGGCGGCCTGGTTGTGCTCCGCGTAGCGCAGGTAGCTGTCGATGGTGCGCTGCACCCGCTCCACGGGCGGCAGTTCGTCGCCGCTCGCCGCCATCGTGACCAGGCCGGTCACCGAGTCCTCGATGATGGCCAGGTAGTAGCCGCGCTTGGAGTGGAAGTAGTAGTAGATCAGTCCCTTGGCGACCCGCGCCTGGCGTGCGATGTCGTCCATCGACAGCGCGTCGTAGGACCGGTCGGCGAACAAGCGGCGTCCGATGGCGATGAGTTCGGCGCGACGGGCCGACGCTCGCCGGGTGCCGCGGGTCGACGGAGGCACGGCGGACTGCTGGCTGATGTTCAATGTCGGCCCAGGTCTCCTGCGGGGGCGGGACGGTCCCGCAGGAGTATGGCAGGTCGGCCCGCACCGCGGCAGGGCCGTTCGTCCCCCGGGACTACAGCAGTCCCAGCTGCGTCACCAGCATCGCGAGGACCACGACGAGGGTCCAGCCCAGGACGTGCTCGAGGATCTTCGGACCGTCCTCACGGGGTCCGCCGGTACGGGCACGGGTGACGGTGGCTGCGTCGGCGCTCATGGCTTCTACCTGGTCCTCGGTTGTGCGTGGATCCCCCCCAAGCGATGTCGTCCACCTTGCCACCGGAAACGGCGGACACCGCCGAGATGTTGCTCACACGGCAGGCCCCGATGTTGCTCGCACACGGCAGGCCCCGATGTTGCTCGCGCGCGGCGGGCCACGGTGGCGGCCGGGGCCCGCCGCGCGCGTGGGCTCAGCGCACGCCCACGGCTGCCAGCGCCTTGCGCTGGCCGGGGGTCGGGCGCGCCGGGAAGTACAGGTAGCAGACGCCGCCGGTGCCGGAGACGACCTTCCCGGAGGCGTTGTACCGCTTGGTCCTCAGCCAGATGTTTTCCCACTCGCGCCGCTTGTAGATCCGGCGCACGGCCTTGTTGTCGTCCGAGGCGGGGTCGTTGGCGATCACGTCGCCGTCGGCGGTGAAGCCGATCACCGTCATCAGATGCCCGGAGGTGCCGTAGCCCGCCCCCGTCAGCTCCTCCTTCAGGAACGACTGCGAGGTGATGGCCGGGATGCCCGCCGCGATCAGCGTCTCCAGGTCGGTCAGCGACCGGAGCCGGGTGACCACGCCCTGGAGGCCGGGGAAGGTTGCCGCGTAGGCCGCGTTGAACGGCCAGTTGCCGCACCCGGCGTACTGGTAGTCGTAGGTGTGACGGGCCGCGTGGCAGATCTGCGGGTCGGCGTACGCCGGGTCGACCCAGGAGAGCTGCTCCTGGGTGAGCCGGCCGCCCCAGTACTCGATGATCATCTGCGAGGAGGTGGGGCTGCACCAGGCCTCGCCGCCGTTGTCGTACTCCGGGTACTGGCCCTTGTGGGTCTCCTGCGAGTAACGCGGGACGAGGAGTTCCTCGGCGAGCCCGGGCTTCGAGGCGGGGACGGTGAACCGGTCGGGCACGTCGGAGCCCATCACGCCGAGGCGCCACACGGTCGGGGTGAGGCGTGTGCCGGGGCGGCGGTACAGGGTGAGGCGCAGCCGGACGGAGGCGATGCGCAGCCCCGAGGCGGCGTCGTCGACGGCGAGCGTGTCCGTCCACACGCTGCTCTTCCCGTCCTCCTGGTCGTCCACGGAGGTGCGCCGGATGTCGCCGTCGCCGGCCGCCCAGCGGCCCATCACGTACCAGGGGGTGTCCGTGCCGTCGGAGTACGTGCCCTTCAGCTCGACCTGGATCCAGGTGCCCTCGGGGGTGTGCGCGTTCCAGGAGGCGATCGCCTCGGTGGAGGGGACCGCGAGCCGGTGGACGGGCGAGGTCCAGGTCGCGTACTCCCAGGCGGCCGTGCGGCCGGTGTGCGGGTCGGTGTAGTCCGTGGTGCCGGCCGCCTCGGCGATCACCAGGCCGGGGCGGAGGCCGGCGACGGGGCGGGTGCCGACGGCGGTGCCGGAACGCCAGTCGGGGTACGTGGTCCAGGCGCGGTTGTCGACGGTGCGGGCGGCGGCCCGCCCGGGCGCCGCGGGCCGGGTGGCGCCGGCGGCCGGGACGGCCGCGGACGCCGTCGCCGCGCTTCCGGTGACGGCGGCGACGACCGCCGCGGCCAGAAGAGTTCTGCGGGACGGCAGTTCGGCTCTGCTCATGGGTGGGGGACCCCCAGGTTTTCGGAGTCGGGACGGGACCGGTGCACGGCCGCCGGACGGGTGTGCGTCCGCCGGATGGAGCGGGTGTGCGCCCCACTATGAACGCAGCCGGGCGGGTCCTGCCAGCATCCTGGCCGTGCGGCGCCGACCAACATGGGAGTGGACCAATGGCGGAAGCGCCGCAGGTGGGCGACAGGGCCTAGAGTGCTCCCGTCCGATCTCCCCGACAGCCCCGGGAGCCAGCCATTCACCCGCTCGCCTCCCGCATCCGCCGGCTTCCCCCCTCGTGCGGCCCGGTGCGGCTCGTCGCCGTCGACGGGCACGCCGGGTCCGGGAAGTCGACGTTCGCCGGGCTGGTGGCCGGCCGGCTCGGCCGCGCTCCGGTGCTGCACCTCGACGACATCGCCCGCCACGACGAACTGTTCGACTGGACGGCGCGGCTGCACGACGAGGTGATCGGCCCGCTCTCCGGCGGCGCCACCGCGCACTACCGCCCTTACGACTGGCGCGCCCGCCGCCCCGGACCGCCGCGCCCGCTGCCCGCCGCGCCGGTGGTGCTGGTCGAAGGCGTCGGCGCCGGACGCGCCGCACTGCGCCCGCATCTGGCGCTGCTGCTCTGGATGGACGTGCCGCGTGAGGAGTCCTGGGCGCGAGGGCGGGCGCGGGACGGCGAGGAGCAGCGGGAGTTCTGGGACGGCTGGGAGCGGGCGGAGCGCGCGCACTTCGCCGCCGACCCCTCGCGCCCCTTCGCACACCTGTTGGTACGGCAGAGACAGCAGGGCTACGAGGTGATTCCCGGGCCTGCCGGGACGGGCGAGACGCCACTCTCGATCACGGAAAGTGACGGGTCGTAGGCAATGTGGTGATCCTGTGAAGGGCGGTCCAGGACAAGTTGCCGCAGTCCCCCAACTCGGCTTGACCCAGGGCCCGTACAGGTCTTACGTTCTCAATGTGCGGCCCTTCGGGAGCCGCCGGCAGACGCGAAGCCCCCGGTTGTTCCCCCGTGATCGGGGGCTTCGTTCTGCCCTTTTCACGTTTTCCGGGCGCGCAGCGGCATATGACGATCACCCTCGGTGAGGATCACCTTCCGTGCCCCGCCCACGCGCCCCCTCCCTTCTCCGTTTCGCCTCCTCCGCACCCTGCGGACACCGCGCCCCCGCAGGTACGATGCCCTCGGTGCGACCGACGACGAAGCTTCGCGCACCTTGCAACTCCGGTCCGCGGCACAGCGGTTCGGCCACAGGGCGCCGGCGGCCGAGGGGCGGCCGGCACACCGACGGGGGCACGGTTTGTGGGGGACGTGATGGACTTCGGCACGCAGGGCCCGCAGGCCCCGGCCGACCTCGCCTGGCTGCGAGGCGTGGACGCCTACACGATGGGCGCCTATCCGCAGGCGGAGGAGGAGTTCCGGACCGCCGTACGGATCGACCCGGGGATGGCGGACGGCTGGCTCGGACTGCACGCGCTGCGCATCGACACGACGACCGCCCTGCTGCGGATGTTCCGCCACCGCGACCGCTTCGGCGAGCAGCGCACCCGGCACCACCGCACGCTCAACTCCTGGTACTGGCTGGGCTGGTGGGTGCAGCCCGTGCTGGAAACCCCGCGCGACCTGCTGCTCGCCCACGCCTCGCACTGGCTGGACGGCCGGCACGTCCCCGAGCTGGACCGCGCGCTCGCCGGGCTCCCCCCGGTGGACGCCGACCCGCAGGTACGCTTCCTGCACGCCTGCCGCGCCTACCTCGTCAAGGACTGGGAGCAACTGGTCCGGCACACCGACCCGCTCGTCGACGACCCGCTGCTGGGCATCGAGGCGGGCCTGTTCGGCGGCATGGCCCGGGTGCGCCTCGAGATGTACGGGCAGGCGGAGCCTTTACTGGCGGCGGCGCTGATGCGGTGCCGCAGCGAACAGCCGCAGCGCAAGGAGCTGCGCTACTGGCTGGCGCGCGCCCGCGAGGGCACGGGCCGCAGCGCCGCCGCGCTCCCCCTGTACCGGGCCGTGCACCGGGTCGACCCGGCTTTCATGGACACCTCCGCCCGGCTCGCGGCGATCGCCGAGGGCGACGGCTACTACGACGACTCCGCGGATTTCGCCGCGATCACCCTGGCCGGCGCCGGGCAGGACAGCGTCGACGGCCCCGACACGCTGGACCCGCTCTTCGGGACGGAGGGCCGCGACCTGCGGCTGACCGACCCCGACCCCACCCCTCCCCCGACGCCCTCGTTCGGCGGGTCCGGGGTGCGCGAGCGCTCCGGAGGCTCCGGCCCGGTGCTCCCCCCGGGCCCCACCGACCCGGCACTGCTGGAGGAGGCGCTCGCGGAGCTGGAGCGCATGGTCGGTCTGGAGCCGGTGAAGCGCCAGGTCAAGGCGCTGTCCGCGCAGTTGAACATGGCGCGGCTGCGGGCGGGGCAGGGGCTTCCGGTGCAGCCGCCGAAACGGCACTTCGTCTTCTCCGGCCCGTCCGGCACGGGCAAGACCACGGTCGCCCGGATCCTGGGCCGGGTCTTCTACGCCCTCGGGCTGCTCGGCGGCGACCATCTGGTGGAGGCGCAGCGGGCGGACCTCGTGGGCGAGTACCTCGGGCAGACCGCGGTGAAGGCCAACGAGCTGATCGACTCCGCGCTCGGCGGGGTGCTCTTCGTCGACGAGGCGTACTCCCTGTCCAACTCCGGTTACGGCAAGGGCGACGCGTACGGCGACGAGGCGCTGCAGGTGCTGCTGAAGCGGGCGGAGGACAACCGCGACCATCTGGTGGTGATCCTCGCCGGCTACCCCGAGGGCATGGACCGGCTGCTGGCGGCGAACCCCGGACTGTCGTCCCGTTTCACCACCCGCGTGGACTTCCCGTCGTACCGGCCGCTGGAGCTGACCAGGATCGGCGAGGTGCTGGCCACGGAGAACGGCGACGTGTGGGACGAGGAGGCCCTGGACGAGCTGCGCTCCATCGCCGGGCACGTGGTGGACCAGGGGTGGATCGACGAGCTGGGCAACGGCCGGTTCCTGCGCACCCTGTACGAGAAGAGCTGCGCCTATCGCGATCTGCGGCTGTCGGTGTACCCAGGGCCGCTGTCCCGGGAGGACCTGGCAACCCTGCGCCTGCCGGACCTGATGCAGGCGTACGGGGAGGTGCTGTCGGGGCGGGGCCCGTCGGACCCGTCGGGGCCCTAGGACCCCGACGGGCGTGTGGCGTACGGCCGCCCGAGGTCAGGTGGCCATCGCCTCCTCCGGCGCCCCGCTCGCCCGCTGCGGGGTGAGCGTGACCTCCCGGTGGGCGGGGTCCCGCACCTCGCCGACCAGCATCTCGAGCACGTCCTCCAGGGCGGCCAGGCCCAGCACCCTGCCGGACGCGTCCGCCACCTGCGCCAGATGGGTGGCCGCCCGGCGCATCACCGTGAGGGCGTCGTCCAGCGGGAGTTCGGGCCGCAGGGTGGTCATCGGGCGCCACAGGTGCTGCGGGACGGCCCGGTCGGCGTCCTCCAGGTCCAGCACGTCCTTGACGTGCAGATAGCCCATGAAGGCGCCGCCCTCGGCGGCCACCGGGAAGCGGGAGTAACCGGTGCGGGCGGTCAGCTCCACGATCTGCCCCGGGGTGACCGCCGGGGTGACCGTCACCAGGGACTCGCGGGGCAGCAGAACGTCCGTCACCGGGCGCGAGCCCAGTTCCAGGGCGTCCTCCAGGCGCTCCGCCTCCTCCGGGTCGAGCAGGCCGGCCTGTCCTGCGTCCTCCACCAGGCGATTGAGCTGCTCGCTGGTGAAGACCGCCTCCACCTCGTCCTTGGGCTCCACGCGGAAGAGCCGCAGGATGCCCTGGGCGCAGGCGCCGAGGGCGGCGGTGACCGGCCTGCACAGGCGGGCGAACCACACCAGGCCGGGGCTGAGCCACAGGGCCGCCTTCCCGGGCGCGGCCATCGCCAGGTTCTTCGGCACCATCTCGCCGATGACGAGGTGGGAGAAGACCACGGCGGCGAGCGCGATGACGTAGCCGAGCGGGTGGATCACCCCGTGCGGCAGCTGCATCCACGCGAACACCGGCTCCAGCAGCCGGGCGACGGTCGGTTCGGCGACCGCACCCAGGGTGAGCGAGCAGACGGTGATGCCGAACTGGGCGGCCGCCATCATCTGCGGCAGGTGCTCCAGGCCGTACAGCACCTGGCGGGCGCGGGCGGTGCCGAGCGGTTCGATCTGGCTGCGGCGGACCGACACCAGGGCGAACTCGGCGCCGACGAAGAAGCCGTTGGCCAGCACGAGCAGCGCGGCGAACAGCAGTTGCAGGACGCTCATCCGGCGGCCTCCGCGAGAGGGACACGGGCCGTACGGACCAGGCGGACACGTTCCGCGCGGTAGTGGCCGACTCGGCGCACCGACATCCGCCAGCCCGGAAGTTCCGCGCGGTCCCCCACGGCCGGGATACGGCCGAGGAGATCGGCGACCAGGCCGGCCACCGTCTCGTAGGGGCCCTCCGGGACCTCCAGTCCTATGCGGCGCAGGATGTCGACCCGGGCGCCGCCGTCGACGTCCCAGGCCGGGTTGCCGTCCTCGGGCGGGGCGGGGGCGAGTTCGGGCACGTCCTGCCCGTCGTGCTCGTCGCGCACCTCGCCGACGATCTCCTCGACGATGTCCTCGAGGGTGACGACGCCGGCGGTGCCGCCGTACTCGTCGACGACGACCGCGATGGGCTGCTCGCTGCGCAGCCGGGTGAGCAGCGGGCGCACCGGCAGGGTCTCGGGGACCAGCAGCGCCGGGCGGGCGATGCGGGCGACCGGGGTGCGCAGCCGTTCGTGCGCGGGGACCGCCAGGGCGTCCTTGAGGTGGACCATGCCGGCGATCTCGTCGATCCGCTCCCGGTACACGGGGAAGCGCGACAGGCCGGTGGCGCGGGTCAGGTTGACCACGTCCTCCGCGGTCGCGGACGCCTGGAGGGCGCTGACCCGGACACGCGGGGTCATGACGTGCTGGGCGGTCAGCTCGCCCAGGGACAGGGTGCGGACGAAGAGGTCCGCGGTGTCCTGCTCCAGGGCGCCTGCCCGGGCCGAGTGCCGGGCCAGGGAGACCAGTTCGCCGGGGGTGCGGGCGGAGGCGAGTTCCTCGGCGGGTTCGATGCCCATGGCGCGCACCAGCCGGTTGGCCACGGCGTTCAGTCCGGCGATGACCGGGTGGAACAGGCGGGCGAAGGCGTGCTGCGGGCCGGCGACGAATCGCGCGACCTGCATCGGCCGGGACACCGCCCAGTTCTTCGGTACGAGTTCGCCGACCACCATCTGCACGGCGGAGGCGAGCAGCATGCCGATCACCACGGACACGCCGGAGACCGCGCCCTCGGGTATGCCGGCGCCGGTGAGGGGGCCGTCCAGCAACTGGGCGAGGGCCGGTTCGGCGAGCATGCCCACCACCAGGGAGGTGATGGTGATGCCGAGCTGGGTGCCGGAGAGCTGGAAGGACAGTTCGCGCAGGGACGCGACGACCCGGCGGGCGCGCCGGTCGCCGGCTGCGGCGGCCTTCTCGGCGTCGGCCCGTTCGACGGTGACCAGCCCAAACTCGGCGGCCACGAAGAAGCCGTTGGCGAGGATCAGCAGGAAGGCGGCTGCGAGAAGCAGCAGAGGGGTGCTCATGATGCCGCCGCCTCCGCATGGGCGCCCACCGGGCGGTGAGCGCTATGTCGGCAGGGGGCGGCGCAGGTACTGCAGGACGATCCGTCCATCGCCGGAGAGGGTCACTCCTCGGATAGCTGGGGCCCCTCGGCGCACCGGGCGGGGCGGCAGGGGCGGAGGCGCTGTCGGCGTGCCTCCGCCCAACAGATTAATCAAGACAGGGGCGACTGCGGCAGGTCCGTTTTCACCCGCGAGACAACATCCGACATGTCCGCGTCAGTCGCGGGGCGCCTCGGCCTCGGGTGCGGAGTGCGCCTCGGCGAGGGCCCGCAGGGCGCGGGCGTCGGCGACCGCGCGCTGCCGGGCGATGCCGGGCTGGATGCCGAGCGCGGGCAGGCTGGTGCCGTCGCTGAGGTCGAGGAAGACCCAGGGATCACCCGAGCGGAGGTTCACCTGAAGGATCTCCGCCCACTCCAGACGGCGGCGCGTCACGATGTTGACGACCGTGACGCCCGCCTCGTCGGCGACGATCTTCGGCCGCGCCAGCAGGAACAGCACACCCGCGAGCAGCGCGGCGGTGAAGACGAAGCTGGTCCGCTCCCCCGGGCCCAGCCCGTTCAGGAGCAGCCCGATCAGACTGACCACGACGAACAGCGCGACGCCCGCGGTGAGCAGCACGGCGCGGGTGCGGCCGGGCCGGAACGTGACGGGCAGTCCGGGAAGCTCGGTGCCGGACATGGTGGCTCTCCCCGCCCCGTCAGAGACGGCAGGCGTGGATCGCCGTGGTGAGGATGGCGCGCGCCCCGATGTCGTACAGGTCGTCCATGATGCGCTGCGCCTCCTTGGAGGGGACCATCGCGCGGACGGCGACCCAGCCCTCGTTGTGCAGCGGGGAGACGGTCGGGGACTCGAGTCCGGGGGTGAGCGCGACGGCCTTCTCCAGCTGCTCGACCCGGCAGTCGTAGTCCATCATCACGTACGTCCGGGCGACCAGGACGCCCTGGAGGCGGCGCAGGAACTGCTGCACCTTGGGGTCCTCGCCGTCCGTGCCGGTACGCCGGATGACGACGGCCTCGGACTGCATGATCGGCTCGCCGACGACCTCCAGGCCGGCGTTCCGCAGGGAGGTGCCGGTCTCGACGACGTCCGCGATGACCTGGGCGACGCCGAGCTGGATGGCGGTCTCGACGGCGCCGTCGAGGTGGACTACGGAGGCGTCGATGCCGTGCTCCGCCAGGTGCGCGGCGACGATGCCCTCGTAGGAGGTGGCGACGGTCTTGCCGGTGAGGTCGGCGGGGCCGGTGACCGTGCCGGGCTTGGCGGCGTACCGGAAGGTGGAGCGGGCGAAGCCGAGCGGCAGGATCTCCTCGGCGTCGGCGCCGGAGTCGATCAGCAGGTCACGGCCGGTGATGCCGATGTCCAGCTGCCCGGAGGCGACGTAGATGGCGATGTCGCGGGGCCGGAGGTAGAAGAACTCGACCTCGTTGACCGGGTCGACGATCCGCAGCTCCTTGGACTCCCTGCGCTGCTGGTAGCCGGCCTCATGCAGCATCTCCGCCGCAGGTCCTGACAGGGAACCCTTGTTGGGGACGGCGATGCGCAGCATGAGGTCGGCTTCCTTTGCGTGAAGGGGTGGGGTGGAGCGGTGGCTTCTTACAGGTGGGCGTAGACGTCGTCGAGGGAGATGCCGCGGGCGACCATCATCACCTGGACGTGGTACAGCAGCTGCGAGATCTCCTCGGCGGCCGCCTCCTTGCCCTCGTACTCGGCGGCCATCCAGACCTCGGCGGCCTCCTCGACGACCTTCTTGCCGATGGCATGGACGCCCTTGTCCACCAGCTCGGCGGTGCGGGAGGTGGCGGGGTCCCCGTGGGCGGCCTTGTGCTGGAGCTCGGTGAAGAGCTCCTCGAACGTCTTCTTGGACATGGTGGTCCTTACCCTACGCGGTGACGGGGACTGCTCACCGCCAGGGTTCGGACACCGAGCGCAGGCAGGCGGCGGTCGCGACGGCCGCGGTGACCGCCTCGTGCCCCTTGTCCTCGCGGGAGCCCGGCAGTCCGGCGCGGTCGAGGGCCTGCTGTTCGTCGTCGCACGTGAGAAGGCCGAAGCCGACGGGGACACCGGTGTCGACGGACACCTGGGTGAGCCCCTGGGTGACGCCCTGGCACACGTACTCGAAGTGGGGCGTGCCGCCGCGGATGACGACGCCGAGGGCGACGATCGCGTCGTAGCCCCGGCCGGCCAGGACCTTGGCGACGACGGGCAGTTCCCAGCTGCCGGGGACCCTCAGCAGGGTCGGCTCGTCGATACCCAGGTCGTGCAGGGCGCGCAGGGCGCCGTCCACCAGTCCGTCCATCACCTTCTCGTGCCACTGTGCCGCGACGACGGCGACCCGCAGGTCACCCACGTTGCGTACCGTCAGCTCCGGTGCACCCTTGCCGCTCACGTCTCTCCTCGTGGTTCTTGTTACTGGTTGCCGCAGGCGGGCACGGTCGGCGTGTCCAGCCAGGGCAGGTCGTGGCCCATCCGGTCCCGCTTGGTGCGCAGGTAGCGGAGGTTGTGCTCGCTCGTGGTGACGGGCATCGGCTCGCGCCGGGCGACGTCGATGCCGTGGCGGGCGAGCGCGTCGGACTTGTCGGGGTTGTTGGTCATCAGGCGGACGCTGCGGACACCGAGGTCGGCGAGGATCTGCGCGCCGGCCGCGTAGTCCCGGGCGTCGGCGGGCAGGCCGAGTTCCAGGTTGGCGTCGAGGGTGTCGCGGCCGCGCTCCTGGAGTTCGTAGGCACGGAGCTTGGACATCAGACCGATGCCGCGTCCCTCGTGGCCGCGCAGGTAGACGACGACGCCCCGGCCCTCCTCCTGGATGCGGTCCAGGGAGGCGTCGAGCTGGGGGCCGCAGTCGCAGCGCTGGGAGCCGAAGACGTCACCGGTGAGGCATTCGGAGTGCATGCGGACGAGGACGTCCTTGCCGTCGCCGAGGTCGCCGTGCACCAGGGCGACGTGCTCGACCCCGTCGACGGTGGAGCGGAAGCCGTACGCGGTGAAGGTGCCGTGGGCGGTGGGCAGCCGGACCTCGGCCTCACGGCGGACGGTGGGTTCGCTGCCGCGCCGGTAGGCGATCAGGTCCTCGATGGAGATGATCGACAGGCCGTGCTTGCGGGCGAACGGGACCAGCTCCGGCAGGCGCAGCATGCGGCCGTCCTCGCCGGCGATCTCCACGATGGCGCCGGCCGGGCGCAGTCCGGCGAGGCGGGCCAGGTCGACGGCGGCCTCGGTGTGGCCGTCGCGCTCGAGCACGCCGCCGGGGCGGGCGCGCAGCGGGAAGATGTGGCCGGGGCGGACGAAGTCGTCGGGCGCGGACGCGCCGGAGGCCAGCAGTTGGAGCGTGGTGGCCCGGTCGGAGGCGGAGATGCCGGTGGTGACGCCGTGCGCGGCGGAGCCGTCGACGGTGACGGTGAACGCGGTCCGCATGGACTCGGTGTTCTGCTCGACCATCTGCGGGATCCGGAGCCGGTCGAGCTCCTCCCCCGTCATGGGCGCGCAGATCATGCCGCGGCACTCGGTCATCATGAAGGCGACGATCTCCTCGGTCGCCTTCTCGGCGGCGACGATCAGGTCGCCCTCGTTCTCCCGGTTCTCGTCGTCGACGACCACCACGGGGCGGCCGGCGGCGATGTCGGCGATCGCCTGCTCGACGGGGTCGAGCCGGAGGTCGAGGTCCTCGGTGTCGTACAGGATCGGTGCCGCGCTCATGCCGGCGCTCCTTCCAGTGCGGGCCGCGCGTCGCGGGAGCGCAGCCACCAGTCGCGCATGCCCCACAGGACGAGTGCGCCGTAGATGACGTAGACGAAGCCGGAGAACGCGAAGCCGTTGGCGAAGTTCAGCGGGACGCCGACGAGGTCGACGAGCAGCCAGGCGAACCAGAACTCGACCATGCCGCGGGCCTGGGCGTACATCGCGACGACCGTGCCGACGAAGATGTAGGCGTCCGGCCAGGGGTCCCAGGACAGGGACGGGTAGGCGGTGAAGAGGCCCCCGACGGCGAGGGTGCCGAGGGCGGCGCCGACAAGCAGCACGCCCCGTTCGCGCCAGGTGGCGAACCGTACGGCGACGGAGCCGTCCTGGGCCTGCTGCCGGCCGCGGTTCCACTGCCGGAAGCCCCAGACGGCGACGAGCATGACGACGACCTGCTTGCCGGCGCTGCCGGAGAGGTGGGCGGTGGCGAAGGCCGTGAAGAGGATGAGTCCGGAGACGAACTGGGCGGGCCAGGTCCACAGGGAGCGGCGCCAGCCGAGGGCGAGGCCGATCAGCCCGATCACGTTGCCGATCATGTCGGCCCACTTGATGTGCTGGCCGAAGAGGGTGAAGGCCTCGGAGTTGAGCCAGTTCACCGGGTGCCCCCCTCGCCGGCGACGCGGTCGCCGAGCATGCGCTCGACGTACTTGGCGATGACGTCCACCTCGAGGTTGACCGGGTCCCCGGGCTTCTTGATGCCGAGAGTGGTCAGGGCGAGGGTGGTGGGGATGAGGCTGACGGTGAAGTGGTCGCGCCCTGCGTCGACGACGGTGAGGCTGATGCCGTCGACGGTGATGGAGCCCTTCTCCACGACGTAGCGGCTGAGCTCCGCGGGGAGGGAGATCTTGACGATCTCCCAGTGCTCGGACGGGGTGCGGTCGAGGATCTCGCCGGTGCCGTCGACGTGGCCCTGCACGATGTGGCCGCCGAGGCGGTCGCCCACGGCGGTGGGCCGCTCGAGGTTGACGCGGGAGCCGACGGCGAGGGCGCCGAGGCTGGAGCGGTTCAGGGTCTCCGCCATGACGTCGGCGGTGAACTCGTCGCCCTCGTGGTCGACGACGGTGAGGCACACGCCGTTGACGGCGATGGAGTCGCCGTGTTTCGCGCCTTGGGTGACCACAGGGCCGCGCAGGCGGAAGCGACAGGCGTCGTCGAGGGTCTCGACGGCGATGACTTCGCCCAGCTCTTCGACGATTCCGGTGAACACTTCCCGGGTCCTCCTGCCTCTTCGGGCACGGACTCCGGGGCTGTCGATGACGACAGAATCACGGACGAGAACACCGAGGGCGACGCCGGACAGGGATCGCCCGAAGGGCGAACCGGTACGGCGGCGCGCATGGATGCCCGCCCGCCGCGCACTGCCTCCCATCCGGACTTTAACCGTCGGTCCAGGAATTTCACCTGGTCAACCGGTCGCTGGAGGCGACCGGGTCGCGGACTGTAACCGCCGGTTCGGACTTTCACCGACCCCGGAGTGCGCTGCTACTGGTACAGCACCAGTTTGCCACGGCGGTGACTCGACCACGCGGGTGAGGCGTGTGGAGTGGCTCACAGCGGGCGACGTCGTGGCAACCGAGGGTCGCACGATGCACAACTGCCGCAGACGTGCGCCCCCTTGGCGCCCCCTCCGCCTCCGGCGGGTGGTCCATACCTATTGACCCAACTGGTCTAGTCCTCTTAGGGTCCGACCCACCTCCCGCGGAGCGTCGGCCGGACCAGGGGTCCGCCGCGCTCCCCTCCAGCCGGCCCGGCGGCGGTGACGACGGCCCTTGCCCGCCGCCGGGCCTCACCACGCGCGCGGATGCGCCCGACGCCCGGCCCGGCCAAGCTGGATCCCGTACGGCGCCACGCGCACGCCACCCCAGGGCGCCCGTGTCCGGAGGGACTTGAGCAGCATGACCACGATCCTGGTGACCGGCGGTACCGGAACCCTCGGCAGGCATGTCGTCACGCGGCTGCGGGCGGACGGCCACGAGGTGCGGGTACTGAGCCGCCACGCCGCGCCCTACGCCGTCGACCTGCGCGCGGGCGACACCGGGCTGGACCACGCCCTGGACGGCACGGACACCGTCGTGCACTGCGCCACCTCGGCGCGCGGCGGTGACGAGCAGGCCGCGCGGAATCTGATCGCGGCGGCCCGGCGGGCCGGTGTGGCGCATCTGGTCTACATGTCGATCGTCGGCGTGGACCGGGTGCCGTACCCCTACTACCGCACGAAGCTGGCGGTGGAGCGGCAGTTCGAGGACTGCGGAACCGGCTGGACGGTACTGCGCGCCACCCAGTTCCACGACCTGCTGTTCCGGCTGTTCCAGGGCCTGTCGAAGTCGCCGGTGATGCCGCTGCCCGCCCGGGTGAAGGACCAGCCGGTGGAGGTCGGGGAGGTCGCGCAGCGCCTGGCCGAGCTGGCGCAGGGCGCGCCCGCAGGCCGCGCGGACGACATGGGCGGCCCCGAGGTCCGCACGATGCACTCCCTGGCCCGCTCGTACCTGGACGCCGTGGGCCGCCGCCGCGCGCTGGTGAAGGTCCCGCTCCGCGGATCGGCGTACGAAGCGTTCCGCGCGGGGGGCCATCTGGCCCCGGACCGGGCGGTGGGCACCCGCACGTTCGAGGACTACCTCGCGGAACGGACCGCGGTGGTGCGGGGGGCTCGGCGATAGGCGCTGGGCGGCAGGGGCTCGGCGGTAGGCGTACACCTGGACCGGCATCCCGCCAGCGGCGGCGAGGCCGGCGCCGGCCCGGAGACGCCTGGCGAGGCGGTCCGGCCCACGGGGAATCCCGTCAGTGCCCCGGCACACCGAACAGTTCGTCCTGGGCGTGGTCGCGGGCCGTCAGCAGTGCCCCGCGCAGGACCGCCCCTCCGCCCAGGGCGCTGGGGCGGACCTCGACGGGGAGCGGGGACATCACGGTCAGGCGGTCGTGGACGCGGGACGCCAGAGCCTCGCCGCCCGCCTGGCCGATCTCGCCGCCCAGGATCACGCACCCGGGGTCCAGCAGCGCGACCACGGAGGCCACGCCCACCGCGATCCGGTCGGCCAGGGTGTCGAGGAAGCGCGTGTGTGCCGCGCTCTCCGGCCCGGCGACGGCTGTCCGTACCGCGCCCGCCGCCTCCGGGCCGGACCCGGCGCCCGGTACGACCCCGCACTCCCTCGCGAGCGTCGCGACCGCCGCCGCGCCGGCCAGGGAGTGGAAGCCGCCCGCGCAGTCGGTCGCGGAGGGCAGGCCCCGGGTCCCCGGGACGGGGAGGAAGCCGATCTCGCCGGTGCCGCCGGAGGCGCCCCGGCGCAAGGCGCCGTCGAGGATCACGGCGGCGCCCGTGCCGTGGCCCAGCCACAGCAGCACGAAGGTGTCCCGGTCACGGGCGGACCCGTCGCGCTGCTCGGCGAGCGCGGCGAGGTTGGTCTCGTTCTCCACACTGACCCGGGCCTCGGGCAGCCGTTCCTGGAGGGCGGCCACCAGGCGCCGGTGCCACTCGGGCAGGCTCGTGGAGTCTCGGAGTTCGCCGGTCGCGGGGTCGATGAGGCCGGGCGCGCCGATGCCCACCGTGTGCAGCCGGTCGGCGCCCGCCTCCTTGGCCGTCCGCTCGACCAGGGCCACCGCCTGCTCGACCGCGGGGCCGGTGCCCGTGTCGTCGGCGATGGGCAGGGACGCCTCGCCCAGCACCCCGCCGACGAGGTCGGACACGACGAGGGCGACACCCTCGGTGCGCACGTCCAGGGCGGCGAGGTGCGCACGGCCGGCGACGATGCCGTAGAGCCTGGCGTTGGGGCCCCTCCGTGGGGCTCGGGCCTCACCGGCGACCTCGATCAGGCCGGCGGCGGTGAGCCGTTCGACCAGGTCGGCGACGGTGGGCCGGGACAGCCCGGTGAGCTCTTTCAGCTGCCCCGCGGTCAGCGGGCCCTCCTGCTGGAGCAGGCGCAGGGCGAGCCGGTCGTTGATGGCTCGGGCAGTGCTCGGGGATGCGGCCATGCCGGGATCCTTCCAGATCGGCGGACCCGGCCGGCGGGTGCCGTGTCCCGGGATACCCCGTTTCTTTCAGGCAGGGTTCCTGATAGTTTACGGCGGCGCGCACGACAGAGGAACGCGCACACGACGGCGGTGATCAGGGAGGGGCGGGTCGATGAGCGCAGTGGTTCACACATCGGGCGAGGTGAAGCGGGCCCGGTACGCCGTGGCCGCGGTGTTCGCCGTGCACGGCGCGGTCACCGGTTCCTTCGCGACCCGGGTCCCCTGGATCCAGGACCACGCGGGGGTCAGCGCGGGCCAGCTGGGCCTGGCGCTCGCCTTCCCCGCGCTGGGCGCGTCCCTCGCGATGCCGCTCGCGGGCGGCATCTCGCACCGCTTCGGCGCCCGCAACGCGCTGCGCGGGCTGCTCGCCCTGTGGACGCTCGCGCTGATCCTGCCGTCCCTCGCCCCGAACCTGCTGACCCTCTGTCTGGCCCTGTTCGTCTTCGGCGCCACGGCGGGCATGTCGGACGTGGCGATGAACGCCCTGGGCGTCGAGGTGGAGAACCGGCTCGACCGGTCGATCATGTCGGGCCTGCACGGCATGTGGAGCGTCGGCGCGGTCGTCGGCTCCGCGGCCGGCACACTCGCCGCGCACCTCGGCTCGGACGCCCGGCTGCACCACGCGCTGGCGGCCGCCGTGCTGACGGTCGTGGGCTTCGTGGCCTGCGCGTGGGTGCTCGACCTGCAGCCGACGGAGGACGAGGAACCGCCGCCCCGGTTCGCGCTGCCGCCCCGCTCGGCGCTGCTGATCGGCGCGATCGGCTTCTGCGCGGTCTTCGCCGAAGGGGCGAGCCTGGACTGGTCGGCGGTCTACCTGCGCGACCAGCTGGAGACCTCCGCCGGTCTCGCGGCCGCCTGCACCACCGGCTTCACGCTCACCATGGCGGTCGCCCGCATCGCGGGCGACCGCGTGGTGGACCGCTACGGCGCGGTGCGCACGGTCCGCGCGAGCGGCGTGGTCGCCCTGCTCGGCGGCCTGCTCATCGTGTCCGCCGGCCACCCGGCCGTCGCGATGGCCGGGTTCGCCCTCATGGGGCTGGGCATCGCGGTGGTCGTCCCGCTCTGCTTCGCCGCCGCCGGCCGCAGCGGCTCCAACCCGAGCCTGGCCATCGCGGGCGTGGCGACCATCACCTACACCTCGGGGCTGATCGCCCCGAGCGCGATCGGCATGCTGGCCCAGGCGACGAGCCTGGTGGTGTCGT
The DNA here is from genome assembly GCF_043082785.1 of Streptomyces sp. NPDC014764. NCBI lineage: Bacteria > Bacillati > Actinomycetota > Actinomycetes > Kitasatosporales > Streptomycetaceae > Streptomyces > Streptomyces sp. NPDC014764. The sequence goes on along the minus strand of NZ_JBIBXY010000010.1, from coordinate 123,278 downwards.
TCGTGCTGGTGACCGTCCTGACGAGCGGCATCGCGGGCTTCGCCGGGGTGCTGCACGCGGGCGACCGGGCGAAGGTCACGCGTCCGGACGCAGCAGTTCCCGAGCGGCGCCCCTGAACCCGTCGCTCCACGGCGCCGGGCGCAGGGTCGTGGCGTCCAGCCGCACCAGCACCCGGCTGCCCCGGGCGTAGGTCACCGCGCCGTCCGCCGAACAGAACCGGAAACCGTAGGTGAGTCCGGTGGTGCCCAGCCGGTCCAGCCACAGGTGGACGGCGTAGGGGCCGGGCCTGGTCACCGGGGCCTCGTAGGTGAGGCGCAGTTCCTTGACCGCGTTGCAGGCGTCGCCCGCGGCGGCCCAGTCGCCGTCGAAGGCGACGCCGACCGCCTGCATCCATTCGGCCCAGGCGCGCTCGACGAGCAGCGGGTAGCGGGCGTTGTGCAACAGCCCCAGCGCGTCGAGGTCGTCGAAGTGGACGGTCACGGGGATCAGCCGGCCGTAGGAGAGGGCGGGCGCGGGCGGGGCTTCGGCGGTCACGGGCGGTGCTCCTGGGACGTACGGGATCGGTGCCGTGTGCATCGATCGACGGCGTGACCTCATCCTAAGCAGTCGCTCAGAGACGCCCGGGTGCCCGCCCACCTGTGCGAACCACTTCTCTCCGGGCCGCACAATGGTGCGGACACGCTGGCCGCACGACGAAAGCGACAACCCATGGATCTCGGCGTCCGCTGGAAACTGCACGGAGACGGACGCACTCCGGCACCCGGGGCGGTGGTCCGTCCCGACGAGCGCCTCTCCTGGCCGCGCACAGCGGGCCTCGGCGCCCAGCACGTGGTCGCCATGTTCGGCGCGTCCTTCGTGGCGCCCGTCCTCATGGGTCTGGACCCCAACCTGGCGATCATGATGTCGGGCGTCGCCACCATGGTCTTCCTGCTGGCCACCCGCGGCCGGGTGCCGAGCTACCTGGGCTGCTCGCTCTCCTTCGTCGGTGTCGCCGCGGTGATCCGGGCGGACGGCGGTTCCAGCGCCACCGTGACGGGCGCGGTGTTCGTGGTGGGCGGCGCGCTGTTCCTGGTGGGCCTCGCGGTGCGGAAGTTCGGCGCGCGGATCATCCACGCGGCGATGCCGCCCGTGGTGACCGGCGCGGTGGTCATGCTGATCGGCTTCAACCTGGCGCCGGTGACCGCCTCGACGTACTGGCCGCAGGACCAGTGGACCGCGCTGTTCGTGATGCTGTTCACCGGACTCGCCGTGGTCTGTCTGCGCGGCTTCTGGTCCCGCATCGCGATCTTCCTCGGCCTGATCTTCGGCTACGTCCTGTCCTGGGCCCTGGACCGGGTCTTCGGGCGGATCCACTCGGCGGACGCGAGCGGCAAGGTCACCGACCACTGGCGGCTGGACCTCTCGGGCGTGGGCCGGGCGGACTGGATCGGCCTGCCCGACTTCCACGGGCCGTCCTTCGAGTGGTCGGCCATCCTGGTCGCCCTGCCGGTGGTCATCGCCCTGATCGCCGAGAACGCGGGCCATGTGAAGGCCGTCGGCGAGATGACCGGCGACAACCTGGACGACAAGCTCGGCACGGCCATCTCCGCCGACGGCGTGGGCTCCATGCTGTCCACCGCGGTCGGCGGCCCGCCCAACACCACCTACTCCGAGAACATCGGCGTGATGGCCGCGACCCGCGTCTACTCCACCGCCGCCTACTGGGCCGCCGCCTGCTTCGCCCTGCTGTTCGGCCTGTGCCCCAAGTTCGGCGCGGTCGTGGCGGCCGTTCCCGGCGGTGTGCTGGGCGGCATCACCGTCATCCTGTACGGCATGATCGGTCTGCTCGGCGCCCAGATCTGGCTCAACGCCAAGGTGGACCTGCGCAATCCGCTGAACCTGGTGCCGGCCGCGGCGGGCATCATCATCGGCGTCGGCAACGTCTCCATGGAGTTCACCGACACGTTCTCGCTCAGCGGCATCGCCCTCGGCACGGTCGTCGTCATCACCGGCTACCACGCGCTGCGCGCCTTCGCCCCCGCCCACCTCAAGACGCAGCAGCCGCTGCTCGACGAGGGCACCTCCTCCTACGACCCGGGCGGCTCCGATGAGGATCAGCGCGCCAAGTCGTAGGCGTACGACGGGCTGAACGTCCCCGGCGCGCCTTTGCAGCCGTCGGACTCGCCGGGGAGCTTCACCCACAGGTAGGCGTCGATCCGGGCCTCGCCGGTGCTGAGCGTCGGGGCCCGGCCCAGTGTGCGGCCCGCGGGGTCGCACCATTCACCGTCGGCGGGGGCTCCGTTGCCGTTGCGGCTGGTGTCGATCACCGCGCCGAGGCCCGTGCCGCCGAGGGCGTCGAGCACGGCACGGTCGTAGGCGATCTCGTCGGCCGTGCCGTGGAAGTTGGACACGTTGCTGAAGACGCCGTCCGACGACGCGGGAGAGGCGGCCCCCGCCCGGCGGAGCAGGTCCGCCTGCTTGGCGGGCGCGTGCCAGCCGGAGTGCCCGGCGTCGTAGTAGACGCGGGTGCGGGAGTTGGCCTCCTTGAACACCCGCCCGGCGCGGGCCAGCGAGGCGAACCGCTCGGCCCGCTGCCCGGCGGACAGGCAGTCGGCCTGCGCGACCGAGTCGGGTTCCAGGATCACCACGACCTCCCCGCCGCCCAGCCCGGCGGCGAACCGGTCGATCCAGTCGTCGTAGGCGTCGAGGTCCGGCGCACCGCCCTCGGAGTGACCGCCGCAGTCCCGCCCGGGGATCACGTACGGCACGACGACGGGCACCCGCCCCTCGGCGGCCCCGCCGGACGTCACCGCCCTCACCCGCGCGGTGACGGTGTCCGGCGACCAGTCCGCGAACCACACGGCCGCCGGCTGATCGGCGATACGTGACTCGATGACCGGGCGGCGCGGGTCGTCGGGGTGCGTCCGCACCCAGTCGAGCACGCGGGAGGCGGGGTGGCGGTAGAGCCGTGCGGAAGCCGTGGCCCTCTCGGTCTGCGGCGGCGCGGAAGCCGGCGCACTCGACCGTTTCGCCCTGGCGGACGGCGAGGCGGGCACCGTGGCCGAGGGCGAGGGCGACGCCGACGGCAGGGCGGGCAGCGGCACCGGACGGGACGACACGGACGGCACGGGCCGGGCCTCCGGCACGTCCGGTCCCTCCCCCGTCGCCGAGATCACCCCGGACACGGTGCCTGCCACGACCACGACCGAGGCCGCCGCGACCATCGTGGCCCTCCGTGCCTCGCGCCGGCGGTCCGCACGGCGCGCCGAGAGTCTGCGGGCACGCGAGCCTGCCACCTTGTGCTTCCCCCCTCCCCCGCGACGGGCGCGTTCCCCCGTTCCGGGGAAGCGCCGGGCCCGCCGCCACCGGAGTCAGACTAAAGGTGTCACCCTGCGCTCATGGCGCAATGCGAACAAGTCCTCACCCCGGTCGACGGGGTCGTCGCCCGTCTGCGCGCCCTCGACGCGGCCCTGCCCGCGCGGGACGGGGTCGCGGTCTTCAACCGTGTCTACCTCGCCGTGACCCGGGCCGTAGACCGGCGTATCGACGCCGGGCTGTTCCCCGACGCCCGTGCGGTCATCACCCTGGACGTCCGCTTCGCGGAGTACTACCTGGCGGCCGTCGACGCGGCGGCGGACGGCCGGCGTCCCCCCGCCTGCTGGCGTCCGCTGTTCCAGTTCCGCCGCCATCCCGGTGTACGTCCGGTGCAGTTCGCGCTGGCGGGCATCAACGCGCACATCGGGCACGACCTCGCGCTTGCCGTGGTGGACACCTGCCGTACGCTCGGCTGCCAACCCGCCGATCTCGAGGACGAGTTCGAGGCCGTGGGTGAACTCCTCCTGTCGCTGGAGGAGCGCATCCGCGACGAGTTGGTGCCCGGCCCGGAGTCACTGAGGATCGCCGACCCGCTGACCCATCTGCTCGGTGCGTGGAGCCTGGACCGGGCCCGGGACGCGGCCTGGACGGCGGCGCGCGCCCTGTGGGCGCTGCGCCGGCTGCCCGACGTGGCGGCGGAGTTCACCGAACGGCTGGACACCGCGGTGGGATTCGCGGGCCGCATGCTGCTCACGCCGCTGCCCGACTGACGTCAGTCCTCCGGGAGTTCGACGGGCGCGATCTCGTCGTACAGGTCGCCAGGACCCGGGTTGGTCGGGTCGGTGGCGCCGCCGAGCTGGTGCATCACGCCCCACACCGCGTTGAGCGCGGTCTGCACGGCGCCCTCGGCCCAGCCCGCCGTCCACGAGATGTCGTCGCCGGCGAGGAAGATGCCCCGCTTGTCCTCCGGCAGCCGGTCCTGCATGAAGTGGGTGAACAGCCGCCGCTGGTAGCGGTAGTGGCCGGGCAGGTTGGCCTTGAACGCGCCCATGAAGTAGGGCTCGTTCTCCCAGGAGACGGTCACCGGGTTGCCGATGACGTGCTTCCGGATGTCGACCTTGGGGTAGATCTCGCCGAGCGACTTCAGCATGACCTCCATCCGCTCGTTGGCGGACAGCGGCAGCCACTTCAGACTGTCGTCGCACCAGGTGTAGGACAGGCAGATCACGGCGGGCTTGTCCGGGCCGTTGTCCAGAAGGTAGGTGCCGCGGGTCATGCGGTCGGTGAGCGTCATCGACATGACGTCCCGCCCGGTTGACTCGTCCTTGTCCAGCCAGAACGGCCGGTCCACCGGTACGAAGAGCTTGGAGCTCTCCATGTAGTGGGTGCGCTCGATGGCGGTCCAGTGGTCGATGGGGAAGAGCGAGTCGTCGCAGTCGATCTTCGACAGCAGCATCCAGGACTGCGCGGTGAAGACGGCCGCACGGTAGGTACGGATGTCGCCGCGCGCGTCCGTCACGGTGATCCCGTTGCCGGCGGTACGCCCGAGCCGCGTCACGGCGGGCCGCGGCTCCCCGTCCACGTGCAGCGACTGCAGCGAGGTGCCGTACGGCCAGTGGACGATCTTCTCGGGCTCCCGCTCCCACAGCCGGAGCGGGAGCTGCTGCGACCCGCCGACGATCCCGCGGTGGTGGTCGTCGGCCTCGGTGTAGACGACCCGCAGGATCTCCAGGATGGAGTTCGGGAAGTCGGTGTCCCATCCCCCGGTCCCGAACCCGACCTGCCCGAAGATCTCCCGGTGCCGGAAGGACTTGAAGGCCTCCGACTCGCACAGGAACCCGTAGAAGGTCTGGTTGTCGAGCTTCTCCACCAGCCGCGACCAGATCTCCCGGATCCGCGGCACGTCCCGCTCGCGCAGGGCCCGGTTCATGTCGGAGAAGTCGGCCCCCTCCTCCAGGCACCGCGCCCAGGCGTCGGCCACGTCACGGTAGACCTGCGGGAGATCGGCCATCGTCTCCGCGTAGTGCGACTCGCCCTTCAGATCGACGACGGTCGAAGGGGTCGCCTCGGCAAGCGGGTTCGGGAAGGGCCGGGTCTCCAGTCCCACCAGGTCGATGTAGTGCTGCAGGGCCGTGGACGACGGCGGGAACCGCATGGCCCCCATCTCCGCCGTAAGCGACGGGTCGCATCCCTCGAACCCGACGGTCCGCAGCCGCCCGCCGATCCGGTCGGCCTCGTACACGACCGGCTTGAGCCCCATCTTCATCAGCTCGTAGGCGGCGACGATCCCGGACAGCCCACCGCCGATGACGGCGACCTCGGTGCCGTGCCCCGTGGCCGGCACCTGCCCGATCCCGGCGGGGTGGGCCAGGAAGTCGTCGTACGCGTACGGGAAGTCAGGGCCGAACATGGTGATCGGCGGCTGCTGCTCGTCGGCGTGCTCGACGGCGTTGGGCACCGTGGACGTCATGGGGTGGGGACTCCTTGCAGTGGTGGAACCGGGGAAGATCAGACGAGGGACCCGTAGAGGGGCGGCCGGCGGTCCCGCAGATACGGGTTGGCCTCGCGGGACGCGGCGAGGAGCACCGGGTCGACGTCGGCGAGGAGCAGTTCCTCGGCCCGGCCGGCGCGGGAGCGGGCGACCCCGTCGGGCCCGGCCAGCGTGGACAACCCCACGAACTCGAACTCGCCCTCCGGGCCGACCCGGTTGACGTAGGCGATGTACATCTGGCTCTCGAAGGCGCGCACCGGCACGACGGACTCGGCGACGAACTGGTACGGGTGCAGCTGGGCCGTGGGCACCAGCAGCAGATCGGTGCCGGCGAGGGCGTGGGCGCGGACGTTCTCCGGGAACTCCACGTCGTAGCAGATCATCAGGCCGACGGTGAGACCGTCGAGCTCCGCCTGCACGACGGGCCGGTCGCCCGGGGTGAAGTGGTCGTGCTCGAAGCAGCCGTAGAGGTGGGTCTTGCGGTAGTTCGCGAGACGGGTGCCGTCGGGGGCGACGAGCTGGACGGAGTTGTACACCGTGCCGCCGGCCCGCTCGGGGTAGCCGTAGGCGACGGCGAGACCGTGCCGGCCGGCGGTCTCCGCGACCGCGTCCGCAGCGTAGCCGTCGGCGGGCTCGGCGAGGCGGCCGAGGTCGTCGCCGATGGCGTAGCCGGTGAGGAAGAGCTCGGAGGTCACCAGCAGATCCGCGCCCGCCGCGGCCGCGCGGGCGGCCGCGGCGTCGAGAGCCTTGAGGTTCTCGACGACGTGGCCGGGGTGGCCGGAGCTCTGGAGCAGGGCGGTGCGCATGCGTGATCCTCACCGGACAGGCGGGGGCTGGGGGGTCACCCATGAAGGTACGGTCGCGTGTCCGCGCGGGACAAGGAGAAGCCGTTGCGCACCGGTGCGCCGATCGTTGCGCGTGGAGGGCCGGTCACGGCGATTCGTTGCACGGGTTCAGCCTGCGCCCCGGATGCTGTCGATGATGCGGGTCCAGTTGTCGCCGCCGTGCCCGTTCTCGATCGCGCGCCGGTAGTGCCCCTGCACGGCCAGGGGGAGGGCGAGGTCGAGACCGAGTGACCGGCTGGTCTCGACGATGTGGTCGGACGTGGCGCCCATCATGGTGACGGTGCTGAGATCGCCGGGATGTTCGCCGGCGTCGAGAGCGGCACCGGGGTTCTCTCCACCGGCCCGCAGGATGTCGCCGATCGAGTCGGCGGAGGAGATCAGCTCCGGCAGCGCCTCCCGGGCCTTCATCCCCGCGGAGCCCAGCATCGCCGTGGCGTGCATCAGCCCGGACAGGGTGGTGAGGAACACCGCGAGCTGGGCCTGGTACATCATCTGGGCGAGACCCGGGTCCCCGCCCAGGTACTTCGGCGTCCCCAGCAGCGCCAACGCGGCCCGGTGGCTCTCCATCACGCGTTCACGTCCGCTGTAGTAGACGAAGGCCGCCTCCGTGCCGACCATCGGCGCGGGGACCATGACACCTCCGGTCAGGAAGGCGGCGCCGTGCCCCTCCGCCCAGGCGGCCGCCTCACGCGAGCGGTCGGGAGTGTCGGAGCTCAGATTGACCAGGGTCCGTCCGGCGAGCGAGGCGGTGACGCCGCCGAGGATGTCGTACATCGCCCGGTAGTCGGTGAGGCTGAGGATCACCAGGTCACTCGCCTCGACCGCCTCCCCGGGCGTTGCTGCGAGCGTCGCTCCGTCGGCGACGACGGCGTCGGCCCGGGCGGCGGTGCGGTTCCAGACGGTGACCGGGTGACCGGCGGCGAGAAGCGTACGGGTCGTGGCCTGCCCCATCGGACCGAGCCCGACCACGGTGACGGGGCGGTCGTGGCTGCTGTTCTCTCGTTCATTCACCCCTCCATCCTTCGACGCCGTCACTACGCTCGGAAGTACCGACTTTTTACTGCGGTACTTACCTTTTCGTAAGGGGGTTCGGTGATGGCGAAGGCGCCGAGGAACGGGCCGTACATCTGCGGCATCGACGCCGCGCTCGACGTGGTGAGCGGCAAATGGAAGGGCCTGATCCTCTGGGAGCTCGACGCCCATGGGGTACGCCGCTTCGCCGAGCTGCGCCGCGGTCTGCCCGGGGTGAGCGAGAAGATGCTGACGCAGCACCTGCGGGAGATGGAGGAGGACGGTCTGGTCCACCGGGAGGTGCACGCCGAGGTGCCGCCGAGGGTGGAGTACTCCCTGACGGAGTCCGGACGCGCACTGAACAAGGCCCTCGCCCCGCTCGGCGCCTGGGGCACCGAGCGGATCCACCGCGAGGACTTCACCACGGTCGGCGTACCCGAGACCTCGCAAGGGTGACGACCACCGCCCGGCAGCCGCCCACGGCGAGGAGGGGGCGGGCGGAGGTGGGTGCCCGCAGCGGCCGGCGCGTCCGCGCCCTGTGCCTCTCCTGGCGACCCGGTCGCGCCGGACCGAGGACGCCCACCCCCGCCGCGCCCCCGCACCACCACCCCGCCGTGGGCGCTACAGCACCCCCACCGGACGAAACCCTGCGCCGCAAGCGTCCCCCACCGGACGAAACCCTGCGCCCCAGGCGTCACACCTCGGCCCCCACCCGCCCCCTCAGCCGCACCACGCCCAACCCCACCGCCAGCACCACGTACGGCACCGCCGACACCGCGAACGCCGCACCGTGCCCGTGACCCGACGCGACCACCGCGTACCCCGCGAACACCGTCAGCGTCACGGCCTCCGTGCCCAGCCCCGCCACCGACGTCAGCGTCGCCCGCCCCGTCGACTCGATCCGGTGCTGCAGGCGCGCCTCCGCCAGCACGGTCGCCGCCTGGAACGCACCGAACGCCACCGCGACCAGCAGCAGTCCCGTCACCGTCCCGGTGACGGCGCCCGCCGCCAGGGCTACGCCTCCCCCGCCCAGCAGCAGAGCGAGCCCGCCCGTGCCGAACCGCTCCCCCTCACCCGCCAGCAGGCTTCCGGCCGTGGCCCCGCCCCAGATCACCAGCAGCACCCACGGCACGGCCACATCGGCGACCCCCGCCTCGCGCACCAGCAACGACGTGTACTCGTCCAGCGCCCCCCACACCGCCGCCACCGCCGGCACCAGCAGCAACGCGCCCCGCACGGACCGGTCCCGTCGGGCCTCACCCAGGCCCGCCCGCAGAGCGACACCCCAGCCCCGAGGCTCCTCGGCCCGCGCCACCCGGTGCTCGGGGAACCTCAGCGCCGTCACCGAGGTCAGCAGGCACACCAGCACACTCGCCGCCCCCACGGCCGCATGCCCGCCCCACGCCAGCACGGGCCCGGCCAGCCCCATCGCCGCCATCACGGCAACGAGCCCCGCCGCCCGTGCCCGCCCCAGCACGCGCGCGTACCGGTCGGAGACCCCACCGCGCTCCAGCTCGTCGTAGACGAGGGCCTCCAGCGCACCGGAGCACAGCGCCCCGCCGGTCCCCCACAGCACGAACCCCACCGCGAACGCGGCGTACGACGGCGTGAGGACCCACAGCGCGAACCCGGCACCCGTCAGCAGCGGACCGACGACCAGCAACAGCCGACGCGACACCGCGTCGGCCCACGCCCCGGACGGGACTTCCAGCACCACGGCCGTCACCGACCAGAGGGCGAACAGCGACGAGATCTGCCACACGGACAGCCCGGCGTCGCTGAACAGCAGCGCGTACACCGGGTACAGCAGGACGAATTCTTCGAGGAACGAGTAGCCGTACAGCGTGGTCGTCAGCCGACGCACGCGCACGTCGACGGCACGCGTGGGCGTGAGAGTCATGAGGCCTTCCCGTAAGGGCGGTTCGGACACCGGACGCTGAGGTCGAACGGCGCCCGCGGCGGCCCTCGGGAGGCACTACGGATGAATCAATGTCGCCAGGTCATACTCCTGAGGGTAGTCCTCCGCCCTTCGGCGGCACCACCACATTCCCCTTCCTCTTGAGCCGCTGCCAGGGCAGCCGGTACCCGCTGAGCGCGGTCAGGCAGGCCTGCACCAGCACCAGGTACATCACCTGCCGGTACACGACCTGTTGCACCGGCAGCGCCCACAGCGGCCGCAGCGGTTCCCCGTCGAGACGGAAGGCGTACGCGGCGCACACGCCCTGCACCGCCAGCACCCCGCACCACGCCAGCAGCGTGAGCGCCGCGTTCCCGAACACCAGCCCGTACACGGTCAGCAGGTCGATCAGCGGGGCGAGCAGCGGCGTGAGGATCTGGAACACCGCCAGCAGCGGCAGCCCCACCCGTCCGAACCGCCCGGCGTGCCCGCGCTCGACGAGGGCGTGCCGGTGCTTCCACGCGGCCTGCATGGTGCCGTAGCTCCACCGGTACCGCTGGCGCCACAGCTGTCGCAGCGAACCCGGCGCCTCGGTCCAGGCGACGGCGTGCTCCGCGTAGCGCACCTCCCAACCGGCCCGGTGCAGGGCCATGGTGAGGTCGGTGTCCTCGGCGAGTGTGTCCCCGCTGAGCATCCCGGCGCGGCGCAGGGCGGTGACGCGGAAGGCCCCGACGGCGCCGGGCACGGTCGGCATGCAGCGCAGCAGGTCGTACATGCGCCGGTCGAGGTTGAAACCCATGACGTACTCGATGTGCTGCCAGCGGCCGAGCATGCCGTGCCGGTTGCCGACCTTGGCGTTGCCGGCGGTGGCGCCTACTGACGGGTCGGCGAACGGCTCGACGAGGCGGCGGACCGTCGAGGGCTCGAAGACGGTGTCCGCGTCGAGCATCACGACGATCTCGTGCGAGGCGCGCAGCACCCCGGTGTTCAGCGCGGCGGCCTTGCCCCGGTTGGGCGTGCGCACCACGGTCACCCCGGGCAGCCCCAGCGCCTCGGCGGCGTCCGCGGTCCCGTCGTCGGAGCCGTCGTCCACGACGACGATCTCCACCGGGTGGTCGCTCGCGGCCAGCGACCGCAGCGTCTTGCCGATGCACACGACCTCGTTGTACGCGGGCACGACCACGCTGACCGGCCCGGTGACGGGCGGTCCCGGCCCGGCGCGCGGACGCCGGCGTGCGAGCCGCGCATGACGGTGGGCCAGCCCGAGCATCAGCACGCACCGCGCCAGCACCAGCCCCCCGACGACCAGCAGCAGCGCGCCCAGCACGGACACCGTCGTGCCCGACACGGTCACGGCGGTCACGAACACCAACCCGCGCCACCGCTCCGCCGTGTCGACACCACCCGTGAGGCGTTCGACGCCCACCAGCTCGGCGACCGTGGAGAAGCGGTAGCCGTCGGCCTTGAGCCGTGGCACCAGCGTCTCCAGCGCCCGCACGGTCTGCGAGCGGTCGCCTCCGGAGTCGTGGAGCAGCACGATCGTGCCCCGGCCGGGCACCTCGGGAACGGCGGCGTCGGCGATGGCACGGGCGCCGGGCCGGCTCCAGTCGCGGGTGTCCTGGTCGACGAAGGCCAGCACGTACCCCTTCTCGCCGAGGTACCGGGCGACGGTCCAGGAGGGGCCGTCCAGCGCGCCCGTGGTCGAGGAGTACGGCATCCGCACGAGCGAGCTGTGGACGCCGGCGGCCCCGGCGAGGGCGAGCTGGGTGAACGCCAGTTCCCGGTCGACCGCGTCCTGCGGCTGTGTGGCCAGGTCGGGGTGCGAGAAGGTGTGCACCCCGATCTCGTGTCCCGAGCGGATCAGGTCCCGTACGAGGCCGGGGTGGCGGGCGGTCTGCCGTCCGGTGACGAAGAAGGTGCCGGGTACGCCGTGGCGGTCGAGGACCTCGCGGATCCGGGGCGTCCACGCGGGGTCGGGTCCGTCGTCGAAGGTCAGGACGACCGTCCTGGCCGGGGCCCGGTAGGTGCGCGGCGGATCGTGGCCCGCGTCGACGACCGGTCCCCCGCCCGCGACCTCCGGGGGGACGCCCGCCCCGCTCCGTGCGGCCCGCTCCCCGCGGCCTTCCTGGTCTCCGGCGAATCCGCGGGAGGTGTATCCCTCGACGGCGAGGACGGAGACGACGAAGGCCAGCAGCACCAGCGGCACCACGATGCGGAACCAGCGCCGCCGCGGCACCGGTGTCGCGGGTGGTGGAGCGGCCGGGTGGTGCCGGCGCCCCCGCATCACGGGGTCCCGGCGGCCGGCGGGTCGTCGGGCTGGGGGGTGCCGGGGTTCTCGGACGGCGCCTCGGGCGTGGGCTGCGGCGTCCCGGGCGGTTCGGACGGGTCGTCCGTGCCGGGCCCGGACGGCTCGTCGGTGTCGGGCGGCGGCGTCTCGGAGTCGCCGCCGTCGCCCGGCGCGGACGGTTCACCGGCGCCCGGTTCCTGTGGCTCCTCGGGCGCACCCGGTTCCTCGGCGTCGGGCTCCTCGGGGGGCGTCGACCCGTCCGTGACCTCGACCCCGCCCGCGTCCGGCGGCTGCACCGGCACCCCGGCGACGCTCCCGGGACCGGCGCCGGGCGGCAGCAGCAGGGAGCCCGCCGGATCCTCACCGGCGATGAGCGGGATCAGCGGCGTGCCCGGCCCCACCCCGGCCCCGGCCTCCTCGGGCGGCCGGGCCTCCCCCTCGGCGTCCTGGCGCAGCGGGGCGGTCGGGGAGGACTCGCCGGGCAGTGGCGGCAGCAGGGCCTCCGGCGCGAACGGGGTCGCCCCCATCAGGCTCAGCGCGAGGACGCTCAGATAGCCGGCCGCCAGCCCGGCCGCCCCGTATCCGGCCCGCCGCAGCAGCCGGGCCCGCCGGCCGGAGGCGTCGACGAAAACCGGATCCGGCCCCTCGGGCTCACCGGTCACCGCACCGGAATCGGAGGGCTGCCGCATACGCCCCAGATTACGCCGGTCCAGTGACCCTCACGCGGGGACGGCCCGCCGGGAAGGGCGGGCCGTCCCCGCGTGAGGAACCGGTGTCGCGACCTAGGTCGGCGAGCCGGACGAGAAGCGCCGCAGCAGCGGCGACAGCACCAGCACGGACTTGGTCCGCTCGACGAACGGCTCGCCGGCGATCCGCTCCAGCACCCGCTCGAAGTGCCGCATGTCGGAGGCGAAGACCTGGGCCACCGCGTCCGCGTCCCCGGTGACGGTGGACGCGGCGACGACCTCCTGGTAGCGCTCCAGGCCCCGCTGGATGGTCTCCGGGGAGGTGTTGCTGCGGCAGTAGATCTCGACGAACCCCTCCGTCTCCCAGCCGAGGGCGGCAGGGTCCACCCGCACGGTGAAGCCGGTGATGGCCCCGGTGGCGCGCAGCCGGTCCACGCGCCGCTTCACGGCGGGCGCGGAGAGGCCGACGAGCTGGCCGATGTCCGCATAGGAGCGGCGGGCGTCCTCGGCGAGGGCGTGCACGATGCGTTCGTCGAGATCGTTCAGCACTGCGGGTGGTTCACTTCGCTTCTGACGGGGCGGGGGCGGCGAGCCGGGAGCGGCGGTAGCCGTAGAGGAAGTAGAACACGAGCCCGACGGCCATCCAGACACCGAAGACGACCCAGGTGACGGTGGACAGGCTGCCCATCATCCACAGGCAGAAGCCGAAGCCGAGGGCGGGCAGCAGCGGGGACAGCGGGACCCGGAAGGAGCGCGGCATGTCGGGGCGGCTGCGGCGCAGCACCACGACGGCGACGTTGACCAGGGCGAAGGCGAAGAGGGTGCCGATGCTGGTGGCGTCGGCGAGCTGGCCGAGCGGGACGGCGGCGGCGAGGACTCCGCAGAACAGGGAGACGATCAGGGTGTTGGCGCGGGGCGTGCCGGTGCGCGGGCTGACCCGGGCGAACACCTTGGGCACCAGGCCGTCGCGGGACATGGCGAAGAGGATGCGGGTCTGGCCGTAGAGCACGGTGAGGACGACGCTCGCGATGGCGATGACGGCGCAGAACGCCAGCAGGGTGCCCCAGAAGCTCTGGCCGGTGACCTCGCGCATGATCTGGGCGAGGGTGGCCTCTGAGTCGGTGAACTGCCGCCACGGCTTGGCGCCCACGGCGACGGCGGCGACGAGGACGTACAGCGCGGTGATGATCGCGAGGGACAGCAGGATCGCGCGGGGCAGGTCGCGCTGGGGGTTCTTCGCCTCCTCGCCGGCGGTGGAGGCGGCGTCGAAACCGATGTAGGAGAAGAACAGGGTGGCTCCGGCGGCGCTGACGCCGGCCATGCCGAGCGGCATGAAGTTCTCGTAGTTGCCGGAGCGGAAGCCCTGGACGCCGATGGCGCAGAACAGCACCAGCGCGCCGATCTTCACGATGACCATCACGGTGTTGGCGCGGGCGGACTCGCGGGCGCCGCCGAGCAGGAACGCCATGGCCAGCATGACGACGATCAGCGCAGGCGCGTTGAAGACGCCGCCGTCGCCGGGCGGGGCGGACAGCGCGGCGGGCAGGGTGACGCCGATGGTGCCGTCGAGGAGTTCGTTGAGGTACTCGCCCCAGCCGACGGCGACGGCGGCGACCGAGACGCCGTACTCCAGCATCAGACACCAGCCGCAGACCCAGGCGATCAGTTCGCCCATCGTTGCGTACGCATACGAGTAGGAGGAGCCGGAGACGGGGATCGTGCCGGCCAGCTCGGCGTACGAGAGGGCGGAGAAGAGGGCCGTCAGACCGGCGATGACGAAGGACAGCGTGACCGCGGGACCGGCCTTGGGGACCGCCTCGCCGAGGACGACGAAGATGCCGGTGCCGAGCGTGGCACCGATGCTGATCATGGTCAGCTGCCACAGCCCGAGGGAGCGGCGAAGGGTGCCGCCCTCGCCATGGCCACCCTCGGCGACCAGGCGTTCCACCGGCTTGCGGCGCATCAGACGCATGCCCAGGCCCTGGGAGTGCGGGGCGGAGGGACCGCCGTTGTGCGGGGGTGCGCCATGGTCGAGCACGCGGGGACTCCTTGATCGCTGCCGGACTTCCGCGGCCGGGACCGGACGGCACCCCGCGACAGCCGGGACCCGCCGAGCGGGGTCCCCGCCACACACGTACAGCGCGTAACCCTACGAGGTTCTTCGTTGCTGCTGAAATGCAGCAACCTTGCGCACCACCGCAAGATCATTGCGTTCCTCGAGGTGAGGCGGGTGTTCGTTGCGCCGGCCGTGTGGGCCGTTCCACACCCGCCCCACCGGACGGGGTCAGCTCCAGCTGGCGTGCAGCGGCTTGCCCTCGGCGTAGCCGGCCGCGCTCTGGATGCCGACGACGGCCTTCTCGGCGAACTCCTCCAGCGAGGCGGCGCCGGCGTAGGTGCAGGAGGAGCGGACGCCCGCGATGATCGAGTCGATCAGGTCCTCGACGCCGGAGCGCTCCGGGTCGAGGAACATGCGGGAGGTGGAGATCCCCTCCTCGAACAGCGCCTTGCGGGCGCGGTCGTAGGCGGACTCCTCGGAGGTGCGGTTGCGCACGGCGCGGGCGGAGGCCATGCCGAAGGACTCCTTGTAGGGGCGGCCGTTCGCGTCGTGCTGGAGGTCGCCCGGGGACTCGTAGGTACCTGCGAACCAGGAGCCGATCATCACGTTGGACGCGCCGGCCGCGAGGGCCATGGCCACGTCGCGCGGGTGCCGGACGCCGCCGTCGGCCCACACGTGCTTGCCGTACTTCTTCGCCTCGGCGGCGCACTCCAGCACGGCGGAGAACTGCGGCCGGCCGACGCCGGTCATCATGCGCGTGGTGCACATGGCGCCGGGGCCGACGCCGACCTTGACGATGTCCGCGCCCGCCTCGATCAGGTCGCGGACGCCCTCGGCGGAGACGATGTTGCCGGCCACGACCGGCACCTGCGGGTCGAGCCCGCGCACCAGCCGGACGGCGTTGATCATCGACTCCTGGTGGCCGTGCGCGGTGTCGATGACGAGGGTGTCGACGCCCGCCTCGAGGAGCTGCTTGGCCTTGCCCGCCACGTCGCCGTTGATGCCGACGGCGGCGGCGATGCGCAGCCGCCCCTGCGCGTCCGTGGCGGGCGTGTACAGGGTGGCGCGCAGGGCGCCCTTGCGGGTCAGGATGCCGGCCAGGCGGCCTTCGGCGTCCACCGCGGGCGCGTAGCGGCGGTTGGCGCCGTCGAGGGTGTTGAAGGCCTCACGCGGGTCCATGCCGGCGTCGAGGAGGAGCAGGTCCTTGGACATGACCTCGTCGAGCTGGGTGAAGCGGTCCACGCCGGTCAGGTCGGCGTCGGTGACCACGCCGACCGGACGGCGCTCCTCGTCGACGACCACGCCCGCGTTGTGCGCCCGCTTGGGCAGCAGGGACAGCGCGTCGGCGACCGTCTGGTGCGGGGCCAGCACGATCGGGGTGTCCAGCACCAGGTGGCGGGACTTCACCCAGGAGACGACCTCGGCGACGACCTCGATCGGGATGTCCTGCGGTATGACCACCAGCCCGCCGCGCCGGGCGACCGTCTCTGCCATGCGGCGGCCGGCGATCGCGGTCATGTTGGCGACGACGAGCGGGATCGTGGTGCCCGTGCCGTCGGGCGAGCTGAGGTCCACACCCTGCCGCGAGCCGACCGCGGAGCGGCTCGGCACCATGAAGACGTCGTCGTACGTCAGGTCGTACGGGGGCTGGATGTCGTTGAGGAAACGCACGTGCTGCACATCCCAGTCGATCAGAGGTGGCCCCCGGACAGGTCAGCCAGGGGGAAGAGCACGTACTTCATTCTCCCACGGCGACCGGAATGTCAGTCCCGGTCGGATCGTCCAGCCTGGTCGGGAAGGTGCTCGGCGGATCCTCCAACGGCGAGCGCCACGGTGAGCGCGGGATCGCGTTCCGACGCCTCGGCGAACACCTCCTGGGCGGTCGCCCACTCCTGCGGACGGGCGTCCGCGTAGGCATGCCAGCCGCGGACGACGAGCAGCAGGCCGCGTCCGTCCGCGCCAGCGGGCCAGACGGTGCGGTCGGAGAGGGAGTCGACGAGGGCGTCCCAGTTGCGGCCGAACCAGTCGGGCAGGCCGAGCGCGTGGGCGCAGCGGTCCATCAGGGCCGCCTTGTCGGTCACCCCGTCCAGGTCGAGGGGGACGACGAGCCGGCCGGTGAGGTCGTGGGTCATCTCGGTACCGCCGTGAACGATGCGTAGTGTCGTCGGTGTAGTAGGTCTCGCCGTTCCGGCCGGTGACCAGGCGCCGGGCGCCCCGGTCGTCGGATCCGGGCGTGGGCACCGTGTACTCGCGGTAGTAGCCGCGCTCGCGCCGGGGCAGCAGCCCTTCGAAGTTGCCGAACACGGAGCCGTCCCGCTCGTAGGGGAACGGGCCGCCCTCGTCGATGAGCCGAAGGGTGCGGCGGGCTTCGGCGGGCAGCCCGGACACATCGGTGACGGGCATCCCCTCGGCCCAGGCGGGGGTCCCGGTGCGGCCGCCTCCGTCGTCACCGCCGGACGAGCAGCCGGCCAGCAGGGCGAGGAGCAGGCAGGCCACGAGACGCGGGAGGAGGGCCCGGAGCGGCATCATGCGGCCGATGCTGCCAGGCCCCTCCCGTGCTCACACGCCGTCAGAGGCCGTCCGGGTCCGCGCGGTTCAGGGCGGAGCGCGGGGCGGGTCCGGCGGTCATCAGGTAGTCGGCGGCCGAGGTGTCGGTCACCAGGCTGGTGACGAGGCCGGAGCGCAGCACCGCGTCGATGGCCGGTCCCTTGCGCTGGCCGCCGGCGATGGCGACGACCTCGGGCATCTTGCGCAGCTGGTCGGTCTTGACGGTGATGCACCGCTCGCCCAGGTCGCGGCCGACCCTGCGCCCTTCGGCGTCGAAGAGGTGGGCGGACATCTCGGCGGCGACGCCGAGGGAGGCGTAGTGGGCCCGCTCCTCGTCGCTGAGCATGTCGTGCACCGTGGAGATGCCCGGCTCCCAGGAGCCGATGGACACACAGGCGACAGTGACCTTGTCGAAGTACTCGAAGGCCCGCGCGATGCCCGTCTGGTGGCGCAGCGCCTCCGCGGTGGCGGCGTCAGGGAGCAGCATCGGCGCGTAGATCGGGTGGGCGTCGCCGCCCGACACCTGCGCGGCGCGGCGCACGGCCTCGACCGAGCCGCGCTCCGCCGTGCCCGCGTCGTACACGCCGGTCAGCTGCACGACCGTGCAGGGCGGCAGCCGGTCCAGGGCCGCCGCCATGTGGATGGTGGAACGCCCCCAGGCGAGGCCCAGCACGTCCCCTTCGTTGACCAGCTCGCCGAGCAGGTCGGCGGCCACCTCTCCCAGGTTCTCCGGGTCGGGCGTCTCCTCGGCCTCGGCCGGGGACTCGACCACGACGGCGTGCCGCAGGCCGTAGCGGGCGCGGAGCGCGTCCGAGCGCTCGGCGTCCAGCTCGGCGGGCACGCGGATCTCGATGCGTACCAGATCCCGCTCGAGGGCGGTTTCCAGGACCCGGGCCACCTTGAAGCGGCTGACGCCGAACTCCTCGGCGATCTGGATCTTGGACTTGCCCTCGAGGTAGAAGCGGCGGGCCATGGCCGCCGCCTGAACCAGCTCAGCGGGTCCCATCCGCATGGCTGACCGGCCCGCCGACATACCCGACACGGCGATCTCCTCACTGCTGTTCACACTCTGGACTCGCCGTTCATCCTTGCAGATCCGGCGCTGTCGATCAGCCCTGCTGACCGCCGTTCACGTATATGACGCTCAGTGGTCGTGCAACCACGACGCCTCGGCCGTCGCGGTCTCCGCCTGCTTGCGCAGGGCGCGGACCGCCTCGGCCGGGTCCGACGCCCCGTACACGGCGGATCCCGCGACGAAGACGTCCGCGCCGGCGTCGGCGCACCGCTCGATGGTCGAGGCCGACACGCCGCCGTCGACCTGGAGCCACAGCTCCAGCCCGTGCTTGCTGATCAGCTCACGGGTGCGGCGGATCTTCGGCAGCATGATGTCGAGGAACGCCTGCCCGCCGAAGCCGGGTTCAACCGTCATGATCAGCAGCATGTCCAGCTCGGGCAGCAGGTCCTCGTACGGCTCGATCGGCGTCGCGGGCCGCAGCGCCATGGAGGCTCGGGCTCCCTTGGCGCGGATCTCCCGGGCGAGCCGGACGGGCGCGGTGGCCGCCTCGACGTGGAAGGTGACCGAGCCGGCTCCCGCCTCCACGTACTGCGGCGCCCAGCGGTCGGGCGCCTCGATCATCAGATGGCAGTCCAGCGGCGTGTCCGTGGCCTTGGCGAGCGACTCCACGACCGGCACGCCGAGCGTCAGGTTCGGCACGAAGTGGTTGTCCATCACGTCGACGTGGAGCCAGTCTGCTCCCTCGACGGCCTTCGCCTCCTCGGCGAGCCGGGCGAAGTCGGCGGACAGGATGCTGGGACTGATCTGCGGGGCCATGCCCCAAGCGTATGCGCTGCGCCGCGCGGCGGTGCGAACGGTCCGGGGACTGGTCAACGGCGGGTGTCGGCACGGAAGATCCGTGCCCACACCCGCCGTTGAACGGTCCGCCCGGTCGGTCCGGCTGCCCGGGGCGGTGGCGCGCCCGGCGGGCACAGACGGGTTCCTGGGCCCGGGGCCGAGCCGCCCCGACAACCCGGGCGCGCACGGCGCCTGTGATCTGCGGCCGCCGGGGACCGACAGGCCGGACGCCGGAGGGGCGACAGGCCGGACGCCGGAGGGCCGACAGGCCGGACGCCGGAGGGGCGACAGGCCGGACGCCGGAGGGCCGACAGGCCGGACGCCGGAGGGCCGACAGGCCGGACGCCGGAGCGAAGGCCGGCCGCCGCCCACGGGGTGGTGCCGTCGGGAGGAGGCTCGTCACCGATGGCATCGGTGCGTTCGCCGAGGCCGGAGACGGGGGTGGTGCCGTCGGGACGTGGCTCAGGCGTCACCGGCGGCATCGGTACGTTCGTCGGAGCCGGAGCAGGAGGGCGCGGGCGTCCTCCGGGTCAGGCGGTACGGCGTAGCAGCGCCAGATACATCGCGTCCGTGCCGTGGAGGTGGGGCCAGAGCTGGATGTCCGGGCCCTCGCCGAGGTCCGGGACGTCCGGGAGCAGCGGGCGGGCGTCGATCAGTTCGGCGTCCGGGAACTGCTTGAGCAGGTCCGCCACCACCGCCCGGGTCTCCGCGAGGTGCGGCGAGCAGGTGGCGTAGCCGACGACGCCGCCGACCCGCACGGACTCCAGGGCGGTGCGCAGCAGCCCGCGCTGGAGCGGCGCGAAGCCGTCCAGGTCCTCCGGGCGGCGCCGCCACCGGGCCTCGGGCCGGCGGCGCAGCGCGCCGAGACCGGTGCACGGCACGTCGACCAGGACGCGGTCGAAGCTGCCGGGCCGCCACGGCGGACGCGTCCCGTCGGCGGCGACCACCTGGTACGGGCCGGGGTTCCCGGCCAGCGCCTTGGCGACCAGCCCCGCCCGGTGCGGCTGCTTCTCGGAGGCGAGCAGTACCGCCCCGCGTTCGGCCGCGAGCGCGCCGAGCAGCGCGGCCTTGCCGCCGGGGCCCGCGCACGCGTCCAGCCACCGCCGGTCCAGCCCTTCCACCGGCGCCGCGGCGAGCGCGAGCGCCACCAGCTGGCTGCCCTCGTCCTGGACCCCGGCCCGCCCCTCGGCGACCGCCGGGACCGCGCCGGGCTCCCCGCCCTCGGTCAGCCGCACCGCGTAGGGGGACCAGCGGCCGGCGACGGCGGCCTCCTCTGCGAGCAGCTCGTCGGTGGTGGCCCGCCCGGGACGGGCGACCAGTGTCACCTCGGGCCGCTCGTTGTCGGCGCGCAGCAGTTCTTCCACACCGGCGCGTCCGCCGCCGAGGGAGTCCCACAGCGCGGAGACCACCCAGCGCGGGTGGGAGTGCACGACGGCGAGATGGTCCTCCGGGTCCTCGTCGTACGGCGGCGCGACCCGCTCCAGCCAGCCGTCCAGGTCGTCCTGGGCGATCTTCCGCAGCACGGCGTTGACGAACTTGGCGCGCCCGTCGCCGAGCACCACCCGGGCCAGCTCGACGGTGGCGGACACGGCGGCGTGCGTGGGAATGCGCGTGCCGAGGAGCTGGTGCGCGCCGAGGCTCAGCACGTCCAGCACCGGCGGGTCGACCTCGCGCAGCGGGCGGTCGACGCAGGCCGCGATGACGGCGTCGTAGGTGCCCTGGCGGCGGAGGGTGCCGTACACCAGCTCGGTGGCGAGCGCCGCGTCCCGCGCGTCGAACTTCTCGGGTCCCTCGCTCTCCCGCGCCTTGCGCAGCAGCGGGGGCAGGACGAGGTTGGCGTACGCGTCACGCTCGTCCACGGCCCGCAGCGCCTCGAAGGCGAGGATGCGGACGGGGTCCTTCTTGGGCCGGCGGTAGGGCTTGGCGGGCCTGCGGGGCCGACGGGGCTGGTCGCTCACGAAAAAGGTGCTCCGGATGTGGGTGGACATGCGCGCCCCAGCCTACGGCTTACGCCGGGGAGCAGCCCGTGGCCGTCAGCCGCCGAGGGTCTCCCCGGCCGCGATCCGCACCCCGCGCGCCCAGTCCGCGCCGCGCATCGGCTTCTTGCCCTGCGGCTGCACCCACAGCAGCTCCACGGCGTACGAACCGGTGCCGACGTACACGTTGTTCTTCCCGGCGGACAGCTGCCCGGGCGTCAGGTCCGTCCGCTCCGGTACGGGCCTGGCCTGCACGATCTTCAGCCGCTCGCCGCGGAAGGTGGTCCAGGCGCCGGGCGCGGGCGTGCAGCCGCGCACCACCCGGTCCACGCGCAGCGCCGGGGTCCCCCAGTCGACGCGGGCGTCCTCGACGTTGACCTTGGGGGCCAGGCTGACGCCCTCCGCGGGCTGCGGCACGGCCTTCAGCGTCCCGTCCTCGATGCCGTCCATCGTCGCGGCGAGCAGTCCGGCGCCGGCGAAGGCGAGCCGGGTGAGCAGGTCGCCGCTGGTGTCGGTGGGGCGGATCCCCTCGGTGACCGTTCCGTAGACGGGCCCGGAGTCCAGCCCCTCCTCGATGAGGAAGGTGCTGGCGCCGGTGATCTCGTCGCCCGCCATGATCGCGTGCTGCACGGGCGCGGCGCCGCGCCAGGCGGGCAGCAGCGAGAAGTGCAGGTTGACCCAGCCGTGGGCGGGGATGTCGAGGGCCACGCGCGGCAGCAGGGCACCGTAGGCGACGACTGGGCAGCAGTCGGGGGCGATCTCCCGCAGCCGCTCCAGGAAGTCGGGGTCCTTCGGCCTGACCGGCTTCAGCACCTCGATGCCCGCCTCCTCCGCCCGCTCGGCGACCGGCGAGGCGACCAGCCGGCGGCCGCGACCGGCGGGCGCGTCGGGCCGCGTGACGACAGCGGCGACCTCGTGCCGCCCGGAGGCGAGAAGAGCGTCCAGAGCGGGAACGGCGACCTCGGGGGTACCGGCGAAGACGAGCTTCATGGGGTGCGCAGGGCCTCTCGGGCGGGAACGGTTCGGGCGACGCACCAGTCTATGGGGCGGTCTTCACCCAGGGACGCAGGGACGGGGTCCGCGTCCGGGCCACGGAGCTCGCGGTGCAGGAACGTTCCGAGCTGGGGACGGTCCCGTGCCCGCCGGTCCCGTCAGGGGCGTACGCATATGCCGCCGCGCCCCAGCCCGTGACCCGGGGACCGGAACGGCGTTGGTCAAGGAAGAGTTGACCAAGGGCCCCGACGGGGTCCGTTCCTTTCAACGCCGGTTCGAGAGGCTTGTTCATGGCCGACCACGCAACCCACGACGCCCAGGCTCGGGCCAGCCTGCACTTGCTGGTGCGGGACATCGAGCGGGTCCGCCGGCAGGTGGACGCACTGCGCACGCTCACCGCCCAGCTCGGCAACGTCTACCGCCCCCGCCGCTCCGGTCCCTCCACGGGCTTCGTCGTCTACGGACGAGCCCCCGCCCCGACCGTCCGTCTCGCCCAGGAACTGCGGGACAGCGTCGAGACCCTGGTCACGGCTGCCGTGGACTTCGACCGCTCCCTGGGCTTCTCGTGGGACGCGGTGGGCTCCGCGCTCGGGGTCACCAAGCAGGCCGTGCACCGCCGGTACGGCGCCCGCCGCGCGGCCGCGCAGGCGTCGGCCTCCGCCGAGACCGAGCGGGCCCCGGAGTCGTCGGCGGGCACCCGGACGGTCAACGTCGGGTCCGGCGTGACGACGGTGCCGACCGTGCCGGCGGCCCGTGCGATGCCGACGCAGCCGACCGCCGGCAGCCCGTCCCTCCGCGAGGACCCCCGCCCCACGGCCTTCCCGACCCCCCGCAACGGCTGACCCCCGCCGCCCGCCCTCCCGCCGCCGTCCCGGGAGGGCGCGCACCCTTCTCTGAGGGGCGCGCCCCGTCGATTGGGCAGTCTCCCCGCTGTTCGAGGAACTGCTGGAGACCTTCCCCGAGCCCTCGACCTGATCGAGGCCGCCGCGACCGACGGCTCGACGGCCGTCATGGACGCCGCCGTCGACGCCATTCTCAGCGCCGGGTGCGGGTCGTCCCTGGCTGATCGCGCAGTTCCCCGCGCCCCTGAAGGACACGGACACCACGACCGCTGACAACAACCCACCACCGCCGCAGGCGCGGCAACACCTCACCAACACCGAGTGCGGGTCGTCCCTGCCTGATCGCGCAGTTCCCCGCGCCCCTGAGGGCGTTGCTGCGGGAGCTGCTTGAAGCACTCCCCGCCGTTGCCGGCAGTCGTGCCTCCCAGCACCCCGGCCGGCCCCACACGCGTCACCCGATGTCCGCCGGATCGATCCGCACCCACACCGGTGTGCTCCCGCCCCGCGCCATCCGCGCCGCCTGCGCCACCTTCAACGCCCCTGCGAGGGCCGCCCCGTGACCCGGGGGAACACGGATCAACGCCCGGTCCCACTGCTCCCCCGGCGGAGGCGCCCCCGGCCGGCGGGGACGCCCCGCCGGAGTGACCGGCATCGGCACCGGCCCCAGAACCTCCGCGCTGGGCGGCAGCTCCACGGCACCGAGGAACTCGGCCACGGCCTCCCCGGGCCCGGCCACCGCCGCCATCCGTGACACCGGCGGAAAACCCAGCTCACCCCGCTCCGCAAGTTCCCGTACCGCGAACCCCGCGGGGTCCCACCGCACCAGCGCCTGCACCGGCCGCAGCGTCGGCTCGGCGACCACGACCACCGTGCCGCCCGCCGTCTGCGGCCGGACCAGCGCCGCCGCGCCCATCCAGCGCCGCAACGCGTCCTCCCCGGCCCGCAGGTCGGGGCGGCTCAGCATGGCCCAGCCGTCCAGCAGCAGCGCCGCCGCGTACCCGCCCTCGGCGACCGGCTCCGCGCCCGGTGTGCTCACCACCACCGCCGGCGCCCCGGGCACCGTGTCCAGCACATGCTCTCGCCCCGACGTACGGACCGGCACCGCGGGGAACGCCCTCCCCAGCTCCTCCGCGGTCCGCCGCGCCCCCACCACCTGCGCACGCAGCCGGAACCCACCGCACTCGGGACAGTGCCAGCCGCTCTCCGTGCGCCCGCACCACCCGCAGCGCAGGTCGTCGGAGCCGTGCGCCTCCAGCGGGCCCGAGCAGTGGCGGCACCGCGCCGGCGCCCGGCAGGTCGCGCACGCCATGCGCGGGACGTAACCGCGCCGGGGCACCTGGACCAGCACCGGCCCGTGCCGCAGTCCCTCCCTGACGGCCTGCCAGGCGAGCGTGGGCAGCCGGGCGGCGCGGGCGGCCTCGTCCCGCGCCAGGTCGTGATCTCCGACCGTCCGCACCAGCGGCGCGGACACCCGCAGCCGCTCCCGCGCGGCCTGCAACGGCCGCGCCCAGCCGGTGTCCACGAGCTGTGCCGCCTCCACCGTGCAGCTCCAGCCGCCCAGCAGGAAGCCGCACCTGTCCTGCGCGGCCCGCAGCAGCAGCACCTCCCTGGCGTGCGGCTGCGGCGCGTGCTGCTCGCTGTGGTTGTCGTCGCCGTCGTCCCACACCGCGACCAGCCCGAGGTCGCGCACCGGGGCGAACATCGCCGCCCGCGTCCCGATCACCGCCCGCACCGACCCGCGCCGGACGGCGAGCCACTGCGCGTACCGCTTCTCCGGTCCGGCGTCGGCGGTGAGCACCGCGTGCCGCCCGTCCCCCAGCAGTTCGGTGAGCGCGGCGTCGAGCCTGGCCACGGTCCGGCCGTCCGGCAGCACGACCAGCGCGCCGCGCCCCGAGGACAGCGTCGCCGCGACCGCGCGGGCGATCTCCTCGCACCACAGCGGACCGGGCAGGGCGTTCCACACCGCGCGCGGGCTGCCGCCCGAGGCCAGGGACTCCAGGAAGGCCGGTCCCTGTTCGTACCGCTCCCAGGACCCGGCCGCCGGTGCCGGGGGCGGGGGCAGCGGGTCCGGCGAGCGTCGCTGCTCGGCGCGGGCGTTGCGCGGCGGCACCGCGAGCTGGAGGACGTCGGCGAGACTGCCCGCGTACCGGTCGGCGACCGCGCGGGCGAGGCCGAGCAGCTCCTCGTCCAGGACCCGCTCGGGCGAGACGACCTGCGCCAGTGCCGCCAGCGGTCCGGAGTAGTCGGACTCGGCGCGGCGCTCGATCAGGAACCCGTCGATCAGGCCGCCGCCCTCGCGCCGCCCGTCCCGCACGCGGTGCCGCCCGGCGCCGAAGCGCACCCGCACCCGCACTCCCGGCTGGGCGTCGGCGTCCAGTTCCTCGGGGACGGCGTAGTCGAAGTAGCGGTCGAGGTGGAGGACGCCCTTGTCGACGAGGACGCGGGCGACGGGCAGCTCCTTGGCGAGGGCGGCGCCGCGCCAGGTGCGGGGTTTGGCGCGGGGGGTGTTCGTCCGGCGGACGGTCTCGCGGATGAGGGCGAGCTGCTCCGGGGGCGCGCCCTGCGCGTCCCCGTCCGTCCGTCCGTCCTCGCTGCTCACCCCTGCATTGTTCCAAACCCGACTGACAACTCCGCCGCCCGCAGCGACACCCCTCAGGGGCGCGGGGAACTGCGCGCTCAGCCCACGTACTGCCCGCGGCGGCGCGGCCTTGTCGGCGGGCCGTTGCGAAAGCGCCCTCAGGGGCGCGGGGAACTGCGCGACCAGCCACGAACCACCCGCACTCTGGCGGCCCGCGAAACGCACCGAGGCCCGGCACCCCTCCCCCCGAAGGGGAAGCTGCACCGGGCCTCGGCCAGGAACAAGCCCGCGGGCTACAGCCCCGCGGCCTTCCGCAGTTCCTCCACGCGGTCCGTCCGCTCCCACGTGAAGTCCGGCAGCTCACGGCCGAAGTGGCCGTACGCAGCCGTCTGGGCGTAGATCGGACGCAGCAGGTCCAGGTCGCGGATGATCGCGGCGGGACGGAGGTCGAAGACCTCGTCGATCGCCCGCTCGATCTTCTCGACGTCCACCTTGGCGGTGCCGAAGGTCTCCACGAACAGGCCCACCGGCTCGGCCTTGCCGATCGCGTACGCGACCTGCACCTCGCAGCGGGCGGCCAGGCCGGCCGCGACCACGTTCTTGGCGACCCAGCGCATCGCGTACGCGGCCGAGCGGTCCACCTTGGACGGGTCCTTGCCGGAGAAGGCGCCGCCGCCGTGGCGGGCCATGCCGCCGTAGGTGTCGATGATGATCTTCCGGCCGGTGAGGCCGGCGTCGCCCATCGGGCCGCCGATCTCGAAGCGCCCGGTCGGGTTCACCAGCAGGCGGTAGTTCTCGGTGTCGAGCTTGATGCCGTCCTCGAGCAGCGCCTTCAGCTCCGGCTCCACGACGAACTCGCGGATGTCGGGGGCGAGCAGCGACTCCAGGTCGATGTCGGACGCGTGCTGCGAGGAGACGACGACGGTGTCCAGACGGACCGCCTTGTCGCCGTCGTACTCGATGGTGACCTGGGTCTTGCCGTCGGGGCGCAGGTAGGGGATGGTCCCGTTCTTGCGGACGTCGGACAGGCGCTTGGACAGGCGGTGCGCCAGGAAGATCGGGAGCGGCATCAGCGTCGGCGTCTCGTCCGTCGCGTAGCCGAACATCAGGCCCTGGTCGCCCGCGCCCTGGCGGTCCAGCTCGTCGTCGTCGCCCTCGACCCGGGTCTCGTACGCCGTGTCGACGCCCTGGGCGATGTCCGGGGACTGCGCGCCGATCGACACGGAGACGCCGCAGGAGGCGCCGTCGAAGCCCTTCTTCGAGGAGTCGTAACCGATCTCGAGGACCTTGCTGCGCACCAGCGTCGCGATGTCCGCGTACGTCTTGGTGGTGACCTCGCCGGCCACGTGCACGAGGCCGGTGGTGATCAGGGTCTCGACGGCGACCCGGGAGGTCGGGTCCTCGCGGAGCAGCGCGTCGAGAATGGTGTCGCTGATCTGGTCAGCGATCTTGTCGGGGTGACCCTCGGTCACGGACTCCGAGGTGAACAGACGACGGGACACAATGCTCCCTGGGGTTGCAGCGGCTGCTGGCTGATCATGGGCGAACGGCGGGGGCTGCACCCGACGCCGTCGGTGGAACAGTTTATCGGTCGTGCGTCGCCACGGGTCCCCCCGTCTCGCCTCGCGAGAGCGCTGTGACCTGCGGCACGGGCATTCTCTCCGGGCCGGGCGCGCTTCGCCAGAGGCGCCACACCCCGGATGGAGGCGTTCCGGGTGGCCGGGGAACGGATGAGCCATTCATGCGAGGCGCTCGGCGACGAGGTCCCAGACGGTGTCGGCGAGGGCCTCTTTCGGTCCGTGGGGCACGGGCGTCTCGCTGCCGTCGGCGCCCAGCACCACGGCTTCGTTGGTCTCGGATCCGAAGGTCTTCGCCTCACCCACCTCGTTCACCACGAGGAGGTCGCACCCCTTGCGCTTCAGCTTGGCGCGGCCGTTGGCGAGGACGTCGTCGGTCTCGGCGGCGAAGCCGACGATCACCTGACCGGACCTCACCCGGTCGCCGGAGACCTCCGCGAGAATGTCCGGATTCCGCACCAGGGTGATGGGCTCCGGCTCCTTGTCGTCCTTCTTCTTGATCTTCCCGGCGGCGTAGACGGCGGGGCGGAAGTCGGCGACGGCGGCGGCCATGACGACCGCGTCGGCGTCTCGGGCGGCGGCGAGAACGGCCTCGCGCAGCTCCACGCCCGTGCCGACGCGGACGACGTCGACTCCGGCCGGGTCGGGCAGCGCGGTGTTGGCGGCGATCAGGGTGACGCGGGCGCCGCGGGCGGCGGCGGTGCGGGCGAGGGCGTAGCCCTGCTTGCCGGAGGAGCGGTTGCCGAGGAAGCGGACCGGGTCGAGGGGCTCGCGGGTGCCTCCGGCGCTCACGACGACGTGCCGTCCGGTGAGGTCGGGGGCGGTGGCGCCGCGGGCCAGGACGCGGCGGCAGACCTCGAAGATCTCGGCCGGGTCGGGGAGCCGGCCCTTGCCGGTGTCGACGCCGGTGAGGCGGCCGACGGCCGGCTCGATGACGACCGCGCCGCGGGCGCGCAGCGTGGCCACGTTCTCCTGGGTGGCCGGGTGCTCCCACATCTCCGTGTGCATGGCGGGGGCGAAGACCACCGGGCAGCGCGCGGTGAGGAGGGTGTTGGTGAGCAGGTCGTCGGCGAGGCCGTGCGCGGCCTTGGCGAGCATGTCGGCCGTGGCGGGCGCGACGACGACCAGGTCCGCGTGCTGTCCGATGCGGACGTGCGGCACCTCGTGGACGTCGTCCCAGACCTCGGTGGAGACCGGGTTGCCGGACAGGGCGGACCAGGTGGCGGCGCCGACGAAGTGCAGCGCGGAGGCGGTGGGGACGACGCGTACGTCGTGTCCCGACTCGGTGAGCCGCCTCAGCAGCTCACAGGCCTTGTAGGCGGCGATGCCACCGCTGACCCCCAGAACGACCTTCGGCTTGTCCACCGTCTCTCCCCGCACCTCGGAATCCTGCTTCCCTCACCCATGAGAACACCACAGGCCCGGCAGACGTCTGCCGGGCCTGTGGAAAAGTCAGCTGCGAGCTGATGGTACGACGTACTGACCGGTCACTGGTTGGGGCCGTCGACGGCCTCGGAGGTCAGCAGTCCCGCGTTGATCTCGCGCAGCGCGATCGACAGCGGCTTCTCATGGACGTGGGTGTCGACGAGAGGACCGACGTACTCGAGCAGGCCCTCGCCGAGCTGCGAGTAGTACGCGTTGATCTGGCGGGCCCGCTTGGCCGCGTAGATCACGAGGCTGTACTTCGAGTCCGTGGCCTCGAGGAGCTCGTCGATCGGCGGGTTGATGATGCCCTCGGGCGCGGAGATGGAAGAGGACACGCTCTACCTTCCGATGGATGGGAAAGATTCAGTCGTTTCGACCGGCGGACGGTCGTCCACGATCACACGACGTTCATCAAGGCTAGCAGCTCGCGAGCCACCTCCTCGACGGAGGTGTTGACCAAGGTCGTGTCGAACTCCGGTTCGGCGGCGAGTTCGGTCCGCGCAGCCTCCAGCCGGCGCTCGATGACCTCGGGCGACTCGGTGCCCCGGCCGGTGAGCCTGCGGACCAGTTCCTCCCACGAGGGAGGGGCCAGGAACACCAGCTGGGCGTCGGCCAAGGACTCGCGGACCTGCCGCGCGCCCTGGAGGTCGATCTCCAGGAGCACGGGCACTCCGGCCTCCAGGTGCTCCGCCACCGCCGCGCGGGGCGTGCCGTAGCGGTTCCCCGCGAACTCGGCCCACTCCAGCAGCTCGCCGTTGGCGATCAGCTTGTCCATCTCCTCGTCGGTGACGAAGAAGTAGTGGACGCCGTGCTGCTCACCGGGGCGCGGCTTGCGGGTCGTCGCCGACACCGAGAGCCAGACTTCGGGGTGTTCCTTGCGCATATGCGCGACGACCGTGCTCTTGCCGACCCCGGAGGGGCCGGAGAGCACGGTCAGTCGCGGACGCTCGTCCGGGGGTACGGGGGTCGCCCCCCGGGGTGTTGCAGCCATGCGGCGATTATTCCAGCAATCGCGGGGTGTCCGGGACGCCGGTCCCGGACCGCCCGTGACTCAGGAGCCGGTGCTGCCGAACTCGCGCTCCAGGGAGGCGATCTGGTTCGAACCGAGACCCCGCACGCGGCGGCTCTCGGAGATCCCCAGACGCTCCATGATCTGCTTGGCGCGGACCTTGCCCACGCCCGGCAGGGACTCGAGCAGGGCGGAGACCTTCATCTTGCCGATGACGTCGTTCTCCTGGCCCTGCTTGATGACCTCGTGCAGGGAGGCGCCGGAGTGCTTGAGTCGATTCTTGACCTCGGCCCGCTCCCGGCGAGCCGCGGCGGCCTTTTCGAGCGCGGCTGCGCGCTGTTCAGGGGTAAGGGGCGGAAGAGCCACGCCTACGTCACCTCGGATGTCGAACTGTCGGATACGGACCGGTGAGGAACCTAGTCGCCCCACACCTGGGGAGCCACGAGCAACACGTGCCGCCCGTTCTCCCCCACTGCCTAAAGGCGTGGGAGGTACCCCCACTCGTCGGAGACTAGCGGCCCTCGAGCCCTGAGTCAGCGAGAACAGCGGAAAAGTCCTGGTCAGCCTCCGCCAGGCCCGACATTCTGGACAAAATTCCACGGATTTGAGGGTGTATTCAGAGTGCGACGACCACGGAGTCCCTCGTCGGCCCCCTCAGGCGGACGTCAGCGCGGCGCGGATCTCGTCCGCGAACCGCTCCGAGGCGTCACGCAGAGCGACCGTGTCGGGACCGTGGCGCAACACTCCCCGGCTGACGTTCGGCACGACGTTGTGCACCGCGCGCCCGAACACCGCCGGAAGGTCCGCCGGCGTCGCTCCCTGCGCCCCGATGCCCGGCGCCAGGATCGGCCCGCCCATGTCGAGGTCGTAGGAGGACAGGTCGCCGAGGGTTGCGCCGACGACCGCGCCGAAGGAGCCGAGCGGCTCCTCCCCCGCGTTCTCCAGCGCGAGGTGGCCGAGGACGGTCGCCCCGACCGTGCGCCCGTCGGCCCGCACCGCGTGCTGCACCTCGCCGCCCTCCGGGTTGGAGGTCAGCGCCAGCACGAACAGTCCGGCGCCGGACTCCCGCGCCAGCACGACGGCGGGGCTCAGCGAGCCGTAGCCCAGGTACGGGGAGACGGTGAGCGCGTCGGAGAAGAGCGGCGCGTCCTTGTGCAGGAAGGCCTCCGCGTAGGCGGCCATGGTCGAGCCGATGTCGCCGCGTTTGGCGTCCATGACGACCAGCGCCCCGGCCTCCCGGGCCTCCCGCACGGTGGTCTCGAGCACCGCGACGCCGCGCGAGCCGAACCGCTCGAAGAAGGCGCTCTGCGGCTTGAGCACGGCGACCCGGTCGGCGACCGCCTCGACGACGGTGCGGCTGAACCGCTCCAGGCCGTCGACGTCGTCGCCCAGGCCCCACTCGGCCAGCAGAGAGGCGTGCGGGTCGATGCCCACGCACAGAGGGCCCCGCTCGTCCATGGCGCGGCGCAGCCGTGCGCCGAAGGGTTCGAGTGCGGTCATGCGGAAGTCCTCACGTCGGCGCCCACCGCGTCGGCGAGCGTGGCGTAGGGGCTGGTGCGCAGCCGCGCGGCGAGCCCCTTGTGGATGGCACGGGCCCAGAAGGGGCCCTCGTAGATGAACGCGCTGTACCCCTGGACCAGCGTGGCGCCGGCCAGGATGCGCTGCCAGGCGTCCTCGGCGTTCTCGACGCCGCCGACGCCGACCAGCGTGATCCGGTCGCCCACGCGCGCGTAGAGGCGGCGCAGCACCTCCAGGGAGCGTGCCTTGAGGGGCGCTCCGGACAGTCCGCCGGTCTCCTGCACCGCGGACGGGTCCGAGGTCAGGCCGAGGCCCTCGCGGGCGATGGTTGTGTTGGTGGCGATGATGCCGTCGAGGCCGAGTTCCACGGCGAGGTCGGCTACGGCGTCGACGTCCTCGTCGGCCAGGTCGGGGGCGATCTTCACCAGCAGCGGCACCCGGCGGGCCGGGACCGCGCGGTCGGCGGCCTCGCGCACGGCGGTCAGCAGCGGGCGGAGCTGGTCCACGGCCTGGAGGCTGCGCAGGCCCGGGGTGTTCGGGCTGGAGACGTTGACGACCAGGTAGTCGGCGTGGGGCGCGAGCCGTTCGGCGGACTTCACGTAGTCGGCGGCGGCCTCCGACTCGGGGACGACCTTGGTCTTGCCGATGTTGACGCCCACGACCGTGCGGAACACCGGCCTGCGGGAGGCCAGGCGTGCGGCGACGGCGAGCGAGCCGTCGTTGTTGAAGCCCATGCGGTTGATCAGCGCGCGGTCGGCGACCAGGCGGAACAGCCGCTTCTTGGGGTTGCCGGGCTGCGGTTCGCCGGTCACGGTGCCGATCTCGACGTGGTCGAAGCCGAGCATCGCCAGGCCGTCGATGCCGACGGCGTTCTTGTCGAAGCCGGCGGCCAGGCCGAAGGGGCTGTGCAGGCGCAGGCCGAGGGCCTCGGTGCGCAGTTCCTCGTACCGCGGGGCGAGCATCGCGGCGACGAACGTGCGCAGCACAGGGACGCGGGCGACGCGGCGGATCCAGCGGAAGGCCAGGTGGTGGGCCTCCTCCGGGTCCATCCGTGAGAAGAGCAGGGTGAAGAGAATCCTGTACATGGTGTCCTCATGGAGAGGGGGACACCGTTTCCGGTGTCCCCCTTCGGGCTACTGGTCCTCGCGGGCCGCGGTCAGATGTTCCGCGTGTTCCTGGAGCGAGCGGACTCCCACGTCGCCCCGGTTGAGGGCGTCGATGCCCTGGACCGCGGCGGCGAGCGCCTGGACCGTGGTCAGGCAGGGCACCGAGCGGGCCACGGCCGCGGTGCGGATCTCGTAGCCGTCGAGCCGGCCGCCCGTGCCGTACGGGGTGT
Source organism: Streptomyces sp. NPDC014764 (assembly GCF_043082785.1). Taxonomy (NCBI): domain Bacteria; kingdom Bacillati; phylum Actinomycetota; class Actinomycetes; order Kitasatosporales; family Streptomycetaceae; genus Streptomyces; species Streptomyces sp. NPDC014764. The sequence continues at coordinate 91,058 of NZ_JBIBXY010000010.1, read as the reverse complement.
TGACGATGAGGTCGACCTCGCCGTCGTGGATGAGCTGGACGATGGTCTTCTCGCCGTTGGGTCCGGTGCCCTCGAACTGCTTGCGCACCACGGTGGCCTTGATGCCGTTGCGCTTGAGGACCTCGGCGGTGCCGGAGGTGGCCAGCAGCTCGAAGCCGTGGGCCACCAGCTCACGTGCCGGGAAGATCATCGAGCGCTTGTCCCGGTTGGCGACGGAGATGAAGGCGCGGCCCTTGGTGGGCAGCGGTCCGTAGGCGCCGGCCTGCGACTTGGCGTAAGCGGTGCCGAAGACGCTGTCGATGCCCATGACCTCGCCGGTGGAGCGCATCTCCGGGCCGAGGACCGTGTCAACGCCGCGGCCGTGGATGTCCCGGAAGCGGGACCACGGCATCACGGCCTCCTTGACGGAGATCGGCGCGTCCAGCGGCAGCTCGCCGCCGTCGCCGGTGGCCGGGAGCAGGCCCTCGGCGCGCAGCTCGGCGACGGCGGCGCCGAGCGAGATGCGGGCGGCGGCCTTGGCCAGCGGCACCGCGGTCGCCTTCGAGGTGAAGGGGACGGTGCGCGAGGCGCGCGGGTTGGCCTCCAGGACGTAGAGGATGTCCCCGGCCAGAGCGAACTGGATGTTGATCAGCCCGCGTACGCCCACGCCGCGCGCGATGGCCTCGGTGGAGGCTCGCAGCCGCTTGATGTCGAAGCCGCCGAGGGTGATCGGGGGCAGGGCGCACGCCGAGTCGCCGGAGTGGATGCCGGCCTCCTCGATGTGCTCCATCACGCCGCCGAGGTAGAGCTCCTCGCCGTCGTAGAGGGCGTCGACGTCGATCTCGATGGCGTCGTCGAGGAAGCGGTCGACGAGGACCGGCCGGGAGGGGCTGATCTCGGTCGACTCGGCGATGTAGCTCTCCAGCCGGGTCTCGTCGTAGACGATCTCCATGCCGCGGCCGCCGAGTACGTAGGACGGGCGGACGAGGACCGGGTAGCCGATCTCGTCGGCGATGGCCTTGGCCTCGGCGAAGGTGGTGGCGGTGCCGTGCTTGGGGGCGGGCAGGCCTGCCTCCTTGAGGACCCGGCCGAAGGCTCCGCGGTCCTCGGCTGCGTGGATGGCCTCCGGCGAGGTGCCGACGACCGGCACGCCGTTGTCCTTGAGCGCCTGGGAGAGGCCGAGCGGGGTCTGGCCGCCGAGCTGGACGATCACGCCCGCGACCGGTCCGGCCTGCTGCTCGGCGTGGACGATCTCCAGGACGTCCTCCAGGGTGAGCGGCTCGAAGTAGAGCCGGTCGGAGGTGTCGTAGTCGGTGGAGACGGTCTCCGGGTTGCAGTTGACCATCACGGTCTCGTAGCCGGCGTCGCTGAGCGCGAAGGAGGCGTGGACGCAGGAGTAGTCGAACTCGATGCCCTGGCCGATGCGGTTCGGGCCGGAGCCCAGGATGATCACCGCGGGCTTCTCGCGGGGCGCGACCTCGGTCTCCTCGTCGTAGGAGGAGTAGAAGTACGGCGTCTTCGCGGCGAACTCGGCAGCACAGGTGTCGACCGTCTTGTAGACGGGGCGGATGCCGAGCGCGTGCCGGACCTCGCGGACGACGTCCTCGCGCAGGCCGCGGATCTCGGCGATCTGGTGGTCGGAGAAGCCGTGCCGCTTGGCCTCGGCGAGCAGGCCGGGGGTCAGTTCGGGGGCGGCGGCCAGCTCGTCGGCGGTCTCCTTGATGAGGAAGAGCTGGTCGACGAACCACGGGTCGATCTTCGTGGCCTCGAAGACCTCCTCGGGCGTGGCGCCCGCGCGGACGGCCTGCATGACGGCGTTGATCCGGCCGTCGGTGGGGCGGACCGCCTCGCGCAGCAGCTCGGCCTTGTCGCCGGGGTCGCCGACGAAGGTGAACTGGCTGCCCTTCTTCTCCAGCGAGCGCAGCGCCTTCTGGAAGGCCTCGGTGAAGTTACGGCCGATGGCCATGGCCTCGCCGACCGACTTCATGGTGGTGGTGAGGGTGGAGTCGGCGCTCGGGAACTTCTCGAAGGCGAACCGCGGGGCCTTCACGACCACGTAGTCGAGGGTCGGCTCGAAGGAGGCCGGGGTCTCCTGCGTGATGTCGTTCGGGATCTCGTCGAGGGTGTAGCCGACGGCGAGCTTGGCGGCGATCTTGGCGATGGGGAAGCCGGTCGCCTTGGAGGCGAGCGCGGAGGAGCGCGAGACCCGGGGGTTCATCTCGATGACGATGACCCGGCCGTCCTCGGGGTTCACCGCGAACTGGATGTTGCAGCCGCCGGTGTCCACGCCGACCTCGCGGATGATCGCGATGCCGACGTCGCGCAGCGTCTGGTACTCGCGGTCGGTGAGCGTCATCGCGGGCGCGACGGTGATGGAGTCGCCGGTGTGCACGCCCATGGGGTCGAAGTTCTCGATGGAGCAGACGACCACGACGTTGTCGTTCTTGTCGCGCATCAGCTCCAGCTCGTACTCCTTCCAGCCGAGGATGGACTCCTCGAGGAGCACCTCGGTGGTCGGCGAGAGGGTGAGGCCCTGGCCGGCGATGCGGCGCAGTTCCTCCTCGTCGTGCGCGAAGCCGGAGCCGGCGCCGCCCATGGTGAAGGAGGGGCGGACGACGACGGGGTAGCCGCCGAGCTCCTCGACGCCCTTGAGGACGTCGTCCATGGAGTGGCAGATGTAGGAGCGGGCGGACTCGCCGTGGCCGATCTTGCGGCGGACCTCCTCGACGACCTCCTTGAACAGGTCGCGGTCCTCGCCCTTGTTGATGGCCTCGACGTTGGCGCCGATCAGCTCGACGCCGTACTTCTCCAGGACGCCGTTGCCGTGCAGGGAGATCGCGGTGTTCAGGGCCGTCTGGCCGCCCAGCGTGGGCAGCAGGGCGTCGGGCCGCTCCTTGGCGATGATCTTCTCGACGAACTCGGGCGTGATCGGCTCGACGTAGGTCGCGTCGGCGATCTCCGGGTCGGTCATGATCGTCGCCGGGTTGGAGTTGACCAGGATCACGCGCAGGCCCTCGGCCTTGAGCACGCGGCAGGCCTGGGTGCCGGAGTAGTCGAACTCCGCGGCCTGGCCGATGACGATCGGGCCGGAGCCGATGACCAGGACGGACTGGATATCGGTGCGCTTAGGCACGCTGGCCCTCCATGAGCTTCACGAAGCGGTCGAACAGGTAGGCGGCGTCGTGCGGGCCCGCGGCCGCTTCGGGGTGGTACTGGACGCTGAAGGCCGGCTTGTCGAGCAGCTGGAGGCCCTCCACCACGTTGTCGTTCAGGCAGACGTGGGACACCTCGGCGCGGCCGAACGGGGTGTCGGAGACCTTGTCGAGCGGGGCGTCCACGGCGAAGCCGTGGTTGTGCGCGGTGACCTCGACCTTGCCGGTCGTGCGGTCCTGCACCGGCTGGTTGATGCCGCGGTGGCCGTACTTCAGCTTGTAGGTGCCGAAGCCGAGGGCGCGCCCGAGGATCTGGTTGCCGAAGCAGATGCCGAACAGCGGGGTGCCGCGCTCCAGCACGCCCCGCATCACGGAGACGGCGTGGTCGGCGGTGGCGGGGTCGCCGGGGCCGTTGGAGAAGAACACGCCGTCCGGGTTCACCGCGTACACGTCGTCGACGGTCGAGGTGGCGGGCAGCACGTGCACCTCGATGCCGCGCTCGGCCATCCGGTAGGGGGTCATGCCCTTGATACCGAGGTCGACGGCGGCGACGGTGAACTTCTTCTCGCCCTGCGCGGGGACGACGTACGCCTCCTTGGTGGCCACCTCGGCGGAGAGGTCGGCGCCCTGCATCTCGGGGGCCTGGCGGACCTCGGCGAGCATGGTGCCCTCGTCGGGCAGGGCGTTGCCGGAGAAGATGCCGACGCGCATGGCGCCGCGTTCGCGCAGGTGGCGGGTGAGGGCGCGGGTGTCGACACCGCAGATGCCGACGACGCCCTGGGCGGCGAGCTCCTCGTCGAGGGTGCGGCGGGAGCGCCAGTTGGACGGCACGCGCGCGGGGTCGCGCACGACGTAGCCGGAGACCCAGATCCGCCTGGACTCGGCGTCCTCGTCGTTGACGCCGGTGTTGCCGACGTGCGGGGCGGTCATCACCACGACCTGGCGGTGGTACGACGGGTCGGTGAGGGTCTCCTGGTAGCCGGTCATGCCGGTGGAGAACACCGCTTCGCCGAAGGTCTCCCCCACCGCCCCGTAGGCACGGCCGCGGAAGATCCGGCCGTCCTCCAGGACGAGTACGGCGGGAACCTTGTCGGCTCCCCTGGTGGAGGTTGTCATCGTGCGCCTTCCGTCTTGTTGATCATGTTCGTGAGGGCGTCGACCCACTCGGTGTGCTCCGCCGCGTGGTCGGAGCGGAAACCGGAGTCGATGAGCCGGTCGCCGTGCTGCCAGGTGACCACCAGCAGGCCGCCCTCGGTGAGGACCTTGCCGGCGATGCCCTTGTCGAGCCGGGCCTCGCGCAGTGCGTCCGCGGGGATGAAGAAGTCCTCCGCCCCGGTGCGCACGACGTCCAGTCCGGCTTCGCCGAGCGTGAGCTCGGCCCGGCTGCGGGTGCCCAGGCCGTGCGCCACGATGCGGTCCAGCCACTGACCGGCGGTGGTGGAGCCGTGGTAGCGGCCGCTCATGGCCAGTGTCGCCGGGCCGGGGTCGTCCGGCGCGCTGTGCAGCTCGGGGAGGTCGCTCTGGAGGGTGCCGCGCCACTTCCAGCCTTCGCGCATCAGCCAGTAGACGAGCGCGACGAAGAGGGCGAGGCCCACGACCCAGCCGATCCGGGCGGCCCAGTCGGTCACTTCCGCCGATTCCTTCTCGGCGGCCAGCAGGATGAGAGATGTCACGTGAGCTTCCCGTCGACGAGCGTGGCCTTGCCCCGGAGCCAGGTGTGGGTGACACGGCCCGGCAGCTCACGGCCCTCGTAGGGCGTGTTGCGGCTGCGCGAGGCGAAGCCCGCGGGGTCCACCGGTCCACGGTATGCGGTGTCGACGAGGGTGAGGTTGGCGGGCTCACCTGCCGAGACGGGGCGGCCGTGGCCCTCGGCGCGGCCGATCCGCGCCGGGGTGAAGGACATGCGGTCGGCGACGCCGGCCCAGTCCAGCAGACCGGTCTCCACCATCGTCTCCTGGACCACCGACAGCGCGGTCTCCAGGCCGACCATGCCCATGGCGGCGGCGGCCCACTCGCAGTCCTTGTCCTCGTGCGGGTGGGGGGCGTGGTCGGTGGCGACGATGTCGATGGTGCCGTCGGCGAGCGCCTCGCGCAGGGCGAGCACGTCGCGCTCGGTGCGCAGCGGCGGGTTGACCTTGTAGACCGGGTTGTAGCTGCGCACCAGTTCGTCGGTGAGGAGCAGGTGGTGCGGGGTGACCTCGGCGGTGACGCGGATGCCGCGGGACTTGGCCCAGCGGACGATTTCCACGGAGCCGGCCGTCGACAGGTGGCAGATGTGGACGCGGGAGCCGACGTGGTCGGCGAGCAGCACGTCGCGGGCGATGACCGACTCCTCGGCGACGGCCGGCCAGCCGCCGAGGCCCAGCTCGGCGGAGACGACGCCCTCGTTCATCTGGGCGCCCTCGGTGAGGCGGGGCTCCTGGGCGTGCTGGGCGACGACGCCGTCGAAGGCCTTCACGTACTCCAGGGCGCGGCGCATGATCACGGCGTCGTGGACGCACTTGCCGTCGTCGGAGAAGACGGTGACGCCGGCCGCGGACTCGTGCATGGCGCCCAGCTCGGCGAGCTTCTGCCCTTCCAGGCCGACGGTGACGGCGCCGATCGGCTGCACGTCGCAGTAGCCGGACTCCTGGCCGAGCCGCCAGACCTGCTCGACGACGCCTGCGGTGTCGGCGACCGGGAAGGTGTTGGCCATGGCGAAGACGTTGGTGTAGCCGCCGCTCGCGGCAGCGCGGGTGCCGGTCAGGACGGTCTCGGAGTCCTCACGGCCGGGCTCGCGGAGGTGGGTGTGCAGGTCGACCAGGCCCGGCAGCAGTACCTTGCCGCCGGCCTCGATCACCTCGGCGCCCTCGGCGGAGAGGCCGGCGCCGACCTGAGTGATCGTTTCGCCGTCGATCAGGACGTCCTGGGTCTCGCCGCCGAGCACCTTCGCGCCACGGATCAGGGTCTTGCTCATCGTCATCGGTTCTCCTCGGCGGTACGGGCGGGGGCGGCGGACGTGCTCGGGGTCTGGAACTCGGCTCCGCCGAGCAGCAGGTACAGGACGGCCATCCGGATGGAGACGCCGTTGGCCACCTGCTCGATCACGGTGCAGCGGTCGGAGTCGGCGACCTCGGCGGTGATCTCCATGCCGCGGACCATCGGGCCGGGGTGCATGACGATGGCGTGCTCCGGCATCCGCGCCATGCGGTCGCCGTCGAGGCCGTAGCGGCGCGAGTACTCGCGCTCGGTGGGGAAGAACGCGGCGTTCATCCGCTCGCGCTGGACGCGCAGCATCATCACCGCGTCGGACTTGGGCAGCGTGGAGTCCAGGTCGTAGGAGACCTCGCAGGGCCAGGTCTCGACGCCGACCGGGACCAGGGTGGGCGGGGCGACGAGGGTGACCTCGGCGCCGAGGGTGTGCAGCAGGTCGACGTTGGAGCGGGCGACCCGGCTGTGCAGGACGTCGCCGACGAGGGTGATGCGGCGGCCGTTCAGGTCCTGGCCGAGCCCGGCGTCCCGGCCGACGAGGCGGCGGCGCATGGTGAAGGCGTCGAGCAGGGCCTGGGTGGGGTGCTGGTGGGTGCCGTCGCCGGCGTTGATGACGTGCGCGTCGATCCAGCCGGAGGTGGCGAGCCGGTAGGGGGCGCCGGAGGCGCCGTGCCGGATGACGACCGCGTCGACGCCCATGGCCTCCAGGGTCTGGGCGGTGTCCTTCAGGGACTCGCCCTTGGAGACGCTGGAGCCCTTGGCGGAGAAGTTGATGACGTCCGCGGAGAGCCGCTTCTCGGCGGCCTCGAAGGAGATCCGGGTGCGGGTGGAGTCCTCGAAGAAGAGGTTGACGACGGTACGGCCGCGCAGGGTGGGGAGTTTCTTGATCGGCCGGTCGGCCACCCGGGCCATCTCCTCGGCGGTGTCGAGGATGAGGACGGCGTCGTCGCGGGTGAGGTCGGCGGCCGAGATGAGATGACGCTGCATCTGTCAGGCTCCGTAAAGGCAGTTCAATAAGGCGAAATCGGGCAGACGGGTACGCGCGTGGGCGTGCCGCGCCGGCGCACACTCGTCCGGCGTGCGCTTCGCGGTGCTACTGGGGGGCCTGCTTGGCGCCGAGCAGCACGGTGTCGCGGCCGTCCTCCTCGGCGAGCAGGACCTTGACCGTCTCCCGCAGCGACGTGGGGAGGTTCTTGCCGACGTAGTCGGCGCGGATGGGCAGTTCGCGGTGGCCGCGGTCGACGAGCACGGCCAGCTGCACCGCGCGGGGGCGGCCGATGTCGTTCAGCGCGTCGAGGGCGGCGCGGATGGTGCGGCCGGAGAAGAGCACGTCGTCGACGAGCACGACGAGTTTGCCGTCGATGCCGTCACCGGGGATCTCGGTGCGGGCCAGCGCACGCGGCGGCTGCAGGCGCAGGTCGTCGCGGTACATGGTGATGTCGAGCGAGCCGACCGGGACCTTGCGCTCGGTGATCTGCTCGAGCTTTTCGGCGAGCCGCCGGGCGAGGAAGACGCCTCGGGTCGGGATGCCGAGGAGCACCACGTCGTCGGCGCCCTTGGCGCGTTCGACGATCTCGTGGGCGATGCGGGTCATGACCCGGGCGATGTCGGGGGCCTCGAGAACGGGCCGTGCGTCTGCCTGGGATGCGGGCGGCGGCCCGGGGTCCTGCGTGTCCATACGAAACGGACCTCCTTCTCCGCCTCACGGGACGGACCTTAAAGGACGTCGGATTACGTCCCTCAGGCTAGCAGGTGGTTCCGCGCCCGCAGCGACACCCCTTTTCACCCGGATGGAGCAACCGATCTTCGCTACCACGGAAGAGTCGGTGTGGACCATTCGGCTTGACGCACGAGAGTAACGCTGCGTAACCTCACAGTGAGTTACCAGCCGCGCGGCATGGAATCCAGCCATCCGCGTCGACACAGTGCCGGGGAGCTATATGTCCAGCGAATACGCCAAACAGCTCGGGGCCAAGCTCCGGGCGATCCGCACCCAGCAGGGCCTTTCCCTCCACGGTGTCGAGGAGAAGTCCCAGGGCCGCTGGAAGGCGGTCGTGGTCGGTTCGTACGAGCGCGGCGACCGCGCCGTGACCGTACAGCGCCTCGCGGAGCTGGCGGACTTCTACGGCGTCCCGGTGCAGGAGCTGCTGCCGGGCACGACCCCGGGCGGCGCCGCCGAGCCGCCGCCGAAGCTGGTCCTGGACCTCGAGCGGCTGGCCACGGTGCCGGCCGAGAAGGCGGGCCCGCTCCAGCGCTACGCGGCGACGATCCAGTCGCAGCGCGGTGACTACAACGGCAAGGTGCTGTCGATCCGCCAGGACGACCTGCGCACGCTCGCCGTGATCTACGACCAGTCGCCCTCGGTCCTCACCGAGCAGCTGATCAGCTGGGGTGTGCTGGACGCGGACGCGCGCCGTGCGGTGGCGTCCCACGAGGACGCGTAGGCGCTTCGCGGGGGCGCAGAAACGTGCCGCCGGGGTGCCGGAACCTTCTGGTTCCGGCACCCCGGCGGTTTTTCGTCTGCCTGCTGCGGTTCCTTCCCGGCCGCGGGCCGGGTCAGGCTGAGCGCGCGGTTCTTCCCCGCAGGCGCTGAGGGACGCTCCCTGGCGGGGCGTCCTACTGGTCGCGGCGCAGGGAAGGCTTGAGTTCCTTCAGGCGGCCGAGGAGGCCGTTGACGAACGAGGGGGACTCGTCCGTGGAGAACTCCTTCGCCAGCTGCACCATCTCGTCCAGCACGACCGCGTCGGGGGTCTCGTCGACCCAGATCAGCTCGTACGCGCCGAGCCGCAGGATGCTGCGGTCCACGACGGGCATCCGGTCGAGCGTCCAGCCGACCGAGTACTGGCCGATGAGCTCGTCGATCCGCTTCGCGTGCTCCGCGTAGCCCTCGACGAGTTGCATCGTGTACTCGCTCACCGGCGGCTGCCGGGTGTCGGACCGGGAGTGCCGGATCCAGTCGGCGAGGACCGTCAGGACCTCGGTGCCGCGCTGGTCGCCCTCGAAGATGATTTGGAAGGCGCGCTTGCGGGCCGTGTTGCGGGCAGCCACGGTTAGCTGTTCACCCGGCCGAGGTAGTCGCTCGTGCGGGTGTCGACCTTGATCTTCTCACCGGTGGTGATGAAGAGCGGGACCTGGATCTGGTGGCCGGTCTCCAGCGTGGCGGGCTTGGTGCCGCCGGTGGATCGGTCGCCCTGGACGCCCGGCTCGGTCTCCTGGATCGTCAGCTCGACGGCGGCCGGCAGCTCGACGAAGAGCACCTCGCCCTCGTGCTGGGCGACGGTGGCGGTGAAGCCCTCGACGAGGAAGTTGGCGGCGTCGCCGACGGCCTTGCGGTCGACCATGAGCTGGTCGTAGGTCTCCATGTCCATGAAGACGAAGTAGTCGCCGTCCATGTAGGAGAACTGCATGTCGCGCTTGTCGACGGTGGCCGTTTCGACCTTGACGCCGGCGTTGAAGGTCTTGTCGACGACCTTGCCGGAGAGCACGTTCTTGAGCTTGGTGCGCACAAAGGCCGGGCCCTTGCCGGGCTTGACGTGCTGGAACTCGACGACGGACCAGAGCTGGCCGCCTTCGAGCTTGAGCACCATGCCGTTCTTGAGGTCGTTCGTGGAAGCCACGGTTGCGGAATCTCCTGGACTGGACTGACGTGGACGACGGCCGGGGCGAGGGCAGGCGCACTGCGCGAGGCTAGAGCGCGAGCAGCTCCTTGGTCGTGATGGTGAGTAGCTCGGGTCCGCCGTCCGCCTCGGGGCGCACGACGAGCGTGTCATCGATCCGGACGCCGCCCCGGCCGGGGAGGTGCACCCCCGGCTCGACGGTGACCGGCACGCAAGCGTCCAGTTTACCCATGGCCGCCGGGGTCAATTGAGGGTCCTCGTCGATTTCCAGTCCGACGCCGTGACCAGTGAGGACCGGCAGTGCCTCCGCGTACCCGGCGGAGTCGAGCACCTGGCGGGCCGCACGGTCCACGTCACGGCATGCGGCGCCGGGCGCCAGGGACTCGCGTCCCGCGCGCTGTGCGGAGAACACCAGGTCGTAGAGCTCGATCTGCCAGTCGGCCGGGGCCGTGCCGATCACGAAGGTGCGGCCGATCTCGCAGCGGTAGCCGCGGTAGGTCGCGCCGAGGCAGACGGAGAGGAAGTCGCCCTCCTCCACCCGGCGGTCGGTTGGCCGGTGGCCGGGGCGTCCGGCGTTGGGCCCGGTGGCGACGGAGGTGGGGAAGGCCGGGCCGTCGGCGCCGTGGTCGACCAGGCGGCGCTCCAGCTCCAGGGCGAGGTGGCGTTCGGTGCGGCCGACCAGGATGGACTCCAGGAGTTCGCCCAGGGCCTGGTCGGCGATCTCCGCGCCGATGCGGAGACAGGAGATCTCCTCCTCGTCCTTGACCACACGCAGTTGTTCGACCGCGCCGGCGACCCCGGTGAGGCGCAGGGGCGGGGCGGCCTCGCGGATGGCGCGGTGCCGGATGACGGTGAGGTGGTGCTCCTCCACGGCGAGGGCGTCGACGCCCTGGGCCACCGCGAGGGCGGCGGCCTCCACGGCGGGGTCGCCGCCGATGCCGGTCATGACGTGCAGGCGCAGCGCCTCGTCGGGGCGGTTGTGCGGGATGCGGTCGTCCGGCGGCTCCGCGCACACGAGGACGTCCTCGGTCCTGCCGAGCAGCAGCACGGCGTTCTCGGGGGCGGCGCCGGACAGGTAGCGGACGTTGGCCGGCCGGGACACCAGCGCGGCGGTGCTGCCGCTCGCGTTGCAGCGTTCCCGGAGGCGCGTCCGGCGGACCGCGTAGACCTCAGACATGGTTCGAGCGTAGGAGCGGCGGCGGGATGTCGCCGGTCGAGCGGGGCCGACCGGGGGCAGCGCGGCCGCTCCGCGCCGAGACATGCGGTTCCGGAGGATGCGGCTCTGGACGGTGCGGTTCCGGAGGATGCGGTTCTAAAGAACGCGGCTCCGGTGAACGCGGTCTCTACAGAACGCGGCTGCGTAGGACGCGGTTCTGAAGAACGCGGCTCCGAGAGACGCGGCTCCGGAAGACGCGGCTCACCACGTCGGGGGGCTGGCGATCGCCCGGGTGAGGACGTCGTCGAGGATGCGGGCCGTCTCCGGTATGTCCAGCTGGGAGTTGTCGATGATCGGCAGGCCCGAGCCGTACCAGCCGGCCATGCGGCCGTGGATGCGGGCCACCTCCTCGTCGCTGAGGCGACGGTTGCCGCTGCGCTCCGCGTTGCGCTCCAGGACCACGTCCAGGCCGGGCAGGAGGACGACGGGCAACAGGCCGGGACCGACGTGCCGCTTCCAGCCGCCGAGGCCGACGACGGGGCGGTCGGGGAAGACCGCGTCGTCGAGGATGCAGGAGATGCCGTTGGCCAGGAAGTTACGGGCGGCGAACCCGCAGGTGCGGCGTGCCAGCCGGTACTGCGCCTCGGAGTTGTCGTTCCAGCCGGTCTGCGGGTCGGCGAAGCCGGAGCGGACCCATTCGCGGACGTCGTCGAGGCTGATGTGCGCGGTGGGAACACGGCGGTGGTCCGCCCAGTACTTGGCGACACTCGTCTTGCCGGCGCCGGCGGGCCCGATGAGCAGCACGGCGAGGGTCGTCGCGGTCGGGTCGGGGGTCGCCGGGGCCTGCGGCGCGCTCGGTATGCCGACCGGGCCGCCGGGGGGCAGCGTGACATGGCCGGTGGTGTCCGGCGGCGGGGGCATGGAGGCGTGCTGAGGGCCCGCCGGGGGCGGGGGCGCCGGGTAACCGGGGGGCTGGGCGTGCGCCGGGGCCGAGGGGCCCTGCTGCTGATGCTGACCTGGGTGGTGCGCGGCCGGTGACCAGCCGGCGGCCGGTCCGTGCCCCGGCTGGTGGGGCGGCGGCAGCGGAGAACCCACTGCGTGCTGCATCCGGTGCCACTCCGTCTCGTACAGGCAATGGGTCACTGACAACGGGGGCCGTCCCCGCGTTACCGAACGGTACCGCCCCCTGCCGTCGTTGTGTGAACGGCCGGGGGCGGTGATGAGTGCCCGTCAGGCAGCTACTCGCCCACCTCGCCGTAGGCGGCGAGCAGGACGGCCGGGTCGGGGCCCTCCAGCACGGTGGGCTTGGCGAGCCCGTCGAGGACGACGAAGCGCAGCAGGTTGCCGCGGGACTTCTTGTCGACCTTCATGTTCTCCACCAGCTTGGGCCACTGGTCGTAGCGGTAGTGCAGCGGGAGCCCGAGGGTCTTCAGGACCGTGCGGTGGCGGTCGGCGGTGGCGTCGTCCAGGCGGCCGGCGAGTCGGCCCAGTTCGGCGGCGAAGTGCATGCCGACGGCGACGGCGGCGCCGTGGCGCCACTTGTACCGCTCGTTCTTCTCGATGGCGTGGCCGAGGGTGTGGCCGTAGTTGAGGATCTCGCGGAGGCCGGACTCCTTGAGGTCGCTGGAGACCACGTCGGCCTTCACCCGGATCGAGCGTTCGATCAGCTCGGCGGTGTGCGGTCCGGCCGGGGTCCGGGCGGCCTCGGGGTCGGACTCGATCAGGTCGAGGATGACCGGGTCGGCGATGAAGCCGGCCTTGACGACCTCGGCGAGCCCGGAGACGTAGTCGTGGACCGGGAGGGAGTCGAGGGCGGCGAGGTCGCAGAGGACGCCGGCCGGCGGGTGGAAGGCGCCGACGAGGTTCTTGCCCTCGGCGGTGTTGATGCCGGTCTTGCCGCCGACGGCCGCGTCGACCATGGCGAGGACGGTCGTCGGCACGGCGATCCAGCGCACGCCGCGCAGCCAGGTCGCGGCGACGAACCCGGCGAGGTCCGTGGTGGCCCCGCCGCCGACACCCACGACGACGTCGGTGCGGGTGAAGTTGGACTGGCCGAGCGCCTTCCAGCAGTAGGCGGCGACCTCGGCGGTCTTGGCCTCCTCCGCGTTCGGCACCTGGATGGCGACGGCCTCGTAGCCCTGGCCCGCGAGGTCGGCGCGCAGCGCGTCGCCGGTCTCGGCGAGGGCCTCGGGGTGGATGATGGCCACCCGCTGGGCCTTCTCCCCGATCAGCCCGGGGAGTTCACCGAGCAGCTGCCGGCCCACCAGGACGTCGTAGGGCTCGGTGCCCGCCGTGCCCGCGACGTGGATACGGGTCACTGCCTCGTTGCTCATGCTTCCTTCAGCTCCAGTGCGTCCAGGACCGCCTCGGCGACCTCTTCGGGCGTGCGTCCGTCGGTCGGCACGACGGCCGTCGCGGTCTCCTCGTACAGGTGGCGGCGGGCCTCCATCAGCTCGCGCCACTGCTTGCGCGGGTTGACCGCGAGGAGCGGGCGGGCGGCGCCGAGGCCGGTGCGGCGGACCGCCTCCTCGACGTCCATCGACAGGTAGACCACCCGCTGTCCGGCGAGCAGCGCGCGGGTGCCGGCGTCCAGGATCGCGCCCCCGCCCAGGGCGAGGACGCCGTCGTGCGAGGCGAGCGCCTGCCGCACGGCCTCCTTCTCCAGGGCGCGGAAGACGGGCTCCCCGTCCTCGACGAAGATGTCGGAGACGGCGCGGCCCTCGGCGGCGACGATGTCGTCGTCGGTGTCCCGGTACCCGACGCCGAGACGCTCCGCGAGGAGCTGCCCGACGGTGGACTTGCCGACGCCCATCGGGCCGGTCAGAACGAGCCGCGGGCTCACCGGATCACCAGGTTGTCGAGGTACGAGGTGACGTTGCGGCGGGTCTCGGTGACGCTGTCGCCGCCGAACTTCTCCGCCACCGCGTCCGCCAGCACCAGCGCGACCATGGCCTCGGCGACGATGCCGGCCGCCGGGACGGCGGAGACGTCGGAGCGCTGGTGGTGGGCCTGCGTGGCCTCACCGGTGGTGACGTCCACGGTCTTCAGGGCGCGGGGCACGGTGGCGATCGGCTTCATCGCCGCGCGGACGCGCAGCAGTTCGCCGGTGGAAAGGCCGCCCTCGGTGCCGCCGGCCCGGCCGGAGACCCGCTTGATGCCCTCGGGCGTGTTGACGATCTCGTCGTGCGCCTTGGAGCCGGGCACACGGGCCAGCTCGAAGCCGTCGCCGATCTCGACGCCCTTGATGGCCTGGATGCCCATGAGGGCCCCGGCCAGCCGGGCGTCCAGCTTGCGGTCCCAGTGCACGTGCGAGCCGAGGCCCACGGGGACGTCGTAGGCCAGCACCTCGACGACGCCGCCGAGGGTGTCGCCGTCCTTGTGCGCCTGGTCGACCTCGGCGACCATCGCCTTCGACGTGTCCGCGTCCAGGCAGCGCAGCGGGTCGGCGTCCAGCTTCTCCACGTCGGCCGGTGTGGGGAGGAGGCCCTGCGGCGCCTTCACCGAGCACAGCTCGACGACGTGGGAGACGATCTCGATGCCGGCCGTCGCCCTGAGGTACGACCGGGCCACCGCGCCCAGCGCCACGCGGGCGGCGGTCTCACGGGCGGAGGCGCGCTCCAGGATCGGACGGGCCTCGTCGAAGCCGTACTTCTGCATGCCGGCGAGGTCGGCGTGGCCGGGCCGCGGGCGGGTCAGCGGCGCGTTGCGCGCGAGGCCGGCCAGCACCTCCGGGTCGACCGGGTCGGCCGCCATGACCTGCTCCCACTTGGGCCACTCGGTGTTGCCCACCATGATGGCGACGGGGGACCCCAGGGTCAGTCCGTGCCGGACTCCGCCCAGGAACGTGACCTCGTCCCGCTCGAACTTCATCCGGGCACCGCGACCGTAGCCGAGCCGCCGCCTCGCCAGGTGGTCCGCCACCATGTCCGTGGTGATCGGCACGCCGGCGGGAAGGCCCTCCAGCGTCGCGACGAGTGCGGGACCGTGGGACTCCCCCGCGGTCAGCCAGCGCAACCTGCTCAACGGTGCTCCTCCGTGTTCGCGCCCCGGTACTGCCCAGCGCACGCTCCTGCTCGCGTACGCGCGCGGCGGGACGGGGTGCGCGGGTCCCGGTCCGCCGTCCTTCGATCCTCCCACGTCGGGCGCGGCATCCGGCCGCCGGTCCACCTGACGGACGGCCCGGACCACCGGCCGGCCACCGGGATCAGCCCTGTCCGCCGTCCTCACGACGCGGTGCGTAGGCGCCGAGGAAGTCGGCGCCGCCGGGCCGGCGAGTGCCCGGACGGGCAGCTGTGCCGCCCTGGTTCCGCGGGGCGTACGGGCCGAGGAAGTCGGTGCCGCTCCCCTGGACAGGGACGGGCGCGCCCGTCCGCAGGGCGCGGCGGGCGGCGATCCGACGCCTGAGCTTCAGCACCCAGGCCGTGAGGAGCGCGAGCACCACCAGCGCCAGGACGGTGATCTGTACCCAGTCGGGCAGAAAGCCCAGCAGCGACTCGAACATCTGCGTCTTCCAGGACGCCAGAGGCACGCCTGCGGACATGAAAAGGTCCCCTCCCCCGAGGTTCCGCCCCCTGCGGAACGAGGAGGGATCCTACCGGGCGGCGAGTGCCTCCTCGCCCGCACGGCGCATGGCCTCCAGCGGGGCCGGGGAGCGGCCGGTCATCTGTTCCACCTGGAGCACCGCCTGGTGCACCAGCAGGTCGAGGCCGCTGACGACGGCCCCGCCGTACGCGGACCAGCGGGCGGCGAGGACGGTCGGCCACGGGTCGTACAGCACGTCGAACAGGGCCGCCGGGCGCTCGGGCACGGCGTGGGCGAGGGCGTCGGTGACGCCGGCCGGGGTGGTGCTGACGACCAGCGGGGCGTGCAGGGCCTCCTCGGCGTCGTCCCAGGCGGCGATCCGCACGGTGACGTCGAGGCGTTCCGCCCACTGCCGCATCTCGTCGGCGCGGGCCTTGCTGCGCACGTGGACGACGATCTCCCCCGTGCAGACGCGGGCGAGCGCGGCGAGCGCGGAGGAGGCGGTGGCGCCCGCGCCGAGGATCGCGGCGGTGTCCACCTTGTCGATGCCGTGCTCGTGCAGGGCGGCGACCATGCCGGGGATGTCGGTGTTGTCGCCGGTGCGGCGGCCGTCCCCGGTGAGGACCACCGTGTTGACCGCGTCGACGGACGCCGCCGTCTCGCTGATCCCGTCGAGCAGCGGGATCACGGCCCGCTTCAGCGGCATGGTCAGCGACAGCCCCGCCCACTCCGGGCCGAGCGTCTCGAAGAAGCCGGGCAGCGCCGCCTCGTCCACCTCGAACCGGTCGTAGGTCCAGCCCTCCAGTCCCAGCTCCGCGTAGGCGGCGCGGTGCAGCACGGGCGAGAGGGAGTGGGCGATCGGGGAGCCGAGCACGGCCGCACGGCGGGGCTCCGGCATCAGTTCTTCCTCGACGCGTTGAACTTGTCGACGAGCTTCTGGTGCTCCTCGATGTTCCTGGCGAACTCGGTCTTGTCCATGCCGTCCGTGGCCACGAAGTAGATCCAGCCGTCCGAGGTGGGGTTGAGCGCCGCCTTGACGGCGTCGTCACCGGGGTTGCCGATCGGACCGGGCGGCAGTCCCTTGTTGGTGTACGTGTTGTAGGGGTCGGTGTTGCTGTTGATCTCCGACTCGGAGATGTCGATCTTGCTCTGACCCTTGAGGTAGTTGAAGGACGAGTCGAACTGGAGCTTCTGGTTCGTCTCCGTGTTCGTCGGCTTCAGCCGGTTGTAGATGACCTCCGACATCTTGCGGAAGTCGTCGTGCGTCTTGCCCTCCGCCTGCACCAGGCTGGCGACCGTCACCAGCTCCCACGGCCCCTCGAGGCCGAGGCTCTTCGCCTTGGTCTCGAAGCCCAGGGACTCGTACTTCTCGGTGGCACGAGCCACCATTTGCTTGAGCACGTCCTCCGGCGTCTGCCCCTTCGCGACGGCGTAGCTGGAGGGGAAGAGGAACCCTTCGAGCGGGTCCTTCACGTCGGGGTGGTTCACGGCCCAGTCGGGCAGTCCGAGGGTCTTCCACTTGGTCTCGGCGACCTTGGCCGTGGTGCCCTTCTTGACCTCGAGCCGCGCGTCGATCAGCTCGTAGACGGCGGCGTTGCGCTTGCCCTCGGCGATGATCAGGTTGTCGCGGCTCTTCGGGCTGAGCATGAGTTCGACCGCGCTCGCGGCCGACATCTCCTTCTGGAGCGTGTAGACGCCGTCCTGGATGTTCTTGCCGTCCGGGTTGGCCGCCTGGGCCGCGACGAACGCGTCGACGCTCTTGACCACGCCCATCTTCTTGAGCACCTGGCCGATGGCGTAGCCGCCGGAGCCCTTGGGGATGGTGACGGTGACCTGCTCGCCGTTGCCGGAGCCCGCGAAGTCCGGGGCGCTGCCGAAACGATCCTGGTAGAACTGGTAGCCGAAGTAGCTCACCCCGGCCAGTCCGCCGCCGAAGACGGCGACGATCACGAGGCAGGCCAGTCCGCTGCGCCGCTTCTTCTCCTTGCCGCCTCCCCTGCGCTCCCCGCCGCCCCGGCGCTCGCCGCGTCCGCGCCGCTCGTCCGGCTCGCCGTCGCGGCCGTCCTCGTCGTCGCCGCCCGCGAAGAACGCGTGTTCCCCCTGGTCGGGTCCGGGGTCCCAGTCGGTCTGCGGCTCGGGCTCCCGCTCAGGCTCGGGCCGACGGCGGCCGGGGGGCTCGGGCGGCGGGTAGGCCTCGGCGGTGCCGTAGTAGTCGGACTGCTCACCGCCGTAGGGCGCGGGCTGCTGCGCGTACGGGTCCTGAGGGCCGCCGGCGTACGGGTCCTGCGGGTGGGAGCCGGTGGGCCAGCCGTTCTGGTCGTACTGCTGCTGGTGCTGTTGGTGCTGCTGCGGCGCCTGATGCTGGGGCTGCTGAGGGTGCTGCGGCTGCTGGTGCTGCTGGGGCGCGTACTGCTGACCGTACTGACCGTACTGGTCGTACTGCGGGTACGACTGATCGCCGTACCCGTGCTGCTCGCCCGTGCCCCAGTCGCCGTACTGCTGCTGCGGCTGCTGCGGGTAATGCTGCTGCTGGCCGCCGTAGGACTGCTGGGCCTGCTGGGCGGCCTGCTGTCCTCCCCATCCGCCGTCCCCGTACAACGGGTCGTCCGGATGCCACGGTTCGGAGCCTTGGCCCCGGCCATACTCAGTCATCGATCCCCTAGAGCCGCGAGGCGGCGGCAGCCCGGCCACCTGAAGACCTCGGCTTCCGTTCCGTCTCTCTCTGTGCGGGGGCTGTTCGAACACCGCCCGCATCGCGCGGAACGTTACCGTATCGCGATCAGATGACCACTTCGACGCCCTCGCCGGGTGGTCTGCCTGACACCCGTTCGGATTCCAGTGCCTGCTGGAGGATGATCACAGCGGCGGCCTGGTCGATGACGGCGCGGCCCTTCTTGGACTTCACGCCCGAGGCGCGCAGCCCCTGACTGGCCGTCACCGTGGTCATCCGCTCGTCCACGAGCCGCACCGGAACCGGAGCGATCATACGTGCCAGCTCCTGGGTGAAGCCGCGGACCTTGGCGGCGGCGGGGCCCTCGCCCCCCTTGAGCGAGCGAGGGAGACCGACGACGACCTCGATCGGCTCGTACTCCTCGACGAGCTGCCTCAGTCTGCGGTGTGCGGCCGGGACGTCCCGGCCGGGGACGGTCTCGACCGGGGTGGCGAGGATCCCGTCGGGGTCGCAGGACGCGACCCCGATCCGGGCGTCCCCGACGTCGACCGCGAGACGGCGGCCTCGGCGCAGGGCCGGGCCGTCCGCCTGCTGGTGCGCGGAACCGTTCACTTGGCGGTGTCCGCCACGAGACGCTCCACGGCGTCCACGGCCTCGCCGACGGCGGCCGGGTTCTGGCCGCCGCCCTGGGCGACGTCCGGCTTGCCGCCACCGCCGCCGCCGAGGGTCTTGGCGGCGGTGCGCACCAGGTCACCGGCCTTGAGTCCGCGCTCGCGGGCGGCCTCGTTGGTGGCGATGACGGTGAGCGGCTTGCCGTTGACCGTGCTGAACAGGGCCACGACGGCGGCCCGGCCGCCCTGGATGCGGCCGCGCACGTCGAGCACCAGCTTGCGCAGGTCGTCGGCGGTGGTGCCGTCCGGGACCTGGCCGGTGACGACGGCGACGCCCTTGATGTCCTTGGCGGACTCGGCGAGACCGGCGGCGGCCTGGAGCACCTTCTCGGCGCGGAACTTCTCGATCTCCTTCTCGGCGTCCTTCAGCCGGCCGAGCATGGCGGAGACCTTCTCGGGCAGTTCCTCGGAGCGGCCCTTGAGCAGTTCGGTGAGCTGGTTGACGACCGTGTGCTCGCGGGCGAGGAAGTTGTAGGCGTCCACGCCGACCAGGGCCTCGATGCGGCGCACGCCGGAGCCGATGGACGACTCGCCGAGCAGCTTCACCAGACCGAGCTGGGCGGTGTTGTGCACGTGGGTGCCGCCGCACAGCTCCTTGGAGAAGTCGCCGATGGTCACCACGCGGACCCGGTCGCCGTACTTCTCGCCGAACTCGGCGATGGCGCCCTGCTTCTTGGCCTCGTCGATGCCCATGACGTCGGCGCGCACGTCGAGGTCGCGGGCGAGCACCTCGTTGATCTTCTGCTCGACGTCCAGCATGACCGTCTGCGGGACGGCGGCCGGGGAGCCGAAGTCGAAGCGGAACCGGCCGGGCTGGTTCTCGGAGCCGGCCTGGGCGGCCGTCGGACCGAGGGCGTCGCGCAGGGCCTGGTGGGTGAGGTGGGTGGCCGAGTGGGCACGGGCGATGGCCTTGCGCCGGCGGTCGTCGATGGCGGCGTGGGCGCGGGCGCCGACGGTCACCTCGCCGACCTGGACGACGCCCTTGTGCACGTAGACGCCCGGGACCGGCTTCTGGCAGTCGCGTACCTCGACGACGGCGCCGGAGTCGGTGCGGATCCGGCCGGTGTCGCCGATCTGGCCGCCGCCCTCGGCGTAGAAGGGGGTGCGGTCCAGGACGATCTCGACCTCGTCGCCCTCGGTGGCGGCGGGCGAGGAGACGCCGTCGACGAGGATGCCGACGACGGTCGACTCGCCCTCGGTGTCCGTGTAACCGATGAAGTCGGTGGCGCCGGCCCGGTCGGCGATCTCACGGTAGGCGCCGAGGTCGGCGTGGCCGGTCTTCTTGGACCGGGCGTCGGCCTTGGCGCGCTCCCGCTGCTCCTTCATCAGGCGGCGGAAGCCGTCCTCGTCCACGGAGAGGCCCTGCTCGGCGGCCATCTCCAGGGTGAGGTCGATGGGGAAGCCCCAGGTGTCGTGCAGCAAGAAGGCCTTGTCGCCGGGGAGCACGTCGGAGCCGGCGGCCTTGGTCTCGGACACGGCGGTGTCGAGGATGTTGGTGCCGGCCTTCAGCGTCTTGAGGAAGGCGTTCTCCTCGGCGAGGGCGACCTTCTCGATCCGCACGCGGTCGGTGATCAGCTCCGGGTACTGCTGCCCCATCATGCCGATGACGACGTCGATGAGGTCCTTGACGACCGGGCCGGTGGCGCCGAGCAGACGCATGTTGCGGATGGCGCGGCGCATGATGCGGCGCAGCACGTAGCCGCGGCCCTCGTTGCCGGGGGTGACACCGTCGCCGATGAGCATCACGGAGGTGCGCATGTGGTCGGTGACCACGCGCAGCGAGACGTCGGAGCTCTGGGCGTCGCCGTAACGGACGCCGGTCAGCTCGGTGGCCTTCTCGATGACGGCCATGGAGGTGTCGATCTCGTACATGTTCTGCACGCCCTGCAGAATCATGGCGAGCCGCTCGAGGCCGAGGCCGGTGTCGATGTTCTTGCTGGGCAGGTCGCCGAGGATTTCGAAGTCGTCCTTGCCGGTCCCCTCGCCCCGCTCGTACTGCATGAAGACGAGGTTCCAGATCTCCACGTACCGCTCGTCGTTGACGGCGGGACCGCCCTCGGCGCCGAACTCGGGGCCGCGGTCGTAGTTGATCTCGGAGCAGGGGCCGCAGGGGCCGGGGACGCCCATGGACCAGAAGTTGTCCTTCTTGCCCAGGCGCTGGATGCGCTCGGCGGGCACACCGACGACGTCGCGCCAGATCTGCTCGGCCTCGTCGTCGTCCTGGTAGACGGTGATCCAGAGCTTCTCGGGCTCCAGGCCGTAACCGCCCTTGTCCTGGGGGCTGGTGAGCAGCTCCCAGGCGAGCTTGATGGCGCCTTCCTTGAAGTAGTCGCCGAAGGAGAAGTTGCCGCACATCTGGAAGAACGTGCCGTGGCGGGTGGTCTTGCCGACCTCTTCGATGTCGGGGGTGCGCACGCACTTCTGCACGCTGGTGGCGCGGTCGAAGGGCGGCTTGACCTCGCCGAGGAAGTAGGGCTTGAAGGGCACCATGCCGGCCGGGACGAGGAGCAGAGTCGGGTCGTCCGCGATGAGCGACGCCGACGGGACGACGGTGTGCCCGCGCTCCTCGAAGAAGCTCAGCCAGCGGCGGCGGATCTCGGCCGACTCCATCAGTGGTCCTCATTCCGGTTGTACGGGTACGTCGGGTACGTCGACTTCTTGGAGCCCTCGACGTACGGGGGGCTGTTGCGGTTCTCGATCACGGCGTAGCCGCGGGGCGCGGGCAGTTCACGGTCGACGGGGGCGTTGAGCCCGAGCGCGTCGCCGAGTTCGGCCTCGCGCTGCGCCATGTTGTCGCGGACCTCGAGGGCGAAGTCCACCGCGCGGTCCTTGAGCCGGCCGCCGGCCTCGATCGCCTTGTTGGCCGCGGCGACGGCGAGATGCTCGGGGGTGAGCTGCTTGATCTTGCGGTTGACCTTGGTGGTGGCCCACACGCCGGCGGCGACGCCGGTGGTGAACCAGAACGTTCGGCGGAACATCGTCGGGTCAGTCCTTCTTTCCCCGGGTCCGCTTGTCGCGCCGCGCTCCCGGGACGGTGCGGCCCACGATCACGTTGCGCCGCGTCCGCTCCGGCGCGTCCTCCTTGCGGCCGCCGAGGGCCCGGCGCACGCCGTAGCCGAAGGCGGCGACCTTGACCAGGGGGCCGCCGAAGGTGGAGGCCACGGTGGTGGACAGCGCGGAGGCGTTGGAGGTGACCTCCTGGACGTCGGAGGCGATCGCGTCGACCCGCTCGATCTGGGTCTGCGCGGACCGGACCGCCGTGGAGGCGTCCGCCAGCAGCGGGACGGCCTGGTCGGTCACGTCCGCCACCAGCTTGGTGGTCGCCCGGAGCGTCTGGGCCAGCCTCGCCAGTGCCACGGCGAGGAAGGAGACCAGGATCGCCCAGAAGACGGCCACCAGGATTCCGGCCACCTCGCCACCGGACACTGTGTGCACCCGCTCCCTTGAAACGCGCCTGAACATCGAGAAAGTCGTGTCACCGAGCCTATCGCGCCGGTGACGGGTCTCCGTACCGGATTACCGTCCGCCACGGCGCCGGTCCGGGCGGAGGAGGACGGAAGGGCTCCCGGGCGAGGACGAGCCCGCCGCCTCCCCGCCCCGGAGGGCGGAGGGACGACGGGCTCGGGATACCGCGTGCCTGCTGGGTCAGCGGGCGTAGTACTCGACGACGAGCTGCTCGTCGCAGATCACCGGGATCTCCTTGCGGTTCGGCTCACGGTCCAGGCGGAACGCCAGGGCCTTGAGGTTCACCTGCAGGTAGCGCGGGATCTCACCGTCGGGGGCGAAGCCACCCTCACGAGCGATCGTGAAGAGGGTCTTCTCCTTGCTGCGCTCGCGGACCTCCACGACGTCGTCCGGGCGGACACGGAAGGAAGGCTTGTCGACCTTCTTGCCGTTCACCTGGATGTGGCCGTGGGTGACCATCTGGCGGGCCTGGTAGATCGTGCGGGCGATGCCCGAACGCAGGACCAGCGCGTCGAGACGGCGCTCGAGCTCGATGACCAGGGCCTCGCCGGTCTTCATCGAGGTCTTGGAGGCGCGCTCGTAGGCACGGACGAGCTGCCGCTCGGAGAGGTCGTACTGCGCGCGCAGACGCTGCTTCTCCAGCAGACGGACCTTGTAGTCCGAGTTCTGCTTGCGGCCACGGCCGTGCTCACCCGGGGGGTACGGGCGGGCCTCGAAGTACTTGACGGCCTTCGGGGTCAGCGCGATACCGAGGGCACGCGACTTCTTGACCTTGGGGCGGGACTGGTTCGCCACTTCTTTTCCTTTTCCTTTTCGGCTGCCTCAGAGTTACGGGAGGTCGCATCCGCAGCCGGGGAATCCCAGCAGGTCCACATGGGACGAGCCGGGCAGCCGCTCCCCTGGTCTGGGCACATACGTGCAGCACACGAACGGCCCACCGACCGGTCCCGGGACTTACGGGTGGTGGTGGGCTGCCCGCGACACCTACGACGGTGCGCGACGCTCCTGGATCGAAGGATCCGGCTGGTCGTCCCGCCTGAGGCGCCGACCGGAGCCGGACACGGGACACAGCACTTCGCGTGAGTCTACAGGGCGCTCAGGACCGCTTGCGACCGAGGTGCTTCCTGGTCCACTCCACCGCGTCCGCGTACCGGGCCTCGGCACCGTGCCGGGTGGGCTCGTAGTACTCGCGGTCCTTCAGGGCGTCCGGGGCGTACTGCTGCTCGGCGATGCCCTCGGGCAGGTCGTGCGGGTAGGTGTAGCCCTTGCCGTGGCCGAGCTTGCCGGCGCCCTTGTAGTGGCTGTCGCGCAGGTGGGACGGGACCGGGCCGGCCAGTCCCTTGCGGACGTCCTCCAGGGCCGCGCCGATCGCGGTGGTGGCCGCGTTGGACTTGGGGGCGAGCGCCAGGGCGATGGTGGCGTGGCTGAGGGTGAGCGCGGCCTCGGGGAAGCCGATCATGGCGACGGCCTGGGCGGCGGCGACCGCGATGGGCAGCGCGTTGGGATCGGCGAGGCCGATGTCCTCGCTGGCGGAGATCATCAGGCGGCGGGCGATGAAGCGGGGGTCCTCGCCCGCCTCGATCATGCGGGCCAGGTAGTGCAGTGCCGCGTCCACGTCCGAGCCGCGGATCGACTTGATCAGGGCGCTGGCGACGTCGTAGTGCTGGTCGCCGTCGCGGTCGTACTTCACGGCGGCCCGGTCGACCGTCTCCTCCAGGGTCGCCAGGCTCACCTCGGCCTCGCCCTTGTCCAGCGCGGCTCCCGCGGCGGCCTCGAGGGCGGTGAGCGCGCGTCGGGCGTCACCGCCGGCGATGCGCAGCAGGTGCTCCGCGGTGTCGTCGGGGAGGGCGACGGCTCCGCCCAGGCCGCGCTCCTCGGTGAGGGCGCGCCGCAGCAGGGAGCGGACGTCGTCGTCGGTGAGCGGCTCGAGGGTGAGCAGCAGGGAACGGGAGAGCAGCGGGGAGATGACCGAGAAGTGCGGGTTCTCGGTGGTCGCGGCGATGAGCGTGACCCAGCGGTTCTCCACGGCGGGGAGCAGGGAGTCCTGCTGGGCCTTGCTGAAGCGGTGGATCTCGTCGAGGAAGAGGACCGTCTCCTGGCCGTACCCGCCGGAGGCGCGGCGGGCGCCGTCGATGACCGCGCGGACCTCCTTGACGCCCGCGGTGATCGCGGACAGCTCCACGAAGCGCTTGTTGGTGGCCTTGGAGACCACGTAGGCGAGGGTGGTCTTGCCCGTGCCGGGCGGGCCCCAGAGGATCACCGAGGACGGTCCCGCGGGGCCCGAGGAGCCTTCGCCGACCAGTCTGCGCAGGGGGGAGCCCGGCTTCAGCAGGTGCTGCTGGCCCACCACCTCGTCGAGGGTGCGCGGGCGCATCCGGACCGCCAGGGGGCTCCCGGCGGGGTCCTTCTCCTGGCGTTCTTCTGCTGCGGCGGTGAACAGGTCGGGCTCCACGCTGAAACCCTAAAGCACCGCGCCGACAGCCCGGCGCGGGCGGTCAGCTGGTCCAGAAGTCCCACCAGCGGGTCAGGATCAGCATGCCGATGATCCCGATGTGCAGCACCGGCAGGACCCAGGTGAACTCGCCGAAGAAGCTCTTGAGCCAGGAGGGCGCGGGCAGGAAGCCCTTGCGGATGTTGAACGACGTCACGTACCAGAACATGACGATCGTGGCGACCCAGGCGAGGCAGCACCACAGGCACAGGGCGTTGATCCGGTACAGGGACTGGACCATCAGCCAGGCGCAGAAGCCGACGCCGAAGAGGGTGCCCGCGTTGAAGGTGAGCCAGTACCAGCGGGGGAAGCGGGCCCGGGCGAGCAGGCTCATGCCGACGCACACCACGATGCCGTAGGTCACCAGGCCGAGCATCGGGTTGGGGAAGCCGAAGACGGAGGCCTGGTCGCTCTCCATGACGCTGCCGCAGGAGACGACCGGGTTGAGGCTGCAGCCGGGGACGAACGTCTCGCCCTTGACCTTGGCCTCGAGCAGCTTGAACTTGTCGAGCGTGATCACCCAGGCGGCGAGGACGCCGGCGGCGCCGGTGATGACGAGGAGCAGCGCGAACGCCCGGCTCGCGCCCTCGGTGCGCGGCGCGGAGGCGGCACGCTGGTGCGGGGAGGAGGATTCGGGCTCCATGTCGACGTCCCTGACTGTCGTCTTGCTCATCACGCCGATTCCGTCACTGGTGAGTGGGGACTGCTTCGGGCAGGGGCCATTGTGCCGTACGGCTCGGTGCGTGCGCCGTTGACCGCGGATAAGGACGTACATCTGTTCGCCCCGGGGCGCAGGGTTTCGGCCGACCTTCGCGGGGCGCCCGCACAGGCGTCCGGTCCCGGCTCCCCTTCCGGGTGGCGGCGGGGTGCGCCCCGTTGACGAGCCGGGCGCCGGGCCCCCTGGCGAGGGGACCCGGCGCCCGTGGAGCGGGTGGCTCAGCCGAGGCGGGACTCGAGCTCCGCCACGACCTCGTTCACGCCGACCGCGGTCTGCTCACCGGACTCCAGGTCCTTGAGCTGGACCACGCCCTGCTCGATGTCGCGCTCGCCGAGGATCAGCGCGTACCGCGCGCCCGAGCGGTTGGCCGCCTTCATCGCGGCCTTGAGGCCCTTGCCGCCGTAGGCGAAGTCCGCTGCCACGCCGTTCTTGCGCAGCTCGGTGACCTTCGCGAACAGCACCCGGCGGGCCTCGTCGCCGAGCGGCACGGCGAACACGCTGGTGGTGGCGGGCAGTTCGAGCTCGACGCCTTCCGCCTCCAGGGCGAGCACCGTGCGGTCGACGCCGAGCGCCCAGCCGACGGACGGCAGCGCGGGGCCGCCGATCATCTCGGACAGGCCGTCGTAGCGACCGCCGCCGCCCACCGCGGACTGGGAGCCGAGGCCGTCGTGGACGAACTCGAAGGTGGTGCGGGTGTAGTAGTCCAGGCCGCGCACCAGCTTGGGGTCGTCCTCGAAGACCACGCCCGCCGCCGTGACCAGCTCGCGCACCTCCTCGTGGTACGCCTTGCAGGCGTCGCAGAGGTAGTCGCGCAGCAGCGGGGCGTCGCCGAGCTGCTTCTGCACCGACTCGCGCTTGTCGTCGAGGACACGCAGCGGGTTGATCTCCGCGCGGCGCAGGGTGTCCTCGTCCAGGTCCAGGCCGCGCAGGAAGGTCTGCAGGGCCTCCCGGTAGACGGGGCGGCACTCCTTGTCGCCCAGGCTGTTGAGCAGGATGCGGAAGTTCTGCAGGCCCAGGGAGCGGTACGCCTGGTCGGCCAGGATGATCAGCTCGGCGTCGAGCGCCGGGTCCTCCGCGCCGATCGCCTCTGCGCCGACCTGCGAGAAGTGCCGGTACCGGCCCTTCTGGGGGCGCTCGTAGCGGTAGTAGGAGCCGGAGTACCAGAGCTTGACGGGGAGGTTGCCCGCCTTGTGCAGGCTGGCCTCCAGGGCCGCGCGCAGCACGGAGGCCGTGCCCTCGGGGCGCAGGGCGAGCTTGGTGCCGCCCTTGGTCTCGAAGGCGTACATCTCCTTGGTGACGATGTCGGTGGACTCGCCGACGCCGCGCGCGAACAGCTCGACGTTCTCGAAGCCGGGCGTCTCGATGTAGCCGTAGCCGGATCCGCGCAGCGGGGCGGCGATCGCCTCGCGCACGGCGAGGTACTTGGCCGAATCGGGCGGCAGCAGGTCGTAGGTGCCCTTGGGGGCCTTGAAGGTGCTCACGGAAGTACTCGTCACATTCCTCGTCGGGGAGCCTCGGTCGGGGCTCCCGGGCCGGCGGCCACCTGCCGCAGATACGGGTTGGTGGCGCGCTCCTGGCCGATGGTGGTCTGGGGGCCGTGTCCGGACAGCACCACGGTCGAGTCGTCGAGCGGCAGGCACACGCGGGCCAGCGAGTCGAGCATCTCGGCCATGTCACCGCCGGGCAGGTCGGTGCGTCCGACGGAGCCGGCGAACAACAGGTCGCCCGAGAACATGACCGGCGGGATGTCGGCCGACTCGGGCAGGTTGAAGGTCACCGACCCCTTGGTATGGCCCGGGGCGTGCGCGACGGAGAACTCCAGACCCGCCAGCTTCAGCGCGGCGCCGTCGGTGAGCTCCTTGACGTCGTCCGGCTCCCCCACCGTCAGCTCCCCCATGAGCGGCATGCCGATGGCGCGGCCTATGCCCTTCTCCGGGTCGCTCATCATGTACCGGTCGTCGGGGTGGATCCAGGCGGGCACGTCGTGCGCGCCGCAGACCGGGACCACCGAGGCGACATGGTCGATGTGGCCGTGGGTGAGGACGACGGCGACGGGCTTGAGCCGGTGCTTGCGGACCGCCTCCGCCACACCGTCGGCGGCCTGGTGGCCCGGGTCGATGATCACGCACTCCTCACCGGCGGCGGGGGCGACGAGATAACAGTTCGTCCCCCATGCTCCGGCGGGGAACCCGGCAATGAGCACGATCGTCCTTCGTTTGTGTCGGTACGTGAGGCTTGCGACGGGCTGCGCCCGTGGTCAGAGCCTACCGGCGCTGCCGATTCCTCAGCGAACCCATATACGGTACGGGGCACACGCAGGCGGTCGGCTCACCGCACGTACGCACGCGTACCGGCCGGCACACGAGACGCATGAGGAGAGAACCCGGTGGTCAGCCAGGAGCAGCGGCGGCGTCAGCTCGCCCGGGAGAAGTTCTTGCGGCAGCAGCAGCGGCGTACCGAGACGCGGCGCAAGGCGCGGGTCCGCAACGCGGTCATCGCGTCGGTCCTCGGTGTGACCTTGGTCGGCAGCCTCGCGCTGTACACGACGGGGGTGCTCAAGCAGGACGACGACAAGACCAACGCGGCCGCGGAGGTCACGCCTGAGCCCGAGAAGCCGAGCAAGGCGCCGGACCCGTGCGAGAAGCCGGCAGCGGGCGAGGTCGGGAAGCAGACGTGGAAGAAGGAGCCGGCGCTGTCGATCGACGAGTCGGCGAAGTACACGATGAAGCTCGAGACCACCTGCGGGACGATCGACGTGGCGCTGAACGCGTCGGCGGCCCCGCACACGGTCAACTCGTTCAACTTCCTCGCGAACAAGGGCTACTTCGACCACACCAAGTGCCACCGGCTCACCACCAACGGCATCTTCGTCCTGCAGTGCGGTGACCCGACGGGCACCGGCACCGGCGGTCCCGGCTACACGATCCCGGACGAGAACCTGAAGGACGGGACGCTCAAGGGCGGCGTCTACCCGGCGGGCACGGTCGCGATGGCCAACACGGGGCAGAAGGACAGTGGCGGCAGCCAGTTCTTCCTCGTCTACGAGGACAGTCAGCTCCCGCCCAACTACACACCGTTCGGCACCGTCTCGGACGCGGGCCTGAAGGTTCTGAAGAAGATCGCCGACGCCGGGGAGAGCACCGGAGCCGGCGACGGGGCGCCCAACGCGACGGTCGTGATCGACAAGGCGACCGTCACCGCATCCTGAGCCCCAACTGCGTAATTTCGGTCGCGCGGGATGCGGACAGGCATCCCGTCGGTCGCCTATGTTGGCCGTGACGAAACTGTGGACGATGCCCGGGGGAGCGCACAGGCCCCTCGACGGCATCATGTGGAGGAGGCGCTGTGAGCAGCGACCCGTGGGGCCGCGTCGACGAGACGGGGACCGTGTACGTGCGTACGGCCGACGGCGAGAAGGTCGTCGGTTCCTGGCAGGCCGGCTCCCCTGACGAGGCGCTGGCCTACTTCGAGCGCAAGTACGAGGGCCTGGTTGTCGAGATCGGCCTCCTCGAGAAGCGGGTGAGGACCACCGACCTGTCGTCCAAGGACGCCATGGCCGCGATCGACCACCTGCGCGAGCAGGTCGACGCCCATCACGCGGTCGGCGACCTGGACGCCCTCAGGGTCCGGCTGGACAAGCTCGTGGAGCTGGTCGACAAGCGCCGCGAGGAGCGCAAGGCACAGCGGGCCCGGCAGTCCGAGGAGGCGCGGCAGGCCAAGGAGGCGCTGGTCGCCGAGGCCGAGGAGCTGGCGCAGTCCGACCAGTGGCGCGCGGCCGGCGAGCGGCTGCGGGCCCTGGTGGACACCTGGAAGGGTCTGCCGCGGCTGGACCGCAAGTCCGACGACGAGCTGTGGCACCGGTTCTCGCACGCGCGGTCGGCGTTCTCCAAGCGGCGCAAGCAGCACTTCGCGCAGTTGGACGCGCAGCGCGAGGACGCCCGGCGGATCAAGGAGCAGCTGGTCGCCGAGGCCGAGGCGCTGTCGGGCTCGACGGACTGGGGCCCGACCGCGGCCCGGTACCGCGACCTGATGGCGCAGTGGAAGGCCGCGGGACGGGCCCAGCGCGAGCACGAGGAAGAGCTGTGGAACCGCTTCCGCGGCGCCCAGGACGTCTTCTTCGCCGCGCGTTCCTCGGTGTTCGCGGAGCGTGACGCGGAGCAGGCGGAGAACCTCAAGCTCAAGGAGGAGCTGGCCGGCGAGGCGGAGAAGCTCCTGCCGATCACGGATCTGAAGGCCGCCAGGGCCGCGTTCCGTCAGATCAACGAGCGCTGGGAGGCCATCGGCCATGTGCCGAGGGACGCCCGCCCGAAGGTCGAGGGCCGGATGCACGCCGTGGAGCGCGCGATCCAGGAGGCCGAGGAGGCCGAGTGGCGCCGGACCAACCCGGAGGCGCGTGCCCGGGCCGAGGGTCTGACCGGTCAGCTGCAGGCCGCCGTGGACAAGCTGAAGGGCCAGATCGAGCAGGCCCGCGCGCAGGGCAACACCGCGAAGGCGGAGAAGCTGGAGCGCGAGCTGGAGGGCCGCCAGGCCCTGCTGGGCCAGGCCCTGAAGGGTCTGCAGGAGTTCGGCGGCTGAGGGCGGGCCGCACGCACGACGAAGGGGCCGCCGTACCCGGGGTACGGCGGCCCCTTCCGTTGCCCGGCGCGCTTCCTAGCCTCGGTTGCGGGCCGAGGTGACGCGGTAGACGTCGTACACGCCCTCCACGCCGCGTACGGCCTTCAGGACGTGACCCAGGTGCTTGGGGTCGCCCATCTCGAAGGTGAAGCGGGAGGTGGCGACCCGGTCGCGGGAGGTCTGGACGGCCGCGGACAGGATGTTGACGTGCTGGTCGGACAGCACGCGCGTGACGTCCGACAGCAGCCGGGAGCGGTCCAGCGCCTCGACCTGGATGGCGACGAGGAACACCGAGGACTGGGTGGGCGCCCACTCGACCTCGAGGATCCGCTCCGGCTCGCGGGACAGCGAGTCGACGTTCACGCAGTCGCTGCGGTGGACCGAGACGCCGCTGCCGCGGGTGACGAAGCCGATGATCGGGTCGCCGGGCACCGGGGTGCAGCAGCGGGCCAGTTTGACCCACACGTCCTCGACGCCCTTGACGACGACGCCCGGGTCGGCGCTGGAGCGGCGCTTGCGGCGGCTGCGGGTCGGCGGGACCGACTCGTCGATCTCCTCGGTGGCCGCCTCCTCGCCGCCGAGGGCCTGCACCAGCTTCTGCACGATGTTCTGCGCGGAGACATGGCCCTCGCCGATCGCCGCGTACAGCGCGGAGATGTCCGAGTAGCGCATCTCGTGCGCCAGCGTGACCAGCGAGTCGCCGGTGAGGATCCGCTGGATCGGCAGGTTCTGCTTGCGCATGGCACGGACGATGGAGTCCTTGCCCTGCTCGATCGCCTCGTCGCGGCGCTCCTTGGAGAACCAGGCGCGGATCTTGTTGCGGGCGCGGGGCGACTTCACGAAGCCGAGCCAGTCGCGGGAGGGGCCCGCGCCGGCCGCCTTGGAGGTGAACACCTCCACCAGGTCGCCGTTGTCGAGGGTCGACTCCAGCGGCACCAGTCGGCCGTTGACCCGGGCGCCTATGGTCCGGTGGCCGACCTCGGTGTGGACCGCGTACGCGAAGTCCACGGGGGTGGCGCCGGCGGGCAGCGCTATGACGTCGCCCTTGGGCGTGAAGACGAAGACCTCGTTGCGCGAGAGGTCGAAGCGCAGCGACTCCAGGAACTCGCCCGGGTCCTCGGTCTCCTTCTGCCAGTCGAGGAGCTGGCGCAGCCACGCCATGTCGTTGAGGTGGTCGTCCTTGCTCTTGCCGGACGACTTGGGCGCGTCGGTGCGGATCTTGGAGGCTCCGGCGACGGCCTCCTGCTTGTACTTCCAGTGCGCGGCGATGCCGTACTCGGCGCGGCGGTGCATGTCGAACGTGCGGATCTGCAGCTCGACGGGCTTGCCGCCGGGGCCGATGACCGTCGTGTGCAGCGACTGGTACATGTTGAACTTGGGCATCGCGATGTAGTCCTTGAACCGGCCGGGGACCGGGTTCCATCGCGCGTGCACCGTGCCGAGGGCCGCGTAGCAGTCGCGGACGGTGTCCACGAGGACGCGGATGCCCACCAGGTCGTAGATCTCCGCGAAGTCACGGCCGCGGACGATCATCTTCTGGTAGACGCTGTAGTAGTGCTTGGGGCGGCCGGTGACGGTGGCCTTGATGCGGGCGGACCTGAGGTCCTGCTGCACCTCGTCTGTGACGATGGCGAGGTACTCGTCGCGCTTGGGGGCGCGCTCGGCGACCAGGCGGACGATCTCGTCGTACATCTTGGGGTAGAGGATCGCGAAGGCGAGGTCCTCAAGCTCCCACTTGATGGTGTTCATGCCCAGGCGGTGGGCGAGCGGCGCGTAGATCTCCAGGGTCTCGCGCGCCTTCTTCTCCTGCTTCTCGCGCTTGAGGTAGCGCATGGTGCGCATGTTGTGCAGGCGGTCGGCGAGCTTGATGACCAGGACGCGGGGGTCCTTGGCCATGGCGACGACCATCTTGCGCACGGTCTCGGCCTGGGCGGCCTCACCGAACTTGACCTTGTCCAGCTTGGTGACGCCGTCGACGAGCAGCGCGACCACGTCGCCGAAGTCGCGGCGCAGGTCCTCCAGGCCGTACTCGGTGTCCTCGACCGTGTCGTGCAGCAGTCCGGCCATCAGCGTGGCCGGGTCCATGCCCAGCTCGGCGAGGATGGTGGTCACCGCGAGCGGGTGCGTGATGTAGGGGTCGCCGCTCTTGCGCTTCTGGCCGCGGTGCCAGCGCTCGGCGACCTGGTACGCCTTCTCGATCTGGCGGAGCGTGGCGTTCTCGATCTTGGGGTCGTTGCCGCGCACGATCCGCAGCAGCGGCTCCAGCACCGGGTTGTAAGGGTTGGCCCGCTGGACGCCGAGCCGGGCCAGGCGGGCGCGGACGCGGTTCGAGGAGCCGGAGCGGGGCTGGCCGGTGTTGGGGCGGGCCAGGGACGCGGAGCGCTCGGGAGGGGATGGCTTGGGGCGCGCCTGCTCGGGCTTGTCCACGGGAGCCGCCTGGGCACGCTGGACCGGCCCGCGGGTGTCGTTCTTCGCCTGGGGCGTGTCCGGCGCGGGCTTGGCCGCCGGGGCCGAGGCGGGCTCGGGCTTGGCGGCGGTCAGGTGCTGGGCCTCGTCTGGCAAGAGGGCTCCTCGTGCGCGATCCGGGTCCCCCGGTCAGGCTCCGGAGACCCCATGGTAGCGAGCCCGGGCCCGCCGATCGCCTCCGGAACGGTGTGAGGACCGTCAACAGGAGAAACACACGAGGCGGACGCCGGATTCCTCCGGGTCCGCCTACGTGGTGCTTCCGAGGGCCGTCTCCGGTGCCCCGGGGCCCTCAGACCGTGAGCAGCGCCTTCAGCGGGGCGCCCGCGAGGGCGGGCTCCAGCCGGGCCCGGCCGCCGAGGAAGCCGAGCTCCATCAGCACGGCGAGGCCCGCGACCCGGGCGCCCGCCCGGCGGATGAGCTGGAGGGACGCCTCGGCGGTGCCGCCGGTGGCCAGGACGTCGTCGACGACCAGGACGCGGTCCTCGGCGCCGAGGTCCTCCGCGTGGACCTCGATCTCGGCCGAGCCGTACTCCAGGTCGTACGACTGGCTGAGGGTGGCGCCGGGGAGCTTGCCCGCCTTGCGGACGGGGATGAAGCCCAGCCCGGCGCGGACGGCGACCGGGGCGCCGAGGATGAACCCGCGGGCCTCCAGGCCGACGATCTTGGTGGCGCCGGCCCGGTGGGCGACGTCCGCGAGGGCGCCGGTGAGCGCGTCGAACGCCTTGGGGTCGGCCAGGAGCGGGGTGATGTCCTTGAACATCACGCCCGGCTCCGGGTAGTCCGCCACGTCCCGGATACGGCTCAGCAGCAGGTCGGACAGGTCGGCGTGGTCGGTCATCGGCGCTTCCCCGAGGGTCGGCCGCGGCCACGGGCGCGGGACGCCGGCTGGTTGCGGGGCCCGACGACCGCCGCCGCGACGTCGGCGGGCTCGTCGTACTCGTCACCGGTCACCGGGGCGTCCTGCCCCTCGTCCGGGTCGCCGCCGTGGGCGCGCTTGGCCAGCACGCGCTTCTTCAGGCTCTTCATGGCCGGCTCGCGCTCCTTGAGGTCGGCGACGAGCGGGGTGGCGATGAAGATCGAGGAGTACGCACCGGCGGCGAGACCGACGAACAGCGACAGGGAGATGTCGTTCAGCATGCCGGCGCCGAGGACGCCGCCGCCGATGAACAGCAGGCCCGCCACCGGAAGCAGCGCGACCACCGTGGTGTTGACCGACCGCACCAGGGTGCTGTTGATCGAGCGGTTGGCGATCTCGCTGTAGGTCCAGCGGTTCTGCTTGGTGATGTCCTTGGTCTGTTCCTTGAGGCTGTCGAAGACGACCACCGTGTCGTACAGCGAGTAACCGAGGATGGTGAGTAGACCGATCACCGTGCCGGGGGTGACCTCGAAGCCGACGAGGGCGTAGATCCCGACCGTGATGGTGATGTCGTGGATCAGCGCGACGAACGCGGCCAGGGCCATCCGCCACTCGAAGGCGATCGCCAGATAGATCACCACCAGGATCAGGAAGATCCCCAGGCCCTGCCATGCCTTGTTGGCGATCTGCTCGCCCCAGCTGGGACCGACCAGTTCGGCGTTGATCTTCTCGGCGTCGACCTTGAGGTCGTCGGCGAGCCGCTCCTTGATGGTGTCCGAGGTCTTGGTGTCGATGCCCGCGACCTGGATGCGCATGCTGCCGTCGCCGAGCTTCTGGACGATGGCGTCATGGCCGGAGGCGTCCTCCGCGAAGCCCTCGGCGGTGGACACCGAGACGCTCATGTTCTTCGGGGTGGTGAAGACCGCGCCGCCCTGGAACTCGATGCCCATGTGCAGGCCGCGCACCGCCAGGCCGGCGATGGCCAGGATGGTGATGAGGATCGAGACGCCGTACCAGATCTTGCGGTTCTTGACGAAGTCGTAGCCGATCTCGCCGTGGTGCAGTCGGGCGCCGAGGGTGCCGAGCTTCGACATCTCTCACGCCTCCTTCGTCTGGGCAGGGGCGGAGGGACGGCGGGTGCGGCGCAGCGGCGGTTTCGCGCCCAGCGCCTTCGGGTCGAGACCGGACCACTTGTGGCCGCTCGCGAAGAACTTGCGGCGGGCCATCAGCGTCAGCAGCGGCTTGGTGAAGAGGAACACCACCACGACGTCGAGGACGGTGGTCAGCCCCAGGGTGAACGCGAAGCCCTGCACCTTGCCGACGGTGACCACGAAGAGCACCGCGGCGGCGAGGAAGGACACGAAGTCGGAGACCAGGATGGTGCGCCGGGCGCGCGGCCAGGCCCGCTCCACGGAGGGGCGCAGGGAGCGGCCCTCACGGATCTCGTCCCGGACCCGTTCGAAGTAGACGATGAACGAGTCCGCCGTGATGCCGATGGCGACGATGGCGCCGCAGACGGCCGGCAAGTTCAGCGCGAAGCCGATGGTCGGGCCGAGCAGCGCCATGATGACGTAGGTGAGGGCCGCGGAGACCAGCAGCGACGCGATGGCGATGAACGACAGACCGCGGTAGTAGAAGAGCAGGTACAGGATCACCAGCGCGAGGCCGATGGCGCCGGCGATCAGACCGGCCTGGAGCTGCTCGCCGCCGAGGGCGGCGGTGACGGTGGTGACGCTGTCCTCGCGGAAGGTCAGCGGCAGGGCGCCGTAGGACAGCATGTTGGCCAGGTCCTGCGCCGACTGCTGCGTGAAGTTTCCGGAGATCTCGGCGTTGCCGCCGGTCAGGGCCTGGCGGACGTACGGGTCGGAGACGACCTCGCCGTCGAGGACGATCGCGAACTGGTTCTGCGGGGACTGCTTCTGCGCGAGCTGGCCGGTGATGTCGGCGAACTTCTTGGAGCCCTCGCCCGTGAACTTCATGGTCACGGTCCAGCCGGCGCCGGAGGTGGTGTTCAGGAGGGCATCGGCCTCGTCGACGTCGGTGCCGTCGACGGCGGCCGGGCCGAGGATGTACTTCTGCCACTGGCCCTCGGAGTTCTGGCCGCAGGCGACGGTGGGGTCGGTGGCCTTGGCGCCGTCACCGGCCGTGGCGCGGACGCTCTCCTTGGTGCAGTCGAGCTTGGCGTACGCCTCCTGGAGCTTCGCGTCGGGGTCGGCGGCACCGCCCGTCGCGGACGGGGAGGGGCTGGCCTTGTCCGTGGCGGCCGGGCTCTCGTCCGCCTTCAGGGCGTCGGTGACCGCGCGGCCCTGGGTGGTGGCGCTCGCCGAGGGGTCGGCGGACGCCGAGGAGCCGTCGGTGGCCTCCTGGCTCGCGCCGTCCGTCGCCTTGTCGCCGGACTTGTCACCGGAGGGATCGGCGGAGGGCTCGCCGGTCGGGCTGGGCTGCGGCGCGGCGCCGCCCCCGGCCAGCTCGGTGGCGATCACGGGACGGAAGTAGAGCTTGGCGGTGGTGCCGACCTGTTCCCGGGCCTGCTTGGAATTCGTGCCCTTGGGAATGTTGACGATGATGTTGCGGTCGCCCTGCGTCTGGACCTCGGCCTCGGAGACGCCCAGACCGTTGACACGCCGCTCCATGATGGAGACCGCGGTGTCCATGTTGGTCTTGTTGATCGCGGACTCCTGGCCCGCCTCGGGGACCGCTGCCAGCGTGATGCTCGTTCCGCCGGCCAGGTCGATGCCGAGACGCGGAGTGGTGTGCCCGGAGGCGAACATCCCTCCGGTGAGTGCCACGATGGCGATCAGGATCAGAGCCAGCGAGCGCCACGGCTTGCTTGTGGCGCTCGCGTTCCGTCCCTTTTTGAGTGCTGCCACCTTCTCGTACTCCCTCTCGGGCCGCCTCGTCCCCGGTCGGGAGGCCGGCGGCCATGACGTTATGTCGGGATGGTCCCGTGCGAGCCGGGCATGCCCCGGGGCGCGCGGGCCGTACCCGCGCGCCCCGGAACGCGGCTACTTCGCGTCGGAGTCGCCGTCGGACTTCTTCGCGCGCGAGTCCGCCGTGGCGTCGGCGGGCTCGTCGTCCGCGTCCTTCTTGCCGAGGTCGACAGGCGTGTCGTCGGAGTCGGCGGCAGCGTCGGAGGCGTCGTCGGTCTCGGTGAGGGAGGAGGCGTCGTCGGGGACGACGTCGGCGTCGGACTGCAGGTCGTGCTCGATGCCGTGCACGATGCGGTTGTACTCCTCGTCGGTCAGGACGGCACCGATCGAGTTCTTGGCGAACAGCAGCTCCACACCCGGCCCGGCGTCGAGGAGGACGGTGTCCTCGCTGACCTCCTTGACCGTGGCGTACATGCCCCCGATCGTGCGGACGCCGGAACCGGGCTGCATCTGGTTCCGCATCTCGATGGCCTGCTGCTGCTTCTTCTTGGCCGACCGGGTCATCAGGAACATGGCCCCGATGAGCACAATGAACGGGAGGAGGGTCAGGAGACTCACGGGTCGGAACTTCCTTCACACGACCGCGATGGTGAACGGCCTGATGGTTGGGGGTATGTGGTGCCGCCGACAAGGGCGGCATCGGCGGAGTCTAAGCGAGTCCGCACCAAGGGAACAACGCTCAGCATGGCACCGGGGTTCCTGCCCGGGCCAGCGTGCTCGCCGTCACGCCCCGAACAGGTCCCCTTGTCCGTTTCCGGTTGCCTGCGAGCGCGGCGGCGTGAGGCCGAGATGCGACCATGCCGCGGGCGTCGCCACCCGTCCCCGCGGGGTACGGGCGAGCAGACCCTCCCGCACCAGGAAGGGCTCGGCCACCTCCTCCACGGTCTCACGCTCCTCCGCCACCGCGACGGCGAGCGTGGACAGGCCGACCGGACCGCCGCCGAACAGCTTCAGCAGCGCCTCCAGCACCGCCCGGTCCAGCCGGTCGAGGCCGCGGGCGTCCACCTCGTACACCGCGAGGGCCGCGGCGGCGACGTCCTGGGTGATCCTGCCGTCCGCCTTGACCTGCGCGTAGTCCCGGACCCGGCGCAGCAGGCGGTTGGCGATGCGGGGCGTGCCGCGGGAGCGTCCGGCGATCTCGGCGGCCCCCGCGGCGTCGATCTCCACGTCGAGCAGGGCCGCCGAGCGGTGGACGACGCGCTCCAGCTCGCCCGGCTCGTAGAACTCCATGTGCGCGGTGAAGCCGAAGCGGTCGCGCAGCGGAGGCGGCAGCAGGCCGGCCCGGGTGGTGGCGCCGACCAGGGTGAAGGGCGGCAGCTCCAGGGGAATGGCGGTGGCGCCGGGGCCCTTGCCGACGATCACGTCGACGCGGAAGTCCTCCATCGCCATGTACAGCATCTCCTCGGCGGGCCGGGACATCCGGTGGATCTCGTCGAGGAAGAGGACCTCGCCCTCCTGGAGGGAGGACAGGATCGCCGCGAGGTCGCCCGCGTGCTGGATGGCGGGGCCCGAGGTGATGCGGATGGGGGCTTCCATCTCGGCCGCGATGATCATGGAGAGGGTGGTCTTGCCGAGGCCGGGGGCGCCGGAGAGCAGCACGTGGTCGGCGGTGGCGCCGCGGGCGCGGGCGGCGCGCAATACCAGGTCGAGCTGCTCGCGGACCTTCTCCTGGCCGATGAACTCGCCCAGGTCCTTGGGGCGCAGCGCGGCCTCGACGGCCTGGTCCTCGCGGTCGGCGACCGATTCCACCAGCCGCTCGGAGGCGGTGGTGTCGTTCGTGTCGTCCCAGTTCATGTGCGTGTGCCTCAGCTCTCCGTACGGACTCGGGCGCGTTCGTGGACCCGCGGGCGGCGGTCGCGGTCCGCGGTCATCTGGCGCGGTTCAGCGTCTGGAGGGCCGCCTTGAGCAGCTGCCCCACCGGTACGGCGCCCTCGGCGGCCTCCGCCTGGGGGGTGACCGCGGCCACGGCCTCGTCGGCCTCACGGGTCGCGTACCCCAGTCCGATCAGGGCGGCGTGCAGCTGGTCGCGCCAGCCGGTGGTGACGGGCGCGCCGACGGCGGGGGCGCCGGTGGGCTCGCCGAGCCTGTCCTTCAGTTCGAGGAGGAGCTTCTGAGCGCCCTTCTTGCCGATGCCGGGGACGGCGGTCAGCGCCTTCTCGTCACCGGTGGCCACCGCGCGGCGCAGGGCGTCGGGGCTGTGCACGGCGAGCATGGCCTGGGCCAGCCGGGGGCCGACGCCGCTGGCGGTCTGGAGCAGCTCGAAGACCTGGCGGCCGTCCTCGTCGGCGAAGCCGTACAGCGTGAGGGAGTCCTCGCGGACGACGAGGGAGGTGGCGAGCTTCGCGGGCTGTCCGACGCGGAGCGTGGACAGCGTGTCCGGCGTGCACCGGACGGCCATGCCGACACCGCCGACCTCGACCACCGCGGTGTCGGGGGTGAGGGCGGCGACCGTGCCGCTGACGAAGGCGATCATGCCGTACGGCCTTTCGATGCGTGGCGGGCCGCGGGGGTCCGCGGGGTGGTCGGCGGGGTCCGCGCCGCGTGGGCGGCGGCGGCCTGCTGGAGCCGGTTCTGGGCGGGGGCGCGCCAGATGTGGCAGATGGCGAGGGCCAGGGCGTCGGCGGCGTCGGCGGGCTTCGGCGGTGCGTCGAGCCGCAGCAGGCGGGTCACCATGGCGCCGACCTGGGCCTTGTCGGCGCGGCCCGAACCGGTGACGGCGGCCTTGACCTCGCTCGGCGTGTGCAGCGCGACGGGAATGCCGCGGCGGGAGGCGCAGAGGATCGCCACGGCGCTGGCCTGGGCGGTGCCCATCACCGTGCGCACGTTGTGCTGGCTGAAGACGCGCTCCACGGCGACGAACTCCGGGCGGTGCTCGTCGAGCCACTGTTCCAGGCCCTGCTCGACGGCGACCAGACGGTGCCCGAGGTCGGCGTCGGCGGGCGTGCGGACCACGCCCACGCCGAGCATGGTCAGCGGGCGTCCCGCAACCCCCTCGACGACGCCGACACCGCACCGGGTCAGCCCCGGGTCCACCCCCAGCACGCGCACGCGTCGCCCCCTTGCTCGATCACCTGTTTGTGCAGGCTATCGGGTGCCACCGACAAAGCGGCGGGCCGACGGGGTGTGTCCCGTCGGCCCGCCGCCCCGATACGCGTCAGGCGTCGACCTTCTCCATGATCTCGTCGCTCACGTCGAAGTTGGCGAAGACGTTCTGCACGTCGTCGCTGTCCTCCAGCGCGTCGATGAGCTTGAAGATCTTCTTGGCGCCCTCCTCGTCCAGTTCGACCTGCATGGTCGGGACGAAGTTGGCGTCGGCGGACTCGTAGTCGATGCCGGCGTCCTGCAGCGCGGTGCGCACGGCGACCAGGTCGGTGGCCTCGCTGAGCACCTCGAAGGACTCACCGAGGTCGTTGACCTCCTCGGCGCCCGCGTCGAGGACGGCGGCGAGGACGTCGTCCTCGGACAGCTCGCCCTTGGGGACGATCACCACGCCCTTGCGGTTGAACAGGTACGACACGGAACCCGGGTCGGCCATGGAGCCGCCGTTGCGCGTCATCGCGACGCGCACGTCCGAGGCGGCGCGGTTGCGGTTGTCGGTGAGGCACTCGATGAGCACCGCGACGCCGTTGGGGCCGTAACCCTCGTACATGATCGTCTCGTAGTCGGCGCCACCGGCCTCCAGGCCGGCGCCGCGCTTCACCGCCGAGTCGATGTTCTTGTTGGGGACCGACTGCTTCTTCGCCTTCTGGATGGCGTCGTAGAGCGTCGGGTTGCCTTCGGGGTCGGCTCCGCCCATCCGGGCCGCGACCTCGATGTTCTTGATGAGCTTCGCGAAGAGCTTGCCGCGCTTGGCGTCGATCACGGCCTTCTTGTGCTTCGTCGTGGCCCATTTAGAGTGGCCGGACATCTGCCTGTCTCCTTCGCGTAACCCATCTCTGCAACGAACGCAGGAATCCTACAAGGACTCGCCCCGCCGGACGGCCCGCACCATGTCGGTGAAGAGGCGGTGCACCCGGTGGTCCCCGGTCAGCTCCGGGTGGAAGGACGTCGCCAGCGCGTTGCCCTGGCGGACCGCGACGATGTGTCCGCCGTGCTCGGCGAGCACCTCGGCGGACGCGCCGACGGACTCCACCCAGGGGGCGCGGATGAAGACGCCCTCGACGGGTCCCCCGGCGACTCCCTCGACCTCGACGGCGGCCTCGAAGGACTCGTTCTGCCGTCCGAAGGCGTTGCGGCGCACGATCATGTCGATGCCGCCGACGGTCTCCTGCCCGGAGCGCGGGTCGAGGATCTTGTCGGCGAGCATGATCATGCCGGCGCAGGTGCCGTAGACGGGCATACCGGCGCGCACGCGGGCGCGCAGGGGCTCCATCAGCTCGAAAAGCACGGCCAGTTTGGAGATCGTGGTGGACTCCCCGCCCGGGATCACCAGGCCGTCGACCTCGGCGAGCTCCTCGGGGCGGCGGACGGGCCCGGCCACGGCGTCCGCCGCGGCCAGGGCCGTCAGATGCTCCCGTACGTCGCCCTGGAGTGCGAGCACTCCGATCACGGGAGCGGTCATCACCAGCCCCGGTTGGCGTAGCGCTCGGTCTCGGGCAGGGTGTCGCAGTTGATGCCGACCATGGCCTCGCCCAGGTTCCGGGAGGCGTCCGCGATGATCTTCGGGTCGTCGTAGAAGGTGGTGGCCTTCACGATGGCCGCGGCGCGCTTGGCGGGGTCGCCGGACTTGAAGATGCCGGAGCCGACGAAGACGCCCTCGGCGCCGAGCTGGCGCATCAGCGCGGCGTCGGCCGGGGTGGCGACACCGCCGGCGGAGAACAGCACGACGGGCAGCTTGCCCAGCTCGGCGACCTCCTTGACCAGCTCGTACGGGGCGCGCAGCTCCTTGGCGGCGGCGTACAGCTCGTGGTTGTCGTAGCCGCGCAGACGGGCGATCTCGTTCTTGATCTGCCGCAGGTGGCGGACGGCCTCGACGACGTTGCCGGTGCCGGCCTCGCCCTTGGAGCGGATCATCGCAGCGCCCTCGGCGATGCGGCGCAGGGCCTCGCCCAGGTTGGTGGCGCCGCAGACGAAGGGAGTGGTGAACGCCCACTTGTCCGAGTGGTTGACCTCGTCGGCCGGGGTGAGCACCTCGGACTCGTCGATGTAGTCGACGCCGAGGGACTGGAGCACCTGGGCCTCGACGAAGTGGCCGATGCGGGACTTCGCCATCACCGGGATGGACACGGCGTCGATGATGCCCTCGATCATGTCCGGGTCGGACATACGGGCCACACCGCCGTCCTTGCGGATGTCGGCCGGGAC
Source organism: Streptomyces sp. NPDC014764 (assembly GCF_043082785.1). NCBI lineage: Bacteria > Bacillati > Actinomycetota > Actinomycetes > Kitasatosporales > Streptomycetaceae > Streptomyces > Streptomyces sp. NPDC014764. Next base: position 49,477 of record NZ_JBIBXY010000010.1, on the reverse strand, counting down.
GCGCTCCAGGGCCATGACGGCGACGGCGCCCGCGTCCTCGGCGATCTTCGCCTGCTCCGGCGTGACGACGTCCATGATCACGCCGCCCTTGAGCTGCTCGGCCATGCCGCGCTTCACGCGCGCGGTGCCGGTCTCGGGACCCTGGTTTTCGGAGAGCGTGCTGGACACGAATGACCTCGCTGAGGTGAAGGGGATTCTGCAGCACTGAGGAAACGTGACCGGAGCAGGCCACAGCAAGGGCCAATGATGAGCCTGTGGCTCGTTTTCGGTCGGGGACGGCGGGCCGCGTGGCCGGAAACCGCTGTCAGGCGGCCCGCTCGATCAACGCCGCCGGCGGCTCGTCGTCCATCTCGAAGGCCATCGGGAACGGGGCGTGTCCGGCCAGCCGGAACCAGCGCACCTTGCGGTGCAGCCGCAGGGCGCGGGCGGCGCGCACGGCGTCGTTGTGGAAGCGGCGGGCCATCGGGACCCTGCGGACGGCCTCGGCGAGCTCGAGGGCGGCCTCCTCTCCCCCGGGCGCCTCCCGGACCGCGTCCACCTGCTGGGCGTCGGCGAACACCGCCCGCAGCGCCTGGCTCAGCTCGCTCTCGGCGACCTCGCGCTGCTCCTCCACGGCCTGCCGTGCCGCGTGCGCGGCCTCGTACAGCACGATCGAGGCGGCGGGGTCGAGCACCCCGGAGGTGGCCAGTTCCTGCGCCACGGAGGCGCGGCGCAGGAGTTGCGCGTCGAGCGCGGCACGGGCGGCGTCGATCCGGGCGTGCAGCCGGTCCAGGCGCCCGGCCGTCCAGCTCAGGTACAGGCCGACGGCGACGAGGACGACGAGGATCCAGATGAGGGTTGGGGTCACGGGCGGCAAGGCTAGTACCGGCGGCGCCGGTTGCTGTCCCTGGGGCTGCGCCCCGGGTGCGGGCCGGCCCTGGCCTGTCGCGCAGTTCCCCGCGCCCCTGAAGGGCGTTCACCCCCCGCCGACTGCGGGCAATCGTCCCGCAAGGGCGGCACGGGCGGGCGCAGGCGGCACCCCCTCGGCGGGCCCCGCTTGCCGCACCGCACCCGCGGCCAAGAGCCTGCCTCCCGCCGTCGTACGCCGAGTGCGGGCCGGCCCTGGCCGGTTGCGCAGTTCCCCGCGCCCCTGAAGGGCGTTCACCCCCCGCCGACCGCGGGCAATCGTCCCGCAAGGGCGGCACGGGCGGGCGCAGGCGGCACCCCCTCGGCGGGCCCCGCCGACAGCGCCGTACGCCCACTGCAGGCCGGCCCTGGCCGGTCGCGCAGTTCCCCGCGCCCCCACGGGCGTCCGCGGACAGGCCCCCCTGTTCGAGGGCTAGTCCCGCGCCAGCCCCAGCCGCGCCCGCAGTCCCGTGGCGCGGTCGTCCGTGGCGACGGCCGCCGCGCCCGCGGTGACCGTTTCGTAGACGGAGAGGATGTCCGCCCCGACCGTCGACCAGTCGAAACGGCGCACATGCGCGCTGCCCCGCGCGCGGAGTTCCTCACGGCGCTCGGGGTCGCCCAGGAGTCGCACCGCCGCGTCGGCGAGCGCGTCCGCGTCCTCGTTGGCGAACAGCTCGCCCGCCGCGCCCTGGTCGAGGACCTGGGCGAAGGCGTCGAGGTCGGAGGCCAGCACCGGCGCCCCCGCCGACATCGCCTCGACCAGGATGATGCCGAAGCTCTCGCCGCCCGTGTTGGGCGCCACGTACAGGTCCACGCTGCGCAGCAGCCGCGCCTTGTCCTCGTCGCTGACCATGCCGAGGAACTCCACCCGCGACCGCAGCTCCGCGGGAAGCGACTCGACGGCCTCCTCCTCGTCGCCGCGCCCGGCCACCAGCAGCCGTGTCCCCGGGCGGGCGGCGAGGATCTTCGGCAGGGCCCGCATCAGCACCGGCAGGCCCTTGCGGGGCTCGTCGATGCGGCCGATGAAGCCGATGGTGCCGCCCTGCCACTCGGGTCTGGGCTCGGCCTTGGCGAAGAAGTCGACGTCGACGCCGTTGGGGATGACCACCGCGTCGCCGCCGAGGTGCTCGACGAGGGTGCGCCGGGCGTACTCGCTGACCGCGATCCGCGCGCTGATCTTCTCCAGGGCGGCCTGGAGGATGGCGTACGCGGCGATCATCGCCTTGGAGCGCGGGTTGGAGGTGTGGAAGGTCGCCACCAGCGGGCCCTGCGCCGCCCAGCAGGTCAGCAGGCCCAGGGACGGCGAGGACGGCTCATGGATGTGCACCACGTCGAAGGAGCCGTCGTGCAGCCAGCGCCGTACCCGCGCGGCGGACAGGAACCCGAAGTTCAGCCGGGCCACCGAGCCGTTGTACGGCACGGGCACCGCGCGGCCCGCGGAGACGACGTACGGGGGCAGCGGGGTGTCGTCGTCGGCCGGGGCGAGGACGGACACCTCGTGTCCCTGGCGGATGAAGTACTCGGCCAGGTCGCGGATGTGGAACTGGACGCCGCCCGGCACGTCCCAGGAGTACGGGCAGACGATGCCGATCCTCACGCCGTGCCCTCCCGGTCGTGCTCGGGGGCGTGCGCGGGGTCGAGGTCCCCGGTCCACAAGCGCTGCAGCATGTGCCAGTCCTCCGGATGCTCGGCGATTCCCGTGGCGAAGGCGTCGGCCAGCGCCTGTGTCATCACGGACGTCCTCTCGGCGCGCGTACCTGACGCCGGAACCCCGACCGGGGGATGCACCCGGCCCTGCATCACGGGCCCGTCGTACCAGAGCGTCACGGGCAGCAGCCGCGCGCCGGTGTGCTGGGCCAGCAGGGCGGGCCCCGCGGGCATGCGGGCGGCGTGGCCGAAGAAGCTCACCTCGACGCCGGACGCGGACAGGTCGCGGTCGGCGACCAGGCAGACCAGGCCCCCGTCGCGCAGCCGCCGGGCGAGCGTGCCGAAGGCGGAGCCGCCGCTGTGCGGAAGGACCTCCATGCCGAGGCCCTCGCGGTAGGCGACGAACCGGTCGTACAGCGTCTCCGGCTTCAGGCGCTCGGCGACGGTGGTGAACGGTATGCCGAGCTTGGTGGTGACCCAGGCGCCCGCGAGGTCCCAGTTGGCGAGGTGCGGCAGCGCGAGGATCACGCCCTTGCCGGCCGCCATGCCCTCGGTGAGATGGTGCAGGTCCTTCGGGCCGAAGGAGTCGGCGATGCGCTCCGGGCTCCAGGCGGGCAGCCGGAAGGACTCCATCCAGTACCGCAGGTACGACCGCATCCCCGCGCGGGACAGCTCGGCGAGCCGCTCGGGGCCGGCGTCGGGCACCACGCGCGCGTAGTTGCTCTCCAGCCGCAGCACGCCCTTGCCGCGCTGCTTCCAGGCCACGTCGGCGATGGTCCGCCCGAGGCGCACCGCAACCGGCTCGGGCAGCTTCTTCACGGTGCCCCAGCCCGCGCCGTACAGGGCGTCGGTGAGCCGCTCCTGGGCGCTCACTGGGCGGCCTCGCTCCCCTGCGCCTGATGCTCGGCGGCCTCCGCCTCGGCGGATTCGCGGCGCACGGTGACCACGCGCTGGACCAGCGTGACGAGGCTGCCGACGGCGACCGCCCACAGGGCGATCGGCAGCAGGTACTGGATGCCGGGCACCCCGAACGCGTGCAGGCCCGCGAGCCCGGCCGCCACGAGGGAGATCACCAGCCGCTCGGCCCGCTCCACCAGCCCGTTGACGGCGACAGGCAGCCCGATCGACTCCCCGCGCGCCTTGGTGTACGACACCACCTGGCCGCTGGCGAGGCAGAAGATCGACACGGCGCACAGCACGTTGTCGTCGCCGGAGCCCGCGTACCAGAGGGCGAAGCCGCCGAAGACCGCGCCGTCGGCGACCCGGTCCAGGGTGGAGTCGAGGAAGGCGCCCCAGCGGCTGGAACGGCCCAGCTGGCGCGCCATGTTGCCGTCGACCAGGTCGGAGAACACGAACAGCGTGATGACGACCGTGCCCCAGAAGAACTCGCCGCGCGGATAGAACACCAGCGCGCCGGCCACCACGCCCGCGGTGCCGATGAGCGTGACCGTGTCGGGGCTGACCCCCCGCCGGATGAGAAACGCGGCGAACGGTGTGAGGACACGCGTGAAAAATGCACGCGCGTACTTGTTCAGCATGGCCTTCCCGACGGTCGGTGTGGCCGCGTGGCCCCTGCTGGCCACCGGCGGGCCCATCGTAGTCACCGCGCGGGGGCGTGGCTGCGGGGCACCCGGACCGCCGCGCGCGGGGCGTCGCGGAGTGTCCACCCGGCCGGGGCCGAGGCGGGGATCACGTCCTTCGTATGGACGCGCCGTGACGGGAGTGGAAAGCTCGAAGGACCGCGGGCGCCGCCGGAGCCGCACCGCAGGCGATGCCCCCGGACGGGGTCCGGGGAAGGCTTCCACGGGTCCGCGCCCACAGTGACCTCACCGTGCACGGGAGGCAGGATCATGGGCGACAAGGCGCACACACACCCCGGGGCCGCCGGCAGGGCACAGGCGGCCGACCGTCCCACGTCCGTACGGAACGTGGTGCTGGTCGGCCACTCCGGATCGGGCAAGACGACGCTGGTGGAGGCCCTCGCGCTGACCGCGGGGGCGGTGAACCGGGCGGGCCGCGTGGAGGACGGCGGCACCGTCTCCGACCACGACGACATCGAGCACCGGCAGCAGCGTTCGGTGCAGCTCTCCCTGGTGCCGGTGGAGTGGAACGGCATCAAGGTCAACCTTCTCGACACCCCCGGCTACGCCGACTTCGTCGGGGAGCTGAGGGCCGGTCTGCGAGCGGCGGACGCGGCCCTTTTCGTCGTCTCGGCCGCGGACGGCGTGGACGGCTCGACCCGCATGGTGTGGGAGGAGTGCGCGGCGGTCGGCATGCCGCGCGCGATCGTGATCACACACCTGGAGGCGGCCCGCGCCGACTTCGAGGAGATGACCCGGATCTGCGCGGAGACCTTCGGCGGGGACGACCCGGACGCCGTACTGCCGCTGTACCTGCCGTTGCGCGGCCCCGAGGGGCCGGACGGGCACGCGCCGGTGACCGGGCTGATCGGGCTGCTGACGCGCAAGCTGTTCGACTACTCCAGCGGCGAGCGCGTGGCGAACGAGCCGGTCGGGGACCAGGTGCCGCTGATCGAGGAGGCGCGCGGCCGGCTGATCGAGGGGATCATCGCCGGGAGCGAGGACGAGACCCTCATGGACCGTTACCTCGCCGGTGAGGACGTCGACGTCAAGACGCTGATCGACGACGCGGAACGCGCGGTGGCGCGGGGCGTCTTCTTCCCCGTCCTGGCCGCCGCGCCCGCCGCCCCCGGCGCCCGTCAGGGACTCGGCACGGTGGAGCTGCTCGACCTGGTCACGAACGGCTTCCCCACCCCGCTGGAGCACGGCACCCCGCAGGTGACCACGCTGGACGGCAGGCCGCGCGAGCTGAAGCCGTGCGACCCGGACGCCCCGCTGGTCGCGGAGGTCGTGAAGACGTCGTCCGACCCCTACGTGGGACGGCTGTCGCTGGTCCGGGTCTTCTCCGGGACGCTGCGCGCCGACCAGACCGTGCACGTCTCCGGGCACGGACTGACCGACCGGGGCCACGAGGACCACGACGTCGACGAGCGGGTCGGCGCGCTGTCCACGCCCTTCGGCAAGGTGCAGCGGCCCGTGTCGCACGTGATCGCGGGCGACCTGGCGTGCGTGGCGAAGCTGTCCCGCGCGGAGACCGGCGACACCCTGTCCTCGAAGGACGACCCGCTCGTCATGCAGCCGTGGGAGATGCCCGACCCGCTGCTGCCGCTGGCCATCGAGGCGCACAGCAAGGCCGACGAGGACAAGCTGTCCCAGGGACTTGCGCGGCTGGTGGCCGAGGACCCGACGATGCGGCTCGAGCAGAACCAGGACACCCATCAGGTGGTGCTGTGGTGTCTCGGCGAGGCGCACGCGGACGTGGCCCTGGAGCGGCTCCGCAGCCGGTACGGCGTGCAGGTCGACGTGGTGCCGCACCGGGTGTCGCTGCGGGAGACGTTCGGCGGCAGGGCGTCGGGACGCGGCCGGCACGTCAAACAGTCCGGCGGGCACGGGCAGTTCGCGATCTGCGAGATCGAGGTGGAGCCGCTGCCGAACGGCTCGGGCATCGAGTTCGTGGACAAGGTCGTCGGCGGCGCCGTGCCGCGGCAGTTCGTCCCGTCGGTGGAGAAGGGCATGAGGGCCCAGGCGCAGAAGGGAGTTGCGGCGGGGCATCCGCTGGTCGACGTGCGGGTGACGTTGCTGGACGGCAAGGCGCACTCGGTGGACTCCTCCGACGCCGCGTTCCAGACGGCGGGCGCGCTGGCGCTGCGGGAGGCCGCCGCGGAGGCGAGGATCCATCTGCTGGAGCCGGTGGCCGAGGTGTCCGTGCTGGTCGGCGACGACTACGTGGGCGCGGTGATGAGCGACCTGTCCGGGCGCCGCGGCCGGGTCCTGGGCACCGAGCAGTCGCCCGGCGGGCGCACGCTGATCCGGGCGGAGGTCCCGGAGATCGAGATCGGCCGGTACACCGTGGACCTGCGCTCGCTGTCGCACGGCACCGCACGCTTCAGCCGCCGCTACGTCCGCCACGAACCGATGCCGCCGCAGGTCGCGGAACGGGTCAAGGGGGAGGCGCACGCGGCCTCCTGACGCGCCGGGCGCCCGCCGCTCACTCCGGCGGGCGCTCGTGTGCGCGGTCGCGCTTCCGCTTCACTCCTCGACACCTCCCCCGTACCGGAGAACGGCTTGGAACGACCCCCGGCGGACGGCGGTGGCTGCCTATACGCTGAAGACCTGATCAACAGGTGTGCGCAGCACGGAAGTCGGGAAGGCCGCAAGACGACAGTCGCGGCGATCGGGGGCGGGAATGACCGTTGAGAGCGGTTACGCGGATTTCTTCGGTCCGCAGGTGCCGCGCACGGGCGACGAGGGCCAGACGCCCACGTTCGCCCTGGCCTCGGCTGCCTACCGGGACAACGAGGCCGACGAGATACTCAAGGCCAACAGCGAGTGGCACAAGTCGGAGGTCGGCAAGCCCCGGGTCAAGCTGTTCCGGCCCAATCTGGGCGAGGCGTTCTCCCGGGCGATCATCGACCGGATGCTGGGTTCCGGCCGCGCCCCGCTCATCCAGTCCTTCGGCACCCAGCCCCAGGTCGTGGTGGAGCACTCGCTGGCGGCCCACCGCATCCGCCGCGAGCGCGACAACTGGCTGACCGCCGTGATGGTGCTGTGCGGGCTGCTGTTCCTGCCCGGCCTGCTCGTGTGGCTGCTGGTTTTCCAGATCCGCACGACGATGACCAAGCGCGACGACAAGCGGGCCGGCGCGCTCGCCACCGCCCTGCTGGTCGGCGTCGGCGCCCTGGCCGTGCTGTTCCTGCTGCGTATGCCGTTCACCGGGTTCTGGGCCTGGTACGCGCGCGCGTCGGTCGTGGCCCCGGTGCTGGGCTGGTTCTGGGCCAAGCAGATCTGCGAGCGCACCGCCCGTGACCTGCGGGAACGCTGGGACAGTCTGCTGTCGGGCAGCAGCATCGGCGCCAAGGTGCCCGAAGCGGTGCCGAGCAGCCCCGGCGAGACGGCGGCCGAGCAGCTGCGCCAGTCGCTGGCCCGGCTCAGCGCCGAACAGCAGTCCAACTCCGTCTTCTACGCCGGCCCCAAGGGCATCCTCGGGATGGGCACCCGCTGGGGCAGCTGGCAACTGGCCGAGGACCTGGTGCCGGCCGACGCCGACCGCGAGATCCACCCGTTCCGCAGCTGGGACGTCATCAAGGCCATCCACGACCGGCTGCGCATGCTGGAGCGCGGCCCGCTGAACACGGGCGGCTTCCCCAAGCCGTCGATACGCCACTGGATCGTCACCCCCATCGGGGAGAACGCCACGGCGGTCACCCGGCCCGAGGGCACGGACGTCGAGGCGTACCAGGTGAAGCAGCACGCCGTGCAGGAGATCTGCAACAAGCAGCAGTTCGGCGCGGGCGACCGGCACTACCTGGGCGTGCAGTGGACCCTGTGGGACGGCCAGCTGGTGATCACGATGCTGATCACCGTGACCGTGCTGCACGAGACACTGCGCATCGAGGTCACCGGGCACGCCCTGGGTCCCGTGCACCCCCTCTTCACCACCAAACCGGCGGCGAAGGAGAAGGAGGTCCAGAAGTCGATCAAGTTCTGGGAGACCCGGAAGATCAAGCTCCCGCTGGTCGACTCGGACGAGGTGGTACGGCTGACCGCCCGTGCACCGCTGACCAAGTACCCGCCGCTGCTGTACTGGCTCGGCGGCAAGCTGACCCTGCCCGAGCCTTTCGGGCTGCGGCACGCCTGGGCGGACAAGCCCTGGCGGCACCGCTTCATGGCGGACGACGCGCTGCGGGCGGCGACACCGGTGCTGCGCGTCGTCCACTCCGCGGCGATCAAGGTGCTCGAGGAGAACGGCGTGGACACCACCAAGTTCGGTTCCCGCTCGTCCTCCCTGTCCACGGCGGTGCAGGAGGCGACGCCGAGCAAGGCCGACCTGTACGACGCGTAGACGGCCGGCGGGGTGCGCCGCTGCGGGCCCCGCCTCCCTCCGGTGAGGGCGTCAGGCCGCGGGCCAGGCCTCCGCGAGCATCTTGCGGGTGTCGGCCAGCAGCTGCGGCAGGACCTTGGTGTGGCCGATGACCGGCATGAAGTTGGTGTCGCCGCCCCAGCGCGGGACGACGTGCTGGTGCAGATGGGCGGCGATGCCCGCGCCCGCCACCGTGCCCTGGTTCATGCCGATGTTGAAGCCGTGCGCGCCCGACGCCGTGCGCAGCGCCGTCATCGCCTGCTTGGTGAGCGCGGCGAGCTCCGCCGTCTCCTCGACCGTGAGTTCGGTGTAGTCGGCCACATGCCGGTACGGCACGGTCATCAGATGGCCGCCGGTGTACGGGTACAGGTTGAGCACCGCGTACACCAGCTTCCCGCGGCGCAGGATCAGCCCGTCCTCGTCGGACCGGGCCGGAAGGGAACAGAAGGGGCAGCCGTCGGCGGCGCCGGGGCCGCTCGGCTTGTTCTCGCCCTGGATGTAGGCCATCCGGTGGGGCGTCCACAGACGCTGGAACGCGTCCTGCGTCCCCACTCCCAACTGCTGCTCCGGCTCACTCGTCATGCGTGCAGCATATGGCGTGACCGCGGGACCGCGGCAAAAAGCCCCCGGGATCGCTCCCGGGGGCTTTCGCGTGCGCGGGTCAGACCTGCGCCCGCTCCTCGACGACCTTCGCGATCTTGGCGATGGCCTCGTCGACGGGGATGCCGTTCTCCTGCGAGCCGTCGCGGTAGCGGAAGGACACCGCGCCGTTCGCCATGTCCTCGTCGCCCGCGATGACCATGAAGGGCACCTTCTGCTTCTGGGCGTTGCGGATCTTCTTCTGCATGCGGTCGGAGGACGAGTCGACCTCGACGCGCAGACCCTGCTTGCGGGCCGCGTCCGCGAACTTCTCCAGGTGTTCGACGTGGGCGTCGCCGATCGGGATGCCGATCGCCTGGACCGGGGCGAGCCACGCGGGGAAGGCGCCCGCGTAGTGCTCCAGGAGCACCGCGAAGAACCGCTCGATGGAGCCGAACAGCGCGCGGTGGATCATGACCGGGCGGGTCTTGGTGCCGTCCGCGGCCGTGTACTCCAGGTCGAAGCGCTCCGGCAGGTTGAAGTCGAGCTGGATGGTCGACATCTGCCAGGTACGGCCGATGGCGTCCTTCGCCTGCACGGAGATCTTCGGGCCGTAGAAGGCGGCGCCGCCCGGGTCGGGGACCAGCGGCAGGCCCTGCTTCTCGGCGACCTGGCGCAGCGTCTCGGTCGCCTCCTCCCAGGCCTCGTCCGAGCCGACGAACTTCTCCGGGTCCTTGGTGGACAGCTCCAGGTAGAAGTCGGTGAGGCCGTAGTCGCGGAGCAGGTTCAGGACGAAGGTGAGGGTCTTGTCGAGCTCCTCGGACATCTGCTCGCGGGTGCAGTAGATGTGCGCGTCGTCCTGGGTGAAGCCGCGGGCACGGGTCAGGCCGTGCACCACGCCGGACTTCTCGTACCGGTACACGGTCCCGAACTCGAAGAGACGCAGCGGCAGTTCGCGGTAGGACCGGCCGCGCGCGTCGAAGATCAGGTTGTGCATCGGGCAGTTCATGGGCTTGAGGTAGTAGTCCACGCCCTCGTCGAGCTGCATGGGCGGGTACATGCCGTCGGCGTACCAGTCCAGGTGGCCCGAGGTCTCGAAGAGCTTCCCCTTCGTCGCGTGCGGGGTGTAGACGAACTCGTAGCCCTCCTCCTCGTGCCGGCGGCGCGAGTAGTCCTCCATGACCCGGCGGATGATGCCGCCCTTGGGGTGGAAGACGGCGAGGCCGGAGCCGATCTGCTCCGGGATGGAGAACAGGTCGAGCTCACTGCCGAGCTTCCGGTGGTCGCGCTTCTCGGCCTCGGCGAGGAACTCCAGGTGCGCCTTCAGCTCCTCCTTGGAGGGCCAGGCGGTGCCGTAGATGCGCTGGAGCATCGGGTTCTTCTCGCTGCCGCGCCAGTAGGCGGCCGCGTTGCGCATCAGCTTGAACGCCGGGATGTTCCGGGTGGTGGGCAGGTGGGGACCGCGGCAGAGGTCCTTCCAGCACAGTTCGCCGGTCTTGGCGTCGATGTTGTCGTAGATCGTCAGCTCACCGGCGCCGACCTCGACGTCCGCGCCGTCGTCGTGCGAGGCGGAGCCCTTGAGGCCGATCAGCTCCAGCTTGTACGGCTCGTCGGCGAGCTCCTCGCGGGCGGCCTCGTCGGTCACCACGCGGCGGGAGAAGCGCTGGCCGCGCTTCTGGATCTCCTGCATCTTCTTCTCGACGGCCTTGAGATCCTCGGGCGTGAAGGGCTTCTCCACGTCGAAGTCGTAGTAGAAGCCGTCCCGGACCGGCGGACCGATGCCCAGCTTGGCCTCGGGGAACAGCTCCTGCACGGCCTGGGCCATCACGTGCGCGGTGGAGTGGCGCAGGATGTTGAGGCCGTCCTCGGAGGAGATCTCGACGCCCTCGACGATCTCGCCGTCCTGGACCTGGTACGAGAGGTCCTTGAGCTCGCCGGCCACCCGAGCGGCGATGACCGAGCGCTCGCCCGCGAAGAGCTCGGCGGCCGTAGTGCCCGTCGTCACCACGCGTTCTTCCCGCTCGGAATCGCGCTGGATGATCACACGGACGTCTGACACCGGTCTCTCCTGACTGAAGGCTGTGGTCGCGGCGCCATACCGGAGCGCACGCATGGGTGCGATCGTACCGACCCGGGACCGGTGCAGGCGAAATCAGCCGTCGCGGGCCGGGCCGAAGGCCTGGCCGAAGTCGTCCGCGCTCTCCTGGAGCACCTTGAGCAGCCGGTCCCGTTCGGCCTCGTCGACCTGGACCGGAGCGACCTCGCGGACCTCGGTGAGACGCCGGAACCCGCTGCGTCCGGCCAGCCGCCCGCGCATCCGCACCGGCAGCCCCATGAGGTGGGCATGGCCGGCGATGCGGTAGTCCTCCCCGCTCAGCGTGACCCGGAGGTGCCCGACCTCGGCGCCCGCGAGCACCCGCAGCCGCACCAGGCCGTCGCCCGTTGCCTGTGCCCGGTACATCCGCACGACCGCCCCGGTGACCGTGACGGTGACGGAGGGCTCCGCGCGCCGGTAGAGGCGCCCGGCCTCGAGGAGCACGGGCAGGTCGCCGGGCGAGAACTCCACGGGCCCGGTGGCCGCGCACCCGTCGGGCACCCCTGCCGCCGGCGCCCAGTCCACGCCGACCCGGGCGCCCCGGGTCCCCCGCGCCAGGGCGACGAGGGCCTCGGTGAGCTCGTGGCTGACGCCCGCGCCGACGGCGGCGGCGAAGGCGTCCGTCGAGCCGGTGGCCCGACTGTGGTCGACGGCCTCGCGGGCGGCGCGCAAGGCGTGGAACAGGCACACGGTGAGTGGACGGCCGGCGGCGACGGGCACGAAGGCGGTGAGGCCGCGGCCGTCCGTGGCGGGGCCCACCAGCACACCGTCCAGCGCGGCGGCGGCCGGGCGGCGGTGACGCGCGCCGTGATAGCCGGCGCGGGCGCGGGTTGCGAGCGCGGCAGCGAGCAGGGTGCGGCGGGCCGCGGTCCTCAGCTGTTCCTCCGCGGTCCAGGCGACGGCGTCGCCGGGGCCGGGCGGCAGGTCGCGGGACCAGCGGATCTCGTCGCTGGGCACGGCGAGGGCGAGCAGGATCTCGCGGGCGGAGGGCGTGCCGCTGCGGGACAGCGCGTCCAGCGCTTCGGCGAGCAGGTCCTCGCTGTCCGGGAAGGTGCGGCCGGCCGGGACGAGCAGGCTGGTGCCGGTGCCCGGGCCGGGCGGGGCCCAGCGGCCGTAGCGTCCGGGGGCGCCGCCGCGCCGCTGCCAGCCGTGCCGGCGCAGCAGGGCGGTGAGCACCGCGGGGTCGGCGCCGGCGGCCTCGGACGGCCGCGTGTCGGGGAAGGGGTCGGCGGGGTGCGGGCGTACGGGCCGGGCGGGTTCGCCGGTGGGGCGGTGGGTCACGGTCTGCCTCCCCTGCCGACGCGGGTCATGATCTCGCACAGCGCCCGGTCGTCGAAGATGCGTGAGGTGGGGATCCGTACGGTGGTGCGGCGGCGGCCGGTGACGGGGTGCCCGGCGAGGTTGACCCAGTAGCAGCAGTGGCGCAGGTCGAGCCGGTCGTGTCCGGCGCGCAGCCAGTCGTCCTGGGAGCGCGGCAGGATCATCACGACGAGGATCTTGTGCACGGAGACCGGGGTGCGGGCGAGCTTCTCCAGGTGGGCGTTTTCCAGGGTGAAGGAGAAGGAGCGTCCCCGGGGGTGCGGGGCGATCTGTGACGTGGCCTTGAGCTGCACCTTGATGGTGACCTCGTCGTCGACGAGGTGTCCGGGCGCGCTGTGGCTGACGTGCCAGTCGATGCCGTTGTCCGGGAAGGGCTGGGACAGCGAGCAGCCCGCCGCCGCGGCGACGGCGTGGAGATAGCCGACCTGCAGGGTCTCCATGCAGGCGGTGGTGGCGAGGGTGCCGCGAGCGGCCGGTGTGCGCTCCGGCAGCAGCCCGCCCCGTTCGGGCTGCGCGATGGCCATGACCAACAGCCTTCCAGGACAGTCGATTCCCATGCGCGGGTCGCTGAACTGCAAAGACCCGTACTCCTGTTGTCTCCTCCCTGCGTAGTGCGCAAACAGGGCGGGTATCACCGCTGCGAGCAGTGGACGGCACGTCAACTGCTCGTGGTGAGCGAGGGGTTGGTGGGTATGACGTGCTGGTACGAGGGGCCGCTGGCCGCCTTCGACACGGAGACCACGGGTGTGGACGTCGAGACCGACCGGATCGTGTCGGCCGCGCTCGTCGTCCAGGACGCGCCGGGCACCCGGCCGCGGGCGACCCGCTGGCTGGTGAATCCGGGCGTGCCGGTGCCGGCCGCGGCGACCGAGGTGCACGGGCTGACGCAGGAGCATCTGCAGCGCAACGGCCGCTGGCCGGCGGCGGTGATGTACGAGGTGGCGCAGGCGCTGTCGGAGCAGGCGGCGGTGGGCCGTCCGGTGGTGGTGATGAACGCGCCGTTCGATCTGACGTTGCTGGACCGCGAGTTGCGCCGGCACCGGGCGTCCTCGCTGAGCCGCTGGTTCGAGCGGTCGCCGCTGCTGGTGCTGGACCCGCGGGTGCTGGACAAGCATCTGGACCGCTACCGCAAGGGCCGCCGGACGCTGGCCGACCTGTGCGCGCAGTACGAGGTGGAGCTGGAGGAGGCGCACGACGCGGCGGCGGACGCGGCGGCCGCGCTGGAGGTCACGCGGGCGGTGGGCCGCCGGTTCGCGTCCCGGCTGGAGCGTCTGTCACCGGGTGAGCTGCACACCTTGCAGGCGGTGTGGCACGCGGCGCAGGCGCGGGGCCTCCAGGCGTGGTTCGCGCGCACGGGCACGGAGGAGATCGTCGACCCGGCCTGGCCCCTGCGCCCGGACCTGCCGGCGGCGGCGTGACCCTTGTGTCTCCGGCCCGCGAGAACGCCGTGGGCGGGGACTGGGTAACGGAGCCCCCACAACGCACGGCGAGGCCGCGCAGAACACAAAGAGAGCGACGTGGTCCGCGTTTTCGGCGGACACACGTCGCTCTCCCGAGCGTGGGCGATACTGGGTTCGAACCAGTGACCTCTTCGGTGTGAACGAAGCGCTCTCCCACTGAGCTAATCGCCCGGGAACGCACTGAACAATACAGGTCCTGGTTGGCTTCGTTCAAACTGCTTGCAGGTGCGCCGCCAGTCCGCGCCGCCCGGCCCGCAGCATCAGCGCGTGGTTGGCCCGGAAGAGCGGCCGTCCGGGCACGGCGAGCAGCCGCAGCAGCCGCGCCCGGACGTCGACCTCCTGTTCGTAGTGGGCGAGGCAGCCGTGCGCGCCCAGGTCGGTGACGGTCCACCGCGCCCAGCCGTCGATGTCGCCGGACAGCCCCGCCTCCAGCACGCCGTCCTCCCGGTCCCGGCGCCCCTCCCGCAGGGAGAAGGTGAGGTCGTACGGGAGGACGGAGCGGATCGTGACGATGCCGGTGGTGTCGTCGAGGCGGGCGACCTCCCGCACCTGCGGCCACCACCGGGGGTAGTCCTCGATCCGCTCCAGCACGCCGTACACGGTGGCGGCCGGCGCGGACAGCGTCCACACGGTGCGGAAGCGGTAATGGTTCCGGTCCATGTACGGAGTGTGCCCGCCCGCGCCCTCCTCGTGCGTCACGGCATGCGGTCTCCGAGGAGTGCGAGGTTCTCGATGGCGGCGAGTCCGTAGAGGGCGGTGTCGTTGGTGGAGACCCAGGGGGCCTCGCTGCCGGCGACCAGGGCGGTGGGGCCGCTCACCTTCTCGGTCTTCCAGGGCGCGGACTCCTTGTAGCCGTCGGAGTCGTAGAACTTCGCCCAGGCCCGCTGTGCCAGCTTCTCGTCGCCGGTGCGTACGGCGGCGTAGGCGTCGAGGCGGGAGTGGCCCTGGAAGAGGATGAGGCTGCCGAAGTCGGAGCCGTAGCGGGCGGTCTGTTCGGCCTTGGTGGCGTTGAAGTAACGGCAGTAGTCGTAGTACGCCTCCTCGAACTCGGGCATGTCGACGAGGTCGACGAGTTCGGCGCACAGTTCGTTGAGGCCGAAGACGGCGGACAGGTGGGAGACCTCCACCTTCGGGGTGTCCGCGACTGCGAACCGGCCGGTGTCGAGGTCGTACAGGCCGCTGCCCTGGACGAAGCCGTTGGGCTGGGCCGCGATGGTCTCCATGGTGGAGAGCACGCGCGCCCGGGCCTTCCGCCACTTGGGGCCCTTGCGCTCCCACTCGGTGAGCCAGGCGGAGACCAGGCCGCTCCAGTCGGTGCCGAAGCCGATGGACAGAGCGTTGCGGTCAGGGGTGTAGGGCTCGGTGCGGATCTTGCGCAGCGGGTCGAGGGCGAGGAAGGTCTCGTCGGAGTCGACGTTGGCGTGCATGAGGTCGCCGGTGCGTTCGTCGGCGGTGAGGAAGTAGTAGAAGCGCCGGTAGGTGGTGTTGGCGATGCGCTGCTGTTTGGCGCTGTCGGCGTAGTGCTGGACGCCGTGGCGGGTGCCGAGTCCGGCCCATTCGCCGAGGTGGTAGACGTCGACCTCGCCGGTGTGGCGGGTCATGGCCTCGGCGAAGCGGAAGATGTCGGCGCGGCCGGAGCGCAGGTAGGCGTACCAGAGCCACAGGTCGGGTGAGAGTTCGCTGTTGTCCCAGGCGTAGCCGCCGACGTCGTAGCGCCACTGGTGCCGGACGGTGTCGTAGGTGTGCATGATGTCGCCGTAGTCCCAGAAGCCGTACCAGCGGCGCTGCTCCACCTGGTCCTTGTAGTAGGTGAAGAGGAAGTCGAGGTGGTTCTCGATCTTCTCCTTGGCGGGGGTGGAGCGGTCGGGCTCGGCGAACAGGCCCTTGCCGAAGACGCCGGCGGCGATCAGCTGCGCGGGAGGCGCGGCGAGCTGCGGCAGCACGCGCACGGCGCGGGCGCGGGCGGCGAGCTGCTCGGCGTCCGGGGTGGCGGCCTCGGCCCAGAACAGCAGCTCGGAGGTGCGGGCGATGCCGTAGGGGGTGCCGAAGCCCGGCTCGTAGTCCTCGTAGGTGATGTTGAGGCCCTCGAGTTGTTCGGGGAAGGTGTCCTGGCCCATGCCGTCGTGGTAGAAGCGCAGGTCCATGGGCTGGGCCTCGGGTGACCAGAGCCAGAGGGTGACCTCGGCGGTGCCGGTGTGGGCGTCGCGGACGTCGAGCTGCGCGGGGTGCTTCTCCCAGAAGTCGCGCAGCCCGAAGGAGAGGCCGCCGCTGACGCCGCCGACGTAGCCGAAGCCGGAGGCGCGCCGCCCGCCGCCGGCGCCGATCCAGCCATGGCCCGTGCTGGTGCGCTTGCGGACGGTGAAGCCGTCGGCGGAGAGCTGGGAGAGGGTGTGGTCGCCCCATTCGGGGATGTACTGCAGGCGGCTGGTGACGCGCTGGTCCCAGGTGGTCGGGTCGGGCAGCTTGCGACCCTCGAACTGGGCCTCCTGCACGGCGATCCCGGGGTCGCGGCGCAGTCCGGTGATGCCCTTGACGGCCTCCCGGAGCATCCCGTCGCCCTCGCCGCCGAGCCGGATGTGCCGGTCGTACGTCGCGTCGCGCAGCGGTACGGAGAAGCGGACGCCGATGCCGCGCACGAAGTCCCCCTTGGCGCGCCCGGGTTCCTGTTTCCCGTCATAGGTGATGGTGTGCACCATGCGGAAGGACTCGGCGCCCGCGTAGAAGTAGAGGCGCACGGAGAAGGGCAGCAGGGTGTCGCGGCCCTTGCGGTGGGTGCCGTCGACTCGGACGACCGCGCGGACGGGGCCGTCCTGCTCGACGGTGACGCCGGAGACGGTGCCGTCGAACCGCTCGGTGCGGACGGCGGTGCGGTCGCCGTCCTCGATCTCGGGCTGGCGCAGCACGACCAGGCGTCCGTCGCGGGCGATCTCGGTGGAGCCGCGGGTGACCGAGCGGACCAGGGTGTCGCCGCCGGTGCCGATCCGGGCGGTGATGACGCCGGTGGAGACGGTGACGGTGGCGCCGCGCCGGATGACGGTGACCTCCTTGCCCGGCGCGGCGGGCGTGCCAGTCGTCAGGGTGAGCCGGCCGGTGCCGGAACTGACGGCGTGCGCCGTCCACTTGAGGGAACCGTCGGGCCAGTAGGCGAGCGGCCAGGTCTGGACGGGGACGGCGTTGCCGTCGGCGTCGGTGACGGCGAAGGTGCGGTCCTCCGGGTGGGCGCCGCGTGGCCAGGGGACGCCGACGGTGGAGCCGGGGGCGGCGCCGAGGCCGCCCTCCTCCAGCCAGTCCAGGGTCACCGGGTCGGCGCCGGTGGGCGCGGCGGCGGGCGCCGCGGCGGCCTCCCTCTCACCCAGGGTCCAGCCGGTCCGGGTGGCGGCTCCGGCGACGGCGGCCGCCTTGATGAGGGTTCTGCGGGGAACGGGGGACATGGCCGGTCCTTTCCATGGCTGCGGGGTGCACGATTGCTGTCAGGTGCATGACACACAGAGGTGTGGCGTCGAAGCGCCCACCCTGTCGGGGGGCACCGCCCGTCAGCGGTGCCGGTGACGCTCCTCCACGGCGACGGCGGCCGCCGCGACGGCCCCCAGCACGGGGACCGCGAGAGGCGTGCTGAACCAGGCGGAGCAGACCGTGACGGCCAGTCCCCCGATGAGCAGGAAGGACCCGGCGGGGTCACGGGCGGTGTGCCGCCCGGCCCGTGCCATCAGCGGCCGCCAGGACACGCCGGGCCGCCACAGCGCCGCCGCCCGCAGCAGCGCCGCCGCGGCTCCGAGGAGGGCCAGCACCCCGACGGCTCCGACCAGCGGACCTCCCGGCAGTCCGGCCCGTACGGCGCGCAGGTCGGTCCACACCACGGCCACGGCCGCCCATCCGGCGAGCCCGACGAGCCAGCCGCCGCGCACCGCGGTCCTGAAGTCGGCCGCGAACTCCCGCCATCCGCCCGGCTCGTGGGCCAGGTGACGGCGCAGGTGCCGGGTCCCCGCCGCCAGCGCGGCGGGGTAGGTGACCAGCGGCAGCGCGGCCAGCGCGATCCACACGCCGGTCAGCAGGCACTCGGCGAAGAGCGCGAACCTCCCCCAGGCCCTCGAATCGGTGCGTGCCAGGGACATCGTCAGCTCACTCAGCCCTTCAGTCCGGAGGTCGCCATGCCGTCGATGAGATAGCGCTGGAAGGCGAGGAAGAAGGCCAGCACGGGCAGCAGCGCGACCAGCGACATGGCGATCATGCCGCCGTAGTTGGCGAGTCCCTCCTGGTCGACGAACATCTTCAGCCCCAGGGAGACCGTGTACTTGCCCGGCTCGTTGAGGTAGATCAGCGGGCCCATGAAGTCGTTCCAGGCGTTGATGAAGGTGAAGATGGCGCTGGTGATCAGCGCCGGCCGGCACAGCGGCAGCACGATCGACCAGTAGATGCGCAGATGCCCGCACCCGTCGAGCCGGGCCGCCTCGTCCAGCTCCCGCGGCAGGTTCCGCATGAACTGCACCATCAGGAAGACGAAGAACGCCTCCGTCGCCAGGTACTTCCCCAGCAGCAGCGGGGTGTACGTGTTGATCATGTCCAGGTTGCGGAACAGCACGTACTGCGGGATCAGCAGCACGTGGTACGGCAGCAGCAGCGTGCCGATCATCAGCGTGAACAGCAGATTGCGTCCCGCGAACCGGATCTTGGCGAAGGCGTACGCGGTGAGCGAGCAGGAGATCAGGATGCCGATCACCGAACCCACGGCGAGGAACAGCGAGTTGGAGAAGAAGGTCAAGACGGAGATGTCGGCGATGCCGTCGGCGAGGCTGGTGTAGTTGGACACGATCGGGTCGGCCGGGAAGAGGTCCAGACTGCCGACGATGTCCTCGCTCGCCTTGAACGACCCGCCGACGACCCACACCACCGGGTAGAGGATCACCGCGAGGAGTGCCAGCGCCCCGATGTGCCAGGCGAGCGAGCCGGGCAGCCGGCGGCGCAGGGCGCCCTTCGCCGACGGGGTGCGGGTGATGTCGCCGGCCTGTGCGGTCATCGGCCGCCCTCCTCGTAGTGCACCCAGCGCCTCTGGGACCAGAACAGCACCGCCGTGACCATGGCGACCGCGATCAGCAGCATCCACGCCATGGCGGAGGCCAGGCCCATCCGGCTGTTCTCGAAGCCCTGGACGTACAGGTAGCAGGTGTAGACCATGGAGCCGTCCGCCGGACCGCAGGCGTTGCCGCCCGCACCGCCGCCGACGATGTAGGCGGAGCTGAAGATCTGGAACGAGTGGATGGTCTCCAGCAGGACGTTGAAGAACAGCACCGGCGAGATCATCGGCAGGGTGATGTTCCAGAACTGCCGCAGCTTGCCTGCCCCGTCGACGTCGGCCGCCTCGTACAGCTCCCGCGGCACCTGCTTCAGCCCGGCCAGGAAGATGACCATCGGCGCGCCGAACTGCCAGACGGTCAGGGCGACCAGGCTGTAGATGATGAGGTCCGGGTCGCCGGTCCAGCCGCCGGCGTCGATGCCGAAGACCTTCTGCGTCCGGTCGACGATCGCGTCGTCCGAGAAGATGGCCTTCCAGACGATGGCGACGGAGACGCTCGCCCCGATCAGCGACGGCGCGTAGAAGGCGGCCCGGTAGAAGGCCTGGCCCGCCGCTTCTGCGCGAGCAGCAGGGCCACGCCGAGCGCCACGAGCAGCTTGACCGGCGTGCCGACGACGACGTACCAGAGGGTGATCCGCACCGAGTGGCGCCAGCGCGGGTCGCCGAACATCTCGGAGAAGTTGTCCAGTCCGATCCAGCGCGGGGCGTCGAACAGGTTGTAGTCGGTGAACGCGAAATACAGCGAGGCGGCCATCGGGCCCGCCGTCAGCAGCAGGAACCCGGCGATCCACGGTGACATGAAGAGATAGCCGGCCAGGTTCTCCCGGCGGCCCCGCCGCTTCGGGCCGGCGGGACGGGGAGGTGTGCCCGGACCGTGCCGCGGCTCGGTGTCCTTCGCCCGGGCATCCGTCGCGGGGGCGTGTGTCACGGCGGTTCCCATCAGCTGCTGAGGGCGGTCTTCGACTCGTTGAAGAACTGCTCGACGGCATCGGCCACCGACCGCTTGCCCAGCCCCAGCTCCTCGCCGATGCGCAGAAAGGCGGCCTCGCAGATGTCGGCGCCGTTCGGGTGCGGGGTGATGGGCTCCAGCACGCCCGCCTTCACGAGGGACTCCTCGTAGGCGGCGATCGCCTTGTTCACCGGGTCGGTGGGCCGGTACGCCTCGTACTGCGCCGTGGTGGCGGGGACGCCCCGGTCGTAGCCCATGATCTTGGCGACCTCGGGGTCGTGCACCATGAAGTCGATGAACTTCGCGACCTCCACGGGGTGCTGGGTGCGCCTGGAGGCGCTCAGCATCAGCGAGCCGAGGTACTGGCCTGTCCGTTTGCCGTCGGTGGTGGGGATGGGCGCGAGACCGTACTCGCTCCTGCCCTCGGAGGTGTAGCGGACGGTGAAGTTGTCCCAGGTGAACTCGGAGCCCGCGAGTTCGGCGGAGAGCGCCGACTTGGGCTTGATCTGGGCGACCTTCTTGGGGTCGGCGAACAGGCCGGACCTCACGCCCTTCTCGGCCTTCGTCCACCACCGGGTCAGATCCGCCTCGGCGAAACCGAGACCCTCCTCGGTGAAGAACGCTTTGCCGTTCTGACGCAGGTACAGGTCGTAGAGGTACATGACGCCGTACATGCCGCTGTCGCCGGCGCGGCCCGTGCGGTCGCGCACCCGGGCCATCGCCTCGTCGAAGTCGTCCCAGGTCCAGCCCGTTTCGGGGGTGACTCCGGCGCGGGCGTAGACAGGCTTGTCGATGACGAGGGCCATGGAGTTGGATCCCACGGGCACGCCGAGGAGTCTGCCGTCGATCTCGCCGAACTTCTCCAGGCCCGCCCGGAATCCCTCCATGCGCAGGTTGCCGGCCTTCACCTGCTCATGGAGGTCCAGGAGCACATTCTTCGCATCGTATTTGCGGAGGAATCCGACGGCGTTCTGGAAGACGTCCGGCGGATTCCCTCCGGAGGCCTGCGTGTTGAACTTCTTCCAGAAATCCGTGTACGGCTGGAAGTCGGTCTTGACCTTGATCTTCGGGTACTTCTTCTCGAAGAGATCGATGGTCTTGTTGATGCGCTGCGCCCTGTCCTCGGCACCCCACCACGCATAACGGATCGTCACCGTTCCGTCTCCGGAACCGCTTCCGCCGCCACAGGCGGTCGCCGTCGCGCCGAGCCCCGTGACGGCGAGCGAGGCCCCCGCCGCTTTGAGGACCGTCCGCCTCTCCACACCCTTGCGCTGCTGCATACGAGCCTCCCCGCGACGGTCCCGACCGCTTCATGAATCGTTTCAAGTAAGCGCTTGCTGGCACAAGGTACGGAGGGCCCTGGGGCGCGTCAATGATTCGGACAGGAATTGGTGGCGAAGCCTCGCGGGCGCCGGGCGGCGGAGGTGTCCGGCACTCGTCCGGGCCGGGAAGGAAAGCGGCAGGTCCCTGGCGTCGCGGCCGACCGGTCGAACAGAACGGCGGCGGCCGTGGCGGGGACCGCGGCAGGTCACGGTCGGGTGACGCGCGGGCGAAGCGGAACGGGGCGGAGGGCGGCGCCGTCAGGCCGCCGCGGGAACGACGAAGCGGCCCGGCTCACTGTCGGTGAGCCGGGCCGCCTGATCCCGGTGGGCGATACTGGGTTCGAACCAGTGACCTCTTCGGTGTGAACGAAGCGCTCTCCCACTGAGCTAATCGCCCGGGCGCAGGGAGAACATTACCCCATGTCAGGGGGTGCCCGTGACCACCTCGACCGACGAAGGGCGGGAGCTCGTGGAGCTCGCGCGCCCTCCGGCCCGGGTCACTGATCCTTGATCTTCCAGGGCATCTGCAGACCGAACTTCCACAGGTAGAAGCCGGCCAGCGCGGCCATGATCACCAGGCCGACCGACGTCAGGATGATGTTGCGGCGACGCACCCGCGGGTCGAGCGCCCGTTGGGCAGCCTCGGTGACCTTGCGCTTGGTCCAGCGCAGCACGAGCTGGGCCCACACGAACTCGGTCGCCCAGATCGCCATGCCGCCGAAGATCACGACCCAGCCCGGGCCGGGCAGCGGCAGCATGATCACGCCGGTCACCACCACGGCCAGACCGACGACGAAGACCCCCACCTGCCAGCTCAGATGCAGCGCACGCCGCGCCTTCACGAACTCGGGCGCCCTCGACCCGAGCCCCCGCTCGTCCCGACGCTCGCCCTCGTCCACCGTCACCCCGTGGGCCGCGGTCACGACCTCGCCGGTCTCGTTACTCCCCGTGTTCATGCAGCCCAACACTACCGGAGCCGAACACATCACCGGAATGGGCGCAGGGCCCGAACGATCTCTCGGCCGGAAGAGTTACGTAATCCCACGCAAAACACGCAGAGGGGTTTACAACGGCACCGTAGGTGGCATGTCGATTTCGCCGACGTGCGAATCCCCGAGCGCACACTGAGCGAAAGGCCCTGGCGCTTATGAACACCACGGTCAGCTGCGAGCTGCACCTGCGCCTCGTTGTGTCGAGCGAGTCCTCCCTGCCTGTCCCCGCAGGCCTGCGGTACGACACGGCCGACCCCTACGCCGTGCACGCCACCTTCCACACCGGAGCCGAGGAAACCGTCGAGTGGGTGTTCGCCCGCGACCTCCTCGCCGAGGGACTTCACCGCCCCACGGGCACCGGCGACGTCCGCGTCTGGCCGTCGCGCAGTCATGGTCAGGGCGTCGTGTGCATCGCCCTGAGCTCCCCGGAGGGGGAGGCCCTGCTCGAGGCCCCGGCGCGGGCTCTGGAGTCCTTCCTGAAGCGCACAGACGCCGCCGTGCCGCCCGGCACGGAGCACCGGCACTTCGATCTCGATCAGGAGCTCTCGCACATCCTGGCGGAGAGCTAGCCGCCTCGAAGCCGCCCGGCGCCGTCGACTCGGGGTGACGGCGCGGGCCTGGACCAGTTGGATGCACCGGCGTCGACGCCACGGGCCTTCTTGCCGTGGGTCGGCGCCGGTGTGCCGTGCGGGGGCGTGCACGCAGGTGCGCCCAGGGGGCGGATGGTCCGGGATTCGCCGGCGGCTGCGGGCCGTCGGGGGCTGGGGGCGCAGTTTCCCCGCGCCCGTTCGGGGCGTCGCTCCTGCGTTGGGGTGGGAACCCCTGGTGTGCCTTCCGCGTTGGAATCGAAGCCGTGTGCGGAGCGGAGAGGTGCTGGGTGGCGTGGAGCCACTACCATCGGCCAGCATCGGCGGGCGCCCGCCCGACCCTCAGGCCAGGGAGCGAATCGTGCTGATCACCCATGACACCCGGTGCGCGCTGGACACCGTGGTGGATCTGGTGAACACCGCACCGGAGGACGACACGACTCCGGACGGACTGGCGGACGTCTCCGCCCTCGAGGCGTTCGTTCGGGACCACGAGGTCAGCGAGGTCGGGGTGCTCACCGAGTTCGACCTGGCCGCGGTGCGCAAGATCCGCGCCCGGTTCGCCGCGGTGTTCGCCGCTCCCGACGCCCGCAGCGCCGCCACGATGATCAACGAGCTGATCGCGGCCGCCGGCACCACACCCCGGCTCACCGACCACGACGGCTACGACTGGCACGTGCACTACTTCGCCCCCGGCGCCTCCGTGGCCGACCACCTGGCCGCCGACTGCGGGATGGCGCTGGCGTTCTTCGTCGTCGCAGGCGAGCAGGAGCGTCTGCGCCGCTGCGAGGCCCCGGACTGCCGGCACGCGTTCGTGGACCTGTCCCGCAACCGCTCGCGCCGCTACTGCGACAGCCGTACCTGCGGCAACCGGCTGCACGTCGCCGCCTACCGGGCGCGCCGCAAGGAGGCGGCGGGCTGATCCGCCCCGTCCGCCACGGGGAGTGACGGGAGATGCCGCCGACGCGGCCCCGACGGGTGACGCCGGGAGCCGCGGGTACGGATCACAGCCACAGCAGGTCGTGCAAGGCGGCCGTGAGCAGCAGACACCCGATCACCGCAAGGAAGATCATCAGCGGTGGCTGGGATAGGGCGAAGAGGCATCCGCGCGGCTCGTCCTGCTGCGGCGCGGCATCGCTCTGTGTCGTGTCCAGCATCTCGCCGCGATGATGACGCATCGGACGGGCCGGACGCGATCAACACTCGTGGAAAGCTTCCGCGCACACGGAAAGCGCGGTCTACCGGTCAGAGCGTGATCACTTCCGCGCGGTCCGGGGCGCCCTGTGACGTATGTGGTCCCGGGTGGTCAGATGCCGTGCTTCTTGAGGATGGCCTCGATGTCGCTGAAGTCGTCGTCCCCCTGTGCGGCCGGCTTCTGCCGGGGTGCGGGGCTCTGACCGGCGGTGGACGTCTGTCCCAGTGCGGGCGCCGAGGCGCCGGGCGCCGTGGCGGCTGGGGCGGACGCCTCCCGTGCTGCGGCCTTGCGTTCCTTGCGGGTGCCGCCGCGCCGGCGCTCCACCGTGCGGGTCGTGGCGAACATCAGCCAGGACAGGCCCAGCACGCCGAAGCCCGCCCAGGCGACCGGACTGAAAGCGGTGTCCGCGAGCCACTCGACGACGCCGGTCATCACCAGACCGAGCGGCACCAGCGCGTACGCGGCGATGCGGGTCGCCGTCAGGTAGCGCTTGCGGTAGGCCGTGACCACCGCGATGCCCAGGCCTGCCGCGGCGACGGCGGAGCAGACGGTCTCGGCAATCATCCCGGTCCTCCAGGGCAGCGTGCGTGCGGTCACGACGGGGTGCGGCTCCGTCCCTTCCATCCTGCACCCGCCGGGCCCCGAGCGGCCATGCCCGGGGCGGACATCAGGGACATCTCCGGGTCCGGGCTCCTCCGCAGGTGCCGGTGGACGCACACCTGGAGGGTGCGAGGACGCGGGTCCGGGGCCGGATTGGGTGGTGCCGGGGCGCGGCTGGAAGACTGTCGGCCATGAGTGACTCCTCCCCCGCCCGCCCCGCCGCCCCCGTCCTCGACGTGTGGTGCGAGCTGCAGTGTTCCGACTGCCGGACCGCCCTGGACGACCTCCGCGCCCTGCGGGCCCGGTACGGCGACCGGCTGGACATCCGGCTGCGGCACTTCCCGCTGGAGAAGCACAAGCACGCCTTCGCCGCGGCCCAGGCCGCCGAGGAGGCGTGGGAGCAGGGCCGGGGCTGGGACTACGCGGAGGCCGTGCTCGGCCGGGTCGAGGAGCTGGAGCGCCGGGGCGAGGCGGTCCTGGTCGACGTCGCCCGTGAGCTGGGACTCGACGCCGACGAGATCGACACCGCCCTGATCGACGGGCGGCACATCCTGGTCGTCGACGCCGACCAGGCCGAGGGCAAGGCGATCGGGGTGACCGGGACGCCGACGTACGTCGTGGGCGGGGAGCGGCTCGACGGCGGCAAGAGCCAGGAAGGGCTGCGCGAGCGGATCGAGGAGATCACGGACCGGCTGCTGGCCGGGCAGGACGCCTGACCCGGCGTCCGCCCCCTACGCCCCGGCGGGCTACACCAGCGGCTTGTACAGCGAGTACCGGGTCGTGGTGTAGCCGAGCGCGTCGTAAAGCCGCTCGGCCGGGGTGTTGCCCGCGAACACGTTGAGGCCGATGGTCCGGTTGCCCGAGGCGGCCGCCTGGGCCTCGGCCAGCAGCATGAGGCTGCGCCCGTGGCCCCGGCCCCGGTGGGCGGGCAGGGTCTCCACGTCGAAGACGTACGCGCGCTCCCCGCGCACGGCGAGCCACAGGGTGCCGACGACGGCGCCCTCGTGTTCGAGGACGCTGAGGACCATGTCCTCCGTGGCGAGGCCGTCGGGCAGCAGCGCCGCCTGGTCCGCGGCGGCCTTGGCGCGCGCCTCCGCCTCGGGCACCCCGCGCCGCGCCCACTCGCGCGCGTAGTCGGCGGAGCTCTCGGCCTGCCAGGTGACGTACTCGTCCTCGGTCATGGGCCGGGCGCGGGTGGAGTCCGGCAGGGCGGGCGGGGTGCCGCCGAGGGATTTCTCCATGTTCCGGTTGCGCACGACGTAGCCGAGCGCGGTGGCGAGGGCGAGGGGGGTGCCCGGTTCGGCGGGGACCGTGACCTCGATGCGGCGGCAGCCCCAGCCGCGGGCCACCTCCTCCGCCGCGAGGGCGGCCACCGTGCCCCGGCCGCGCCGACGGTCGGGTTCGTCGATGCGCAGGCTGGCGATCCGGGCCACGGCGTCGCCGAAGACGGGGTCCGTGCCGAGGCGCACCTCCCCCACGGGACGGCTGTTCACGCAGATGTGGAAATGACGCGAACGCGTCCCGTCGGGGTTCCGCTGGAGCGGCTCGGTCGGCCGCAGGGTGGTGGTCATCACCGGAGTTCTACCCCGCCGCGCCCCCGGCTTCAGCCGGTTTTCCGGCCCCTCACGGGTCGATGTCCGCCGCGGACCGCTCGTCGAAGATCCGCATCGCCTTGGCCGTCACCGGGCCGGGCGCGGCGGACAGTTCACGGCCGTCGACGCGGTGCACGGCCTGCACGTCGCGCAGGGTGGAGGTGAGGAAGATCTCGTCGGCCTCGCGCAGGACGTCCAGCGGCAGGTCGGTCTCCTTGGCGCCGGTCCACTCGGCGACCAACTGGCGCGTGATGCCCGCGAGACAGCCGGAGTGCAGCGGCGGGGTGTGGATCTCGCCGTCGAGGACGACGAAGACGTTCGACCCGGTGCCCTCGCAGAGCTGTCCGACGGTGTTGCCGAACAGCGCCTCGGTGGCGCCGTGTTCGTGGGCGCGGGCGAGGGCGACGACGTTCTCGGCGTACGAGGTGGTCTTCAGGCCGGTGAGCGCACCGCGCTCGTTGCGGGTCCAGGGCACGGTGACGACGGCCGTGGTGTCCGGGCGGCGGGCGGTCTCGCCGAGGGCGACGACGAGGGTCGGGCCCTTGTCCCCCCGGTCGGAGCCGAGCGGGCCGTGTCCGCCGGTGTAGGTGAGGCGCAGCCGGCCGAGCGGCACGGGGTTGGCCTCGAGGACGGCGGCACAGGCGCGGCGGACCTCGTCGAGGTCGGGGTCGGGAAGCCCGAGGCCCCGGGCCGAGCGGGTCAGCCGGTCGAGATGCCGGGTGAGGGCGAACGGCCGGCCGGCCGCGGCCTTCACGGTCTCGAAGATGCCGTCGCCCACGGTCAGTCCGTGGTCGAAGACGGAGACGCGGGCGGACTCGGAGTCCCGCAGCGCGCCGTCGAGCCAGATCTTCACGGCTGGATCCTTTCGCTCACCTGGTACGTCCCCGACGCTACCGCGAGCAGCCGGGAAGCCTTCAGTTCGGTCTCCCGCCACTCCCCCGCGGGGTCGGAGCCCCAGGTGATGCCGGCGCCGGTGCCGAACCGCAGCACGGCCGCGCCGTCCGCGTCCCGGTCGATCCAGAAGGTGCGGATGCCGACCGCGAGCACGCCGGTGCCGCGGTCGGCGTCGACCCAGCCGATGCCGCCGCAGTAGGGGCCGCGCGGCGCGGTCTCCAGCGCGTCGATGATCCGCAGCGCGCTGGACTTGGGCGCCCCGGTGACGGAGCCGGGCGGGAAGGCGGCGCGCAGCAGCCCGGGCCAGCCCTCGCCGTCGCGCAGCTCGCCGCGGACCGTGGAGACGAGGTGGACGAGGCCCGGGTGCTTCTCGACGGCGCAGAGGTCGGGGACCGTGACGGTGCCGGTGGCGCAGACCTGTCCGACGTCGTTGCGGACCAGGTCGACGATCATGACGTTCTCGGCGTAGTCCTTCTCCAGCAGGTCCGCCTCGGTGCGGCCGGTGCCCTTGATCGGGCCCGACTCGACGACCCGGCCGTCCCGGCGGAGGAAGAGCTCGGGCGAGGCGGTCGCGATCTCCACGCCGTGCCACGGCAGCCGAATCGTTCCTGCGTACGGTGCGGGGTTGCCGCGGGCCAGCAGGGCCGTGAGGGCGTCCACGTCGGCGTCCGCGTGCACCGGCGCGGACAGGACGCGGCAGAGGTTGGCCTGGTAGACCTCGCCCGCCGCTATGTGCTCGCGGATGCGGCGCACGCCCGCCGTGTACGCGGCGCGGTCGAGGGAGGACGTCCAGTCGCCGGCCGCCGGTCCCCGCCAGGCGCCCGGGGCGGGCGGCGGCACGGGCTCGGTGCGGACGTCCCGGAACCGGGCGCAGGTCAGGCGCCCCTCGAAGTCGGCGGCGACGGCCCAGAAGCCCGAGGAGTCCAGGGCGGCGGGGTCGTCGGTGACGTCGGCGAGGCCGGTGGCGACGCGGTCACCGAAGCGCGCGAGAGGTGGCAGGTCGAGCACGCCTCGAGTCTATGGCGGGGGCGCCCGGGTGACGTGACCACGCCCGTGAGCAGGCGCAGCGCAGCACGCTGCGCAAACGGGTTTTTGTACTGGCCCCGGAATCCGCTAGAGTTCAGTTCGTCGCCGGGACGCGGAAGCGGACCGAAACGACAGGCGGACGTAGCTCAGTTGGTAGAGCGCAACCTTGCCAAGGTTGAGGTCGCGAGTTCGAGCCTCGTCGTCCGCTCGAAGGAAGAGGGGGCTTCCCGGCCCCCTGCACTCCTGGTGGAGTGGCCGAGAGGCGAGGCAACGGCCTGCAAAGCCGTCTACACGGGTTCAAATCCCGTCTCCACCTCCAAGGACGATTAGCTCAGCGGGAGAGCGCTTCCCTGACACGGAAGAGGTCACTGGTTCAATCCCAGTATCGTCCACTGGATCTCCGGATCCTGGATCTGCGAAGATCCGAACCCCGCGCGATTAGCTCAGCGGGAGAGCGCTTCCCTGACACGGAAGAGGTCACTGGTTCAATCCCAGTATCGCGCACGCAGTGCCCATGATCCGCTCCGCGGAGTGGTCGTGGTCCCGAGGACGATTAGCTCAGCGGGAGAGCGCTTCCCTGACACGGAAGAGGTCACTGGTTCAATCCCAGTATCGTCCACACGGCTCGAAGCCCCCGGTCCTGCGACCGGGGGCTTCTTCGTGTGCCCGTCAGCTGGAGAAGAGCATGTGCCCGAAGCTCTTGTGGCGTCGGTGACCGCCGTAGTGACCGCCGTGCGGCGCACCCCACGCCGGGGCCTGCGGTGCCGCGGCCGGGTACGCCTGGGGCGCGGCCGGCGGGGGCGGGGCGGGCTGCGACCACTGGGACTCGAGCCGGGTCAGCGCCTCCAGCTCGCCGTAGTCGAGGAAGATCCCCCGGCACCCGCTGCACTGCTCGATCTGGACACCGTTGCGGTTGTACGTGTGCATGGGGGCACGGCACTTCGGACACTGCATGGTCGGGTCAACTCCTCGCCGGTCGTTCCTGCTTCGCGTATCAGCTGGACAGACTCTGTCCGGCCGCGGGCCGGTTGCACCCTACGTCGGGGATATTCGTCTCAGTCCGCCGGGGCGGCGGCCGGCACGGACCGCATACGGGTGCAGGCGTCGACCAGCCACTCCTCCACCTCGTCCAGCGGCCGGCCCGCCGCGGCCGCCTTGGTGACGGCGCGGGCGGCGGTCTGCGCCGTGAGGGCGCGGGCCGGGACGTCCAGTGCGGGCCAGGGATCGCCGTCGGGCGGTACGGCGGGGCCGCCGGCGGCGCGGTACGCGGTCAGGAAGCGGTGCCAGGCGTCGGGGTCGAGCATCCCCACGGCGTACCAGGCGGCGGGGCGGGCCAGATCCCAGACCGGCGGGCCCGCGCCGAGGTCGTCCACGTCGATCAGCAGCCACGGGCTGCCGGGCGCCGGGTCGCGTATCAGCTGGCCGAGGTGGAAGTCGCCGTGGCAGAGGCGTACGGGTCCCGGCGCGGGCGCCTCGCCACGGGCCCACGGCGGCAGGTCCGCCCAGGCGTCCAGCACGGCGGCTGCCGCCGGGTGGCGCGGGGTGAGGTCCCCGAGGAGCGCCACGGCTCGGGCGGCCTTCTCCGGCCCGCGCATGGGAGGGACGGTCTCGGGGAGCGGGGTCCGGTGCAGGCGGGCGAGGAGGACACCCGCCTCCTCCCAGGGGGCGGCGTCGGGATCCTCCGGGTCCACGGGCGTGCCGTACGGCCAGTAGGTGACCGGGCGGGCGTGCAGTTCGTCCGGGGCCGGGGCGAGCGGGGGCAGCAGGATGCCGGCGAGCCGGGCGGCGACAGTGGTCCGTACGGCCAGCGCGGCGGTGTCGGTGTCCGGGGCGTGCGCCTTGGCCACGGTGGCGGCGTGCCGGACGACGGTGGTGTCCTCGCGGTGGGCGAGGGTGGCCGTGGTGCACGGGCAGGCCGGGTCGCGGGTGTGGGCCGCCTCCGCGGCGCGGGCGGTCAGGGCGGGGAGGAGGTCCTCGGTCACGGGGTGAGGCTACGCGGACGGACGGGCGCCTCCCGGGCACCGGCGGAAGACGGACGCCCTCGCGGGCACCGGCAAGAGACGCCGGGGAAAAGCAATGCCGGCGCAGCTCCCCAGCTGCGCCGGCATCTTGCCGTCCGCCGCACCCCCGTCCCCACGGGGTTTCATGGGTGGATGTCCCCGCCCGGACCGCTCTTCCGGGCCTGGGGGTCGCTGAAGTCAGCGCCCCAGCATCTCGCCCACGGACGACGCCTGTGTGGTCACCAGCTCCCACCCGTCGAAGACGAGGAGGAGCAGGACCGCCAGGGGCAGGGCCATGAGCGTCGCCACCAGCGGGTGCCGGCGGCCCTCGCCGCGATCCCGCGTGCGGAGCAGTGTCCGCGGTGCCGTGTACGCCATGGCCCCTTCTCCTGACCGTTTCTGTTGTCCTTGACAGCGGCGGGCGTCCGACCTCGGGGGACGAGTGCTGCACCCGCCGCTCGACATCGAATCTAGGGGTTTCCCGCTCACTGCACGTCATGCCCTCGTACCGATCCGTGGGCCTCCCCGAGGATGAGCGGGACGCCGCGCCGTACTCCCCTGGGTGGAGACGGCGTCCTACGACTCGGGGACATCCCCGAGGGGACGGCCGCCGCGGCCCGCTCCCTCCGAGGTGTCCTGGCGCGGGACGGGCTGCTCCACCAGGGCGAGCACCCGGTTCGCCATGAAACGCGCGGTCCGCACCACAGCCCCGGTTCGGGTGACTTCGCTCACTTCGACCACCCCTCGTCGTACCGCCGTCTCGACCCTGCGGCCCGCCCGCGAGGCCACCACCTCGTATGTACGCGTCGTGTCCCCCGCGTCCACGACGATCTCGACCCGGTCACCCTTCACGTGATCAATCCCCCTTCGGCGTCGGGTGGTTGGGACCGGACAGGTCCGCCCTCGCGCGAACCCGGCCTGTTCACGGCCTCCCTGACCACTCTTCAAGTCTCCCACCGGCCACTGACAATCCGTCGATGGGAGAGGGCGCGGCCTCTGCGCACGGACGGCTGTGGAAACGTAAGCTGTGGCACGTCACAGGACCGGGCAGCGGGGATGAACATGGCGATGATGCGCCTGAGGCGCGAGGACCCGCGCGTCGTCGGCTCTTTCAGGCTTCACCGACGGCTCGGCGCGGGCGGGATGGGCGTGGTCTATCTGGGCTCCGACAAGAAGGGGCAGCGGGTCGCGCTGAAGGTCATCCGCCCCGATCTGGCGGAGGACCAGGAGTTCCGCTCACGGTTCGCCCGTGAGGTGTCGGCGGCCCGGCGCATCCGCGGCGGCTGCACGGCCAGGCTGGTCGCCGCCGACCTGGAGGCCGACCGCCCCTGGTTCGCCACCCAGTACGTGCCCGGCCCGTCGCTGCACGACAAGGTCGCCGACGAGGGTCCGCTCAGCGCCGCCGAGGTGGCCGCCGTGGGCGCCGCGCTCTCCGAGGGGCTGGTCGCGGTGCACGAGGCGGGGGTGGTGCACCGCGACCTCAAGCCGTCCAACATCCTGCTGTCCCCGAAGGGGCCGCGGATCATCGACTTCGGCATCGCCTGGGCCACCGGCGCGTCGACGCTCACGCACGTGGGCACGGCCGTCGGCTCGCCCGGCTTCCTCGCGCCCGAGCAGGTGCGCGGTGCGGCCGTCACGCCCGCCACGGACGTGTTCTCGCTGGGCGCCACGCTCGCGTACGCGTCGATGGGCGATTCGCCCTTCGGGCACGGCAGTTCCGAGGTGATGCTGTACCGCGTGGTGCACGAGGAGGCCCAGCTGCAGGGCGTCCCCGACGCGCTGGCCCCGCTCGTGCGGGCCTGTCTGGCCAAGGACCCCGAGGAGCGGCCGAGCACGCTGCAACTGTCGCTGCGGCTCAAGGAGATCGCCGCGCGGGAGGCCCAGGGGCTCGCCGACGTGCGTCCGCCGGCGCCGCGCACCCCCGAGTCCGAACGGGCGAGCGGCCGGCTCGCGGACACCTACCCCGACCGGGACGCCCGCCGCCAGGGTGGCCGGGCCACTCCCCCGCGCGGCGGCTCCGCCTCCCGGGCCGGCGGCCCCTCGTCCTCACGGGGCGGTCGCAGCGTGCCCCCGTCCCGGGGCGGCGGCTCCGGACGCAACGGGGCGCCCCGCCAGGGCACACCGGCCCGCCCCCGGCCACGCACCGGCACCCCGTCGCGAGGTGGCACCCGCCCGGGCACGGGCGCCCGCCGCCCGGCCTCCCGCACGGGCTCGGGTCTTCGGCCGGCGAATCCACGGCTGCTGAGGCAGCGGCTGTTCGTGTTCGTGGTGGTGACGCTGGTGGTGGCGTTCGGCATCGCGCTGGTGCAGGGGTGCCAGGGGCCCTCCTGACGGACGCCTGCCGGGCGGGGCGCCGAGCCGGTCGGCGGGGGGCCGTCGCTGCACCCGCCTTCACCCGCACGGGGCCGGACCTCTCAGCCGTACGGCAGGCCGGCAGCCCCGGCCGAGGGCCGGGCGAGTCTCCCCCAGGGCGAAGCCCTTCATGCGTCGGCCCGGTCGGCGCCGCCCCTCGCGGCGACGGGCGTGGTCGCCGCGCGCCCAAGGGGCGCGATCGTCCGGTCGTCCGGCGGGTTCGGGGCGCCCACCCGTCCGGCGAGGTGGAGTCGCCCGCCCGTCCCTCCGAGGGGCGCCTACTCCTGTGGGCGTCCCGCCGTCACCGCGTAGAAGGCGACCGCCGCTGCCGCGCCCACGTTGAGGGAGTCCACGCCGTGGGACATCGGGATGCGGACCCAGGTGTCTGCGGCGGACAGGGCGCGGGGCGAGAGGCCCGTGCCTTCCGCGCCCAGCATCAGGGCCACCCGGTCCATGCGGTGCGGGGCCGTCTCGTCGAGCGTGTGGGCGCGTTCGTCCGGGGTGAGGGCGAGGACGGTGAAGCCCAGGTCCTGGACCGTCGTCAGGTCCTTGGGCCAGATCTCCAGGCGGGCGTACGGGACGGAGAAGACGGCGCCCATGGAGACCTTGACGCTGCGGCGGTACAGCGGGTCGGCGCAGTCCGGGGAGAGCAGGACCGCGTCCATGCCGAGGGCGGCGGCCGAGCGGAAGATGGCGCCGATGTTGGTGTGGTCGTTGACCGACTCCATGACGACGACACGGCGGGCCGTGCGCAGCACGCCGGCGGGGTCGGGCAGCGGCCGGCGCCGCATGGAGGCCAGCGCGCCGCGGTGCACGTGGTAGCCGGTGACCTGCTCGGCGAGCGCGGGCTCCACGACGTACACCGGGGCGTCGGAGCGGTCGATGACGTCCCGCATGACGTCGACCCACTTCTGCGACAGCAGCATGGACCGCATGCCGTAACCCGCGTCCCCGGCGCGCCGGATGACCTTCTCGCCCTCGGCGATGAACAGGCCCTCGGCGGGTTCGCGGCGGCGGCGCAACTCCACGTCCGTGAGGTCGGTGTAGTCGTGCAGGCGCGGGTCGGCCGGATCGTCGACGGTGATGATCTCGCCCATGTCAGCCGGCCGTCCCGTCCGGGCCGACGGCCACCACGTCGCCGACGACGATGACCGCCGGGGGCTTCACGTCCTGGGCGACGACCGTCTCCGCGACGGTGGCAAGGGTGGCGTCGACGCGCCGCTGGGAGGAGGTCGTGCCCTCCTGGACCAGCGCGACCGGGGTGTCCGGGGACTTGCCGTGCGCAACCAGGGTCTCGGCGATCCGGCCGATCTTGTCGACGCCCATGAGGATCACCAGGGTGCCGGTCAGCTTCGCCAGCGACGGCCAGTCGACCAGGGACCGCTCGTCGTCGGGGGCGACATGCCCGCTGACCACGGTGAACTCGTGCGCCACACCCCGGTGGGTGACGGGAATGCCGGCCGCGCCCGGCACGGAGATGGAACTGGAGATGCCGGGGACGACGGTGCAGGGGATGCCGGCCTCGGTGAGGGCGTGCAGTTCCTCCATGCCGCGCCCGAAGACGTACGGGTCGCCGCCCTTGAGGCGGACCACGGACCTGCCCTGCTTGGCGTGCTCGATCAGCGCGTTGTTGATGGCCTCCTGGGCCATGAACCGGCCGTACGGGATCTTCGCCGCGTCGATCACCTCGACGTGTGGCGGGAGTTCGGCGAGCAGGTCGCGCGGGCCGAGCCGGTCGGCGATGACGACGTCGGCCTCGGCGAGCAGACGCCGCCCGCGCACCGTGATGAGGTCCGGGTCGCCGGGGCCGCCGCCGACGAGGGCGACGCCCGCGGTACGGGTGCGGAAGTGCGGGGCGACGAGGGTACCGTCGCGCAGGCCCTCGACCACGGCGTCGCGGACGGCCGCGGTGTGCCGGGGGTCGCGTCCGCGGGCGTCGGTGGTGAGCACGGCGACGGTGACGCCCTCGCTGTGGCCGGTCGCCGGGGTCCAGGCGGTGGCCCGGTCGGCGTCGTCGGAGCGGACGCACCAGACGCGGTGGGTCTCCGCCTCGGCAGACGCGGCGGTGTTGGCGTCGGGGTCGCTGGTGGCGATCAGCGCGTACCAGGCGTCGGCGAGGTCGCCTTCGGCGTAGGGGCGGCGGTGCCAGGTGATCTCACCGGCGTCCGCCATCGCCTCCACGGAGGGAGTGGCCTCCGGTGACACGAGGTGGACGTCGGCGCCCGCCTTGATCAGGGCGGGAAGACGCCGCTGGGCGACCTGGCCGCCGCCGAGGACGACGACCCGGCGTCCGATGAGGCGGAGGCCTACGGGGTAGGGCGGGTGTTCGGCCATCAGCTGGGGCTCCTCGGACGAGCGATGGGTCAGCGGGCACGCTGCGGCGTCGGAGCGGGCCTGACGTGGCATTTTATGCCCGCGGGCGGCGGGGGTGGGGAGGGTCCGGGGAGTGGGACGGGTCTCACCCGTCCTCGATGCGCGGGCCTGCGGGGCCGCCACGCACGGCGTCCCCGTCCGCCCCTGGTCGACGGGGGGCGGGCGGGGACGTCCGTCTCCTACTTCTCCGTCACGCCCGCCGAGTCGAACGTGGCGACCTCGTGCATGGCGCGGGCCGTGCTCTGGACCAGCGGGAGCGCGAGCAGCGCGCCCGTGCCTTCCCCGAGCCGCAGGTCGAGGTCGACCAGCGGGCGCAGCCCGAGCTTGTTGAGCGCGGCCACGTGGCCGGGCTCCGCGCTGCGGTGGCCGGCGATGCAGGCCGCGAGGACCTCCGGCGCGATGGCGCGGGCGACGAGCGCGGCGGCGCCGGCGCTGACGCCGTCCAGGATGACCGGCGTCCGCAGGGACGCGCCGCCGAGCAGCAGGCCGACCATCGCCGCGTGCTCGAAGCCGCCGACCGCGGCCAGCACGCCGAGCGGGTCGGACGGGTCCGGCTGGTGCAGGTCGAGGGCGCGGCGCACGACGTCGGTCTTGCGGGCGAGCGTCTCGTCGTTGATGCCGGTGCCGCGGCCCGTGACCTCGGCCGGGTCGGCGCCGGTGTAGACGGAGATGAGGGCTGCGGACGCCGTGGTGTTGGCGATGCCCATCTCGCCCGTGAGGAGGGCCTTGTTGCCGGCGGCGACCAGGTCGCGGGCCGTCTCGATGCCCACCTCGATGGCCTGCTTGGCCTCCTCGCGGGTCATCGCGGGTCCGGCGGTCATGTCGGACGTACCGGCGCGGATCTTGCGCGGCAGCAGTCCGGGCGTGGCCGGCAGGTCGGAGGAGACGCCCACGTCGACGACGCAGACCTCGGCGCCGACCTGGGCGGCGAAGGCGTTGCACACCGCTCCCCCGCCGAGGAAGTTGGCCACCATCTGGGCGGTGACCTCCTGCGGCCAGGGCGTGACGCCCTGGGCGTGCACCCCGTGGTCGCCGGCGAAGATCGCGACGGCCGCGGGCTCCGGGATCGGCGGCGGGCACTGCCGGGACAGCCCCGACAGCTGGGCGGAGATGATCTCCAGCATGCCGAGCGCTCCGGCCGGCTTGGTCATGCGCTTCTGGCGCTCCCACGCCTCGCCGAGCGCCTTGGCGTCCAGCGGGCGGATCTGCGCGACGGTCTCGGCAAGCAGGTCGTGGGGGTCCTCTCCGGGCAGGGCGCGGCGGCCGTACGTCTCCTCGTGCACCACCCAGGACAGGGGGCGGCGCTTGGACCAGCCGGCCTGCATCAGCTCGGGCTCGTCCGGGAACTCGTCGACGTAGCCGACGCACAGGTAGGCGACGACCTCCAGATGATCGGGCAGGTCCAGGGCTCGGACCATCTCGCGCTCGTCGAAGAAGCTGACCCAGCCGACGCCGAGGCCCTCGGCGCGGGCGGCGAGCCACAGGTTCTCCACGGCGAGCGCCGAGGAGTACGGCGCCATCTGCGGCTGGGTGTGCCGGCCGAGGGTGTGGCGCCCGCCGCGCGTGGGGTCGGCGGTGACCACGATGTTCACCGGGGTGTCGAGGATGGCCTCGATCTTGAGTTCCTTGAACTGCTTGGCCCGGCCCTTGGGGAGCGTCTTGGCGTAGGCCTCGCGCTGACGCGTCGCCAGTTCGTGCATCCGGCGCCGGGTCTCCTCGGAGCGGATGACGACGAAGTCCCAGGGCTGCGAGTGCCCGACGGAGGGCGCGGTGTGGGCGGCCTCCAGGACCCGCAGCAGCACCTCGTGCGGGATCGGGTCGCTGCGGAAGCCGTTGCGGATGTCCCGGCGCTCGCGCATCACCTTGAGGACGGCCTCGCGCTCGGCGTCCGCGTATCCCGGGGCGGCCGGACCGGCCGGCTGCGCCTGCGGCGCCGGCTCGGGCTCCACGCCGGCGCCCTGGGTGTCCAGGTCGTCGGCGTTCTGCGCGACCTCGGCCCCGGCGTCGGCTGCGGGGGCCGGCGGCACGACGGCGGCGGGCGCCCGGTCGTCGGCGGTGGCGGAGTTCGCCTCGGGCGCGGCCTCCTGGGCGGGGGCCTGCGGGGCGGGGGCCCCCGGTACGGCGGCTTCCGCGGCGGCGGCATCGGCGGGCGCGCCCTCGGGGGCCGCCTCCTCCGGGATCGACACGCCCTGCGGCGGGGTCGGGGCGAGGTGCGGCGCGGAGGGCAGGGTGCCGTCCACGGGGACGAACCGACCCAGCGGCTGGTCCGCCTCGGGCGCGAGCGGCAGGGTGCCGGGGAGCGGGGTCGCGTGGGCAGGCGTCTGCTGGGGGCCCTGCACGGGCCCGGAGGCGGACGCCGGCTCTCCGGCGGCCTGCGGCTCGGTCACCACTCGGGGCTCGGCGACGGCGTGGGTCTCAGGCGCAGCCGCGGTTCCCGCAGTGGCCGGTGCGGGCTCGGAGGTCACCGGCGCTCCGGGAGCGGGGGACGCCTCGGCGGTGTGCTCCGCGACCACTGCCTCGGTGTGCTCCGCCACCACGGCCTCGGCCTCCGGCGCGGGCTCCGGGGACGCGGGGGTCACCGGAGTCTCCACGGCCGGTACGGCGGTGCCGGGGACCTCCGTCGCCGGGGCCCCGGGCGTCTGCGCGCCCTGCGCCGCGGCGGGGTCCGGCGCCGGGGCCACTTCGGGCGCCTCGGGGGCCGGGACGGCCTCGGGCACGGAGGTGTCCGCTGCCACGGCAAGGGCTTCCTGCGTCTCGGCGCCCGGCGCACCGGCGGTCTCGTCGGCAGCCGCCTGCGCGTCGGTCGCCGACGGTTCCGCCGTCCCCGATGCGGGCGTCTCGGCGGCAGCCGCCTGGGCCGCGTCGTCCTGACCGTCCGCCACGACGGACTCCGGAGCCCGGGCCTGCCCGGGCACGACCACCGTCTCTCCGGTGTCCTGCGCCGTCTCCGGGATGAGCGACGCGTCGGCCTGCGGCTCCTGGGCCGCCTCGCCCTGCGGCGCCTCCGCGCTTTCGGGCGACGGCACGGAGGCGACGGCGTCCGCCGTCTCCGCGGCGGGCGCGTCCTGCGACTCGCCCGGGCCGGTCACGGCGGCACCCGGAGCCTGGCCGGTCTCCGGCGTCCTGGTTCCGTCGGCGACGGCTTCCGGAGCAACGGCGACACCGGCCGGCTGAGCGTCCTCCAGCGCCTCACCAGCAGCCGCGTCCGTCGGCGTCGGCGCACCCGCGCCGCCGCCGGCCGTCGCGTCCACGGGCGCGCCCGGTCCCGGTACCGGCGTACCCTGCTCGCCGTACGCCGCCTCGGGCGTCTGCTCGCCCTCGGGGGCGACCGCCGTGCCGACCGCCTGCGTGGCGACCCGGGCGACGGCCGCCTGGGCCGCGTCCACGGCCTGGGCGGCCGGAGCCGGCGCGCCCTGGGCGACCCAGGGTGCGGCCTGCGGCGAGGTGGCTTCCCGCGCGTGCGGGACGTCGAGGTACTCGGGGCCGAGGGTCGGCGGGCCCGGCTGGCGGGCCGGCAGGTCGGCGGGGCCGCGGTCGGCGAGGGAGCGGACCGGGCTCGCGGACAGGTCGGGCAGCGGCGGGCCGAGGTGCAGCGGACGGCGCGGCGCGGCGGGGGCCGGCGCGGGCGCCTGCTGCTGCGGCTCGGGCGGGCGGACGCCGCCGAGGTCGACGGAGCCGCTGTCGCGGCCGTCCGTCTCGTGCGGGCCCGGCTGGTGGACCGTCTCGACGACCGGCGCGGGCGCGGGCGGCGCGATCTCGTTGCCCCAGGCGCCCTGGGCGCCCGGCAGCAGCAGGTCTTCGTCCTCGGCGGGACTGTCGGAGAGGTAGGTGTACGCGTCCGGCGTGGCGACGCCCGGCTGCTCCACCCTGCCTGCGTTCTCCGGCAGTCCCTCGCCCGGGACCTGGCCGGTGTCGGTCATGCGTACCCCTCGCCCATCGGTTGGTGCTCCTACGACCAGCTCACCCGGAACGGCGCGCCGACCGCCCCACACTGAAGAACGAGCGTGCGTCCCCAGCGGCACGAACGGCCCGCCCGAAAAAGGCGACAAAGCCATTCACTGGCATTGTCGCGGGCGTACCGCCGTCGCGTCAGCTTGATCGGCGACGGTTCCGCTGTGGACTGCGCCACGTTGCGCGTCCTCCGGTTCCTGCCGTACCACGACCCACCCCAAAACGGGCGCGCTTTTTGGACATTGGCCGACGAAGCGTCGGGTGACCAGTGCGGTACAACGATCGGCCAGCTTACCGCGCGCAGTACGACAAACCGATCACGGGGACGGCCATGGGGCTCAACGGCCGCGGGCGGGCAGCACCCCGCTGAGCAGGAAGGCGACGCTCCGTTCCTTCTCCGTCCAGGCCCTGGTGTCGAGTTCGACGGACTGGAGGAGGGCGCACTCGACGCGGTAGCCGTGCTCCGTCAGGTTCCGGCCGATCAGTTCGGCCGCGTCGCGGGTGGCGGCGTGCGTGACGATGCGCTGCGGACGGCGGTCGGCCACGGCGGAGACCACGGCCGCTCCCCCGCCGCCGACCCGGACCACGTCCGGCTCGGGGAGGTCCTCCAGGATCTGCGGCGCGGCGCCGTGGACGACCTGCACCTGGACGCCGTGACGGCGCGCGGCGGAGTCCGTGCGGGCGCAGGCGTGGCGGTCGCGGTCGACGGCGATGACGGCGGCTCCCGCCCGCGCGGCGTCGGTGGCGAACGCGCCGGATCCGCAGCCGATGTCCCAGACGAGGTCGCCCAGGCCCGGCCCCAGGCGGGCGAGTTGGCCGATGCGCACGGGTTCCCGCTCGCCCTCGCCGAGGTCGCCGCCGTACTCGCCGGAGGGCAGCGTCCAGCCGCGCGGCCCCGCGGAAGGGCTGCGTCCCGCGATCCAGCCGGCGGAGTCGCCGGAGGCCACCGGGCCGCCGATGACGATGACCACGTTCGGGTCGCGCCAGGTGTGGTCGGCTGCCTTGTCGGAGGTGACGACGGTGACCTGTTCGCGCTCGGTGCCGAGTTCCTCGCAGATGACGAAGGAGCGGTGGACGCCCTCCATCAGCAGGCCGAGTTCGGCGGGGCCGGCGCCGGGCGAGGTGAGAACCGCCACCTTGGTGTGGGCCCGGCACACGTTCACCGCGCGGCGCAGGGTGCGCGGGTGGGCGACGACCACCTCCGCGTCGTCCCAGGGCATCCCGGCCCGGGCGAAGGCGGAGGCGACCGAGGAGACCGCGGGCACAACCTCGACCTCCAGGCCGAACTCCGGGGCGCGCAGGGTGCGGACGACGCCGAAGAAGCCGGGGTCGCCGTCGGCGAGCACGACCGCGGTGCCGCGGTGGGCGGCGATGCGGCGGGCGGCGAGGGAGACGGAGCCGAGGCGGATCCGCTCGGCCGCGGCGGGCACCTCGGGGAGCGCCAGGTGGTGTGCGGCGCCGGCGACCAGCGTGGCGGCGCCGAGCGCGGCGCGCGCCGCATCGGTCAGCGGCGAGCCGTCCCAGCCGATCACCGTGACCCGGTCGGCCATCGTCGTCAGTCTCCTGAGGTTTGCGCAGGTCGTCGTCGGCTGTTCCGCCCGGAGGCGGTCTGCTGAGATTACCTGGTGCGGGCACGGGCCGCCGTACGCCCCTCGGACGTCAGTTCCAGTCGGTGTAGCCGGGGAAGCCACCGCTGTCGGCCAGTTGTCCGTCCGCGCTGTCGATGTCCTCGGGCAGCAGGCTCCACACGATGTAGTCGGTGCGGACCTCGCTCCAGCCGCCGTCCTCGCCGCGGACCCTGGCTATGCAGGCGTTGCGCAGCACGCCCTCGCTGATGCAGCCGATCTTCTGGGCCACCTGCTGGGCGGCGGTGTTGTCGGCGGCGGTGCGCAGCTCGACGCGCTGGAGCTTCTGGTCGCGGAACAGCCACTGGGCGGTGGCGAGCGCGGCCTCGGAGGCGTAGCCCTCGCCGCGCGCCCAGGGGGCGACGATGTACGACAGCTCCGTGGACCGCACGTGCCAGTTGGTGCGGGTGAGCCGGATGAGGCCGACCAGGCGCTGGGTGAGGAACTCGGCGACGACGAGGTCCAGGCCGTGTCCCGCGGCGCGTTCGGCGGGGGCGTACTCGGTGATCCAGGTGCGGGCGGTGTCCTCGGTGAACGGCTGCGGGACGCCGGTCCAGGCGCCCACCTGCTCGTCGCTCATCATCGCGGCGAGGGCGGGGACGTCGTCCGCGTCGAGGGGACGCAGCACCAACCGCTCCGTGCTGAGGGAGATGTCGGGGAAGGTGCTCGTCATGCGCCGCTCCGTAACCTGAGAGACCGTCGGGTGCTGCTGAACTGCCCAGCATGCAGCATGAAAGCACCGGAACGCACCACGGGGTCCACCCTCACTGCGGAGTGGACCCCGTGGCCGGCGCGAGGCCGGATCAGAAGGAGGCGAGCACCGAGCCGGCGTACTTGTCCTCGATGAACTTCTTCACCTCGGGCGAGGTGAGGAGCTTCGCGAGCTTCTTGACGCGCGGGTCGTTCTCCTGGCCCTCCTTGACCGCGAGGAGGTTGCTGTTCGGGTTGTCCTGCGCCTCTTCGAGGACCAGGGCGTCCTCGGCGGGCTTCAGGTCGGCCTCGATGGCGTAGTTGCCGTTGACCACGGCGGCGTCGACGTCGTCCAGGGAGCGCGGGGTCTGGGCGGCCTCGAGCTCCTTGAAGGTGAGCTTATTGGGGTTGTCCGTGATGTCCGCGGGGGTCGCCGAGGTGCCGACGCCGTCCTTGAGGGTGAGCAGGCCGTTGGCGGCCAGCAGCTGCAGGGCCCGGCCCTCGTTGACGGTGTCGTTGGGGATCGCGATCGTGGCGCCGCTCTTCAGCTCGTCGGCCTTCTTCACCTTGTGCGAGTAGAGGCCGAGCGGCTCCAGGTGCACGTCGACGACCGACACGATGTGCGTGCCGTTCTTCTTGTTGAAGTCGTCGAGGTACGGCTGGGTCTGGAAGTAGTTGGCGCCGACCGAGCCGTCCTCCGTCGCGGTGTTCGGGGTGACGTAGTCGGTGAACTCCTTGACCTCGAGGTCGAGGCCGGCCTTCTCGGCGAGGTTGTCCTTCACGAAGTTCAGGATCTCGGCGTGCGGCACGGGGCTCGCGGCGACGACCAGCGGGCCGGAGGTGTCGGAGGCGGCGTCCTTGTCCGAGCCGCAGGCGGAGAGCCCGAGGGTGAGGGCTCCGGCGGCGAGGACAGCGGTGGTGATCTTGGCGGTGTTACGCACGAAAAGTGCCTTTCCTTGGGTGGTGCGACCCCGTCTCGGTGCACGGGGAGTCTGGGGGGCCGGGGCAGTGGTGCGGCCGGGTCAGGCGACCTTGCCGACCTCGGCGGTGGCGGGTTCCCCGCCCTTCAGCAGCCGCAGCTTCGGACCGGGTCCGGAGCGGGCGCCGCGGCGGTGCAGGGCGCGGGCGGCGAAGTCGCCGGCGAACTGGATCAGCGAGATGACCACGGCGAGGATCGCCACGGTGATCCACATCAGGCCGGTCTCGAAGCGCTGGTAGCCGTAGCGGACGGCGAGGTCGCCGAGTCCGCCGCCGCCGACCGTGCCGGCCATGGCGGAGTAGCCGATGAGCGCGATGACCGTGGTGGTGGTGGACGCGATCAGCGAGGACAGCGCCTCGGGGACCAGGACCTTGCGGACGATGGTCCAGGTGTTGCCGCCCATCGCCTGCACGGCCTCCACGAGCCCGTGGTCCACCTCGCGCACGGCGGTCTCGACGAGCCGCGCGAAGAAGGGGATGCCGCCGATGGCGAGCGGCACGATCGCGGCCTCGCTGCCGATGGTGGTGCCGGTGACCCAGCGGGTGAAGTTCATCAGGGCGACCATGAGGATGATGAACGGCAGCGAGCGGCCGACGTTCACGATCTGCCCGATGACCTTGTTCACCACGGTGTTCTGCAGCAGTCCGCCCTTGTCGGTGAGGACCAGCAGAATGCCGAGCGGAAGGCCGCCGACGACGGCGATCAGGGTGGACCAGCCGACCATGACCAGCGTCTCGGTACAGGCCTGTTCCAGCAGCGGCTGCATCTCGGACCAGGTCACTTGGCGCCCTCCTTCACCAGCGTGGGCTCGTCGTGGTCGACGACGTCGATCTGCAGGCCCTGCTCGCGCAGGAAACCGATGGGCACGACGTTGTCCTCGTAGCGGCCGGGCAGTTCGATGCGCATGCGGCCGACCTGGAGCCCGCCGACGGTGTCGATGGCGGCGCCGAGGATCGATATGTCGATGTTGTAGGTGCGTGAAAGCTGGGAGATGACCGGCTGGGTGGCGCTCTCGCCCTGGAAGGTCACGTCGACGACGGTGCGGTCGTCGCCGCTCGCCTCGCCGCCGACGGGGAACAGCGCGGCGGCGAGTTCCGAGCCGGGGGTGGCCAGCAGGTCGGTGACCGTGCCGGACTCGACGATGCGGCCCTTCTCCATCAGGGCCGCCGAGTCGCAGATCGACTTCACGACGTCCATCTCGTGCGTGATGAGCAGGACGGTGAGGCCGAGCCCGCGGTTCAGGTCGCGCAGCAACTGGAGGATCGACCGGGTGGTTTCCGGGTCCAGGGCGCTGGTGGCCTCGTCGGAGAGCAGCACCTTGGGGTCGCCGGCGAGGGCGCGGGCGATGCCGACGCGCTGCTTCTGGCCTCCGGAGAGCTGGGCCGGGTAGGACTTGGCCTTGTCGGCGAGACCGACCAGGTCGAGCAGTTCCAGCGCCTTGCGGGAACGTTCCTTCCCGCTCTTGCCGAGGATCTCCAGCGGAAGTTCGACGTTGTCCTGCACAGTGCGCGAGGACAGCAG
Organism: Streptomyces sp. NPDC014764; assembly: GCF_043082785.1. Classification (NCBI taxonomy): domain Bacteria; kingdom Bacillati; phylum Actinomycetota; class Actinomycetes; order Kitasatosporales; family Streptomycetaceae; genus Streptomyces; species Streptomyces sp. NPDC014764. The sequence continues at coordinate 5,832 of NZ_JBIBXY010000010.1, read as the reverse complement.
GTTGAAGTGCTGGAAGACCATGCCGATGCGGCTGCGCGCCCGGCGGAGCTCACGGCCGGCGCGGGGGCCGCGGCCGGCGAGCGCGGTGAGGTCCTGGCCGGCCACGGTCACGGTGCCCGAGGTGGGACGCTCCAGCAGGTTGACGCAGCGGATGAGGGAGGACTTTCCGGCGCCGGACTGGCCGATGACGCCGTAGACCTCGCCTTCGCGGACGTGCAGGTCGACGCCGTCCAGGGCGGTGACCTCGCGACCGCGCGAGCGGTAGACCTTGGTGAGGCCCGAGGTGGTGATCACGTGGGTTTCCGTCACTGTCGAGTGCGCGGCACGTCGTGGGCGCCGGGCACGTGGCATGCAGGGAATGGCGGCAGGGCGGCACGGTTCTCGTGGACATGGGGAAGTCCGGGGAGAGACGTGCGCGGGGCGTGGCTCGGCCGCGCGTGCGGGGCACGGAAGCGGACGTGAGCCGGCTCTCGCTTCGGGGCGCGAGGCTCAGGCGGTGCGGGGGCCCTCTAGAAGGCGCGCATTCGGAGAAGACACATACAACGAGCACCGGGCGTCATCGTCGCCTCGGTCGCAGGGATGCGGTCGCTCGTCGTGGTCATGCGGTCAGTAAAGCAGACGTTCACTTCTGAACGGACTCGGCTGTCCGCATAGTGGACAGCCGTGGACACCCGTGCGCGCACGTCAGGGGCGTACGGCGATCTCGATCCCGGCGTCCGTGACCAGTGCGGACAGGGCCGACAGGTTGCCGACAGGTCCTTCACGACCAGGTCGGCGGTCAGCTCCTCGGCGCGGTGGGTTGTGGCCAAGGCCACGGTCGTCATGCCGGCGGCGCGGCCGGCCTGGAGTCCGGCGGGGGCGTCCTCGAAGACGACGCAGTCGGCGGGGTCGACGCCGAGCGTGCGCGCGGCGAGCAGGTAGGGCTCGGGGTCGGGCTTGCCGCGGGTGATGTCGTCGGCGGCGACCAGCGTCTTGGGCAGGATGCCGACGGCGCCGAGCCGGGCCTCGGCCAGCCGCCGGGTGGCGGAGGTGACCACGGCCCAGCGTTCGGCGGGCAGCCCGGTGAGGAACTCCCTGGTCCCCGGCAGCAGGCTCACCCCGCCGTCGGCGACGTCCTCCACCTCCAGGTCCTCGATGCGCGCGACGGCCTGCGGCACGACGTGGGCGGGCAGCAGGTCGGCCGCTATCTCGGCGGCCGGCCGGCCGTGCAGCTCGATCCGCGCGAAGTCCTCGGCCGTCAGCCCGTACTCCACGGCCCACCGGGTCCAGCAGCGGTTGACGGAGTCCAGGGAGGACACGAGGGTCCCGTCGTTGTCGAACAGCAGGGCACGCGCATGAATGGTCATGCCATCGACCCTACGGGGCCGTCGCCCCTGACCGGGAACGGCGGCCGCGGGGCCGGGGTGAGCACGGCTTTTCCGGCGTAATAGGCTCCCTGCCATGCTGGATGTCCTGACCGTGGTGACCGCTGTCGCCGCGCTGCTGCTGGCCGCCTGGTGCGGCTGGGCCGCCTACCGTGACCAGCCGACGAAGGACTGGCACTTCATCGGCATGGCCGTGGTCACGCTGCTGGCGCTGGTGCAGCTGGTGGCCGGGATCGTGCAGCTGGCCCGGGGCGAGAAGCCGGAGCAGGGCACGACGATCTTCGTGGCGTATCTGCTCGGCTCGGCCGCCTGCGTCCCGGCGGCGGGCTTCCTGTCGCTGGGCGAGCGCACGCGCTGGGGCTCGGTGACCGTCGCCGCGAGCGGCGTGGTGCTGGCCGTGCTCGAGGTGCGGCTGTTCGACATCTGGGGAGGCTGAGGTGACCGCGACGCAGGAGAGGCCGGGCCGGACGCGGCTGGCGAGCGGGCCCGGACTGCTGCTGGTCTGGCTGTACGGGGTGATGGTGGTGGGCGCCGTGTCGCGCTCGGCCTACCAGATCGCCACCGAGTTCGACCGGGCCCCGCTCGCGTACACGCTGTCCGCGCTGGCCGGCGTGGTCTACGGCTTCATCACGTACACGCTGGTGCGCGGCGGGGAGAAGGCCCGCAAGGCGGCGCTGGTGTGCTGCGCGGCCGAGCTGGTGGGCGTGCTGACCGTCGGCACCTGGACGCTGGTGGAGCCGTCCGCCTTCCCCGACGCCACCGTGTGGTCCGACTACGGGATGGGCTACCTCTTCATCCCGGTACTGCTGCCGCTGACCGCCGTGTACTGGCTGCGCCGGTCGCGCGCCCAGGAGCCGGCGGCCTGACGGGCGGGCCGCCCTCCCGGGCGGCCACCCACGTCACGCCGTCACGGTCAGGCGGTCGTCGCGTACGTCTCCGCCTTCTTCTCCAGCACGATCATCGGTACGCCGTCGGCGCCGCGGGACGTGCCCACGCGCTGGTAGCCGACCTTGCTGTAGAGGTTGAGGTTGCTCTCGCTGCGGTGACCGGCGTGCAGCCGGAACGTGCGGGCGCCGCGCTCGCCGGCGAGGGCCGCCTCGGTGGCCTTGAGGAGCCGGGCGCCGATGCCGTGGCCCTGGAGGCGGGGGTGGACGCAGAGCTTGCCGATCGCGGCGGCCCCGTCCTCGGTGATCCTGCCGTGCACCGAGCCGACGATCTCGTCACCGAGGCGCGCGACGAACACGCAGTCCCGGGCGACCTCCTCGCGGACCGAGTCGAGGGTCTGGATCAGGGGATCGATGCGGTAGTTGCCATAGAGGGCCGCTTCGCTCTGGAAGCACAGGTACTGCAACCTGAAGATCTGCTCCGCGTCCTGCTCGGCCGCCGCAGAGATGGTCACGCTCATGCCCATGTGCGCACGCCTCCCGCTCACCTGATCACCTGTTGTCCCCCACTCCTATCCCCGTCCTCAGCCCGCCGCAACCTCCGCCGCGAGTAAACGACGCAGACATCCCAGGCATCTGGAGCGTTCCGGGCCGAGACTGCCCTGTGAGATACCCAACTCCCCTGCGATTTCCCGGTATGTCGGATCGCGCGGGGACAGCAGCGCGGCGAGCAGACCGGGGCAGCGGCCGGGGAGCCGGCGCACCGCGTCACGCAGGGCGCGGCGGTGGGCGGCCACGAGCGCGAGCCGCTCCGGGTCGTGCCGGCCGGCATCGGCGGGTTCGCAGGTCAGTGCCGTCTCGCGGCGGGCGGTGCGGCGGATGCGGCGGGCCTCCGCACGGATCGCGCGGCGCAGCCAGAGCGGCGGGTCGGCGGGCGGTCCGGCACGGCGGAGGTGCTCGAGAAGACGGAGCCAGACCGCCTGTTCCAGGTCGTCCGGTTCGGCGCCGCTGCCGGAGGTCTCGGCGGCGGCCTCCGCGGCGAGGAGCGGGCCGAGCAGGACGATCAGGTCGTCGGCGGGAGACGCGTGGGTTCTCATGTGCGCAACGACCCGCGCGCCCCGGGCGGGGTTGCCCGGGGCGCGCGTGGCTCACCCCTTCCGGGGCGGGACGGGTCAGCGGTTGACGAAATCCTCGCGGGCCAGCAGCCCGGTGTCCGGCTGGTCGGTGAAGACACCGTCGATGCCGGTGGCGAAGTAGGCGCGGTAGGCGCCGAAGACGTCGCCGTAGGCGTCGGGGTCGGAGCCCTTGCGGAACTCCGCGGGCAGGAACGGGTTCTCGTTGCGCATCGTGTAGGGGTGCAGGATCAGGCCCGCGCGGTGGGCGTCCCGGACCAGGCCGGTGGGCTCGGTGAGCCGGTCCGCGGAGTCACGCGGGATGATCAGGTTCAGGGTGGGGCCGATGCCCTGCGCGTAGGAGGCGATCTCCTTGAGGCCCTTGGGCGTGATGAGGTCGTCGACGGTGCGCGGGTCGCCGGTCTCGGTGAAGTCCCAGGGGCGGGTGCCCGCGGCGTCGAGCAGGACGACGAGCGGGTTGCCGACCAGCTTGCCGAGCCTCTGGACGGCCGTCGGCTCGAACGACTGGAGGATGACCGGCGAGTTCCTGCGGTCCTTGCCGTGCCGGCGCAGGATCTTCGCCACCCGCTCCTCCAGGCCGAGGCCCAGCTTGCGGAAGTAGGTGGGGTGCTTGAGCTCGGGGTAGATCCACACCTGCTTGCCGCGCCTGCGGGTCTGCTCGTCCTGCCAGCGCAGCACCTCCTCGAAGGTGGGGATCTCCCAGCGGCCGTTGTAGAGGGTGTTGTGCGGACGGTTGGCGGGGATGCGCTCCACGGCGCGCAGCCGCTTGAGCTCGGCGAGCGTGAAGTCCTCGGTGAACCAGCCGGTGACCTCGACGCCGTCCAGCGTCTTGGTGGTGCGGCGCCCGGCGAACTCGGGGTGGTCGGCGACATCCGTGGTGCCGCCGATCTCCGGCTCGTGGCGGCAGACGAGGTGGCCGTCCTTGGTGGGGACGAGGTCGCCGGCCTCGACGATGTCGGCACCCATGTCGAGGGCGAGCTGGTACGAGCCGAAGGTGTGCTCGGGCCGGTACCCGCTGGCGCCGCGGTGACCGATGATCGTCGGCACGGGCAGGCTGTCGAGGCCCCGGCCGCGTCCGTGCCCCTGTCCGGGGTTCCGGGCCGCGCGGGCCGTGCCGGCGAGTCCGAGGACGGTGCCGCCGGCGCCGAGGACCGCCGCTCCGAGCACGGCCCGCCGGCCTGTCCCGCTCGCCTGTTCGTTCGACTCCGGTGTCGCCATGAACGCCTCCTGTGTGGCTGGTGCGGTGCGGGCCGATCGTAGGTGCGCCCGGTTGACGCACGGGAGACCCCGGGCCGAACACTTGGGTGGTGTCGCATGACGTACGCCCCTCCTGCGGATGACGTACGTCTGTCGTATTCCGGCGAGGATGTGACGGCGCGTCCGGTTCGTGCCGGCGGGCGCGGGTACCCGGGCGGTGCGCGGGTCCGGGCGAGCTGCGTCACAGCGTGACGGCCGTGTTGCGCGCCGCCCACGGGCACGGCCGCGCAGGTGAACCCTGGTCAAGAGTCCGTAAGACCTCGGTTAACTGCCACGAGCCCGATGTGCGCGACTCCCCGGACCGCGAGTAATGTCCTCACCTGCACAGACTCGTACGGCATTCGTCGACGTCCGCTTCCCACCGGAGGGCCCGTTGTCCCGCTTCGCGCTCATCAAGGCAGTGCTCGGTCCGATCATGCGCCTGATGTTCCGCCCACGGGTGGAGGGCGCGGAGCACATCCCGGGCGACGGTCCGGTGATCCTGGCCGGCAACCATCTGACGTTCATCGACTCGATGATCCTTCCGCTCGTCTGCGACCGGCAGGTGTTCTTCATCGGCAAGGACGAGTACGTCACCGGCAAGGGCTTCAAGGGCCGTCTGATGGCGTGGTTCTTCACCGGCGTCGGCATGATCCCCGTCGACCGCGACGGCGGCCGGGGCGGCGTGGCCGCGCTGATGACCGGGCGCCGGGTGCTGGAGGAGGGCAACGTCTTCGGGATCTACCCGGAGGGCACGCGCTCCCCCGACGGACGGCTGTACCGCGGCCGCACCGGCATCGCCCGGCTGACGCTGATGACCGGCGCGCCGGTGGTGCCGTTCGCGATGATCGGCACGGACAAGCTGCAGCCGGGCGGGGCGGGGCTGCCCCGCCCCGGTCGGGTCACCGTCCGGTTCGGTGAGGCGATGGAGTTCTCCCGCTACGAGGGGATGGACCGCGACCGGTACGTGCTGCGGGCGGTCACCGACTCGGTGATGGCCGAGGTGATGCGGTTGTCCGGGCAGGAGTACGTGGACATGTACGCCAGCAAGGCGAAAGAGGCGGCCTAGTCGGGCCGACGCCGTCTTCTCGGCGGGGGCCCGCGGGGGGTTTTACCCCCGCGCCCCCCCCGGGTTGTGGGTGACCCGCGGGGGGGGGGGGGGGTGTGGCGCCCGTACCCCCCCCCCCGGGGGGCGCATACCGACGGGGTGGGTGT
>NZ_JBIBXY010000009.1:0-196220 GCF_043082785.1 Streptomyces sp. NPDC014764 | reverse complement strand
GCGCGATCCCCGCAACTACCTGGCCTTTCTCGGCCTCGCCGCCGCCCTGTGCTGCTACAAGCGGCTCATCCGCCTCACCACGTAGGACACGGTCTTATCCTCACCACGTTCGACGACGACGAGTACATCAACGGCGCGCTCCGAGCGGGTGCGAGCGGTTTCCTCGTCAAGGACATGGCACTGGACGACATCCTCGGGGCGATCCGCGTGGTCGCCGCCGGAGACGCCCTGATCGCCCCGAGCGTCACACGCCGCCTGATCGCAGATTTCGCCGCCCGCCCTGAACCAGCCCCGCACCCACGACCGGTCGGAAACATCACCGAGCGGGAACGCGAAGTACTGACCCTCTTCGGACGCGGCATGTCCAACAGCGAGATTGCTGCCCAGCTCTACATCAGCGTGGCTACCGCAAAGGCACACGTTGCGCGGCTACTCACCAAACTCGAAGCCCGCGACCAGGTCCAACTTGTCATCACCGCCTATGAGATCGGCCCGGTAAGGCCACCTCGGTGAACACCCACACCTCAGTTGCCGAAGCTCGTCCGCCGAGGCGACGTGGGCACGGCCGCTGCCGACCCGCCGGTCGTCGAATGCGTCTGCTCCCCGTCCTCGCACGGAGGCGGGTCACCTCACCTGGTGTGGTCCAGGAGGGCGAGCACCCGCGAAGCGGCCGCCTCGCCGGAAGTCAGCGCGGCGTTCGTCGAACCGATCGCGAAAAAGTCGCCGGCCAGGGCGACTCTCGAGGTGCTGGGAAGACCGGCCAGACCGTTCCTGAGTTCGGCGATGCTGCCCGCATGGAGAAGAGGGACGCACGGCCGGCAGCGCGACACATGCGTCATCTCGACCTGGTTCCTCACCCCGGGGAACAGAGAGACCCGCTCGAGGTCGCGCAAGGCTGCCTCGACGATCTCCTCATCGTCCAGGTCGTACATCTCCTCGCTGCGCTCCGTCGCCCAGTAGACGCTGATCATGCCTTTTCCTTCGGGAGCCCTTCCCGGAGCCCGGTTGTGATCAAGGCACACACCCATTCCTCCGGGAAACTCCCGTCGCGGGACCAGGATCCACATGGCAGGTTCAGCCGGCCGGCTCGAAATACCGAACGACACGTGCACGCACGTGGCGTACCGCAGCCGGGACAGATAGGTGCGCATCCCGGCGGGTACGCCGGGCCAGACTTCGGGGACCGACGCTCCGGTAACCGCCAGGACGCAGGCCGGGGCGGTCTCTCGTCGCTGACGGCCGTCAGGGCCCTCGACGGTGACCGTGACGCCGTCGCGGTGCTCCTCCAGCAATGTCACGGGAGTACCGAAGCGGATGTCCAGACGCTCGGCGAGGCCACGCGGAAGGAATCCCACGCCTGCCGGAGAACTGAAGTAGCCGGTCCCGATAGTCTCCCGAACAGCCGGAAATATGTGCGCCATGGACAGTTCTTCCGGGGCGGAGAAGAAGTAGTTGGTGCACAGCGGCTCGATGACATAGTCGAAAATCTCCCGGCTCAAGCGCCGGGAGCTGTAGGCGGTGCAGGCTTCGTCCGCTTCGTACGCCTCCGACAGATCACGGAAGTTCAATCGGCCGCCCACCCTCCCGGCGTCGGCGACGAGCCGGAGAAGTCGGAGTTTCCCACAGATCGACAGGAGGCCCGTCCGCAACAGGTCCCTGCCCACGTTCCGCCCGATGCGATGAACTCGACCTTTCCGCAACAAGCCGTACACATCCCCAGAAGGGACGATCTGGTTGGTCATGCCGATGTCATGGATGAGCCCGCGCATCTCGCGGTACGTGTCGGGAAGCATCGCGGCCCCCACGTCGATCCGATAGCCCTCCTTCTCCTCCGTCCGCATGCGGCCGCCCACATGGTGTGTCTTCTCCAGGACGACCACTTCACAGCCCGCCTCCTGCAGCCGGTAGGCCGCGGAAAGGCCCGCGATGCCGGCACCCACCACGACGACCTTCCGCTGAGCCCCCGGTCCGGAGGCCGGAAAGGAAGCGGAGTGCGGAATGCTTCCCATGGGAGATCCCTTTCACACGAGGGAGAACCGGCCGCGCGCCGGCCTGGACGGGTCCGAAGCGGGCATGTCTGCCGACCAGCGCCACCACGGTCCGCTGCGGGCCCGGGTTCGTGGAGGCACACTGGTATCTTCTTCTCCCAATGCCCGGCAGCGGAGCCGGTAATCACCCACCCCGATCAAGTCGTTGAGCACACGCACTCGGTTCCACCGGCCCCCTGGAGTCGTGCTGCGCGCGTTCGGGCCACACCGCCGAGCCCCGCGGTCCGCGCGGACCACACCGTCGACTCCAGGCCGTGTCATGAATGCGCGGGTCGGAAAATCCGCATGTCGATGCCTGGCTCGTATCAAGGTGGCCCGGTCGAGCCGCGTCCCCGGACAGCGCACCCAGCCGCGTAGAGTCGGTGAGATCCCAGAGCCCCGTCTGCCGAGCGACGTCCCCCAACATGTCGTTCTCCGCAATCACGCCCAGAGGCCGAGGAAGGCCTCGTGAATGTCGTCGCGTCTCTCCCAGCGGACACGAAGCCTGCGGAAGCCGTGGAACCAGGAGATGGTGCGTTCGACGACCCAGCGGAAGATGCCCAGGCCAGAGCCGTGCGGCTGACCACGTTCGGCGATCACGGGCCGGATGCCGCGTTTCCACAGCAGTCGCTGGTACTTGTCGTGGTCGTAGCCGCGGTCGGTGAACAGCATGTCCGGCCGTCTGCGTGGCCGCCCGACCATGCCGGCTACGGGTGGGACCTTGTCCAGCAGGGGCAGAAGCTGGGGTCGCTTTTGGGCCCGGCCGGGCCGCCCACACGTGGGAGCCCGGCCGCCAGGCGCCGCCAGCACGTCATGCCCGGGCCCGGACGCGGGCTCCCGTCCGGACGGGGCATCGGCCGGATCGGGGGCCGGCCACTTGTCCGAGGCGGAGTCCTGGTGCGGCGGACCGCCCTTGCGCAGCCAGCGTGGCAGCCGTCGGCCGGCGTCCGACTGCAGGTCACCGACGGCGCGCCCGGGCTGCCTATCTTCCGTGAGGGCTCCCGCAACAGGGCCTGCGACAGATCGGCCGGTGCCGGCTCGACCTGCATACGCTCCAACTCGGTGATGCGCTCCACCAGCCTGCCGGACTCGATCACCTGAGGGCATCCATCAGGTGCGCCATGAGAAATGTGCCGGGCGGGGAGATGGCTTCGCCGTGGCTGAGCCGGCGGTGGGGGCGGCCGCAGAGTTTCCTCGGCTCGTCGCCCCGTTGCTCCATCGACGCCCGGATGCACTCCAGCCTTACGGTGGGAGCTCTTGAATCCACGGTGGCCCGTGGCGGCCAGGTTCTACGGGCCGGGTCGGTGTCGCCGGCGACAACGCGGCCATGGGGAGCTTCTTCGCACTGCTGTGGGGCGAGACGTACACCGGGTCACTTCCCAGGCCAGGCCCACAGCCCCTGCGGTGCGCTGCGAACTCTTGACGTCATCCCGCTGTTGCCCGCACCCTGACCGGCTGGCCGGGCATCGGACGTGTGCGTGATCACGAGCGCTCCCCCAGGTCTGCCAGGTCCCGCACGACCACGTCGGCGCCGTGGGCGCGCAGTGCGTCCGCCTGGCCGACACGGTCCACCCCGACGACGTACCCGAAGTGTCCCGAGCGCCCGGCATCCATACCCGCCAGTGCGTCCTCGAAGACGGCGGCGGCTTTCGGTTCGACGCCGAGGTCACGGGCCGCGGCAAGGAAGGTGTCAGGGTTCGGCTTGCCCGGCAGATGCCGTTCGGCGGCGACGATTCCGTCGATGCGGGCGTCGAAGAGATCTTCCGCGTCGATCGATCTCAGGACTTCGCGGCAGTTCGCGCTGGAGGAGACGACGGCCGTATGCAGGCCTGCGGCGCGCACCGCCTCGATGAAGCGGATCGTGCCGTCGTAGGCCTCGACACCACGCGTGCGGATCAGCTCCAGGAGCAGTTCGTTCTTGCGGTTGCCGAGTCCGTTGACGGTCAGCCTGTCGGGCGGGTCGCTGGGATCGCCCTCGGGCAGGTGGATGTCACGGGACTCGAGGAAGGTACGCACGCCGTCGGCGCGAGGGCGCCCGTCGACGTACTCGTCGTAGTCGGTTTCGTCGAAAGGCCGGTAGGAGTCCCCGTCCCGTCGGCGCAAGAAGTCGTTGAACGTCTGCCTCCACGCGTCCGCGTGGACGACGGCGGTCTCCGTGATGACCCCGTCGAGATCGAAAAGGCATGCCCGGATACCGTCCGGAAGGCCGAGTTCTGTCATGGAAGCCACCTTTCCCGAAGGAGGTCCCGCGGAGGGTCGTGGGTGTCACGTTTCGCTGCTCGAACCCCCAGACGGACACAGCGTGGCGGCACACTGGTGTGCGGCTGCGGAGCCGGCCGTGCGACGGGTTCCTCAGGGAGCCCGAGGAGTCCGAGGAGTCCGAACAGGCTGCCGCGGGGCCGTGGGTACGCCACCTCGCCGCGCGTCTCTCAGCGAGGGCGCACCGGGCGTCGGCCCGGTGGCTGGGCGGGTTCCGGCAGGACGTTGGGCGCCTCGAGGGGGCGAGTTTCCACGCTGTCGCGGGTTACGGTCACGGTCTGTCCGCAGTGTTGGATCTGGAGGGACTGGCCTTCCGTCAAGGTGTATGAGGCATGGGTGCCGGTGATCTCGACCCTCAGGCATCGCTGCCGCACCTGTACCGAGAAGGCCAGTCGGCTGATTCTGTCGGGCAGTCTGGGGTCGAAACGCAAAGTTCCCGTGCGGTGGTAGCGCATGCCTCCGAAGCCGCAGACCAGGGCGATCCAACTGCCGGCGAGGGAGGCGATGTGCAGGCCGTCCCTGGTGTTTTTCTCCACGTCCGCCAGATCCATCAGTGCCGCCTCGCCCAGGTAGTCGTAGGCGAGTCGTAGGTGTCCGACCTCGGCTGCCAGGGTGGCCTGGATACAGGCGGACAGAGAGGAGTCCCGGACGGTCAGCGGTTCGTAGTAGGCGAAGTTGCGTACTTTTTGTTCCGCGTCAAACACCTCGGTGAACATGTACATCGCCAGTACCAGGTCCGCTTGTTTGATCACCTGCTTACGGTAGAGGTCGAAGTACGGGAAGTGCATCATCAACGGGTAGTCGTCGGGGCCGGTGGACCCGAAGTCCCACACCTGTCGACTGGTGAAGTCTCGGGACTGTTCGTGGACTCCCAGCAAGTCGTTGTAGGGCAGGACCATCGCTTCGGCGGCATCGCGCCATACCCGAATCTCCTCGTCGTCCACGCCGAGCGCTGCCGCCTGTTGTGGGTGGCGTTCGGCAGTGTCGGCGGCAGCGCGCAGGTTCGCCTGAGCCATCAGGTTCGTGTAGGTGCTGTCGTTGGCGAGCGCGCTGTACTCATCGGGGCCGGTGACACCGTCGATGTGGAAGCGGCCGTGCTGGTCGTAGTGGCCCAGGGAATGCATCATCCGGGCGGTCTCCGTCAGCAGTTCGACACCGGTCGTACGCTCGAACTCCTCGTCACCGGTAATCGAGACGTAGCGCACGACGGCGTCAGCGATGTCCGCGTTGATGTGGAAGGCGGCTGCTCCCGCCGGCCAGTAGCCGGAACACTCCGCGCCGTTGATGGTCCGCCAGGGGAAGGCGGCCCCCTTGCGGCCCAGCTGGTCCGCACGGGCGCGCGCGGCAGGCAGGGTGAGCTGGCGCCAGCGCAGTGCCTCGGCAACGCAGTGCGGATAGATGAAGGTCAGCAGTGGGAGGACGAAGATCTCGGTGTCCCAGAAAGCATGACCGTCGTAACCGGAGCCGGTCAGGCCCTTGGCCGGGACGCCATGACGCTCGGCCCGGACTGCGGCTTGGAGCACGTGGAAGAGCGCGAAACGGACTGCCTGCTGGATCTCAGCATCACCGTCGACCTCGACATCCGCGTGCTTCCAGAAGTCGTCCAGGAATTGGCGTTGCTGGTCGACCAGTCCCTGCCAGCCGAGGGTGCGCGCTCCGGCTTGTGCGGCCTCCACCTGATCGCGTAGAGCAGGCAGGGAGCGCTTTTCCGACCAGCCGTAGGAGACCAGCTTCTCCAGCCGGAGAGTCTGTCCGGGCTCGAGTTCGGTGATGACGGTGAGGCGGGCGACATCGTCCGTGCTGGTGCTGGAGGTGCGAGTGGACGCCGGGCCCTGTACGACGTGGTCGGCGGCAGCCGCGATCCGCAGGCCGCTGAGGGCGGTGCGGTGCACCAGACGCAGCTGCGTGTCGTGGGCGTAATTCTCCTCGGGCTGCAGCGGGGACTCGAGAGCGGCGGCGACCCGGGGATCGTCGCTGGGGTGCGGCATGGGTTCGTTCGCGACAAGCTCGGACTGGATGACGAGCTGGACCTTGTCGTCGAGCGGTTCCACCTCGTAGGAGATCGCGCCGATGGCCCGTTGGGTGAAGGAGACGAGACGGGTGGACCGGACACGGACGCTCTTGCCTGCCGACGAGGTCCACTCGCACATGCGGTGCAGAAGACCGCTGCGCAGATCGAGCACCCGCTCGTGGCGGCGCAGCTGCCCGTACCGCAGGTCCAGCGGCTCGTCATCGACCATGAGACGGATGATCTTGCCGTCGGTGACGTTGATGACCGTCTGACCGGACTCCGGGTACCCGTAGCCGGCCTCGGCGTACGGCAGTGGACGCAATTCGTGGAAGCCGTTGAGGTAGCAGCCCGGCAGGCCGCTCGGCTCGCCTTCTTCGAGGTTGCCACGCCATCCGATGTGTCCGTTGGACAGGGCGAACAGCGATTCGCTCTGTGCCAGGACGTCCCAGTGGAGACTGGCCTCGCGCAGTCGCCAGGGCTCGACCACGAAGGCGGAATGGTTGATCATCTTCGATCCTCCTGAGTCGGCCCGCCTGGCAGGTTTCTTTCGGGCCCCCCGATGCGGTACCGGGTAGGTCGCTCGATCATGACCCGTTTCTGAGCGGGATCGTGGGACCATTCCTGCAGTGTCGAAGCCGCATTCACCCTGTACCTCTTGGTGTGCTCCCCCAGGTCCGGGTGGCGGCGAACGCCTGGTGTCCGCCGGCGTACCCGACGTCAGCAGCGACAACGACACCCATCCCTGAGACCTGGGGTCAGACTGAGGTCTTCGGCCGTCGTCAGCGGACGATGGCGACGGCCGAGGGGGACGAGGGCTTGGTGCATGTCGTCGCGGATCTCCTAGCGGATGCGCGGGAGCCAGGCACGCGCGGCGCAGACGAGGGCGGCGATGCCCGTGGTCAGGGTGGGCTCGACGACGGGGGCGTAGTGCGGAGAGTGGTTGGAGGGGAGGCCGGAGACGACGCGCATGACGTCCTCCGTGCTTTGGGTGTCTGTGAACAACTGCGGGTCGGCTCCGCCCAGGAGCCAGTACACGCATGGAGCGTCCGCTGCGGTGGCGAGGATGCCGACGTCTTCGCTCCCGGCGCCTGGTCCGGGGTCGATCACCAGGTCCGGGCCGAGACCGGTGGCGAAGGCTTGCTGGATGCGCGCGCATGCCTGCGCATCGTTGATCACGGCGGGGAAGGACTCGGTGGACTCGATGTCGGGTTCTCGCGGTGCTCCGGAGGCCGTGGCTTCGGCTCGCACGATGCGTTCGAGCGCGGTCAGGATCCCTGTGCGTACGTGTGGGTCGAAGGTGCGGATGTTGAGCCGGAGTTCGGCTCGGTCGGCGATGATGTTGCCGCGGGTGCCTGCGTGCAGAGCGCCGACGGTGACGACGGCGGTGGAAGAGGCGGCAATCTCGCGGGAGACGATGCTCTGGAGGCGCATCACGGTCGCGGCGGCCATGACGACCGGGTCGACGGCCGCTTCGGGGCGTGAGCCGTGGCCCCCCTGTCCGTGGAGCACGACGGTCAGGGAGTCCGAGGCGGCGAACGCCGGGCCGGGGCGTAGCCCGAGGAGTCCTGCCGGTAGCGGGGCGACGTGCTGGCCCAGGACGACGTCGGGCCGGCCGAACCGGTCGTAGAGGCCGTCGTCGACCATGGCCCGGGCGCCGGCGGCGGTCTCCTCGGCCGGCTGGAAGACCAGGAGCGCGGTGCCCTGCCAGGAGGACCTGTCCGCCGCCAGTTCGGCGGCCGCACCCAGGAGACAGGCGACGTGCATGTCGTGGCCGCATGCATGCATCACCGGGACGGTGCTGCCGTCGCTGTCCGTGCCGGTGGAGGTGCTCGCGTAGGCCAGTGCGGTCTGTTCCTGTACCGGCAGGGCGTCCATGTCGGCACGGAGCAGTGCGGTGGGGCCTTCGCCGTTACGCAGAACGCCGACCACGCCGATCCGGCCGACTCCGGTGGTGGTCGCGTAGCCGAGGGTGCGTAGCCGGTCGGCGACGATCGTCGCGGTGCGTTTTTCCTGGAAGGCGAGTTCGGGATGCGCGTGCAGGTCACGGTAGACCGCGGCCATGTCTGCTGCCCTGTCCGCTGCGAGCATGGCGGGGTTTCCGTCCTATGGCTGTGGGCGTCAATCACTTCGTTCCATGGTGTCCATGAATGTGCTGTTTATGCATATCAGGGGTTGTTGAGTGGTTTGCCGTCCGTGCGGGTCGTCGGGAAGCGGAATGTCCGGTCCACCTGCCCGTGCGGTGCGGGGGGTGCCCGTCGGGTGTGGTGGTCGTACGCATGCGTCCGCTTGAGGAGCCGCCCGTGTCGCGCCTCCGGGACGACGCCGTGCGGCTGGAGGCCGCGAGCGACAGTCGTGACCCGTTGCTGCGGGCTCGCCGTCCCGGGCGGCTGCCCACGCGGCGGATGACGGCGCGGGCATACGTCGCGCCGCCACGGCGCCGGCTTCCTCCCTGGAGGTCTTCATGGTCCTCGCACCGATGGTCGGCACGGAGGCGGCCTACGCCTGCTACAGCGACCCCGAAGAGATGCCGGCAGCGCCACCTGGCGACGTTGGCGCTGCTGGGAACGCCGAAGCATCTGGGCGAGGGCCGGGGCCTCGACCGGATGATGTACCAGGCCCGGCACACGGTGTTCCTCACCAGCCTGTCCGGGCTGATGCGCGCCACCGCGACGCCGGGGAGCATCCCGACGATCTCAGCACGGTCACCATGATGGGAGCGACGTCCGACCACATCGTCGAGACCAGCACGTCGCGCGGCCTGAGTCTCGCGCTTCCCCTGGCCGTGCAGGCCCACCATCGGCGCGCGATCGAGAACGGACACGGCAGTGGCAACTGGGCCCGCATCACCGCCGGCGTCCGCCGACCGCGCCGACCCGACGCGGGGCCGAGGAGCGCACGGCGGGCCGGTGGCACGGCCACCGTGGCCGGGACCGCGTCGTGACGGTCACCGAGTCCGCCCGCGCGGGCGGACTCGGTGAGCGGCCCCGAGGTGCTCACCCGAAAGGACGCCCGGCGCCCGACGCACCAGCACGTCCGTCCCGTCAGCCGGGTCAGTTCGGCTCCTGTGCCTCCAGTGTGACGGTGAGTCGTGAAGCCGCGATCTGTCCTGAGGTGAGGGCGGCGTTGGTGCTGCCGAAGGAGAAGTAGTCGCCGACGAGCACGATCCTGGAGCTGCGGTCGAGGCTGCGGAGGCCGCCGTTGAGCTCGGCGATGCTGCCAGGGTGGGTCAGCGGGACACAGGGGCGGCAGCGCGAGACTCTGTTCACCCCGAGACTCCGCGCTCGGCGGGCCGGGCACCGACCACCTCGGACGGACAGCCGTGCTCGACCTGCTCTGATCGCCCGCGACCTCGGGCGCGGCCTCGGGCGGACGTCGAGTGCTCGCCGGCGTCTCCCTGACCACCTCCCCGGGCCGCCTCGTCGGGCCCGGGGAGTTCCCTCACCGTGCACCGCTCGGCTTCCTGGCGACATACCCCTCGGCGAGCAAGGTGGCTCCAGTGGTTGTGTACCTCACGGTCCCGCCGGTCGTCTTCGGTCCGGTACGTATCCCTCATATTGGAGAACTCCCCGCGCAGCCGAAGGGATTCGGGGATCCTGGTGAGCGTGACCGAAAGCTTGAGCGATACCGTTTCAGACAGTGAGCTAAGGGCGCTTCTTCGGGTTCTCACCGGACAGCGACGCCACGTTCTCGGCATCCTTGACGGACTCGACGCCAAGGATCTTCGACGGCCCGTGCTGCCCTCCGGATGGCACTGCCTGGGGCTGGTCCAACACCTGGCGCTCGACGTGGAGCGGTTCTGGTTCCGCGCAGTCGTGGCCGGGGACGAGGAGGTCATTCATGGTCTGACGAGCGGCGACGAAGCGTGGGAGGTGGCCCCGGACGTACCGGTCAGCGAAGTACTCGACCTCTATCGCCGGGAGGCGGAACTCGCCGATGCCGTCGTCGCCGCTGCCCCTGCCGACACCGCATTGGCCTGGTGGCCCCACGATCTGTTCGGTGAACCGCACCTGCACACCGTGCGCGACGTCCTGCTGCACGTCATCACCGAGACTGCGTGCCATGCAGGCCACCTCGACGCGGCTCGAGAGCTGATCGACGGCCGCCGCTGGCTGGTCCTCACCTGAGCATCAGCGGGTCTCGTCGACGGCCAGGACTACGCTTCGAAGCCCTCGGAGCGCTGCGCCTCTCAGCGGGTGTCGCGTCGGTGCTCGGTGATCCAGCGGGCGACGAGAAGTCCGGACAGAGCGGGTGCACACTGGACAGCGGGCATGCCCGACTGCGAGGTGGTGCAGATGCGCAGCCGTTTCCGGGACGACCGGGGGCTGACCGTGCGGATGGGTGTCACGCTGTTCCTGCTCGGTCTGCTGTACGTGGGGTTCGTCGCGGCACTGATCGTGCTGCTGAAGTCCTGGGCGCTGGTCGTGGTGATCGTGGCTCTGCTGTTCGGGGCACAGTACTGGTTCTCCGACCGGATCGCGCTGTTCGCGATGCGCGGCCGGGTCGTCGACCGGGACGACTACCCGGAGCTGCACGGCGTGGTCGACCGGCTGTCGGCGCTGGCCGACATGCCGAAACCGGTGGTCGCCGTGTCGTCGATGGACATGCCGAACGCGTTCGCGACGGGCCGGACCCCGGACAAGGCCGTGATCTGCGTGACGACCGGCCTGCTGCGGCGGCTGGAGCCCGCCGAGCTGGAGGGCGTGCTCGCGCACGAGCTGTCACACGTGGCGCACAAGGATGTCGCCGTGGTCACGATCGCGTCCTTCCTGGGCGTGGTCGCGGGACTGCTCGTGCGGTTCGCCTTCTACTCGCAGCTCTTCGGCGGCGGCCGGCGGGACCAGAACACCGTGGCGCTGCTCGCGATCGTCATGGGCGTCTCCGCGGCGGTGTACGCGCTCAGCTTCCTGCTGGTGCGGGCCTTGTCCCGGTACCGGGAACTGGCGGCGGACCGGGCCGCCGCCCTGCTCACCGGGCGGCCCTCTGAGCTGGCGTCCGCGCTGACGAAGGTGACCGGCGACATCGCCCGGATACCGACACAGGATCTGCGCACGGCTCAGGCTTTCAACGCGTTCTACTTCACCCCCGCTTTCGGCGCCGATCCGGGCCTCGGACGGCTGTTCGCCACCCACCCCAGCTTGGAGCAACGGCTCGACCAGCTCGGCCGTATCTCCGCGGAGCTGGGTGAGGCGGCACTGCCCGGAAAGCCCTGAGCGGCCGACCATGAGGCTGCTCGACATCCTGCTCGGCCGGGCAAGGGCCGTGGGACCGGACCTGGACCGGCTCTTCGCGCTGCCCTCAGCGGCGGTGAGCCTGGAGGCCGCGACCGGTTTCCGGCCCACCGGGCACGGTGCCGTGTGCTTCGCGACGGTCGAGGGCGCGGCCTTCGAGCAGACGCACCGCGAGGTCCGCGCCCTCCTGGACGCGGACGTCGGCCGAGCGCCGGTCGAGCTGAGCCGCGACTCCTACGGATACTCCTGGCTCGTCTCCCGTCGTTCACCCGACGAGCTGTCGCTCCTGGTGAACGACGTGCACGCGGTGAACATGGAGCTGGAGGCCGGCGGTTTTGGACCGCAGCTCCTCTGCTCACTGGCCGGCTTCCGTGACGGCGGCGGACGCCGTGTCGCCCTTGTCTACCTCTACAAACGCGGCACGTTCTACCCCTTCGCCCCGCTGCCCGGCGACCGACAGCGGCGGGACAACGCACTGGAGCTGCGGATCCGGGCGGTGCTCGCCGGGGAGCTGCCCGTAGAGGGTGACCTGGGCCGCTGGTTTCCGGTGTGGGGCGCACCGGGGCTGTAGGAGTGAGCCCGTACCAGGGCGCGGTGGGTCACCGGGCTTCTCAGGTGGCGGTGGGCCAGGTCCGCAGCAGGGCGGCGATCTTCCCGGCGGTGCAGGCCGGGTCCAGGAGGAGGTCCTTGAGGGCCACGGCGTTCTCCCGAGTGGGTTTGACCGTGATCCCGGCGGCCTCGAGGTACATGACACCGGTGGCTGCGGCGACGGCCATGTTGGAGCGTTCCAGCCAGCGGCAGCGGCCCAGGGTGTGTACCAGTGCAGCGGCTTTGGCGTAGGGGCCGTCGTAGACGGGTTGTTCGAACAGCACGGCGCGGTGGCGGGCGACCGCCGACACGGGGACGCCGTAGTCGTCGGGGGCCGGATCGTTCACGCCGGCGGCCTCGGCGACCTGCAGGATCCAGGGGACGTCGATGTTCAGGTTCATCAGGCGGCGTGCGTTCCCCGAGCGCTCCGCGGCTGCTGGGCATCTTCGGCGTCGTCGAAGATCGTCTGGTGCTCGGCAAGGAAGCGGGCGGCGGCGTCCACCGCGCGTTCACGCAGACCGCTGGCGTCGTCCTGCACCAGCCGGGCGAGATAGTCCCCGATACTCAGGCCCAGGTCGGCGGCGCGCTTCTTCGCGAGTTCCGCGACGTCCTCGTCCACCCGTGCACCCAGTTGTGTTTTGGCCATGCCCGCATGGTAACAGCTGTTACCGCGCATCGGAGAGACATGCGGCCGATCCCCGCCTGCGAGAGGGCGCCTCGCGGTGCCCTACGGCGGTACGGCCTGGCCGGGCACTCGGACGGTGCCGCCATTTCCGACGGGCGGGGCGTGCGCGGGCGTGCCGGCGAGGTTGGGCGAACGGTGTGCGACCGGTGCGGCGTCCGTACGACGACTCGCCCACGCGGAGCTTGCGCCCGTCCGCCCAGCCTGGACGTCGCGGCAGCCGCCTCGTCACGGCCCGCTCAGGTCACCGGTCCCGCGCTGGGAGGGGCCATGTCGTACGCGCTCTCCACGGTGAGGTCGCGCAGTCGCGAAGCGGCGGTGAGCAGATCCCCGTGGCTGGTGAAGAGGGCGTTGACGCCGAAGCGAAGCAGGTCGGGCGCGCGCATGTCGGCCACGACACCGCGCCCGGCCAGGGCGACGGCCAGTCCGTGGGCGTGGGGGTGGCGCAGGGTGACCTGACTGCCGCGGCGGCCGGGGTCGGACGGGGTGACCGAGGTGAAGCCGAGAGGCGCCAGGAGTTCGTCCGCGCAGCGCAGGAGGAAGCCCGTGAGGGACAGGCTCTTGGCACGCACCTGGTGCAGGTCGACGCCGTCGAAGGCGGTGAGGGCCGCTTCGAGGGCGAGCAGGGACAGGATGGGCGGGGTTCCGATGCGGGCCCGGGCGATGCCTGGCGCGGGTGTGTAGTCCCGCGCCAGGGCGAACGGGTCGGCGTGGCCGGTCCAGCCGGGCAGCGGCGTCTCCAGCGCGGCGTGGTGGCGCTGTGCCACGTAGAGGAAGGCGGGGGCGCCCGGGCCGCCGGAGAGGAACTTGTAGCCGCAGCCGACCGCCAGGTCCACGCCGAGGGCGTCGACCTCCAGGGGCAGGGCGCCGGCGGCGTGGCACAGATCCCACACCGCGAGGGCGCCGGCGTCGTGGGCGGCCCGGGTCAGCGCCCGCATGTCGTACAGCTCGCCGGTGCGGAAGTCGACGGGCGAGTAGCTGACGAGGGCGACCCGGGGGCCCTCGGTGGCGAGGAAGTGCGGGAGGTCCGGCGGCGGTACGTGCCGTACCTGGAGGCCGCGGCGGCGGGCGACCGCGTCGGCGAGGTAGCGGTCGGTGGGGAAGTGCCCGGGGTCGGTGACCAGCAGCGGGCGGTCCGGGCGGAGTGCGGCGGCGGCGTCGAGCGCGGTGAACAACTGCACGCTGGTGGAGTCGCCGGCGACCGTCTGCCCCGGCGCGGCCCCGATGAGTGTGCCGATGGCGTCGCCCACGCGCAGCGGCGCCTGCCACCAGCCGGCCGCGTTCCAGGAGCCGATGAGTGCGGTGCCCCACTGGCGCCGTACGACGTCGTCCAGGGCCGCCGGCACGGCGGCGGGCAGCGGGCCCAGGGAGTTGCCGTCGAGGTAGACGACGTCCGGTGGGAGCAGGAAGCGTTCGCGGACGGGGGCCAGGGGGTCGTCGGCGTCGAGCCGCGCTGCCTGCGCGCGCAGGGCGGTGGCGTCCGAAAGTGCGGTGGTCATCGGTGTGGGGCCTCCTCGCCCGAGCGGCCGGCCCCCGCCGGGGTGGAGGCGGCCGCCATGTCCCGGAGGGTGCCGGCGACCGCGTGGGCGCCGGGAGCTCCGGGTTCGATGAGGGTGTAGTGGCCGGTGCCGGGCAGGACGACCGTCCTGAGGTCCCGGTGCACGGCCGCGTAGTCGCTGAACTGGGTGAGCGGGACCTCTTCGTCGGCGGCGCCGTGCAGCAGCACGGTGGGGACACCGGTGGTCCCGGCGCCGCCCAGCAGGGTGAGGGGGTCGACCTCGGCCAGCCGTTCGGTGAAGTGCTCCTCGCCGCCGAGGAGTTGCAGGGCGGCGTCGTTGCTGAGGCGGTCGCGGCGGGTGGCGGTGAGGTCGGTGATCGGCGCGAGGGCGAGCACACTCGTCGGCAGGGTGCGGGTGTGCCAGCGGGAGCCGGGCGGCAGCAGGCCGCGGGCGGCGCACCACAGGGCCAGGTGCCCGCCGGAGCAGTGGCCGGCCAGGACGTAGGGCCGCCCCTCGGGCAGCGTGTCCACGATGCGGGCGACGTCGTCGAAGGTCTCGGGATAGCCGCCCGCGCCGCCGGACCGGCGGAAGCCCGGGAGCAGCACGCTGAAGCCCTGCGAGGAGAGCCAGGCCGCGAAGGGGGTCAGGTGCATCCGGTCGTAGCGCCAGTAGCCGCCGTGCAGCAGGATCACCAGCGGGGCGTCGGGGTCCTCGGACGGCCAGGCGTCGTAGGACTGGTGGGGGTGATCCCCGTAGCGGCCGTGGACCGGTGCCAGGACCGGCTTCAGGCTCAGGACCCGCTGCTCCTCCTCGGCCGCGAAGGCGGAGATCGTCCTAGACGTCACAGCGCACCTCCCACAGTTCGGGGAAGACCGGCCGGGCCGCCCGCTGTTCCAGCCAGGCGAGCCCGGCCGATCCGGCGCTGCCGGGTCTGGCTCCCATGGCCCGACGGACGACCAGGACGTGGTCGAAGCGCCAGCGGGTGACGAGTTCGGCGATGTCGGTGAGCAGTTCGCCGAGTGCGAGGTGGGGGTGGTGCTGCGGTCCGGCGTAGACGCGCCGCCAGGTCTCCACCACGCCGGGATCACCGTCGTAGGGGCTGGTCACGTCCCGTTCGCGGACGTGGTGCGGGACGGGCAGGCCCTGGCGGTAAAGGTAGGCCAGCACCTCGTCGTACAGGGACGGTTCGCGGTAGGTCTCGGCGAGCGCCTCGTGGACGGCCGGGTCGCCGCGGTGGGCGCGCAGCAGTCCGGCGGACTTGTCACCGAGGAGGAACTCCATGTGCCGGTACATCGCCGACTGGAAGCCCGACGCCCGGCCGAACGCGGCGCGGAAGCCGTTGAACTGGGCGGGGGTCAGGGCGGCGATGGGCGTCCAGGCGCCGCCCAGGGCGGTCAGCGCGCGGCGGCTGCGCACCAGCGCGTCCATGGCGGCGGGCAGGTCGTCCTTGGCGAGGGCGACCTTGGCGGTGCGCCACTCGTGCACGACGAGGGTGAACCACAGTTCCATCACCTGGGTGGTGACGAGGAAGCCCATCTCGTCCGGGGCCTCGGTGAGCGGGTGCTGCAGTGTGTTGAGGACGGTCGCGTGCACGTACGTGTCGTAGGGGCTGGCGCCCTCGAAGGGGCGGGTCAGGGGGTCGTCCGTGGCCGGCCCGTCGAGGGTGGTCGTGCGGTCGTTCATCACTTCTCCTAGAGGTGCGGACGGGTCACACACCGAGGTGGGCGCCGCCGGAGGCGTCGATCCACTGGCCGGTCACCCAGCGGGCGTCGTCGCTCGCCACGAAGGAGACGACGTCCGCGATGTCCGCCGGGTCGCCGAGCCGGCCGAACGTGGAGGCTTCGGAGTAGCGGCGGCGGATCTCCGGGACGGCGAGGGTGGGGTTGATCTCCGTCTCGGTGTAGCCGGGTGCGACGGCGTTGACGGTGATGCCCCGGGGACCGAGTTCCTGGGCCAGGGAGAGGGTGAGGTAGTCCAGGGCGGCCTTGGTCATGGTGTAGGAGACGATCGGCGGGAAGGCGATGCGGGTCGCGACGGACGAGATGTTGATGATCCTGCCGCCGTCCCGGAGGCGGTCCAGTCCGCGCTGGATGATGAGGAACGGCGCCTTTGTGTTGATGGCGAAGGCACGGTCGTATTCGGCTTCGGTCACCTGGGCGATGGGGCGGGGGACGGTGATGCCCGCGTTGTTGACGAGGATGTCCAGGCGGGCCGGGGTGTCCTGGTCCGCCAGGGCCTCGTCGAAGGCGGCCCACAGGGTGTCGGCGTCGCCGGGGACGCCGAGTTCGGCGTGTACGGGGAAGGCGCGGCCGCCGTCGGCCTGGATCTCCTTGACGGTCCGCTCGGCGGCCGTCAGGTCGTGGCCGTAGTGGACCGCCACGAGGGCGCCCTCGCGGGCGAGGCGGTGGCTGATGGCTCGGCCGATGCCGCGGCTGCCTCCGGTGACCAGGGCGGTCTTTCCCGCGTGGCGGTCGGTGGCGGTCATCGTGGGGCTCCTTCGCTGAGGGTGGCGTGGCGGGCGGGGTCAGGCGTCGAAGTCGAGGAGGAGCTCAGGGGTGCGGGGCCTCGCGCGGCAGACGAGCGTGTAGCCGGCGGCGCGGTCCCGTTCGTCGAGGGCGTGCTCACGGTCCGCCGTCACCTGTCCGGACAGGACCTTCGCGCGGCAACTGCCGCAGACGCCCTCACGGCAGGCGTACGGCACGTCGGGGTGGCTGCGCAGCAGCCCGTCGAGCAGGGCCGGGTCGTCCGGCAGCACGGTGGCGGCCCGGCGGCGCCCGTCGAGCAGCGCAGTGATCCGGTACTCCCCCGCCCTTGGTGTCCGCCCGGCATGCTCCGGCGGCGACGGCTGCGTGCCGTCGGCCGTGAACAGCTCCCAGCGGACGAGCGACGGGTCGGCTCCCGAGTCGGCCAGGACGCGCCGTGCGGTGGCGACGAGGCCGGGCGGCCCGCACAGGGCGAACGCGGTCTCCGGGCCCGGGCGGGCGTCCACGGCCGCCAGCAGCCGGCGCACCCCGGACGCGTCCAGCCGCCGGGCGAGCGGCCCGCTCCCCCGGTCCTCCCGGGTGAGCACGTACTGGACGGTGAAGCGGTCCAGGAACTCGTCCTTGACCTCGGCCAGTTCGTCGGCCAGCACGGCGTCGGCGGAGGTGGGGACCGAGTGCACGAGGCTGACACGGCATGCCGGGTCCCGGCGTAGGGCGTGGGCGGCCATCGGGGCCAGCGGGGTGATGCCGGTGCCGCCCGCGAGGAGGACGTGGTGGGCGCCCGGCAGCTCCGGCAGGGCGAAGCCACCGGTGGGCGGGGAGAGTTCGAGACGGGCGCCGGGTGCGAGCCGGGTGGTGGCGTGGTCGCCGAAGCCTCCGGGACCGGACCTCTTGATCACCAGGCGGAGCGCCCCGGGTGTGTGCGGTGGCGGGCAGATCGAGTAGCTGCGGCGCAGTTCGGTACCGTCCCGGCGGTGACGGACGACGACGTGCTGGCCGGGGTGGTGGGCGAAGACGTCGCGCAGGTCGGCGGGCACGTGGAGGGTGACGGCCACCGTGTCGGCGGCCAGGTGCCGGACCTCCGTGACGTCGAGTGTGTGCCGGCCGGTGCGGTGGCGCGGACCGGTCGGTGCCTGGTCGCGTGGGGCGGGCGGGGCGGTGTTCACGGTGTGCCTCACAGCGCGGTCAGGTGGGGGAAGGGCTCGCGGCACGCCGTGCACCACAGCACCGACTGGCAGCGGGACGGTCCGAAGGCGCTGTGCGGCCGGGTGGCCGTCGAGCCGCAGTGCGGGCAGGGAACCGCGCCCAGTGCGACGGGGACCGGGCCGTCGGGCGCCGGGGACACGGGTGGGGCGATGCCGTGCGCGGCGAGTGCGCGGCGTCCTTCGGGGGTGATGCGGTCCGTCGTCCAGGCGGGCGTGAGGACGTGCCGTACGCGGCCGTCGGGGTGACCGCAGGCGGTCAGGACCTCCCGTACCGCCGCGGTGATCTCGGGCAGCGCGGGGCAGCCCAGGTAGGTGGGCGTGATCTCCACCTCCAGCACGCCGTCGGCGCCGGGAGCGACGGAGTGCACCACGCCGAGGTCGCCGAGGCCGATCACCGGCAGTTCGGGGTCCGGCAGCGCGGCCACTCGCTCGCGCACCTCCTCGGCGCGGAGGCGGGCCGTGACCGGTGCGTGCCCGCTCACCAGGTGCCTCCGGGGAACTGTCGCCGCACGGACTGCAGTTCCGCGATCAGCGGACCGAACTCCTCGGTGTGCAGGCCCGAACGGCCGCCGGTGGCCGACCAGCTGGGAGCGGGCACGGCGAGTCCCGCCTCGGTGACGACCTCGGTGACCCGGGCGAGCCAGGTGTCGTGCAGCGCTGCCGGTGAGGGCACGGTGCCGGACGCGGTCAGGCGGCGCAGGACGTCGCTCTCCTCGAAGAGTTCGCCGGTGTAGGGCCACACCCGCTCCAGGGCCCGCCGCATGCGGCGGGTGCTCTCCGGCGTGCCGCGTCCCAGTGTCACCGTCCAGCGGTCGGCGTGCAGCCGGTGGAAGGCGACCTCCTTGGCGGCCCGGACGCCGAACGCGGCGACATCGGCGTCGGCGCAGTGCGCCAGGGCCTCGTAGTGCAGGACGGCGTAGTGGCTGTAGGCGAGTTGCCGGGCCACGGTCACGGCGAAGTCCCCGTTGGGGAGTTCGGTCAGCAGGGCGTTGGTGAACTCGCGCTCGGAGCGGGTGTAGGCGAGGTCGTCCTCGCTGCGGCCGGTCCCGTCGAGGCGGCCGGCGCGGGAGAGGAGCGTGCGGGCGTGGCCGATGAGGTCGAGGGCGATGTTGGACAGGGCCAGGTCCTCGTCGATGGTCGGCGCGCGGGTGATCCACTGGCACAGCCGCTGTGCGAGGACGAGGGCGTCGTCGCCGAGGCAGGTCAGGTGCCGGGCGAGGTCGGGATCGGCGGTGGACGGCGGCTCGCCCGGCTGGGGGCCGGGGCGCGCCGCCGTGACGTCACTCGTGGTGCTCACCTTCGGGGCCTTTCTCGGTCAGCGGCGCGTAGTGCTCGGGGTAGCGGTACGGCTTGTGGCGGGCGCCCGCGAAGTACGGGTCGCGTTCGTCCGGGGAGGCCGTGTGCAGGGCGTCGGAGCGGACGACCCACAGCGACAGGGGCTCGCCGCGCCGTGCGTACAGATCGCGGGCGGCGGCCAGGGCCGCGTCCGGGCCGGCCGCGCGCACCGACCCCACGTGCTGATGGGCCAGGCCCCTGCGGGCCCGCAGAAACACCTCCCAGGAGGCCGGCGCGCCTTCCCGTGCCGCGCTCATACGGCCGCTCCCGCGGGCTCGTCCGTCCTCGCGGCGTACGCGACGGCGGCCTCCCGGACCCAGGCGCCGTCCTCGTGCGCGGCCAGCCGGTTCGCGATGCGCCGGCGCGCCCAGTGGGTGTCGTCGCCCAGGGCCGTGCGGTAGGTGTCCCAGTCGACGGGCGTGAAGTCGTAGTGGCCGCGCTCCTCGTTCCAGCGGATCGCCGGGTCGGGCAGCGTCAGGCCGAGGCGCTCGGCCTGCGGGACGCAGGTGTCGACGAAACGCTGGCGCAGTTCGTCGTTGGTGTGGCGCTTGATGCCCCAGGCCATCGCGCGGCGGGAGACCGCCGCTCCCAGCGCGGCGGTGCGCGCGTCGGCGCCGCCCGCCTCGGTGTCGGGCGGTCCGAACATCAGCGCCACCGCCGGCAGCCACCAGCGGTTCACCGCGTCCTGCGCCATCTCCTTCTGCTCCGGCGTCCCCTCGCACAGGGCGCGCATCAGGTCGTAGCCCTGCCGCACGTGGAAGGCCTCCTCCTGGCAGACGCGGCGCATGGCCCGCGCGTAGGGCCCGTAGGAGGTGCGGCACAGGGGGGCCTGGTTGATGACGGCCGCGCCGTCCGTCAGCCAGGCGATGGCGCCGGTGTCCGCCCAGGTCAGCGCGGGATGGTTGAAGGTGGCCGAGGCGCGCTGACGGCCGTGGTGCAGGGCGTCCAGCAGGTCGGCGCGGTCCACGCCGAGCGTCTCGGCCGCGGAGTACAGGTACAGGCCGTGGCCCGCCTCGTCCTGCACCTTGGCGAGCAGGACCGACTTGCGGTGCAGGGACGGGGCGCGTGTGAGCCAGGCACCCTCGGGCTGCATGCCGATGATCTCGGAGTGGGCGTGCTGGGCGATCTGACGGACCAGCATGCGGCGGTAGCCGTCGGGCATCCAGTCGCGCGGTTCGATCGTCTCGCCGTCGGCGATGAGCGCGTCGAAGTGGGCTAGCAGCTCGTCCTCGTCCGGGGCGGCCGCGGCGGCCGCGGTGGCAGGGGTGGTGGTCGGCGCGGTCACCGGGCACCGCCCGGGCGTCCGGTGACCGCCGCCGCGGTGCCGTGCTGCGGGCACCGTCCCCGGACCCGTACCGGCTGCCTGGGCACGCGCATCACTCCTTCGGCTGGGGAACCGCCCGCCGCGGGCCGGGCGGAACGGGTTGCTTCGTTGCGGTAAGAGGCCGGGGCCGGGGCCCGGCTATCCCCGCCGCGTCAGGTTCGGGCGCGTGACAAAGCTCACGGGAAGGCCCGGGGAGTGAGATCGGCCGCGGCCGCCTCTTGACGGGGTGACAGTCGTGGACCGCGGCGGCCGGCACGCCGGGGCGAAAGGGGAAACCATGAGCACCATCAGGGAGTTGCTGGTCGAACTCACCGGCACCGTCGAGTACGCCGACCGGATCGGAGACGACGCCGACCTGGCCGCCAGCGGCATCGACTCCGGGGACCTCGTGCGTCTCGTCCTGCTGGTCGAGCAGCGGCTCGGCGTCGAGATCACCGCCGAGGACATGGAGGAGTTGCGCACCATCGGTGACTACGAGCGTTTCGTGGCCGAGCGCACGGCCGCCAGGGCGAGCGGCGGTGTGTGATGTGGCTGACGCAACTGCTGGAGCGCAACCGTCAGTGCCGGCCCGGCCGGACCGCGCTGGTGGACGAGGAACGCAGCGTCACCTGGGCCGAACTGCATGACCGTACGCTGCAACTCGCGCGCGGTCTGGCCGACTTGGGGATCCGGCGGGGCGACCGGGTGGCCGTGCTGTCCAAGGACCGGATCGAGGTCCTGGAGAGCTACTTCGCGCTGGCCCGGCTCGGCGCGCTCTTCGTCCCGCTGAACCACAGTCTGGCCGAGCCCGAGGTCGCCGGGATCGTCGAGCGCGTCGGCGCGGTGGCCGTCCTCGGTGAGTCCGAGCTGCTGGACCGGCACACCGGACTGCCGTCCTCGGTGCGGCTCCGGGTGGCCTTCGACAAGCCCGCCTTCGCAGCGCTGGGCACGCTGGCCGCCGAGCGGGACCTGCCGGACGTCGCCGACACGGACCCGATCGCCGTGCTGCACACGTCGGCGACCACCGGGCAGGCCAAGGGGGTGACCGTCGACAGCGCGTCGTTCCGCGCCATCGCGCTGGGCTGGCTGGTGATGGCCCGCCCCACGGACGACATCGTCATGGTCAACTGCTGCCCGCTGTACCACGGCAGCATGGTCGTCTCCCTGACCTACCTGGCGGCCGGCGCGACGGTCGTGCTGATGCCCGGGTTCACCCCGCAGCGGGCGCTGTCCGCGGTGGAGGCGCACCGCGCCACCCATATGTGGATGGTGCCGCAGATGCTGCGCTTCATGCTCCAGGCGAAGGCGTCCCTGCGCACCGACCTGTCCTCCCTGCGGGAGGTGCTGTACGGGGCTGCCCCGATGCCGCTCGACGTCTACGCCGACGCGGTGGAGCGACTCGGGTGCGGCTTCCGGCAGGTGTACGGCATGACCGAGGTGGGCGGCCCGTTCGTCACGCTCGGTCCCGACGAGCACCCCGCGCCCGGAGACGTCACCGCCCGCATCCCGTGCGGGCGGGTCGTGCCGGGCATGTCCGCCCGTGCCGTGGACGAGACCGGGCGGGAGCTGCCGTCCGGCGAGATCGGCGAGATCGTGGTGCGCGGGCCGGGCGTCATGCAGGGTTACTGGAACGACCCGGAGGCCACGCGGGAGATCACCCGGGAAGGGTGGATCAGGACGGGCGACCTCGGCTTCATGGACGAGGAGGGCCGCATCAGCCTGGTGGACCGCACCAAGGACGTGATCATCCGGGCGGGCCAGAACGTGTACCCCTCGGAGATCGAGCGCGCCCTGATGACCCACCCGGCGGTCCGGGACGCGGCGGTCGTCGGCATGCCCGACGAGGACTACGGCGAGGTGCCGCTGGCGTACGTCGTCCCGGAGACGGGCACGGAGCCGGGCACGGCGGAGCTGCTCGCCCATGTCGCGGGGCTGCTGGCGCCGTACAAGCGGCCGCGGCGGGTCGAGTTCATCGAGCAGGTGCCGCGCAATCCCGCCGGGAAGATCATCAAGAAGCTGCTGCGGGCGTGAGCGCGTGCGGCGGCGAACGGCGATGACCGGGAGCCCGATGCGGCCCGGTCCGGCCACGGCGTCTCCGTCGCGGCCGGACCGGGCCGCTGCTGTACGCACACGGGCCCGGACACGTGCGGAAGCCGTGTGGTCGGTGCAGGCCGATGGGGAAGTCGTGTGGACGGCCGCTTCGTGGGATCGGGCCGGTGTGGAGTCCGTGGGGACAGCACCGGTCGTGGGGGGCCTGGTGGCGCTCGGGCCGCTCGTGGCCGCTGCCGGGCTCGGGCTGGGCGTGGCCGCGGTGTCGGAGCCGGATCCGGAACCGGCCGGGCCCGCCGAGGCGGCCGCCGCTGCGGCGATGCCGCCGAGGCGCCGGCTGGAGTTCCTGGCGGGCCGGCGGGCCGCCCGGCGGGCCCTGCGTGCGGTGGGGCTGGACTGCGGGGAGATTCCCCGGTCGGGGCGTCTGCCGGTGTTCCCGCCGGGCCGGACCGCGTCGATCTCGCACAGTACGGGCATCGCCGTCGCCGTGGCCGGTGCCCCCGGCCGGGACCTGCCGGTCGGCTGCGACCTGGAACTGCGGCCCCTCCCCCGTGAAGCGGCCCGCCTGGTGCTGCGCGAGGACGAGGAGTCCCTGCTCGCGGAGGCGGAGTTGCCGCCCGGTGCGGACGCGCTCTGGTCGGTGACGGAGTTGTTCTCCGCCAAGGAGTCGGCGTGGAAGGCCCTCACCGTGATGACGGGTGAGGGCCGGGAGGGTCCGGAGAGGAGTCTGCGCGGGTTGCGGGTCTCGCCCTGCGGGGACGGCCTGCGGGTGTGCCTGCGCGCCGATCCCGCCCACGCCGTGCGGGTGCGGGTCGTGCGCGTCGGTGCGGGAGCTTTCAGCTACGTCACCGGCCGGGCCGGCACCCGCGGCTGAGCGGGCGCCGCCCGCCCCCGGCGCACCAGGGGCGGGCGGCGGGCCGGTTCAGCGCTCGGGCGTGCCGCCGCCGTCCCGGTAGGAACGGCGCGCAGCGTCGGCCGCCTTGTCGGTCTTGGCGTCGTACTTGTTGCCCGTCCGCTCGTCGACCATGCGCTCGGCGTGCGAGACGCCCTTGTCCGCCTGGTCGGGGTGACCCTTGGCCATCTGCTTGGCCTTGTTCATCATGTCGCCCAGCTTGCCCATGGGGGTACCTCCGGGAGGTGCGTGTGCGTCGTACCCCGCCGCAGGTACCCCTCCGGCCGGGCGTGAATCACCCGCGGTCGCCGACTCTGGCGGCCATGTTCCCTGCCGGGTGACGGTTGTCGTGGATGAGCTGGTGCGCGAGGCCGATCTCGTCGAAATCGAAGGTTCGGGAGAGACAGGGGTCGATGATTCCCTGGTCGATCAGCCGCGTCACCTCGCGTGCCTCGCGGGCGGTGGCGACGTGCGAGCCCTGCAGGCGCTTCTGCCTCATCCACAGGAACCGCAGGTCGACGTCACCGTTGTAGCCGGTGGTGCCGCCGCAGAGGACGACCATGCCGCCGTTGTCGCACAGGTACAGGGACGTGGGAATGGTGTCGGCGCCGGAGTGCTCCAGCACGATGCGCGGGCTGCGGCGCTCTCCCAGTACGTCCCAGAAGGCCCGCCCGAAGGCCCGGGCCCCGGACAGCCAGCGGCCCATGGCCTCGTCGTCGGAGGTGTCCGGCAGCCGTCCCCAGTGGCCGAACTTCCGCCGGTCGATGTAGCCCTCGGCGCCCAGCTTGAGGCAGAACTCGCCGCGTTCCTCGCTGGAGACGACGGCGACGGGGATGCCGCCGACGTGCCGGACCAGCTGGATGGCGACGCAGCCGAGTCCGCCGGCGCCGCCCCAGATCAGCACCGGGTCGCCCGGGCGCACCGTGTGCGGCGGCCAGCCGAACAACTGGCGGTAGGCGGTGGCGGCGGTCGCCATGTAGCAGGCCGCCTCCGCCCACGACAGCCGGGCGGGCTTGGGGTGGCACATGTAGTCGTCGACCACCGCGAACTGGGCGAACGAGCCGTAGTTCTCCTCGTAGCCCCACACCCGTTGGCTGGAGGACCAGGTGGGGTCGCCGCCGAGGCGGATGTCCTCGGCCTTCTCGTCCCAGCGGTTGGCGAGGACGACCACCTCGTCCCCGAGCTTCACCCCGCGCACGTCCTCGCCGACCGCCCACACGATCCCGGACAGGTCGGAGCCGCCGATGTGGAAGTCCTCGGTGGCGCCTGCCTTCTGCCGCGCGGCGATCACGTCGAGCGGCGAACCGAGCGCCGCCCAGACGTTGTTGTAGTTGATGCCGGCCGCCATCACCTTCACCAGGACCTGGCCGCGCCCCACGGGCGGGACGTCGACCACCTCGGTGCGGAAGGCGTCGACGGGCTGTCCGTAGCGCTCACGGCGGATGAGCGAGGCGTACATCTTCTTCGGGGCGGTGCCGATCTCGGGCGCGTCGCCGAGTTCGTAGATGTCCTGGGTCGCACGCACGCTGGTTCTCCTCGACGCGGGGTTCAGGGGGATGGGGAGGTGGAGGCCCGGTCGCCGAGACCGCGCAGGGCCTTGGCGACCGCTTCGCCGATACGGGCGAGGGGTTCGGGTTCGGTCATCTCGTAGTGGCCGCAGGGCACGTGGTGGTCGTGGAGGGTTCCGTCGACGTAGGGCCGCCAGCTGTCGGCCTTGCCCGGCAGCACCGCCAGGTCCGCCGGGAAGTCGCCGGGCTGCTCCTCCGCGGCACTGAAGAACAGCACGTCCCCGCGGTAGACGCCGGGGGCGAACTGGGGCGCGATGCGCAGGTTGTTGCGCATGACGACGGCGATGGCGGCGGCCTCGGCGCGGGTGACGGGGACGCTCGACGGGTCGGCCGTGACCCGGGCGTCGATCCGGTCCAGGACGGTCTCCACGGGCGCCCCGTCGACCGCGAGCCCGGCCACCCTGGCCAGCAGGGCGGCGACCTGGCGTTCGGCCGCCTCCGCATCGTGGGCGGTGCCGTGCGGCTGAGGGGCGTCGAGCATGGCGAGGAGTTCCACCCGCTCCCCGTCGCGCTGGAGGGCGCAGGCCATGGCGTGGGCGACGAATCCGCCGTAGGACCAGCCCAGCAGCCGGTAGGGACCGTGGGGTTGCACCTGGCGCACCAGGTCGAGGTAGTGGGCGACCATGGCGGCGGCGTCCGGGGCGGGCGGCCGGGTGCCGTCGAGGCCGGCCGCCTGGATGCCGTGGACGGGCTGGTCGCCGCCGAGGTGGGGCAGCAGACCCGTGTAGCGCCAGGCGATGCCCGCGCCGGGGTGGACGCAGAAAAGGGGCGTGGCGGTGCCTTCGGCGCGCAAAGGCAGCAGGGGGCCGAGCGCGGTGGGGGCCGCCGCAGGCGCCTTCTCGTCCGGCTCGCCGGCCGTGGCGAGCACCCCGGCCACGGTGGGTGCGGCCAGCAGGGTCGCCGCCGGGACGTCGAGGACACCGGCCTGGCGCAGACGCCCCGCCAGCAGCACGGCGCGCATCGAGTCGCCGCCGAGGTCGAAGAAGTTGTCGTGCAGCCCGATGCCGCCGATGCCGAGGGTCTCCTCCCAGAGCCGGGTGACCTCGCGTTCGCGGTCCGTGCGGGGCGGTACGTGCTCGGTCGTCAGCCGGGGCCGTGGGGCGAGGCCGGAGTCCGCGGCGGCCGCGGTGTCGTCGGACGTGGCGGGGTCCGTCCGGGCGCCCGGCGCGTCGATCCAGTGGCGCCGGCGTTCGAAGGCGTACGGGGGCAGCGGCACCCGTCGGGGCGCCCCCGGCACCGGGGGCAGGGCGCTGTCCACGCCCGCGCTCCACAGGCGTCCCAGTGCCTCGGCGAGGACGAACCCGTCGGACGCCTCGGCCTTGGCGTGCCGCATGGTGGTCACCGTGACCGGTGCCTCGTCGGTGAGCCGGCCGGTGGCGAGCTTGGTCAGGGTGTCGCCGGGCCCGATCTCGACGAGGACGGGGCGCAGCCGGTCCCACAGGGCGGTGACGCCGTCGGCGAACCGGACGGTGGCGCGGGTGTGGTCGATCCAGTGCCGTACGGAGGTGGCCTGGGCCTCGGTGATCCAGGTGCCGGTGACGTTGGTGACGTACGGGATGCGCGGCGGGCGCAGGGTGACCTGGCGCAGGTGGGTCTCGTAGGCCGGCAGGACGGGGTCCAGGACGTGGGAGTGGGCCGCGACGGGGATGCGCAGGCGGCGGAACGGGACGCCGCGACGGGTGAGTTCGGCCTCGAAGCGGGCGACGGCGTCGAGGTGCCCGGCGACGGTGCAGGCGTGGGGTCCGTTGACGGCGGCCAGAGACAGGTCGGTGTCGAGCAGGGGCCGGATCTCGTCGGCCGGGGCGGCGACGCCGACCGTGGCTCCGCCGGCGGAGCTGATGAGCCGGATGCGTTCGGTGACCAGGGGCAGCATGTCCGCCAGGTCGATGACGCCGGCCAGGCAGGCGGCCGTGTACTCGCCGAGCGAGTGGCCGATCAGCGCGTCGGGGTGCACGCCCGACTCCATGAGGGTGCGGGCCAGGGCGTACTCGGTGACGACGAGTCCGAGGAACGCGGAGAGGTCGTCGGGCCGTCGCTCCTCGAAGAGGGCGGTGCGCAGGTCGCTGCCGAGGACGGGCCGCAGGATGCGGGCGCACTCGTCGACGGTGTCACGGTGGACGGCGTGGTCGCGGTACAGCTCCTTGCCCATGCCGGGGTACTGGGTGCCGCCGCCGGGCAGCAGGAACGCCACCCGGACCGGATCGTCGGACAGCGGCGGGGTGGCGGGGGCGGCGGAGCGCAGCGCGTCGAGGGCCTCGGCGCGGGAGGCGGCCGAGACGGTGAGCCGGTGGCGCAGCGCGGGCCGGTCGGTGCGCAGGGAGTGGGCCACGTCGTCCAGGCGCAGCTCCGGGCGGCGCTCCAGATGCCGGGCGAGTGCCTCGGCCTGGCCGCGCAGGGCTCCGGCGGTGCGCGCCGACAGCGGCAGCACCACGCGGCGCCCCTCCTCGGGCGGGCGCGGCGCGGCGGGCGCGACGCGGGGGGCCTCCTCCAGGACGACGTGGGCGTTGGTGCCGCCGATGCCGAAGGCGCTGACGGCGGCCCGGCGGGGGTGCTCCCCCTCGGGCCAGTCCTCCAGGGCGGTGGGCACGCGGAAGGGGCTCGCGTCGAAGTCGATGAGCGGGTTGGGCCGGTCGAAGTGCAGGCTCGGCGGGATCTGCCGGTGTTCCAGGGCCAGAACGGCCTTGATGAGGCCGGCGATGCCGGCGGCGGCTCCCAGGTGGCCGATGTTGGTCTTGACCGAGCCGAGCGCGCAGAATCCGGTCCGGTCCGTGCTGTGCCGGAAGGCCTCCGTCAGGGCGGACACCTCGATCGGATCGCCGAGTTTGGTGGCGGTGCCGTGCGCCTCGATCAGGCCGATGGTGCCGGCGTCGACGTCGGCCTGCGCCTGCGCGGCGAGGACGACCTCGGTCTGTCCGGCGGCGCTGGGGGCGCTGAAGCCGACCTTGCGGCGGCCGTCGTTGTTGACGGCGCTGCCGCGGATCACGGCGCGGATGCGGTCGCCGTCGGCGAGGGCGTCCTCCAGCCGCTTGAGGACGACGGCTCCCACTCCGTCGCCGGAGGAGGTGCCGGCGGCGTCCGCGGCGAAGGCCCGGCAGTGCCCGTCGGGCGAGAAGGGTCCGTCGGGCACGTGGCGGTAGCCCAGCACGGCGGAGGGGTTGAGGGAGACGGCGGCGGCGAGCGCGGTGTCGCAGCGGTGGTCGAGCAGATCCTGGCAGGCGGTGTGCACGGCGACCAGCGCGGTGGAGCAGGCCGTCTGCAGGGACACGCTGGGCCCGGTGAGGCCGAGTTCGTAGGAGACGCGGGTGGCGAGGGTGCCGAGGGAGTTGGCCGTGGCCGCGTGGACGAGGGCCACCGAGCCGGGCTGCCCGGCGAAGCGGGGGTGGACGTGGGTCGGGTAGTAGCGGCTGTCGCCCGCCCCCGCGTACACGCCGAACGTCTCTCCGGACCGGTCGGTGCCGAGGCAGCCGGCGTCCTCCAGGGCGTGGTAGGCCGTCTCCAGCAGCAGTCGCTGCTGCGGGTCGACGACGGCGGCCTCGGCGGGGCTGTAGCCGAAGAAGCCGGCGTCGAAGCGGTCGATGCCCTCGACGACCGACGCCTTGCGGATCAGTGACGGGTCGTCGAGGTCGCGCGGGTCGCCGCCCGCGGCGAGGAACTCCTCGTCGGTGACGGGCCGTACGGACTCCCGGCCGGCCGCGAGGTTGTCCCAGAAGGCGTCCAGGTCGTCGGCGCCGGGGAAACGGCCCGCCATGCCGATGACGGCTACGGCGGGGAAGTCCTCGTCGTGGGGTGCGGTGGTGTCGTGCACGGCCTGTGCCTCGTCCTCTCCCGGTTCGTGGGTGTGCGGTGTGCCGTCGGCCCGGTCACGCATGACCGCGGTCCTTGCCCTGACGGGAGGTGCGGCGGGCGCGGGCGGCGCGTTGCCGGCGCGCCTGTTCCCGGGCGCGGTCCAGGCCGTCGCCGCTCTCCGGCCGGGAGGGCGCCTCGGCGTCCGGCACCGGGTCCGTGCCGGCGGCCGACAGGTGGCGGGCCAGGTCCCGGACGGTGGGGTGCGCGAACAGGTCGACCACCGACAGGTCGCTGTCGAAGGCGCGGTTCACGGTGGTCTGGGCGGTGACCAGGAGCAGGGAGTTGCCGCCCAGGTCGAAGAAGTTGTCGTCCAGGCCCACCCGGTCGCGGCCCAGGACGTCGCACCACACCTCGGCGAGCCGGCTCTCCAGCCGCCGCTGGCCGTCTTCCGTCCTCGTCTCGTCGGGGCGAGCGCTCGTACCCGCCGAGCTCAGCGTCCACCCGTCGTCGGACAGGCCGGCCGCGCGGGCGCTGCCGGTGACGGCGCGGTACAGGGCGCCGAGGTCGGTGCCGTCCCGCAGGCCGACGCGCGCGGCCAGGCGGCGGGTCTGGCGCACGGGGGCCACGACGTGGCTGCGCACCCAGGGGGCGGTGCGGTCGGCCCCGATCAGCAGGTGCGGTTCGTCGAGGGTGCGGGCGAGGTCGAAGGAGCGCAGCGCGGCGGGAACGTCGAGCAGCCGGTAGCCCCGGGCCTCGGTGAGCGCGGTGAGACCGTAGCCGCGGCTCATGCCGCGTTCGCGCCACATGCTCCAGGCGAGCGACTGCGCGGGCAGGCCGAGGCCACGGCGGTACCCGGCGAGCGCGTCCAGGTAGGCGTTGGCGGCGGCGTAGGCGGCGTTCATGGCGCCGCCGAAGAAGCCGTTGACCGAGGAGAAGGTGACGAAGGAGTGGACCGGGTGGTCGGCGGTGAGCCGGTGCAGGATCCACGCGCCGCGCACCTTCGCCTCCAGCGCCCGGCGCCAGGTGGGGGCGTCCAGTTCCCCGACGGGGCGCTCCACGAGCGTCCCGGCCAGGTGCAGTACCGACGTCAGGGGCACCCCCCACGCCTCGGTGGCGGCCTCGACCGCGGCGCGGACGCGGGCCTCGTCGGTGACGTCGGCGCGGGCGTAGCGGACCTCCCCGCGCTCGCGCAGCCGCGGCAGGGCCTGGGCCTCGTCCTCCGGGGTGCGCCCGAGGACGAGCAGCCGGGTGCCGGGGGTGCGCAGCAGGTGGGCGGCGATCTCGGTGCCGACGCCGCCGAGGCCTCCGGTGAGCAGGGTGAAGCCGTCGTGCGCGGGCGGCTCGGTGCGGGTCGGGCTGTCGGGCAGGGGGGCGAGGCGGCGTTCGTAGCGCAGCCCGTCCCGGTACGCCACGTCCGCGCCGTCCGCGCCGGCGGCCGCCTCCGCCGTGAGGAGGGCCAGCGGGTCGGTGCCGTCGCCCGGTGGCAGGTCGAGGTGCCGGGTCCGCAGCCAGCCGTACTCCTCGGCCAGCGACTTGAGCAGCGCTCCGGACAGGGCGTGGGCCGGGGAGGGGTGGTCGCCGGGGCGGACGGCGTGGGCGCCCGCGGACACGTGGACCAGGTCCACGGGGCGCTGCCGGCCGGGCCGGGCGGTGAGGGCCCGGACGAAGGCGAGCAGCCGCTCCGCGCCCGTCGTGTCGTCGGGCGCCGTCGGGTCCCCCGGCCGGAACCCGTCGAGGTGGAGGACGGCGTCGACGGGCCGCTGGTCCTGCTCCAGCCGGCCAAGCAGCGCGGCGTAGTCGGACTCCTCGGCGGGCCGGACGCGGTAGTGCGCGGCGTCGGTCCGGGTGTACGCCGGTCCTTCGCCGACCACCGTGCACAGGCCCCCGGCGGAGCGCAGCGCGTCGGCGAGCCGTTGCGCGAGTGCGCCGGCCTGTGGGTCGCCGCCCGCGAGGACGAGGGTGTGCCGGCCGGACGTCGTGCGACGGGCTGCGGGGCGTTCCGCGCGCTGCCACACCGGGCGCAGGAACCAGTCGGGGACGGTGGCCGCGGTGCCCAGCAGCAGCTGGGTCCGGCGCACCTCGTCGTCGAAGTCGCCCGCCTCGAAGCTCTTGCGGAGCCTGGTGCGCTGGATCTTGCCGATCTCCGTCTTGGGGACGGCGTCCCGCGCCACGGGGATGAGGAAGGACGGGCTGACGCCGATCTCCCGGGTGACCTTGCCGGCGATCTCGCGCAGGGCGCGGGCCGGGTCGGCGGCGGCCTCCGGGGTGAGATGCAGGAACAGGGCGAGTTCGTCGGTGGGTGACGAGGGGTCGGTGCGCACCGCCACCGCTGCGGTGAAACTCCGCTCCGCATACGGCAGTTCCTCGACGCACGCCTCGATCTCGTGGCTGTAGTGGTTCACCCCGTTGACGATGATGACGTCCTTGGCGCGGCCCGTGATGTGGAGCTCGCCGTCGCGCAGGAACGCCAGGTCGCCGGTGTCGAACCAGCCGTCGTCGGTGAACGCCTCGGCGTTGGCCGCCGGGTTGTCGTGGTAGCCGCCGGTCACCGAGGTGCCGCGGACCTGGAAGCGGCCCGCCTCGCCCTCGGTGAGGACCGTGCCCTGTTCGTCGACGATCCGCATGGCGAACCCCGGGTAGGGCCGGCCGCAGCTGACGAACGTCCCTTCGTCCGGGACGGGTTCGGCGGGCAGGACGGCGTCGGTGACCACGGAGCACGTCTCGGACATGCCCCAGCCGGGGTGCATCACGTCCTGCGGCAGGCCGAAGGGTTCGAGCGTGTGCAGGAACGCGCGGGCGGCGGAGGCGACGACGACCTCACCGGCGTTCATCACCAGCCGCATCGGGGACAGGTCCCAGGCGCGGCCGGTGAAGCGGTGGGCCTGTTCGGCGAGGAGCCCGAAGGCGAAGTTGGGCGCCCAGGTGACGGTGACCCGGTGCCGGTCGGCGAGGTCCATCCAGCGCAGGGGGTCCTGCAGGATCCAGGAGGTGGGGGCGTGGACCTGGCGGCAGCCCAGGTACACGTCGCGCAGGTGGAACATCACCACGCCGGTGACGTGGTCGAGCGGTATCCAGTTCAGGGAGACGTCGTCGGCGCCGAGGCCGTTCATCTGCTCGGTGGCGGCCGAACGGGTCAGCACGTTGCGGTGGGTGAGCCGCACCGCCTTGGGCAGGCCGGTGCTGCCGGACGTCATGAGCATCAGCAGGAGGTCGTCCGGTGCGGCGGGGTGCCAGTCGTGGTCCTCGGGCGCCTCGCGCAGCGCGTCGGCGGTGGTGATGCGCGGCCCGGGCCAGTCCTGCCGGGCGGCGACCGCGCGCAGACCGGCCTCGCGGCCGGCGGAGCACACGATCCAGGGGCGGCCGAGCATCCGCCAGATGCCCTCCAGCTTGGTCAGCGCCGCGGAGGGGGTGTCGTAGGAGGCGGGGACGGTCAGCGGGACGGCGACGAAGCCGCCGAGGACGCAGCCCCACAGCACGGCGAGGAAGTCCTCGGTGACGTCGCACTGGAGGATGACCTGGTCGCCCGGGCGCAGTCCGGCGCGGCGCAGTCCGGCCAGGACGCGGGAGGCCTCGGGGACGAGGGACGCGTAGGTGCGCCGGTGCTCGCTGCCGTCGGCGTGGACGTGGACGATGTCGCCCCGGTCCCGTGCTGCGGCGCGGCGCAGGGCCTCGGCCCAGCTCGGCACGGACGGCTCGGCGAGGGTGGGGCCTTCGCTGACGGCCGGAACGCCGGAGGCTTCCCCGGTGCGGGCGGCGGGGGCGGCTTCGACGGAGCGGTCGGGCAGTCCGGTGTGGCGCCGGTCGAGTTCCTCCGGGGCGTTCTCGACCGACACGTCGACCGTGGTGACGCCGGGCAGCTGGGCGAGCCGCTCCTGCCAGGTCCGGGCCGCGGTCGCGTCGACGGCGGGCAGGGCGCTCAGTGCCGCGCCGTCCACGGTGCCGTCCTCGGCCCGGGGCAGGGCGTTGACCGCCGTGACGCGGACGGAGCCGTGGCCCGCGCGGTCCAGGAACTCCTCGACGCGTTCGGCGGCGTCGGACCGCCCGGGCACCACGTACAGGCGCGACGGGGTGTCGCCGCCTCCGGGCAGGGCGTGGGCGTCGCGGATGCCGGGCACGGACAGCGCCGCGTCCTGAAGGACGGCGGGATCGGCCGCGGCCGGGGCGGGGGTGCGCTCGGGGAGCGCGGGCAGATGCCCGAGGCGGGTCCCGGGGTCGGCGCTCACCGTGCTCAGGACGTCGTGCAGCGCGCGGGCGAACGCCTCGGCGGTGCCGGCGTCGTAGAGGTCGGTGGCGTACTCGACGTGCAGCGTCAGGCCGTCGGGGGTGCCCTCGGGGCCGTGGCGCTCCAGGACGTCCACGAAGAGGTCGAACTTGGCGGTGCCGGTGGCGGTGGGCTGCAACTCGGCGCGGGCGCCGTCGAGTTCGAGAACGGCAGGCTTGTTGTTCTGCAGGGCGAGCATCACCTGGAACAGAGGGTGACGGCCGGGTGTGCGGGGCGGGTTGAGGTCCTCCACCAGCCGGTCGAAGGGCAGGTCCTGGTGGTCCAGGGCGGCCAGGTCGGCGGTACGCAGCCGGGCGAGGAGCTCCCGGAAGGCGGGGTCGCCGGAGGTGTCGGCGCGCAGCACCAGGGTGTTGGTGATCAGGCCGATCAGGGGGTCGAGGCCGGGTTCGGTGCGGCCCGCCACGGGAGTGCCGAGAACGATGTCCTCGCCGGCCCCGCAGCGGGTGAGGAGGGCGCTGACGGCGGCGTGCAGCACCATGAACAGGCTGGCGCCCTCGCGGTCGGCGAGGCGCAGCAGGGCACGGTGCAGGGCGGGGTCGACGGCGAGTTCGACGTGCGCGCCGCCGCCGCGCGGCGCGGTGGGCCGCGGCCGGTCGCCGGGCAGGGTGCACTCCTCGGGCAGGCCGTCCAGCGCGGTGCGCCAGTGGGCGGTGAGCCGTTCGGTCAGGCCGGGGCCGTCGGGTCCGGGGGCCAACAAAGCGCGCTGCCACAGCGCGTAGTCGGCGTACTGCACCGTCGGCGGGTTCCAGTCGGGCGCCCGCCCCTGGCGGCGGGACGCGTAGGCGGCGGACAGGTCGGCGGCGAAGGGACCGAGTGACCAGCCGTCGGCGGCGCCGTGGTGCAGGACGAACAGCAGGACCCGCTCGGTGCCGGTGCCCAGCAGCCATGCCGCGAGAGGGCTTTCGGTGGTCAGGTCGAACCGGCGCCGCAGCGCGGCGGTCACATGGGCTGCGGTCTCCGCGGCGGGGCAGTCGATCCGCCGCAGCACCGGGCGCAGCTCTCCCGGCGCCAGGATGCGCTGGTGGGGCACTCCGTCGTGCTCGGCGATCACCGTGCGCAGGCTCTCGTGCCGGTCGGCCAGGTCGCCGAGGGCCGCGTCGAGCGCCTCGGCGTCGAGGTCGGGCCCGACGGGGACGAGGAGCGGGATGTGGTAGGTGGCCGCGCCCTCGTCGAGCCGGTGCAGGAACCACATGCGTTCCTGCGCGAAGGACAGCGGCACGCGCTCGGGGCGCGCTGCCTCGCCGAGCACCGGCCGGGGCAGGGCGTCCTGCGCGCGGACGGCGACCCGCCGTGCGAGCGCTGCGGGGGTCGGCGTCTCGAACAGCGCCGTGATGGGGATCTCCGCGCCGGTCTCGTGCCGCAGACGAGCCAGCAGTCTGGTGGCGAGCAGCGAATCGCCGCCCAGGTCGAAGAAGCCGGCGTCCACGCCCACGGACTCCCGCGGCAGCTGCAACACGTCCTCGAACAGGGCGCACACCTGTGCCTGTTCGGGCGTGACGGGGCGGGTGCCGGACGCGGCGGCGGTGAAGTCGGGGTCGGGCAGGGCCTGGACGTCGAGCTTGCCGTTCGCGGTCAGCGGCAGGGTCTCCACCGGGACGCAGGCGGCGGGGACCATGTGCTCGGGCAGGTGGGCGGCCGCGTGGGCGCGCAGATCGGCGGGGCTCACCGGCGCGTCGGCCGAGGGGACGGTGTAGGCGACGAGGTGCAGGGCGCCGTTGTCGGCGTGGCGGGGTACGACGGCGGCGCGGGTGACGCCCGGGTGGGTGGCGAGGACGGCCTCGATCTCGCCGGGTTCGACGCGGAAGCCGCGCAGCTGGATCTGGGCGTCGGCGCGGCCGACGTAGTCGAGGGTGCCGTCGGGGCGGCGCCGGGCCAGGTCGCCCGAGCGGTACATGCGGGTGCCGGGCGGGCCGTAGGGGTCGTCGAGGAAGCGTTCGGCGGTCAGTTCCGGCCGGTCCAGGTAGCCGGTGGCGACACCCGCGCCGGAGACGTACATCTCGCCGGTCGCGCCGGGCGGCACGGGGCGTCCCGCGGCGTCCAGCAGGTGGACCCGGAGGTCGGCCAGCGGAGTGCCGATGACGCCGGCGCGGCGCGGGTCGTCCAGGTCGGCCGCGGTGAGCCGGTGGTGGGTGACGTGCACGGTGGTCTCGGTGATGCCGTACATGTTCACCAGCGCCGGGCGGTCCAGGCCGTGCCGTTCGGTCCAGGGGCGCAGCCGCGCCGGGCGCAGGGCCTCCCCGCCGAAGACGACGTAGCGCAACGCCCCTGTGCCGCGCCCGAGTTCCGCGTCGGCGTCGACCAACTGCTCGAACGCGGACGGCGTCTGGTTGAGGACGGTGACGCCCTCCCCGTGCAGCAGGTCCAGGAACTCGCGCGGCGAGCGGCTGACGGCGTAGGGCACGACGACGAGCCGGCCGCCGTGCAGCAGGGCGCCCCAGATCTCCCACACGGAGAAGTCGAAGGCGTAGGAGTGGAACAGCGTCCACACGTCGTCGGCACGGAAGTCGAAGTGCTCGGCCGCGGCGGCGAAGAGCCGTACGACGTTGGCGTGCGGCACGGGCACGCCCTTGGGGCGGCCGGTGGAGCCGGAGGTGTGGATGATGTACGCGGTGTCGGAGGGGCCGGTCGGGCCGTGCCGTTCGGCGTCGGTCAGGTCGGCGCCGGAGCGACGGGCGAGGTCCGCGGTCACCTGCGGGTCGTCCAGCAGCACGGCGGGGACGGCGTCGTGGGCGAGGTGGGCGTGGGCCTGCTCGGTGACCAGCGCCACGGGGGCCGTGTCCTCGACGACCAGCCGCAGCCGCTCGGCCGGCTGGCCGGGGTCCAGGGGCAGGTAGGCGGCGCCGGTCTTGAGGACGGCCAGCAGGGCGGGCAGCAGTCGCAGGCCGCGGTCCAGGGCGAGCGCGACGATCCGGCCGGGCCCCGCGCCGTGCGCGGTCAGCAGTCGGGCGATCCGGTTGGCCTCGGTGTTGAGTTCGGCGTACGTGAGCCGTTCGTTCCCGTGGCTGACGGCCGTCCGTTCGGGCCCGGCCGCCACCTGCGCCTCGAACAGTTCCGCTAGGGTCCGCTCGGCCGGGAAGGTGCGGACGGGCGTGTCGCGGGGGTGTTCACCGGGCAGCAGGACGTCCAGGTCGCCCAGCGGCGTCACCGGTTCGGCCGCGGCCAGCCGGTGCAGCACCGCGAGGAACCTCTCCCGGTGCAGGGCGAGTTCGTCCTCCTCGTACAGGGCGGGGTTGGCGTCGAAGGCCAGCCACAGGCCGCCGCCGCGGGGCCCGGGGCGCACCGAGATCTGGAAGTCGTCGACGGCTCCGCCGGACAGGTGGTGCCAGGTGGTGGGGTGTCCGGCGAAGACCGGGGACTCGTCGAACGGGACGATGTTGAGCACCGGTCCGTACAGCCGGCGTCCGGTGCCCAGCAGGCCCAGGTCGCGGCGGAGGAACTCGCCCCGGCAGCGCTGGTGGCGGCGCAGGGCCTTCAGTTCACCGGCGACGGCCCGGACCAGCTCGGCGACGGGCGTCCCGGGGGTGGCTGCCACACGCAGCGGGAGGACGTCGGAGGCGGTCCCCGGGGTGCGCAGGGCGGCGCTGCCGAGGCGGCTCATCGTGGCCAGGCCCAGCACCAGGTCCTCGGCGCCGGTCATCCGGTGCAGGTAGGCGGCGGTAGCGGCGGTGAGCAGGTCCGTGCGCCGGACCCCGAGGCGGGCCGCCGCGGCGTCGAGCGCTTCGGTCTCGGCGGGCGTCAGTTCGGCGGTGCGGCGCAGGAAGGGCGCCGTGGGGGCCGCCGTGCGGGAGGTGAGCCGGGCGGGCTCGGGCAGGTCGGCCAGGCGTCGCGCCCAGTGGTCACGGTCCTGGGCGTGCCGCTCGGAGGCCAGGTAGGCCGCCTCCTCCTCCTGGAGCCGGCTCACCGGTGCGAAGGCGCCGGGCTCCGGTTCGCGCCCCTCTGCCAGGGCGTTGTAGGTGTCGGCCAGGCGGCGCCCGAGGAGCTTGTAGCTGTAGCCGTCCAGGAGCAGGTGATGTGCCCTCAGCAGCCAGAGGTGGCGGTCAGGCGCCAGGGTCAGCAGGGTGTGCGCGAAAAGGGGGCCCTTCTCCAGGTCGACGGGGGTCGCGAGGTCGGTGCGGACGTGCTCCCACGCGGTGGCCTCGGGGTCCCCGGCGCCGCTGACGTCGACCCGGTGGAGGGGCCAGTCGTCCGCGTCCGGTGCGGGATGGCATCGCGGGCCGTCGTCGGTGTCGGCGAAGCGCAGGGCGAAGGTGTCTGCCTCGGTGACGACGCGCCGCAGCGCGGTCTCGAACAGGGCGGTGTCGAGCGGTCCGTGGATCTCCACGGCCTCCGCGGTGTTGTACGCGGCACTGTCCGGTGCGAGCCGTCCGGCGTACCAGAGGCCCTCCTGGGCTCCGGACAGCGGTCGACGTGCGTCCTCCTGGAGTGACATAGCGCAACCCTCACGTGGCAAGCCGTAGATGTCCCGGACGGCGAAGGCCCGGCCGGATCGGACGGGTGCGGCCACCCCCGTGCCGCCCGCGCGTGTGGTGACGCACCGGGCCGCCGGCCCACGGGGCGGGGAAAGGGACCGCACGCCGAGGTCAGGGGGTCCACGTCACCTGCCCCGGTTTCACGGCACAGCACGGTGCTGCACCGGAACCGGCGGGGTCAAGGCGAACCGGCTCCCGGGACACCGGTTCAGGGATTTCCCTGAACTTCGGTATGCCGGGGAGTGCGCGCCGACACGCAACTTCTAGGGAAATCACGCGACTTCGCCGCGCACCGGGCCCACGGCTGGCCTCGGCCGCGGTCGGGCGTGCACTCTCGAACGGCCCCCCGACCTCCCCGCGGACCGCCGCGGTGGCAGCTGTGTCCGGGACCGTGGATTCCCGGAACGAACGACGGAAAGAAGGCTGACGGCATGCACCGTGTGCTGTGTCCGGTCGAGACGCTCTATGTGGGCCAGAGAAGCAGGGCCGTGCTGTCCTGCACCCTGCGCGGACCGGTGGACCTCGCGGCGCTGTCCGCCGCGTTCGACGCCCTGACGGAGGCGAACCCGCCGCTGCGCTCCCGCATCGAACAGGACGGCGGTGGGCACGTGCTGCGCGTCCTCGGCGCGGACGAGCGGCCCCGGCTGATCACCCGGACCGGTGACGAGGAGGAGGCCTACGCGGCGGAGCTGAACAGGCCGCTGCCGGTCGGCGGCCCGCTCAGCCGTGCCGTGCTGGTCAGCGCGCCCGACGGCCGGAGCCACCTGTTCGTGCTGGTGATCGACCACACCGTCACCGACGGCCACAGCAGCATCGCGGTGCACAACTCGTTGTGGGACCGCTACCGGGCGCTGGTCGAAGGCACCACCGACGGCACCGCCGCTCCGGAACTCCCCCGCTGGCCCGAGCCCGTGAGCCGGCTGCTTCCTCCGGCCGACGAGGCCGACACCGCGAAGTACCTCGACGGCCGGCTGGCGGAGATACGGCGCCACCCGGTCGAGCTGGTGCCGTACGACGCCGCGATCGGGGAGGATGCCGGCCCGGACGGGCACATCGAGGTCCGCCG
Source organism: Streptomyces sp. NPDC014764 (assembly GCF_043082785.1). Taxonomy (NCBI): domain Bacteria; kingdom Bacillati; phylum Actinomycetota; class Actinomycetes; order Kitasatosporales; family Streptomycetaceae; genus Streptomyces; species Streptomyces sp. NPDC014764. Next base: position 157,488 of record NZ_JBIBXY010000009.1, on the reverse strand, counting down.
GCTGATCCTGGAGGCGGACCTCACCTCCCGGCTGCGCGGTACGGCGCGCGCCTCGGGCGTCTCCGTGCACGCCCTGATCGCCGCGACGCTGCTGGTGACCGCCCGGCGGCGCCTGGCCGGGGACGACGGGGCGCGCACGCTCGGCTGCCTCTCCCCCGTCGACCTGCGTGCGCGACTCACCCCGCCGGTGCCCGCCTCCGACCTGGTCCCCGCGGTCACCACCCATCTGCAGACCCTGGACGTGGCCGCGCGTTCCGAGCCGTTGGAGCTGGCCCGCGCCGTGCACGCCCGGCTGGGCGACTTCCTGGCCCGCGGCGACCACTTCCACGAGATGCGCATCACACCGGAGATCCCCCGCAATCCCGCGCTGCAACTGGCCACGGTGATCGCCACGAACATGGGCGTCGTCCCCGGTCCGCGGCTGCCGGACGGACTGCGGGCGGCCGACGTGCGCCTCGTCCCGGCTCGCGAGCACTACTTCCCGCAGGCGGGACGCAGCCCCGTCATGGCGTGCGTCGTCTCCTTCGCGGGCCGGCTGTCCATCGAGTTCCCCCACTCCACCGCCTGTTACACCCCGTCCTTCATGCGGGCGTTCCGCGACGACGTGCGCACTGGGCTGCTGCGTTTCACGGACGTCGTGGAACCAGGGCTCGCCCACGCCACCGGCTGAGCACCGCCCGTTCGCCCCTCCGACCCCCGCCCGCCCGGCCGTGTAAGGAACCTCTGTCCGCCATGACGACCGTCAGCGAACTGCCCTCTCCCCTGACGCTGCTCCCCCGGGCCCAGGCCGGCGACGAGCACGCGATGAACCACCTGCTGACCGCCATCACGCCCTACGTCGCGCGCATCTGCAGGTCCATCACCCACGACGACGGGGCCGACGCCACGCAAGAGGCACTGCTCGCCGTCTACCGCGGCCTGGGTTCCCTGCGGGAACCGGCGGCGTTCTACGGCTGGGTGCGCTCGGTGACGGTCCGCGAAGCCATCCGCACCGCCAGGCGCTTCGGCGCGGAGAGCTGCTGCTCCGAGGTGGACTCGCGGGAGGAGACCAATCCCCTGGACGCGGTGCACATCAGTGACGTGATGGGGCGGCTGTCCCAGGCGCACCGGCAGGTCCTCACCCTGCGCGCCTACGGGCTGAACGAGGAGGAGATGGCCGAGGTGCTCGCGCTGCCCGTGGGCACCGTCCGCTCGCGTCTGTTCCGGGCCCGCCGCCGGTTCCAGGAGGCGTGGCAGCCCTCGGCAGCGTGACGCCGGCGCCCCACCCCGGGGCGGGCCTTACGACGGCGGCCGTGGCGGTGTGTCTCCGCCACGGCCGCCTCCGCGGGGCGCGTCACGCCCCGACCTCGCACTACCCCACGCGCTCCGGGAGGACCCGCGGCGGCCACTGTCCCTCGGCGAACATCCCGAGCGCGTGCGCCCGCGCCACCAGAGCGGGCCGGTTGGGGGCGTCGAAACGCCGCAGCATCTGACCGACGCGATATTCGATTCCCTGACGGCTCAGATAGAGACGGGAGGCCAACTGCACCGTGGACTCGCCACGCGCCACACCTTCCAGCACCTGCGCGTCGAGAGCGCTGACCACGGGTCCGCCGCCGGCCGCTTGCTCGGCCCGGCGCAGAAGGACGACCAGACCGACGATCTCACCCGTGGGCTGTCCGACGGCGATCGCGGTGATTTCGGCCGGGACATTCCGGCCCTCTCCGTCGCGACACGTCACCCTTTCCCTGAATCTCCGGCAACGCCCGGAGGAAAGCGCGGCGAACTGTTCCCGCAATTGTCCGGGAACCGGGGAACGGAGCAGTTCGAGCAGGCCGCGTCCGCATATCTCGTCGACGCTCAGGCCGAACTGCCGGGAGAATGCCGGTTCCGCGGCTGTGACGGCCAGTGTCCGGGGGGACACGTGGGCCGTGCAGGCGGCTTCCTGGGTGGGACCGTCCGGCGCGCCGATCAGGTCACGGCGGGCCGGAACAGGCGCGGCGGCGGTCTTCTTCTTACGGGGCGAGGCGTCGGGGAAACTCGTGGTCGCCACGGACGTACCGTCCTTCTTCCTGCGCGTGGGGGGCTGGGAAGTGTGTGCCGACGCGGAGCGGACCGGTGCGCTGTGCCTGGGTGTCGGCGAGCGCCCGGTGACGGCATGCCACCTCGTCGGTGGCCTGAGCCGGGTGTCCGCGTCGTTCAGGGCCGGCGTCGGGCGCCGGGCCCCGGTGCGGGTCGGGGTGAGCAGAGGAAGCGGTGCCGAGGCGACCGTCGTCCCGGTCACCTGGATAACGTTGTCATGACCATTCGATCTCGCGGCGCGGTCCCGTCGGCCGACGACGGGGCGGGCGGGCGAACCGTACGTCCTGCCGTGACGAGAAGCCCGTTCGGGCAGTGCGCGGCACTGGAACCTCCACAGTACGGAGAGGGGGTTCATTTGCGGGGTCGCCTTAGAGACTAAGGGGAGGCACCCCTTGAGGCAAGAGTTTGTCAGGTGAACTCAGTAACTCGCCAACTGTTCCGTACGCGGGCCCCTTTCGGGCACGGAGAACTCCCGATCCAAACAAATCACGGCGGAGTGCTAACACCGCCTCTGGAATGCGCCGCCGGCAACGGACAACGCTTGTCACCCCTTGCCACACTCCCAGAAGTGCTCACAACTCACGCGCCCGTTCGGGCAAACGGAACCTCGTGTACCGTGCCGGCCGGGCCACAGAACCCGAGGAGGGAGTTGCCGGATCAGCCACAGTTCGGCCGTCGGCTGAATAGGGCCGCGTGCCGCGCGGGGCGTGAGCCGGGCCGATGCCGTCGGTGACGCGATGTCAACGGGGCATCCGACGCGCCTGGAGTCCGGTGAACGGAGCTCCACGTAGCGGACCTCCGGAACAAGATCGGCACGCGTCCGGACACCTTGACCGCAGTGCGCAGCACTCTCTTACGCGTCCACGCCACTCCGTCCACTCCCATGTTCGAACCGGTCCGGACCGAGCCGCACGACCGGTGACCGCATCCAGCGCGAACACAGGCGATGCCCGTGACGTGTCCTGGAGCCGACTCGGCCCCGGCCGCACGATTCGGGGCACCTCACCACGGTTACTTGGTGAGGTTCGCCGGGTCGCTCACGCCTGGCTGGCCGTTCTCGACGTGCCCGGCGAACCGGCGCAGGAAGGCATTGTCGGCGTCGGAGGTGATGGTCAGGTCGTACCAGCGGCGGCTTCTGGTGAGGTCTACGGTCCGCCGCACGGCCGCGCCCGGGCGGACCGTGACGGCCGAGGGCCTGCCGCCGTAGCCGTCGGCGATCCGCAGCCGGACCGTGCCGGCGCCCCTATGGGTGAAGGTCAGCTCGATGTCGTCGCCCCGGTCGCGGGCGGTGACCTCGCAGCCGGCTGTGCTGTTCGAACCCTTGAAGACGCGCACGAAGCCGTTGGGGCCGTGCACGGTCAGGTCGTAGGAGCCCGCGGAGTACGCCGAGTTCCAGGTGTCCCGGAGCGTCCGGCCGACCTGGGTGGTGTACGTCCAGGGACCGTCGGTGCGGTTGCCGGAGGTGACGTGGAAGGCGGCGCCGGCCTTCGGCCCGGAGGCGAAGGTGAGGGTGAGCTTCCCTGCGGCCGCGTCGACGGAGGCGTCGACGTGCGGGGCGTACTTCAGCGGCCGGGAGCGGCGCAGTCCGCGCTCCTGCCGGGGCATGCGCGGGTCGGCGGGCGGGGTGGGCCTGTAGTCGGGGTGGCGTTCGCGGTCCTGCGGCTCGTACGCGTCGGTGCCGGGCAGCGAGGCCGGGCGCGCGTCCTTGCGGGAGAAGTCGAACGCGGCCGTCAGGTCGCCGCAGACCGCCCGGCGCCACGGCGAGATGTTCGTCTCGCGCACCCCGAAGCGGCGTTCCATGAACCGCAGGATCGAGGTGTGGTCGAGGGTCTCGGAGCAGACGTAGCCGCCCCTGCTCCAGGGCGAGACGACCAGCATCGGCACGCGAGGGCCCAGCCCGTAGGGGCCGGCCGTCCTACGGCCGTCGCCCGGGAAGAGGTCGGGGGTGACGTCGACGGTGGACAAGCCGCGGGAGGCGTCCTTCGGCGGCAGCGGCGGCACGACGTGGTCGAAGAATCCGTCGTTCTCGTCGTAGGTGATGAACAGGGCCGTCCTCGACCAGACCTCGGGGTTGGAGGTGAGGGCGTCCAGGACCTGCGCGATGTACCAGGCGCCGTAGTTCGAGGGCCAGTTGGAGTGCTCGGAGAAGGCCTCGGGGGCGGCGATCCAGGAGATCCGGGGCAGCTTTCCGGTCTTGACGTCGGCGCGCAGGTGGTCGAAGTAGCCGTCGCCGTTCTTGACGTCGGTGCCGGTGCGGGCCTTGTCGTACCAGGGATCGCCGGGCTGTGCGTTGCGGTACTTGTCGAAGTACAGCAGGGAGTTGTCGCCGTAGTTGCCGCGGTAGGCGTCCTGGATCCATCCCCAGGAGCCGGCCGCGTCCAGGCCGTCGCCGATGTCCTGGTAGACCTTCCAGGAGACGCCGGCCTGCTCCAGGCGCTCGGGGTAGGTGGTCCAGCCGTAGCCGAGTTCGGCGTTGTCCAGGACCGGGCCGCCGCCACTGCCGTCGTTGCCCGTGCAGCCGGACCACATGTAGTAGCGGTTCGGGTCGGTGGAGCCGATGAACGAGCAGTGGTAGGCGTCGCAGACGGTGAAGGCGTCGGCGAGGGCGAAGTGGAAGGGGATGTCCTGGCGGGTCAGGTACGCCATGGTCGAGGTGCCCTTGGCGGGAACCCACCGGTCGTACTTGCCACCGTTGTAGGCCTGCTGGCCGTCCGGCCAGGAGTGCGGCAGGCCCTCCAGGAACTGCATGCCGAGGTCGTCGGCGTCCGGGTGGAAGGGCAGGAGTTCCTTGCCGTCCTTCTCCTGGTGCCAGACCGGTTTGCCGTTGTCGAGGGTGACCGGGCGGGGGTCGCCGAAGCCGCGGACGCCTCTCAGGGTGCCGAAGTAGTGGTCGAAGGAGCGGTTCTCCTGCATGAGGACGACGATGTGCTCGACGTCCTCGATCGACCCGGTGCGGTGGTTCGCCGGCAGGGCGGCGGCGCGCTGGATGCTGGCGGACAGGGCGCTGAAGGCCGTGGTGGCGCCCGCGAGCTGGAGAAAGCGACGCCGGATGACTTCGGGCATGTGGGACGGACCTCTCATCCAGAGGTGTGGGACGACCGGAACGTGACGGAATCTGTGCGGAAGAAGTGTTTCAGGGGCACCGAACGCCAAGGAAGGGGCGCATGACGGGGGTGTGAAAGTCGCCGGTACGGCGGATGCGGCAGACCGCTCGCCAGGAGGGTCCGGGTCGTGACAGAGACACGGACCGAAAGCGCGGCAATCAGCCCCGGACGGTGCACCTCGAGCCGACCTTGGGATGTGGGGCGAAGTCGCCCCACTCCCCCGGAAGCTCCTCGGCTCCGCCTCGGAACCGCCGAGCAGCGTCGGAACAGGGCAACTAGCCTGCCTACTCGAAGAACTTCAGGCTGTAGCCCGCATCGGTCGTGCTGCCGGGAACGTTGGCGCGCCGGTAGGTGGTGTTGCTCCACCAGACCGCTGTTCCGGAGTACCAGTAGCGGTTGGACCACGAGTACGGGGTGCCCTTGGCGACCGCGTGGTACAGGGTGGGGAAGCGGTTTCCGGAGGGCGGAGCGGCGTTGACGTCGCCCCGGGGCAGGATGAACGAGTGGTGGCCGGGTCCGTCGACGTTCACGGTCGGAGTCCAGCCGGACATCATGGACGGCGCGTGCGAACCGAAGAGGCAGCCGTTGCTCTTGTACCAGTCCCAGACGTACGTGGGGTCGCCGCCCGCACGCAGCCGCAAGTCGGCGATGCAGTACTTGTCACTCCAGCTGCCGTTCGCGGAGTAGACAACGTGCAACCGCCCGGAGGGGTCGACGACGGGCTGGGGAGCCTCGTTGATGTACGGGTTGCCCACGACCCGCTCCCAGGGCTCGCGCGGCTGCGAGATGACGTACCGGCCGCCGGTGGCCGCGGTGGGGCTGCTCATCCGGGCGATGTAGAGGTTCTGTTCGACGTTGGTGTCGCCGGACCAGCCCGACCACACGAACCAGCGCTGCCCGTCGTAGGTGAAGGGCACCCCGTCGATGGCCCACTTGTCGCCGGGCAGGGACACCTTGACGGCCCCGGAGTAACCGGACGTCGGGTTGGCTGACCCTATGTGGTACATCCGGTGGGCCGCGCCTCGGCCGGCGGCGAAGTAGATCCGGTACCGGCCGTCGTGGTGCACGATCTCCGGCGCCCACACCTCGCCCAGACCGGCAGTGTCGCGCCATACCTGGTGCTTGGGCGCGGTGGCCACGGCCTCCGGGGTGGCGGCCGTGCGCACCGCGATACCGCCGTCCACGGCTTTGGCCGAGACATACAGGTCGCCCACGTTGATCACGGTCGGGTCCGCCCCGCCCACCAGGGACCGCCCCAGCGTTGAGGGCTGGTCCGACACGGCAACTGCCCGCTGCGTCACGTCCCTGTCCGTCTCCTGGGCGTGCCGGCCGGCAGGCCGCTCGTCCGGCTCGGCGGCGATCGCGACCTGCCCGAGCGCGAGGAGGCCGACGAGCCCCAGCGGAACGGCACCGGCGAGCCAACGCGAAGCGCGCATCAGTTCTCCTCGTGTATGTACACGACATGAGTGAGAGCGCTCTCAACGGTTGCGTCGGCGGGTAGCCCTGTCAAGAGGAACGGCGAGGCTGATACGCATCCCCAGGTGCAGTGCCGATCACGTGCGAAGGGACGCCGAACTCAAGCGTCTGGGGTGATGATCGGCTGGCGGACCCACCCGCACGAGGGCCCTCCCGGCCGACAGCAGGCTGTCGGGGGCAGGGAGGGCCGCGCTACGTCGTGGGTGAACCGTCGGCCTGGAGGGGGCCTGGTGTCACTGCAGGGACAGGTGGATCAGACGGCCGCCGCCCTCGTGTCCCGCGTCGGTCGCCAGGGCCACGTAGCGGGCGGTGATGTCCGTGCTGAGGCACCGGTCGCGGCCACGGCCCGTGAGCTGTCCGGCCGGGGTGTAGGTGAGGCCGTCACTGCTGAACTCGACGCGCAGTCCCGGTACGTGGCCGTTCGTCCATGCCGTGCGGATGTCGCGGACACGGAGCCGGGCGCCGAGGTCGACGACCAGCCGGCCGTTCGGGCCGGGCGTCCACGCGGTCGCCGGGTCGCCGTCGACAGCGGCGGACGGGTCCGACATGCCCGGCGGCAAGGGGCTGGTCGGGAACACCGTGCAACCCAGTGCCAGATCACGCAGAGGGTAGGCGGTGGCCCGCTTCACGGTGACCGCCGTGGTGCGGCCGGCCTTGACCACCGCCACCTCACTGCGCCCTTGGGCGGTCACCTGCACGCGGCAGGCGGGCCCCGTGAGTTCGACCGTCGAGCCGTCGACCACGCGCGCCCGCAGACCCGTCGGCAGAAGACGGCCGTTGAGCGGGCGTACGGTCAGCCGTGGCGGCAGCAGCCGGGCTTCCGCCGCGTCGAGTTCGGCGTCGTAGGCGGTGCCGCCGTCGGTGAGGGTCTGGAGTCCCTCGAACAGCAGCCTCGCCGGCCCGGTCTGCGGTACGTCGACGCGCGTCGTAACGGGCTCGTCCGACAGGTTGAACAGGCTGAGGTGATCGTCGGTGAGGGCGGCGCGGACGGCTTCGGCGTCCGTTCGTGGCGCGGGTGCCGCCGCCCGTTCGCGCAGGCTACGGGGCGAGGCGCCGGGGAGTCCTTCGACCAGGAGGGGTGCGGCCGGGCCGTCGGCGAGGATGATCTCGTCCTGGTGGACCGTCAGGCCGGAGGCGGCGCCCCGCACCACCAGTCCTGCGCGGCCGTCGACGTCCAGCCATCCGCCCCGGCTGGTGACGTCGGGCACCGGCCAGGAAGCGAGGTCCTCCCACTGGACTCCGTCCGCAGACCCCTGCACCGTGTAGGCGCGTCCCGCGGCGGCCTCCCAGCGCAGGGTGACCCGGTCCACCGCGTGCGGAGCACCGAGGTCCACAGCCAGCCAGCTGTCCGCCCGGGGGCGGTCGCCCCGTGACACGGCCCACCGGGTGGTCGTGCTGCCGTCCACCGCCAGCGCCGGCTCCCTGCCGGTGTCGTGGGAGGAGGCGGTGGCCGTACCGGTCCGGGCCAGATCGGCGCCGTCCGCGCCGTCGCGTGCTTCGAAAGCGAAGAGCGAGTATCCGTAGGTCGGGTCGGGTCGCACACCGAGCATGCGCAGATGCCGCACCTCGGTGCGCGCGAACGTCACCTCGTCGACGCGCGCGGCCGGCGTGGCCGGCCGGGAGTCGGCCGAGGCGACGGTGGCGCTCCCCTCGGCGAAGCGGTAGATCCGCGCCCCGGTCAGACCGGGCACGCCCGGCATCGTCAGATTGTGGATCTCCAGGTGCCCCTCCCCCGCCGCGACACCCGACGTCGCGTACACGACGGCACCGGAGGGAAGCGTGGTGAATCCGGCGTGCCCGGACCCCACCTGGAGCATCGTGGCGCTGCCGTCGAATCCGTCCCGGCTCCTGCGGTAGGTCCGCACCCGGCGTTGCGTCGCCTTGAGGGATGTCGTCGGCAGGAACATCGGCGTGGACCCGCTGAGCTTGAAGAGCCAGTCGTCGTGGCCGGGTTGCCAGGCGAACTTCACGAAGCCTGGCTTGGTCACGGCACCCGCCCATGCCCCGGGCGTCTGGTGTGACACCAGGCCGGGTCCGGGGCCGAAGTCGGTGACGCCCGCGGCGTGTTCGAAGAGTTCGCCCGTGGACAGGGGGCGGACGGTACGGCCTTGTTCGTTCGCCCACAGATGCAGGAGGTAGCTGATGGCGACTTCCGCTCGGGCCTCGGGCTCGTACTTCGGTTCGCCCGAGAACTTCGCGATCCGGTATTCCGGCGGGTAACTCTGGTAAGCCTCCAGTCGCTCCGCCAGGGCGACTTCCGCCCGGGCGGCAGCCCTGTCCCCCGCCACCTGGGCGAGGAACGCGAGCGGGATGACGTCGCGGCCGTAGAGGTGCTCTCGGTCGTCGACCATCGGCATCAGCGGCTCACCGGCGTCGCTCATGACACCGAGGAGGGTGCTCCACAGCTGATCGGCGTTGGGCTGGTTGGTGAGCACCTGGGGCAGCGGCCGGCCCGCGGCGATGAAGTGGGCGGCGTTACGGCCCGATGTGCGCCACAGTTCCTCCTGGTAGTGAGGGCCGAACGAGCCGTGGTTCTCGACGATGAAGGTGTCGTACAGGTTGCGGGCGGTGTTGTCGGAGACGGGAGCCCCGTCTACGCGCGCCGGGTTCGCCAGGTCCGCCTGGGGCAGTCCGGCCTCGTTGCGCGACCACGCACCGAAGGCTGTGGCCCAGTCACCGTGCCGTGGGTCGTCCACGGCCCAGGCCAGCCCCGGGGCCAGGGACTGCGCGTAGACCCCCATCTCCTCGAGCTTGGTGTCTCCTTCGTGGCCGCCGAGCAGACCTCGAGGGGTCCAGCTGCCCGAAGCCGGGTCGTTTCCTGTGCCCAACTCCGTGGTGTAGGCAGCCTGTTCACGGGCGATGATGTCGACACGGGAGCGAGTGGTCTCGTCGAGGTCGTCCCACAGCAGCCGCGCGGCGAGAACGAAGTACAGCTGGAACGTGGTGTCGAAGAACAGTCGCCGGCCCCATTGCGTGCCGCCCGTCAGTCTGTTGGACGCTGCGAAGTGCTTGATGGTCGCAATTGTCCGAGCCTTGATGACCTGCTTCTCCGTCCCCGCTCGGACATCGTCGAAGCTGCCGCGGGTGAGCAGAACCGCATGGCCGAGCACGACGGCGAAGCCGAAATCCTTGTCCGTGTAGTAGCCGCGGGCCGCGTCCCACTGGGTTTCCGTCCAACGGGTGTGGTTCAGCAGGACGCGGTGATAGATGTCCGCCACCGGGTCGGATGCCGTGCTGCTCCGGTGTTGTCCGTGGGCCTGAGCGGTGCCGCTGCCCGCGGCGAGAGGCAGGGAGGCCAGCGCACCCGTGGCGCCGAGGAGTTGGATGAAGCGGCGACGGTCCATGGGGGATCTCGGCAGCACGCGCGGCACCTCTCGGTCAGACAACGTTGTCAGGCAATGGCGTGAATTCTTCGGTCCGCCAGTCGATACGTCAAGAGGTTGCCCCGGCAGACGGTGAGCGGGGGCGCGTCACGCGCCTCCAGCGGAATTCCGGCGCGTCGGCTTCGGACGGGCGGCCGCTTTGCAGGCGGTCGCGGCAGCGGCCGCATGGTCCGGCCCGGTGATGATCGGGTGGCGAGCCCAGTTGTGGGCATGGCGGGCGGCCCCCGGTCCTCCCGCTGCGGTCCCAACCCGCCCTCCCCACCCGGCAGATGAGTAGGAGCGCTCATGCCGGGCTTCGCGACCACCCCCAGGATGGCGGCAGCACACAGACAAAAGGAGCACACGATGTCCGCCACCAGCATGTCCGTCATCCCGTCGCCGTCGGACGCACCGCCGGCCTCCGGCGCTACCGGTCGCCGCCTGCCCGCCGTTCTCGTGGCCGTCGTCGCCGCAGCGCTCTTCGCGTCTGCGTGGGGTGCCAAGGACCCGACCACCTGGCTGCTGGAGACGGTCTGGGTCATGGTGGGCCTGCCCCTGGCGATCCTCCTGCGGAGGCGGTTCCCGCTGAGCGGCCTGCTGTGTGGTCTCCTCGGTGTTCACGCACTGGTCCTGATCGTGGGTGGGCACTACACCTACGCGGAAGTGCCGGCCGGTGACTGGGTGCGCGATTGGTTCGGCCTGGAGCGCAATCCCTACGACCGCTTCGGCCACCTCATGCAGGGCTTCGTCCCGGCGATCCTGGTCCGGGAACTCCTGGTCCGCACCTCACCGTTGCGCGGCAGTCGTTGGCTCGCCCCGCTGACGGTCTGCGCCTGCCTCGCCTTCAGCGCCGTCTTCGAGATGCTGGAATGGGCGGCGGCCGTGATCGGCGGACAGGCCGCCGACGCGTTTCTGGCCACTCAGGGCGATGTCTGGGACACCCAGTGGGACATGTTCTGCGCGCTGATCGGCGCCACCTGCTCAATGCTGCTCCTCGGCCGCCTGCACGACCGCAGCCTCACTCGCCTGCCGTCTGCGGCGAAGGACTGAGCCGGTCCCTCGGCCCGGCGTGGTGTGCGGAGCGAGGAGCCGTGCGGTGACGGCTGCGAGGTGTGCCCGAGTTGCCCAGAGGAGATGTGCTCTCGGCTGACGAGATGTGCGGCGGGGCCGGCGAGGGGGGCGGCGAGCCGGCCCGGGTCCTGATGCCCCACCCGGGCGCTCGTCCGCGGCATCGACCCTGCTGGCGCATCGGCACGGGCGGCAGGGGGCAGGCGCGCGAGCAAGGCAAAGAAGTGCTCAGTTACGCCGTGAACTCGGTCAGGTCGATAGCGTGAACGCGCAGTGGACAGCCGTACACCGGATGTACCGTCTCCCGCTCGGGCACCATGCCCAGCTTGCGGATGACGTTCTCAGAGGCAGTGTCCCCAACCCGGCTGATGCTGATGACGCGGTCCACGCCGCGGTCCTGGAGCGCGAACTCCAAGGTGGCGTGCGCTGCTTCGGAGGCGTATCCCTGGCCCCAGAACTGTGAGCCCAGACGCCAACTGATCGCCACGGCGGGCATCACCTCCGGCAGGAACTCGGGCACCGACAACCCCGTGGAGCCCATCAGTTCGCCCGAAGCCAACAGTTCGACGGCGAAGAGCCCGAAGCCCTCCTCGTCCCATTCCTCCTCCCAGCGTTCGATCTCCTCGGCCGTGTCATCCAGGTCGCGCACCGAACCGTCGTCGACCCAGCGCATGACCCGTGGGTCCGCGTTGATGTCCGCCATCGGGGCAAGGTCATCGTGGTGCCAGCTTCGGAGGAGGAGACGGGGGGTGCGGATCTCGGTCATGCCACCATCCTGCCGAAGAAAGGGCCTTCAGCCGTAATCCGACGCCCACGACGGCGACAATGCGATCCTGAGCGTTTCCGCCGTCTCGGTGTAGGCCGGATCAGCTACGGCCCACTGCTGCAATTCGCCATGGCGGACGCGATGAAGGACATGCTCAAGGGGTGGGCACCCTGAGGGGTTGGCCGGGCTACGGGCCGGCCAGCGGTGTCACTTCGCTTGCCGCGGAGGTGACCGACGCGGAGGTGAACCACCTCAGCGGAGTTCGGTTGCGCTGAACGGGGCAGCCCCGAGTGGCCGTTACCGGCCTTCGGGGCTGCGTGGTGCCATTGCGCCTCGGGCCCTGACCGTCATAGCGCTCAGGCACCCCGGTCCGGGGCGACGGCGCGGCTTACGCAGTCCCGCAGCAGGGTGCGTCGCTGCTTGTGCACGCTCTCGGGTTCCTGTGCCGAGGCGGCGTAGACGTTGCTCACCGGAGACCACGCCATGGACATGGCGATGACCATGGCCATCACGTCGAAGGGGTCTCCCTGTCTGATGCGCCCGGCGGCCTGGGCCTCTGCGATCGCACGGAGTTTATGGTCGTCGTAGTGGTCGTGGTCCGCCACGAGATGCCCGGTCGGGCGCCGCTCCAGCCGCGCCCAGGTCGCCAGCCGGATCAGATCGGGGCGGCTGAGGTACTCGTCGTAGAGGCGCACCGCCCAGTCGGCGAGGTCCGTGGCGTCGATGGGGACGACGTTGGTGATGCGCTCCAGTGACGCGAAGAAGATCGCGTCGAAGAGTTGCTCCTTGTTCCCGAAGTAGCCGTAGAGCTGAGCCTTGTTGGTGCGCGCGGCGGTGATGATCCGCTCGATGCGCGCACCGGCGATGCCGTACTGGGCGAACTCCTGGGTGGCAGCGTCGACGATGCGCTGGTAAGTAGCGGCTCCGCGACTGCTCGATGGCTGGTCAGGCATATCGTGACCTTAACAGACAGACTCGTCTGTTTGCCTTTCGGACCTCACCCCACTACCGTCGGACAGACCGAACAGTCTGTCTTAGGAGTCAGAAATGCGTTCCACGACCGGATGGCAGGCGAACGGCACGACACGCACTCTGCGCCGCGCTGCGCTGGAGCGCCGGGAGTTGCGCCCGGACGACATCGCGGTACGTGTCGACTACTGCGGTGTCTGCCACACAGACCTCCACGCGCTGCAGGCGCTCGGGAGCGACACGAACGGCGTGCTCGTACCCGGGCATGAGTTCACCGGGGTGGTGGCCGAGGTCGGCGGCGCGGTGTCCGACTTCTCCCCGGGCGACCCCGTGGCCGTCGGCAACATCGTCGACTCGTGCGGCACCTGCCGCATGTGCCGGGCCGGCCAGGAGAACTTCTGCCGTGAGTTCCCGACACTGACCTACGGCGGAACCGACCGGCAGGACGGGTCGACCACCCTGGGCGGATACTCCCGCGAATACGTCGTGAGCAATCGGTTCACCTACCCTCTCCCTGCGGGCCTCGACGCAGCCGCCACAGCCCCACTGCTCTGCGCCGGCGTCACCGTGTGGGAACCGCTGCAAGCGCTCGAAGTGGGCCCCGGCAGCACCGTCGCCGTGGCCGGGCTCGGCGGCCTCGGACACCTCGCGGTCAAGATGGCGAGGGCACTCGGCGCCACGACCTCCGTCATCAGCCGGTCTCTGGACAAGGCTCACGAAGCGCGCGGCCTGGGGGCCGAGGGTTTCATCGTGTCCACCGACGCGGAGCAGATGGAAGCGGTCCGCGACCACTTCGACGTGGTCATCGACACCATCTCCGCTCCCCACGACCTGGCTCCGTACCTGCGCGTCACCGCCGTGGACGGCACCCTCAGCCATCTCGGCCACCTCGGACCGGTCACCGTGGAGACCATGGACCTGCTCATCGGCCGCAAGAAACTCAGCTCCGCCGGCAGCGGAGGCCGCCCGTCCACCGCCGCCATGCTGCATTTCTGCGCCGAACACGGCATCACCGCCGACATCGAACTGCTGCCGTCGTCCCAGGTGAACGAGGCGCTCGAACGCCTGGCCCGCAACGACGTCCGCTACCGCTTCGTGCTCGACATGTCCGACCTGGACTGACCGGATGGCGTCCCGCTGTGTGGTGTAGGGGATCTCCGCGGTTGAGTGCGCGGGTTCCACTCCCTGGAGTGCACCGTCTGCCGGTGAGTACTCCCTGCTCAACTGGCAGGCCACCGTGCAACTGTCCGGAGTGAACGGGCAGTTCGACCCCAGGGGGTGCACGGTGGCCTTGTCCCAGCATGACCTACTTCGCCTGCTTGAGTCACTACGTTCGGCTGATGGTCTTGAACTCGTCCGCGAGGTCGCCGAAAGGCTGCTGCAGGAACTGATCGAGGCAGAGGCCACCACAAAGATCGGCGCCGAGTGGGGCGAACACACCGACACCCGCACCACCTGGCGCAACGGGCACCGCGAGAAGACGGTGACCACGCAGGCCGGCGACCTCGAGCTCGCGATCCCGAAACTGCGGGCCGGGAGCTTCTTCCCCAGCCTCCTCGAGCGCCGCCGGCGCATCGACCAGGCTCTCTACGCGGTCGTCATGGAAGCCTACGTCCACGGCGTGTCCACCCGGTCGGTCGATGACCTGGTCAAGGCCCTGGGCTCGGACACCGGGATATCGAAGAGTGAGGTGTCCCGGATCTGCGCGGACCTGGACGAACAGCTGGACGCCTTCCGGACCCGTCCGCTGGACCACATCCGGTTTCCCTACCTGTTCCTCGACGCCACCTACGTCAAGGCCCGCGTCGACCACCGCATCGTCTCGCAGGCCGTCGTCATCGCCACCGGCGTCACCCAGGACGGCGGCCGCGAAGTCGTCGGCGTCATGGTCGGCGACAGCGAGACCGAAGCCTTCTGGACCCAGTTCCTGCGCCACCTGCGAGAACGTGGCCTCAGTGGCGTCCGCCTGGTCATCTCCGACAGCCACAGCGGCCTGGTCAAAGCGATCCGCAAGGTCATGCTCGGCGCCGCCTGGCAGCGCTGCCGGGTCCACTTCGTGCGCAATGTCTTCGCCGCGATCCCGAAAGGCTCGGCGGAGATGGTCGCCGCGACGATCCGCACCATCTTCGCCCAGCCCACCGCGGATACTGTCCGCACCCAGCTCGACACCGTCGCCGACATGCTCGGCCGCCAGTTCCCCAAGGTCAAAGAGATGCTGCTGGAGGCCAAGGAGGATCTGACCGCGTTCGCGGACTTCCCCCACCAGCACTGGAAAAAGATCCAGTCCACCAACCCGCTGGAACGGCTGAACCGGGAGATCAAACGCCGCACCGACGTCGTCCAGGTCTTCCCGAACCCGCCCGCCGTCCTCCGTCTGGCCACCGCGGTCCTCGCCGAACTCCACGACGAATGGATCGCCTTCCCCCGCCGCTACCTCTCCAACGAAAGCATGGACGCCCTCTATCCCGACGACACAATCGTCCTGCCCGCCACGTCAGACGACTGATCACCTACACCACGACACGGGACATGACCACTGACCGCCGGCGAAGCGACTCGTCCGACGGCAAGCCCGCCGACAAGCACGGGAGCCGTGGACACGGTCGACGGCGAGCGGGTTTCGCGGACACCGTCGAAGGAGACCTGCCGGGGCGTCAACCAGTGTCCATAGGCTCTCTCTCCTCCCTTCACGCAAGTGCGGTCAGGCGGGCTCGAGGTGACTGATCACCCCGTTGTCGGCGCATTCCCCAACCGCAGCAAGGACCAGCAGCGTCTGGCTCATGCAGGTCACCCACCCCGCCCCGACGCGGAGCCTGATCAGCACGCCAGTCCCCGAGAGGCGTCCAACATGCACATACCACCTACGGCGGTGTCCATCACGAACGAGCAGGCCAGCGCCCTCAGGGACTGTGTCCCTCGGCCTGGCACGGCGTCCCAGGCCCAATGACTCTGCCTGGTGGACGAGTTGACGTCGGTCGGCCCAGGGCTGATCGCGGTCATGACCAGTCCGATCGTGGAAGAGCAGCTCGTTCTGGGGGCGGCGAATGCACCACAAGCCACGCTCAACGGCTTGGCTCCCCTTGCCGCGCTCCCTGAAGTGTGGACGACTCACGCGCCCGTTCGGGCAAACGGAATCGCGTACACCGTTCCGAGCGGGCCACGGAACCCGTCACCGAACCCGAGGAGGGATCTGCTGGATCAGCCGCAGTTCAGCCGTCGGCCGAAAGGGTGCGTACCGCGCGGGGCGTGGGCCAGGCCGATGTCTTCGGTGAGGCTGGGCATCGTGGGCGTCGGGTCCCCTGCGCACTCGCAAGCACGCCGCCCCCTGCTGCCGGAGAGTGAGACCGCCCGTCCTCTACGGCCGGCCCCTCGGCTGATCCTCCGGCCCGGAGATCGAAATCGGGGCCCCACGAGACCCTCTCGGCACAAGCAGCCTCAGCCGATCCGCAGGAGCCGGGAGGATCTCAGGCATTCGTGCGCCGTATGTGCAGGTGGCCGTCGCGAGGGAAGGAGGGCGCGCCGCGTCGGCTACAAGACACCGGAGGAACAGGCGGCCGTGCGACGGCTGGTGGCCGAGCAGCTCGACCAGGTGGAAAGGGCCCGCAAGGGGTTGCCTTACTGGCTCGGCACCATGGGCATCGTCGTGATCGCCCTGGTCGTATTCGGGGCCTTCAGCGGGTCCCTCGTCTCCCCTCTCGTCTTCGCGGCCGGCGTGGTCGCGCTGTGCTTCTGGGTTCTGTGGATGCGACGCCGCTCCCTGGAGCGCCTCCACCGGATGCGCCAGGTCTTGCAGTACAAGTGAGCGCCGCATCGCCGCCACCGGGGGGGTGACGGCGAGGGCCCACAAGGTGGAGAGCGGCCACAGCGGCCCGCGGCGGGCCGCTGTGGCGAGGGCAGGTCGCGCCGTCAGTGTCCGGCAACGACGCCCGACAGTTCGTTGGTGCTCTCCGGCAGGGTGACGGAGGCGGTCTTCTTCCCCGTGTCCAGGTCGATGGCGTGCAGGGCCTTCTTGCCGGGGTCGGAGACGTACGCGGTGTGGTCTCGGACGAACAGGGTGGGCCGGGCCTGCTGCCAGTCCAGCGGCTCCTGCCACTCGCCCACGGCGGGGATCTTCTTCTCGATCTTGCCGGTGTTCTGGTCGATGACGTGGATGGCGCCGTCGGTGCCGAGAACCAGGGCCTCGCCGTGCGGGCCACGGGCCAGTGAGCGGAAGGAGTAGCTGGTGCCCAGGTCCACCAGACGCAGCCTCTTCTTCTCGGTGTCGACGAGGGAGACGCGGGTGGGCCGCTCCAGCTCGGCCTCGGGGTCGGTCTTGTAGTCGCCCAGGAGGATCGGTGAGGTGTCGCTGCCGGCCTGGTTGCCGATACGACCGTAGTCGTCGGGGGCTTCGATCTTGGTGAACTTTCCGTCCTTGTAGATCAGGACGCCGTCCTCGCACCCGACGGCGATGGCTTCCGCCCTGGCTGCCGCCTCGCCGTGGACGCCGGGGCAGTTCTCGTTGCGTGCGATCTCCTTGTTGTTCTCGTCCAGCACCAGCGCGCCGGTGCGCTTCTCCTCGGTGCCCAGGGTGCTGAGGAGTTCGCCGTTGGCCAGTTCGACGGCGACACCGTGGTGTGCCTCGGCGGAGGTGTAGGTGCGGCCTTCCGGCTTCTTGCCGCTGCCCAGATCGGCGGGGTCGAAGACGTTGACCTCTCCGGTGCCGTCGGTGAAGAGCACGGTCCTGCCCGCGTGGCGTACGACATGGCCGGGCTTGGCGCCCTTGTACTCGATGCCGGTGAGGGTCTGGTCGGTGGCGTTCAGGACGCGGAATCCGCTGTCGGTGGAGACGATGACATGGTCCTCGTCGCCCGCGGGGTTGACCCGGTTGAAGCCGGGAAGCCCGATGGCCTTGGCGAGCTTCAGGCTCTCCCCGTCCACAATGTAGAGGCCGCCGTCGAAGGTGGCGACCAGCGGATTCTTGACCGCTGCTGCGGGCGTGGCGCTCGCGGTCCCGTCGGCCCTGGCGTCGGCAGAGGAGGAGTCACCCCCTCCACAGGCGGTCAGAACCGTGGAGGCCGCCAGGGCGACTGCCGCGCCCAGGACGGCTCTGCTGCGCATCGACTTGTTCATCTGTGTGTTCCTTTCCGCGCCGCCCGGTGGCGGCGGTGTGGTGTGACGGTGTCGGCCCGCCTGCCGGCGGGCAGGGAGACGCTGCAGGTCAGGCGCCGGTCAGGCCGCGGACCATGGCGGTGGTGTTGGCGCGCATCATCCGCAGGTAGGTGTCGGCGCCCTCGCCCTTGGCGGTCAGCGACTCCGAGTGGAGTTCGACGACACGGACCTGGCCGCGCATCTCCGTACGCAGTACCTCGGCAAGCCGCTTGGGCTGGGAGGAGTCGGCGAAGACGGTGCGTACGTCCGCCCGCTCCATCACCTCGGTGAGTGAGCGGAGGTCCGAGGAACTGGGCGAAGCCAGCGTCGTGCCGCTGGGGATGACCGCGCCGATGACCTGGAAGCCGAATCGGTCGGCGAGGTAACCGAAGACGTGGTGGTTGGTGACCAAGGCCCGCTTACCCGCTGGTATGCGGTCGAAGGACTTCGCCATCCAGGCGGTGAGCTCCGTGAGCTCCTTGGCGTAGCTGTCGGCGTTGCCACGTATCGTGTCGGCGTCCACGCCATGGACGTGCTCGATGACCTGGTCGGCTATCAAGGCGGTGACCTTGCGCACCCGCTCGGGGTCGGTCCAGAAGTGGGGGTCGGGCTCTTCTGTTCCGCCCTCGGGGCCGCCGTCGTCGGCCGTACGGAAGGTGAGCGGGTCGGCCGCCTCGCCGGCCGCGAGGGTGGCGACGCCGGACTCTCGGGCGGCGTCCACGTGTCGCAGTACGTTCTCCTCGAGTCCCAGGCCGTTGTAGACGACCAGGTCGGCCTGTTCCAGCTCGGCGGCCTGCACCGCGGAGAGGCCGAAGGAGTGCGGGTCGGCATTGGGCTTCATCAGGACGGTGACGTCGGCTTCGTCACCGACGATCTCCCGGGTGACGTCGCCGAGGATGTTGGTGGTGACGACGATGTCGGGCCGGTCGTCGCCGGAGGTGCAGGCGGTGGCGGTGGCGGCCACGACGAGTGCCAGCAGGCCCAGGAGCAGGCTGCGCAGACGTGCGATGCCGACCCTCGCGCGCTGCTTCGCCTCGGTCCGGCTCATCGTCCGGTCTCCGCCATCAGGACCGGCTTGACGTCCAGGTCGAAGGAGCGCGCAACACGCAGGCCGTCGTTGTAGTCGATCTCGAGCACCTTCTTCCCGTCGGGGTCGTTGACGTAGGCGCGGCTGCGGTCGACCTCGATGACGGGGGCGGCGCCGTCGGTGCCGGCCCGCTTCCCTCCCGTCAGAAGCGGCTCGGTCCGCGCGGTCTGCTGTCCGGTGGCGATGTCATAGCCGTGCAGCGAGCCGTCGCTTTCCAGGACAAGCAACGGGGATCCCTCTCCGGCGGTGTTGACCGCGACGACCGGTCCGGTGTTCACACGCATCCAGGTTCGTTCGGCGACATCGAGGACCCAGACGGCGTCGTCTCCGGCCGCGGCGGTGAGCGTGTCGCTGCCGGGCCGATGACGGAAGACGGTGGCCCGCTCCGTCGCGGGGACATTCGTGCCGTACGGGATCGCCTCGGCGGTGAAGGCACCGTTGTGCGCGCGGACGAGCAGGGCGCCGTCGGCGCAGCCGAAAATCACGCCGCGCCTGGTCACGGCGTCCCCTCGGGGCTCCTCGCACGTCACGTCCGATGAGGCGACGCTCTTTCCCCTGCGGTCGAGGACGACGAGTTCGGTGGTGCCGCTTCCCTTCCTGAGGGCGAGCAGGTGCTCCTCGTACGGGACGACGGCGCCGGTGTGGGTGCCCGGCAGCGTGGTGGGAGCTGCGATCTTCCCCTGCTCCAGCTCGCTGCGGTCGTAGAGGAGGGTGCGCCCGTTATCGTCGGTCACCGCGGTCACGGCGGCGTCGCTGCGCACCTGCGCGCGGCCGCCGGCGGGAAGCTCACCCACGTCTCGTGTCGCCGCGCTGTAGTAGTGGACGTGGTCCCCGTGGTCCACCATCCAGACACCGCTGTCGAGGACGTGCGTGCCTCCGAGTGTGTGGAGGTAGCCGAACCTGCCGTCGGTCCCCAGCCGGGCGGCGTCCTTCACCTGCGCCGTGGTGTGCACCTGGCCGGTGATGAGGTCGAGGATCCTGGTGTCGCCGCTGCCGGGGTCGTTGAGGAGGAGCCGGGACTGCTGCTCGGCGGCCTCCCGGGCTCCCTCGACGTGTCCGTGTGGGACGGCGGACGGGGAACTCGCTGCAGACCGCGGGGTGTTGCTTGCCTGGCCTCCACAACTCGTGGTGAGCAGCGCGGTGAGCACCAGTGCGGCCGATGCCCATGGGGTGACGTTTCTGCGTACGGTCATGGCAATCGCCTCTGACTTCTTTCAGTCGACTTCGAGTACGGGGGCCGGGGCGGGGGTGTGGCGCGCACGGCGGTCACGCAGGCCGGACACCATGTGGGAGAGGAAGAACAGGCTCACGGCGAGCGCCGCGACGGTCGCGCCGGCGGCGGTGCTCAGATGCCAGGACAGAAGCAGCCCGCCGAACGTGGCGGTGGCGCCGAGCAGGGCGGCGAGTGTCATGATCCCGCGCACGCTGCGGGCCCAGGGCAGAGCGGCGGCCGGCGGTGCGATGAGCAGTCCGAGGACGAGCAGCGTTCCCACGATGTGGAACGAGGCCACGATCGCCAGACCGAGAAGGCCGAGCAGCACGGCGTGGGCCAGGCGAGGCCGCAGGCCCAGGGTGTGAGCCTTGCGCTCGTCGAACGCCAGGGCCAGGAAGGCGCGGTGGCCGAGGACCGACACCGCCAACGTCGCGAGCAACGCCGCCGCGAGCACGAGGAGGTCCTGCTTCCGGACGGCGAGCACGTCGCCGAAGAGAAAGCCGGTCAGGTCGACCGCGAAGGACTGGGAGCGCGACACGATGATCACGCCGAGCGAGAGCATGCCCACGAACAGCAGCCCGATACCGGTGTCCTGGGACAGCCGCGGTGTACGGCCGAGCGCGGTGACGCCGGCCGTCATGACGACGGCGCTGGCCACCGCCCCCACGATCAGATTTCCGCCGAGCAGCGCGGCCAGCGCGACGCCCGGCAGCAACCCGTGGGACATGGCGTCACCGAGGAAGGCCATTCCCCTCAGCACCACCCAGGTGCCCGCCGACGCGCAGATCGCGGACACGAGTATCCCGCCCCACAGGGCTCGTTGTACGAAGGTCGCCTCGAAGGGGACCGTCAGCCATTCCATGGCGAGGACCCTACAATGAAAATCATGTTCAACAAACCTCGCCCCTCGCCCACCTCGCCCCTGGAGCGGACTGCTCACCTCCACTTCTCCGGGGTCTGCGCCGGCTACCCGGGCCGCCCCGTGCTTCGTGACATCAACGCGCAGATACCGAAGGCGGCCTCGACCGTGCTCGTGGGACCGAACGGCAGCGGCAAGTCGACCCTGCTCGGCGTGCTCGCCGGTGTGATCCGTCCGACATCCGGTGATCTCCACCGCACCGGAGACCGGCCACCGGCGTTCGTCCCGCAGCGCGGAGCCGTCGGTGACGCCCTGCCGCTCACCGTCCGGCAGACCGTGGAGATGGGGCGCTGGGGCGACCGCGGCCCGTGGCGCAGGCTGACCCGCCGGGACCACTCGACCGTGGATGCGGTGCTCGACCGGCTCAAGATCCGGGACCTCGCCTCACGTCAGCTGGGCGAGCTGTCGGGTGGACAACGTCAACGCGCGCTCATCGCACAGGGATTGGCACAGGAGTCGGACCTTCTTCTCCTCGACGAGCCGACCACGGGGCTGGATCCGGAGGCGACGGAGCGGATCGGGACCCTGCTGACGGAACTGGTCGCCGACGGGGTGACGGTCGTGCAGGCCACGCACGACCTGGAGGTCGCACGCACGGCGGACGCATGCCTCCTGCTTCAGGACGGCCGCATCGCCGGACAGGGGCATCCGGACCAGGTCCTCACCACATCGGCGCTGGCCCGCGTCTGGCAACCAGCCGTTCTCGCACCTCCCACGACTGCCGGCTGATGACATACCTCGTGACCGGCCGGCACGGCGCGACGGCGAACCTCCGGCGGCCGTGGTGGCTACGGGCGCCAACCACCGGCAACGACCGCCGTGTGCCTCTCAGTTCTCGACGTGCCTCTCGGTTCTCGACGGCACGCCGTACGCACCGGGACGGGCCGAACTCGTACCGGCCGGATGTCCGGCGGGCCGGCGAGGCCCGGTCCGCCGGCACGCACCATCACCACGATGTCGGCCGTCGCGCCAGGATCGTTGACCAGGCCCAGCCGGACCGGCCGCCCTGGGAGTGGCCTGGCTCAGCGTCTACCTCA
The DNA here is from genome assembly GCF_043082785.1 of Streptomyces sp. NPDC014764. Taxonomy (NCBI): domain Bacteria; kingdom Bacillati; phylum Actinomycetota; class Actinomycetes; order Kitasatosporales; family Streptomycetaceae; genus Streptomyces; species Streptomyces sp. NPDC014764. The sequence goes on along the minus strand of NZ_JBIBXY010000009.1, from coordinate 135,299 downwards.
TGGCCCTCATCGGCGCGGCCAACGACGTGATCGCCACCCACTTGCACGTTTCCGTCAACGCCGTCACCTGGGCCGTACGCATCGGGCTGTTCGTCGCACCGCTGGCGGCCTTCGTGATCGCCAAACGGTGGGCACTCGGGCTGCAGCACCGCGATCGGGAGACGGTCCTGCACGGTCGCGAGAGCGGCGTCATCAAACGCCTCGGGAACGGCGAGTACGTCGAGGTCCACGAGCCGCTCAGCCAGGCGCGTCTGCACGCCCTCACGGCGCACGAGCAGCAGGAGCCTTTGAAGGCCCTGGAGAACGACGGTAGGGCGCCCACCTTCACCCAGCGCCTGCGCGTCAAACTCAGCCGTGGCTTCTACGGGCCGGGCACACAGGTTCCCAAGCCCACAGTGGACGAGTACAAGGAGGTCACCCGTCGGCACGGAGTCTGAGCCGCGATACGGGCAGGGACGATCGCGGCGGGTCGGCCTCCGGCACGCACGGTGCGGCACCGGAGCGACGCCGAGGGCCGCACCTGTTGGCCGTCGGCGTCGGTCAGGCCCTCGATGCGCGCCTCGCGCCGTCCGGTGCGCCTCCAGCGGCGTCAGTCCACGGCCACCGGCACCCGCGGCCGCACCCGCACCCCCGCCCCGCGGGATCAGTCGGTCAGGGCGTTGAACAGCATGTTCAGCCCTTCCGCCATGGTGGGGTGGGCGATGATCGAGTCCCTGAGCAGCGTGTACGGGGCGCCCGTGAGCATGGCGGTCTGCACGACGGTCATCACCTCCGAGGCGTCCGGGCCGAGCAGGGCCACGCCCAGGATCCGGTCGCTGTCCCGGTCGACGACGGCCTTCCAGACGCCCCGGGTGTCCCGCAGCGTGCGAGCGCGTGGAACGGTGGCGACCGGCATGCGCGCGACGCGCACGTCGTGGCCCGCTGCCCGGGCCTCGATCTCGGTCATGCCGACCCGGGCCAGTTCGGGGGTGGTGAAGACGTTCCAGGGCACCAGCCGTCCTGTGGTCCGCCGGTCCGCGCCGGCGATGTTCGCCTTCACAATGCGGTAATCGTCGAGCGAGACGTGCGTGAACTGTGGGCTGCCCGCGACATCTCCCACAGCCCACGTGCGCGGCGCCGATGTCGCCAGCCGGTCGTCGACCTTCACGAAGCCGCGATCGTCCGTGCGTACGCCTGCCGCGTCGAGGTCGAGTTCCCTGGTCACCGGTTCCCGGCCGACGGCCACCAGCACGTCCGTGCCGGTCACCTCCGTCCCGTCGCTCAGCCGTACGGTCATGCCGGACGGGCCGCGCGACACCTCGGTGAGGATGACGCGCGTGTGCAGTCGTACGCCGGCGTCCGCGAGGAACTCCGCCATCGCCTCGGAGACGTCCGGGTCCTCCCGGGGCAGCACCCGCTCGCCGCGGTGCAGCATCGTGACCCGGCTGCCGAAAGCGGCGAACATGTGGGCGAACTCCAGTCCCACGTAACCGCCGCCGATCACGACAAGGTGTTCGGGGATGCGGTCCAGGTGCAGGAGCGTCTCACTGGTGAGGGGGCCGGCCTCGGCGATCCCGGGGATGTCCGGCATCGCGGGTGTCGTGCCGGTGTTGATCACCACGTCCTTGCCCCGCAGGACTCGGGTGCCTCCGTCGTTCAGTTCGACCCGCACGGTGCGTTCGCCGGTGAAGCGGGCGGTTCCCAGGACGAAGTCCATACCGCTGTCGAGGAACTGCCGGTGGTTGAGGTCCACCATGCCTGCCACCACGCCGTCCTTGTGCTCACGCAGGAGGGTCAGGTCGGCCACCGGTTTGCCGGCGCGGACACCGACCTGTTCCGCCCGGCTCAGACTGTCGAGGAGCCTGGCGCTGGTCACCAGGGTCTTGGTGGGGATGCATGCCACGTTGATGCACGTACCGCCGATCATGCCGCGCTCCACCATGGCCACCCGCCCGCCGCTGCGGGCCATGTCCATGGCGAGCGTCTTCCCGCCCTTGCCGCCTCCGACGACGAGGAGGTCCACGTCTTCCACGCCGGTGTCTTCCTGTGCCATGTCGATCCTCCACCACGAACGCCGTACCTCCCCAGCCTCGGCCGCCCACCCGTCGGCCGCATCCGCTGGACACTCGCCACGTCGAGGCATCGCTCCGGGGAGCGTCCTTCCGCTGACCGGCTCGTCCCGGAGGTTGGCATCGGCGGTCGGGCCTGATCGGTGGTCAGGCGGGGTCGGCCGTGCTCGACTCCTTCGTGTCCGCCCGGGCGGCTGCCCCGACGTGTTCGGGGGCGCCGGCCGGGATCATGCGCCCCGGCGTCGCGGTACTGCCGTGTCCGTCGTCATGGCCAGGATCCACGTCACCTCAACCCTGCCGGCTCCGGCTGGACACCTGTCGTGGCGGGAGACACGTCGAGGTGGGGCGATCGGAGATCATGAGCACGTCAGGCCGGCGCCTCCGAACGGCCCGGCTGCCGCGCACCCCGCCGCGATGCCGTCGGCAGGGCGAGGACCATGGTCAGGCCCCCACCGGGTGTGTCCTCGGCGTGCAGGCTGCCGCCGATGGCCTCGGCGAAGCCACGTGCGACCGCGAGGCCGAGGCCGACGCCGTTGCCGCGGGGCGTGTCTCCGTAGCGCTGGAAGGGCTCGAAGATCCGGGGCTTCGCTTCGTCCGGGACACCAGGGCCGCGGTCGACGACCCGGACCTCCACCCGGTCGGCCATGGCGCTGGCGGCGACCAGCACACGCTCCCCCGGCGGTGCGTACTTCACCGCGTTCTCGACGACATTGGCGACCGAACGTTCCAGCAGGCCGCGGTCGACGTCCACCATGGGCAGGGATTCGGGGATGTCCAGGTCCACGCTGTCCTCGGGAACGCCGCCGAGCGCCATCGGAATGACCTCGTCCAGGTCGGTCTCCCGGATGATCGGGGTGACCGTGCCGGTCTGGAGACGGGACATGTCGAGCAGGTTGCCGACCAGGTGGTCGAGGCGGTCGGCGCCTTCCTCGACGGCCTCCAGCAGCTCCGCCTCGTCCGCCTCGGACCATGCGACGTCGGCGGAGCGCAGTGAGGTGACGGCGGCCTTGATACCGGCCAGGGGGGTGCGCAGGTCATGGCTGACGGCGGCGAGGAGGGCGGTGCGGATGCGGTTGCCCTCGGCAAGTTGCTTGGCCCGGTCGGCCTCCTGCCGCAGGCGCCGGCGGTCCACGGTCACCGCCGCCTGGGCGGCGAAGGCGGCCAGCACCCGACGGTCCTCGGCCGGCAGGACGCGGCCGGACAGGGCCAGGGCCATGTGGTCGCCGACCGGCACGTCGACGTCCGCCTCGTCGGGTGTGGCACAGGGGCGTGGGCCCGCGTAGCCGACACAGGTCCAGGGTGCCACGTCGCTCTCCCGCTCCAGCAGCGCCACCGATTCCATGCCGAAGGTCTCGCGGACCCGTTGCAGCAGTTCGTCGAGACTCGTTTCGCCGCGCAGGACGCTGCCGGCGAGGAAGGAGAGGATCTCCGACTCGGCGCGCAGCCGGGCGGCCTGGTGGGTGCGGCGTGCCGCGAGGTCCACCACGGACGCCACGGACACGGCCACCCCGACGAAGACGAGAATGGCGAGGATGTTCTTCGGGTCGGCGACGGTCAGGGTGCGCACGGGCGGAGTGAAGTACCAGTTGAGCAGCAGCGAACCGGCCATCGCGGAGGCGAGCGCCGGCCAGAGCCCGCCCAGCAGGGCTGCCGCCACCGTGAGCGTCAGGAGCAGCAGCATGTCGTTGGCGAGGCCGGCGTCGGGTACGGCTCCGGTGAGGAGAAGGGTGAGCAGGACAGGGCCGAGCACGCCGACCAGCCACGCACTGAGTACCCGGGATCGCCCGAGGTGTGCCCGGCGCGCCACCGGCAGTCCGCGGCCCTTGCCCGTCTCGTCGTGCGTGACGAGGTGGACATCGAGGTCGGGACCGGAGTCACGGGCGACCGTGGCGCCGACGCCCGGCCCGAGGACGTACTGCCAGCTCCTGCGCCGGGAGGAACCGAGGACGATCTGGGTGGCGTTCGCTCCGCGGGCGAAGTCGAGGAGGGCGGCCGGTATGTCGTCGCCGACGACATGGTGGAAGGTGCCGCCGAGGTCCTCGACCAGGGTGCGCTGGAGGGCCAGCTCGCTCGGTGAGGCGGCGGTGAGTCCGTCGCTGCGGGAGATGTACACGGCCATGACCTGGCCGCCCGCGCCCTTCCCGGCCAGCCGGACGGCGCGCCGGATCAGGGTGCGTCCCTCCGGGCCGCCGGTCAGACCGACCACGATCCGCTCGCGGGAGCCCCAGACGGCCGAGACCTGGTGCTCGCTGCGGTATTCGGTCAGGTAGGTGTCGACCCGCTCGGCCACCCACAGGAGGGCGAGTTCACGCAACGCGGTGAGGTTGCCGGGACGGAAGTAGTTGGACAGGGCCGCGTCGACCTTGCCCGGCGTGTAGATGTTGCCGTGCGCCATGCGGCGGCGCAGCGCCTGTGGCGACATGTCGACCAGCTCTATCTGGTCGGCGCGCCGGACTACCTCGTCGGGAACGGTCTCGCGCTGCCGCACCCCGGTGATCGACTCGACCACGTCGCCCAGCGACTCGAGGTGCTGGATGTTGACGGTCGAGACCACGTCGATGCCGGCGGCGAGCAGTTCCTCGACGTCCTGCCAGCGCTTGGCGTTGCGGGAGCCCGGCACGTTGGTGTGGGCCAGCTCGTCGACCAGGGCCACCCTCGGGGCGCGGCGCAGGACGGCGTCCACGTCCATCTCGGTGAACGTGGCGCCCCGGTACCCGAGCTCCCTGCGGGGCACCTGTTCGAGGCCGTGGAGCATCACCTCGGTGCGCGGCCGATGGTGGTGCTCCACGAAAGCGACCACGCAGTCGGTACCGCGTTCGATGCGGCGGTGCGCCTCCGACAGCATCGCGTAGGTCTTGCCGACGCCGGGTGCCGCGCCGAGGTAGATCCGGAGCTTGCCGCGTGCCATGTCGTCCCTCGGTCATGCCTCGAAGCGGCAGCCCATGCCGGGCTCGGTGATCAGCTGGCGGGGATGGGAAGGGTCCTTCTCCAGTTTGCGACGCAACTGGGCCATGTAGACACGCAGGTAGTCGGTCCTGTCGTGCCGTGAGATGCCCCAGACCTCGTGGAGGAGGTGCTGCTGGGTGAAGAGCCGGCGCGGATGGCTGACCAGGATCTCCAGCAGATGCCACTCGGTCGGGGTGAGCCGCACGTCCCGCTCGCCTGTCACGACCTTCTTGGCGAGCAGGTCGTTGACGAAGTCGGCCGTTTCGACCAGCGAGGTCTTCCGGGCGAGTGGGAGGTCCTCCGCGCGCCGGACGGCGGCCCGCAGCCGGGCCAGCAGCTCGTCCATGCCGAAGGGCTTGGTGATGCAGTCGTCGGCGCCGGCGTCCAGGGCCGACACCTTCTCAGCGGACGACTGCCGGGCGGACAGGACCAGAATCGGTGCCCGGGGCCAGCCCCGCAGTCCTCTGATGACGTCGACGCCGTCCCTGTCGGGCAGCCCCAGGTCGAGCAGCACGGCGTCGGGCGGACGCGCCGAGGCGAGCCGCAGTGCCGTGGCCCCGTCGGGTGCGGTGTCCACGTCGTAGTGAAGCGCCTGCAGGTTGATCACCAGGACCCGCGCGAGCTGCGGGGCGTCCTCCACCACGAGCATCCGGGTCATGGATGTGCGCCCTCCTGTCGTACGTCGGGCCGTGGGTGCCGGCGGGAAGGCCGACGCGCACGGCGCTGTCGGAGCCGGCGGCAGCGGGGGTTCGGCGCCGCCGGCTCCGCCGAGCCCTCACCTCTTGGCAAGGAGTGCCTTGAGGGCGGTGTTGAGCTCCAGGACGTTCACGCGGGGCTCGCCCATGAAGCCGAGGGTGCGGCCCTCGGTGTGCTCGTCGACGAGCGACTGCACCTCGGCGACGGGCAGGCCGTTCCTCTCGGCGATCCGGTGGACCTGGAGGTGCGCGTACTGCGGGGAGATGTCCGGGTCCAGTCCGGAGCCGGAGGAGGTGACCGCGTCGGCGGGCACCTCGGACGGATCGATCGTGTGGCCGGCGGTGGAGTTGACCTTCACGACGGCGGCCTTGGCGTCCTTCACCCATTGGACGAGCTCTTCGTTGTCGCCGGACCGGTTCGTCGCGCCGGACAGGATGAGCTTGTACTGGGTGTTGACGCTGTTGGTGCCCAGGCCGTTCTGCGGGCGGCCCTGGAACCATGTGAGGTCGGGCGCCGGGGTCTCCTCACCCTTGCCCGGCGGCAGGTTGTAGGGCTGCCCTATGAGGGACGAGCCGACGACCTTGCCGTCCGCCGTGATGTCGGAGCCGTTCGCCTTGTGGTTGAACAGCCCTTGTGCGATGCCGGTGATCACCAGCGGGTAGAGGACACCGGTCACCAGGGTCAGCACGAGCAGTGCCCGCAGGCCCGCCCCGAGCAACCGTGCGGTGTTCGTCAGGGAGTTGGTCATGGCGATCAGCCGATTCCGGGGATGAGGGAGACGAGCATGTCAATGATCTTGATGCCGACGAACGGCGCGATCAGGCCGCCGAGGCCGTAGACGGCGAGGTTGCGGCGCAGCAGCGTGTCGGCGCTGCCCGGCCGGTACCGCACGCCCCTGAGGGCCAGCGGGACCAGCGCGATGATGACGAGGGCGTTGAAGATCACCGCGGACAGGATCGCCGAGTCCGGCGAGGACAGGCCCATGATGTTGAGCTTGTCCAGGCCCGGGTGGACGGCCGCGAACAGTGCCGGAATGATCGCGAAGTACTTCGCGACGTCGTTGGCGACGGAGAACGTCGTCAGCGCACCGCGCGTGATCAGCAGTTGCTTGCCGATCTCCACGATGTCGATGAGTTTGGTCGGGTCGGAGTCGAGGTCGACCATGTTGCCGGCCTCCTTGGCGGCCGACGTACCGGTGTTCATCGCGACGCCGACGTCCGCCTGGGCGAGGGCCGGCGCGTCGTTCGTCCCGTCACCGGTCATCGCGACCAGCTTGCCGCCCGCCTGCTCCCGCTTGATCAGTGCCATCTTGTCCTCGGGAGTCGCCTCGGCGAGGAAGTCGTCGACGCCCGCCTCCTCGGCGATCGCCTTGGCCGTCAGCGGGTTGTCGCCGGTGATCATGACGGTCCTGATGCCCATGCGGCGAAGCTCCTGGAACCGCTCCCGAATGCCGTGCTTGACGACGTCCTTGAGGTGGATGACACCCAGGACACGGGCGCCGTCGGTGTCCTCGACGGCGACCAGCAGCGGGGTGCCGCCGGCCTCCGAGATGCGGTCGGCGACGGTGGCGGCGTCCTCGGTGACCTGGCCGCCGCGTTCCTCGACCCAGGCGATGACCGCACCGGCCGCGCCCTTGCGGATGCTGCGGCCGTCGAGGTCCACACCCGACATGCGGGTCTGCGCGCTGAACTCGGTCCACCGGGCGCCCACCAGCTCGCCCTGGTGCCGCTCGCGCAGCCCGTACCTCTCCTTGGCGAGCACGACGACCGAGCGGCCCTCGGGCGTCTCGTCGGCCAGCGACGACAGCTGTGCGGCATCGGCGACCTCGGCCTCGGTCGTCCCGCGCACCGGCACGAACTCGGACGCCTGCCGGTTGCCGAGGGTGATGGTGCCGGTCTTGTCGAGCAACAACGTGGAGACGTCACCGGCCGCCTCGACCGCACGGCCCGACATGGCCAGTACGTTGCGCTGCACCAGACGATCCATGCCCGCGATGCCGATCGCGGAGAGCAGCGCTCCGATCGTGGTCGGGATCAGACAGACCAGCAGGGCCACCAGCACGACCATGCTCAGCGCGGAGCCCGCGTAGTCGGCGAACGGCGGCAGGGTGGCCACCGCGAGCAGGAAGGCGACCGTCAGCGACGCGAGCAGGATGTTCAGCGCGATCTCGTTGGGCGTCTTCTGCCGGGCCGCCCCCTCCACCAGGCCGATCATCCGGTCGATGAAGGTCTCCCCCGGCTTCGTCGTGATCCTGACGACGATCCGGTCGGACAGCACCTTCGTGCCTCCGGTGACGGCGCTGCGGTCACCGCCGGACTCACGGATGACGGGCGCCGACTCACCGGTGATCGCCGACTCGTCGACGCTCGCGACCCCTTCGACGACGTCGCCGTCGCCGGGGATCACGTCTCCGGTCTCGCAGACGACCAGGTCGCCGATCCTCAGACGGGTACCCGGCACGCGCTCCTCCGGCCCGCCGTCCCCTCCCAGTCGACGCGCCACGGTGCCGGTCCTGGCCTTGCGCAGGGTGTCCGCCTGCGCCTTGCCGCGGCCCTCGGCGACCGCCTCCGCCAGATTCGCGAAGATGACGGTGAGCCACAGCCAGGCGCTGATCGTCCAGCCGAACCAGTCGCCCGGGTCGGTGAAGGAGAAGACCGTCGTCAGGACGGAGCCCACGAGGACCACGAACATCACGGGGGACGTGACCATCACCCGGGGATCGAGCTTGCGGAACGCGTCGGGCAGCGACTTCAGCACCTGCCCCGGGTCGAACAGGCCTGCGCCGGTGCGGCCTTCGGGGTGGTGACCCGTCGGCGCGCCACGGTGGGGCGCCACGGTGGAAGTGGACATGGAGTCCTCTGATTTCTGAGTGCGGACGGTCATCACGCCAGCCCTTCGGCGAGCGGACCCAGCGCGAGAGCGGGGAAGTACGTGAGGCCGGTGATGATCAGGACGGCGCCCACCAGCAGCCCGGCGAACAGCGGCTTCCCGGTACGCAGCGTGCCCGCGGTGACCGGTACCGGCGTCTGCCGGGCCAGCGAGCCGGCCAGCGCGAGGACGAAGATCATCGGCACGAAGCGGCCGAGCAGCATCGCGATGCCGAGGGTGGTGTTGAACCACTGGGTGTCCGCGTTCAGGCCGGCGAAGGCCGAACCGTTGTTGTTGGAGGCCGACGTGTAGGCGTACAGGATCTCGGAGAACCCGTGCGCGCCGCTGTTGGTCATCGAGTGGCCAGGGGTGGGCAGGGCCATGGCCGCGGCGGTGAGGACCAGCACGAGTGCCGGGGTGACCAGGATGTACAGGGCCGCCTGCTTGATCTCGCGGGTGCCGATCTTCTTGCCCAGGTATTCGGGCGTGCGGCCGACCATCAGGCCGGCGATGAACACCGCGATGACCGCCATGACCAGCATGCCGTAGAGGCCGGAGCCCACACCGCCGGGCGCGATCTCGCCCAGCATCATGCCGAGCAGGGTGATGCCGCCCCCCAGGCCGGTGAAGGAGGAGTGGAAGGAGTCCACCGCGCCGGTGGACGTGAGCGTGGTCGACACCGCGAAGAGGGACGATCCACCGATCCCGAACCGGACCTCCTTGCCCTCCATCGCCCCGTTCGCCAGCTCGAACGCGGGGCCCTGGTGGGAGAACTCAGCCCACATCATCAGCGAGACGAATCCCAGCCAGATCGTGCCCATCGCGGCGAGGATCGCGTATCCCTGCCTCACCGAGCCCACCATGACGCCGAAGGTGCGGGGCAGGGCGAACGGGATGACCAGGATCAGGAAGATCTCGAACAGGTTGGAGAACGGGGTGGGGTTCTCGAAGGGGTGGGCGGAGTTGGCGTTGAAGTAGCCACCGCCGTTGGTGCCGAGTTCCTTGATGGCTTCCTGCGAGGCGACCGCGCCTCCGTTCCACTCCTGCGAGCCGCCCGTGAACTGGCCGACCGTGTGGATGCCGGAGAAGTTCTGGATGACGCCGCAGGCGACCAGCACGATCGCGGCGACGAACGCCAGCGGCACCAGGATGCGCACGACACCACGCACCAGGTCGGCCCAGAAGTTGCCCAGCTCACCGGAGCGCGACCGTGCGAAGCCGCGCACCAGTGCCACCGCGACGGCCATGCCGACGGCCGCGGAGACGAAGTTCTGCACGGCCAGACCGGCGGTCTGCACGACGTGGCCCATGGCCTGCTCGCCGTAGTACGACTGCCAGTTCGTGTTCGTCACGAACGACACGGCCGTGTTGAACGCCTGGTCGGGATCGATCGAGGCGAAACCGAGCGAGCCGGGCAGAACACCCTGGAGCCTCTGGAGGGCGTAGAGGAGGAGGACGCCGGCCAGGGAGAAGACGAGGACACCGCGCAGATACGCGGGCCAGCGCATCTCCGTGTCCGGGTCGGCGCCGATGCCCTTGTAGATCCACCTCTCGACGCGCAGGTGCCGCTGGGAGGAGTAGACCCTGGCCACATAGGTGCCGAGGGGGATGTGGACGAGCGCCAGAGCGCCGGTCAAGGCGAGCAGTTGAAGCACGCCGGCGGTTACGGGACCCATGCTGTGGCTCAGAACCTCTCCGGGAAGAGCAGAGCGAATACGAGATAGCCCAGCAGGGTGACGGCCACGACCAGGCCGACGACGTTCTCGGCGGTCACAGCTTCGTCACCCCCTTGGCGGTGAAGGCCACCAGCGCGAAACCCGCGAGCGCGGTGACGACGAAGGCCAGATCGGCCATCGCGCACTCCTGAAGTCGGTCGAACGGAACGGACAACAAGAGGAAAACGCCTCCGCGGTCTGATCGCGGCAGGCGTTGACGGCTCCCTGACGGCATCGCGGAGCATCTTGACGGAACGCATACGCCGCCCGTCCCTACCCGCAAGTGACGGACCGACGTGCAGGTGAGACGCCTCACAGCAGCCGGGACCGCGCCCCGGCCACCGCGGCTGCAACGCGACCGGGGTGCAGAGGGGCAGCGGCTACCGGCAGGACCTGTTCGCCTGCCCGGCGGAGCCCGAGCATCCGCACGTCGGGTTGATGACGTGACTCGTCCGCGGTGGCCGGGGCGTCACGGTGCGGGATGCCGCGACGCCGGGCGGCCAGAAGACTCCCGGCACCGGACAGAGGACCCATGGGGGGCGGAACCCGGTGTTTCGGCGCTCATGACCGGGCCGCGTCACCTGCCGCCGCACGGCGGCGTCACGTTCGGCCGCACCCCGCCGGGCCCCGGTCGCCGACCGAGCCGGCGGGGCCGGCCGGGGGGCGGTTCGACTGGTGTTCCACAGCTCGGACGGCCGGCTTTCGGTCGCTGGTGGCAGGCGCCCCCGGGGGCGGGCGGTTGTCGACGGACGGCGTGGCGGCTGCCGGGCGCGTCGGGACCTGACCGGACCGGACGTCCCGTTGGAGGGCGGGCAGCGTCAACTGCCACCAGTCGGAGAGGCGGCCGGTGAGCGCGTGGGAACCCTCCAGTGCCTCCGTCAGGGTGCAGAACCCGTAGAAGGCCCGGACCAGGGTGCGGGCGGTGGCGGCCGGGCGGACACCGGCGGGCAGGGACCCCTCGGCCCGGGCCTGGGCGAGCAGGCGTGTGGCCGCGGCCGTCCAGAGGACGAAGGGGTCGGGAAGATCCACGTTGATGGTGTGGCGCTCGGCCCAGAGGCGGGCACCCGCACGGGTCAGGGAGTCCTCGGCGAGAGCGCGGGCGACGTCGTAGCTCAGTGCGACGAGGCGCTCCAGGGGCGGCACGCTCGGGTCGTCGTACCGGGATACGAGGCTCGGCCAGGTCGCGAAGCCGTCCCGGACGACCGCCTGGGCGATGCCTTCCTTGCTGGCGTAATGGAAGTACACGGATCCGCTGGTCCGTCCCGACCGGGCGCTTATGTCGTTGACGCTCGTGCCTGCGTAGCCCTGCTGGGCGAAGAGGCAGGCGGCTGCCTCCAGGAGTGATCTGCGGGTTGCTCTGGCCCGTTCCTGCAAGATCTCGCGCACCTCGTTCGGCTCCGTAGTGAACGGCCCACAATGTAGTGCGCCCGCGTACGCCTGGAGCGATGAACTGTCAGTCTCACGCAGCGATTGCGGTATTTCTTTCGAATCTGAACACCAAAGAGTGGATATTGCCTTCCGGAGTGCCGCTCCTGGTTCGCTCATTCTCTTTTCCGTCGCATACCGAGGCGTGGTTCTCGCCGTACGCATATGCCGCAACTCGCTTTGCCCGCAGTGGGGATGACGCTGCACGAACAGCGTGTGAGTGGCGGGCCGGGGCAGGCGCTTACACCCTGATCGCCCGCGGGGCGAGTACTCGAAACGGTGATTGCGCCGCTTTTCGAGAGGTAAATATCGTAGCCATTGCAATGTTTTACCTTTGCGGCTGATGCCCCGAAATACGAGTCGTCCTGGCCGGTGATTTCCCGAAGCGCATCGGTCCTCCTCGCGCCCCGTCGTCGCGTGGCCTCCGCCGCCTCACCCACGTAGTCGCGCGCTCCCGCGACTCGTGTGCCCACTCCCGCCCTCTCGTCCAGGAGGCCACCATGACGCCACCCCTTCGAACCCTGTCGAACTGGTCACCCGAGGCCGTTGTCTTCGACTGCGACGGCACGCTGATGGACACCGAACGGCATTGGCAGGACGCGCGGAACCGCGCTTTCCGTGAGTTCGGTCTCCTGCCTCCGCCGGGCTTCGCCGAACGCGCCAAAGGCGTGCACTACGTCGACTGCGGCCGCCTGATGGCCGAGGAGACCAACAAACCCGAGCTGGCGGCGGACCTCACCACGGCGCTCCTCGCACAGTTCATGTCTCTCGTGGCGGAGGACCCGCTCACGATGCCGGGTGCAAGTGAAATGGTGCGCCTCCTGTCCGGGCGGCTGCCGCTGGCCGTGGCCAGCAACTGCCCGCTCGAAGTGGTGGAGGAGAGCCTCGGCCGCGCCGGGCTGCGCCGCCACTTCCACCACATCGTCGTGCCCGAGGTGCCGCCGGGGGATCGCGGCGGGCGCGATCCCGGGAAGGACGCCGGGCGACCGCAGGCGGTACGGCCGAAGCCATGGCCGGACGTGTACACCACGGCGGCACGTCTGTGCGGAGCCCGCCCGGAAACCGCCCTGGCCGTCGAGGACTCCCTCACAGGCATCGAGTCGGCTTGGCGTGCCGGTCTGCGGATCCTCGGCGTGGGACCGCTGCCCGACGGCGGGAACACCGGGCATGCGGATGCCTGGGTACCGGCCCTGGACCGCCCGGAGGTGCTCGGGTGGGTACGGAACTGGCGGCCTGCCTCGTCACCGGGCGCCGAGAGCGATCACGACCGTAACCGTCCGCTCTGACCGACCGACCGGGATTCGTCCCCGGCTCGGCCGGGCACCAGGTGTCCGGGGTCCCGCTCCGCCGCCCGGTTGCCGGGGCGTCCTGGACACCGTGGCCACCTCTCCCGGACCGGTGCTCGTGGGCGCCTACCGGTCGGCGGGAGTGATGCGCTTGCCCGTGACGCGCGTGGGCCGGATCGCCACCCAGACATCCCGCGTACCGCCCGCCCACGGTTCTGTGTGGGCGCGCCGGGTGAGTTCACGCACGGTGCCGGGTTCGGTGACGACGCTCGCGGGACCGACGGCGAGGACGCTCCACCCGCGGCTCAGCGCTTCGTCGACGTGGTCGACCTCGAAGGCGACCTCGGTGCCGGCCGCGGCCGCCGGCACGGAGCCGGACTTGGTACGGAAGACGATCTCGTCGTCCACGACCTCGTAGTTGACCGGGACGACCGCGGGATGTCCGCCGGACGCCGTCACGGCGATACGCCCGACGCCATGGGTGGACAGCAGGCGTCGGCATTCCTCCGGGCCGAGGTCCCGCAACTGCGGACGCAGCAGGGCGTGCCCCTGCCCGGGTGGCAGATCGACACCCGCTCCGCGCAGCGCAGTGACGGTGGTGCCCAGTGCGGCGGCCAGCGCCAGGAGGGTCGCCGTGCTCGGGTCGGCCGATTGTTCCTCCAGGTACGCCAGGTACCGCGGGGAGATGCGGGCCCGGCGCGCCGTCTCCTCCCGGCTCAGTCCCTGCCTGCGGCGTTCGACGGCCACGCGCCGGCCGATGTCGCCCGGATTCGGTTCCTCCGGCACCGGGCCGGTCGCGGCCGGCGGGGCGGGCACGTCAGCGGTATCGGCCTGTCCGTGCTCGGCGTCGAGGTGCTGGATGTGCGCGTCGGGGCCCGGGAACACGAGGGTGATGTCGTCCGTGTCGGACCAGCGCACGTCGTAGGGAGGCGTTCCGTCGTCGTGGTGCAGTCCGACGATCTCGCCGTCGCGCCTGACGACGCCGGTCGCCGGGCTCTCCACGACGAGCCGGTCGCCAAGGTGAGCTCGCATGACCGCTGCCCTCTCCTCGGAATGCCGCTGTATCCAACGTGCCACGGTCGGCACCCCACCGCACGGCGCGACCGGATCGGACCGGACGGTTGCCCGGCCACCCGCGCGGCCACCCGTCGGGCCGTCGCAGCCTGCCCCGCACACCGGACCGCGGACGACCGGACGCGTGCGCGACGCCCCGCGGGCCCTCGCCACGGCACCGGGCATCCCTGGCACCATCCCCGGCGCTGCGGTGTCATGGAAAGAGTCCAGCCTCCATGCCGGACGGACCGAGGTACGCGATGACCCGAAGTACGTTCACCGCATGGCTGCGCCGCCCGATGCCGGCGGCCGTGCGGCCGGGGCTCGAGCTCGTTCTGCTCGCCGTCACCACGGCGGCGCTGGCCGCCGGGGGCATCGCCCGGCTCGCCGGTGCCGCACCCCTGTCGGACCTCCTGTGGGCCCTGGGCACCGTTTCCGCGATCGTCCCCGCGGTGGTCTGGGTGCTCGCCGCTCTGCGTCGCGGGCACGCGGGAGTGGATCTCATCGCCGTGCTCGCCCTGGGCGGCACCCTGGCCGTCCACGAATACCTGGCCGGTGCCCTGATCGGGTTCATGCTCGCCACCGGGCGCACCCTGGAGGCCGCGGCCCAGCGGCGGGCCTCCCGCGATCTGCGTGCCCTGCTGGAACACGCGCCGCGTTCCGCGCGCCGCCGCACCGGCACCGACGTGGCCACGGTCCCGCTGGCCGACGTCGTCGCCGGTGATCTCCTCGTCGTCGGTCCGGGAGAGGTGGTCCCGGTCGACGGACGGGTGGAAAGTGCCGCCGCCGTCCTCGACGAATCGGTGCTCACCGGTGAGTCCGCCCAGGTCGAGCGGGCCCAGGGCGAGACGGTGCGCAGCGGGGCGGTCAACGCGTCGGACGCGTTCGATCTGCGGGCCACGGCCACCGAGGAGGACAGCACCTATGCCGGGATCGTGCGGCTGGCACGGCAGGCAGGCGCCGAGTCCGCGCCCGTCGTGCGCCTGGCGGACCGTTACGCCGCCTGGTTCCTGCCCCTGTCGCTCGCCGTCGCGGGGCTGGCCTGGCTGGCCAGCGGCTCCGCGGTGCGCGCGGTCGCCGTCCTGGTGGTCGCCACTCCCTGCCCGCTGCTCCTGGCGGCCCCGGTCGCCGTCGTCTCCGGCCTGTCCCGGGCGTCACGACTCGGCGTCGTCATCCGTGACGGCGGCGCGCTGGAGAATCTCGGCCGGGCCCGCACCCTGCTGCTGGACAAGACCGGCACCCTCACCGGAGGGCGCCCCCGCGTCGTCGACGTGGCCGCCGCTCCCGACACCCGCCCCACCGAGGTGCTCCGGCTGGCGGCCTCGCTCGACCAGTACTCGCCGCACGTGCTGGCCCGGGCCATCGTCGACGCGGCCGTGGAGCGAGGACTGGCGCTGTCGGTCCCGTCCGGCGTCACAGAGGAAGCGGGCCGGGGCGCCACCGGCACCGTGGACGGGCACCGGGTCTTCATCGGCCGTACGGATTCCGCGGACGCGCAGCCGGCCTGGGCCGGGGCGGTCGACAACCGCGCCCTCCTCGACGGAGCGGCCGTCGCCTGGCTCACCGTCGACGGAGTCCTCGCCGGGGCCGTCCTTTTGCGCGACCCCGTCCGCCACGACGCGCCGCGCACCCTGCGCGACCTGCGCACGGCGGGCATCGAACGTCTGCTGATGCTCACCGGCGACCGGGCCGCGTCCGCCCGTGAGGTGGCCGCCGTCCTCGGTCTGGACGACGTGCGCGCCGAACTCGATCCGGCCGGGAAGGTCGCCGTCGTGCGTGCCGAACGGGAACGCGCCGTCACCGTCATGGTCGGCGACGGGGTCAACGACGCCCCCGCGCTCGCCGCGTCCGACATCGGCGTCGCCATGGGCGCTCACGGCTCCACCGCCTCCTCCGAGGCCGCCGACATCGTTCTGACCACCGATCGCCTCGACCGTCTGGCCGACGCCGTCGTCATCGCCCAGCGCGCCCGGCGCATCGCGGTGCAGAGCGCTCTCGGCGGGATGCTGCTGTCCCTGGCCGCCATGGCCGTGGCCGCCTTCGGCCTGCTCCCGCCCGCGGTCGGCGCCCTGCTCCAGGAGGGCATCGACGTCGCCGTCATCCTCAACGCCCTGCGTGCCCTGAGCGGAGGGCCGGCCGCGCGGCCGGCCCTGACCCCCGCCGCCGAGGCACTCGTGCGCCGCTTCGCCGCCGAGCACGACGACCTGCAGGACGTCCTCGAATCCGTACGCGACGCCGCCGACCGCCTGTCCGACAGTCCCGGCCCCGAGGCCCTGGCGGCCGTCGAGGAGACCCAACGGCTCCTGACGCAGCGGCTGCTCCCGCACGAGTACGCCGAGGAGCACGAGCTGTATCCCGCCCTCGCGCCGACACTCGGCGGCCCCGAGGCCACCGCCACCATGAGCCGCGCCCACACCGAGATCGAACGCCTCTCCCGCCGCGTCGCCACCCACGTCCGGCTGGCCCACGCGAACGGCGGCCTCTCCCCCGAACAACTCGACGACCTGCGCTCCTGTCTCTACGGCCTGAACACCGTGCTACGCCTGCATTTCGCCCAGGAGGAGGAGAGCTACTTCTCCCTCGCCCCGTGAAGGACGGCCCGGGAAGGGCGCGGGCGCCCCGGGCTGCTGAGGCGGAAAGCGGACGGCTGCCTGCCACTCACCCGGTGTGGGTGCGCTTCCCGGTCGGCGCGTACACGCACACGCCGGGGCACCGCGCAGCCGGTGCGTGCAGGACGGCGCGGCGGGCTGTCGAGGGCGGGGAGGCGGCGGGTGCCCTCCGGCTCGGTGATTTGCCCTTCACACTGCCGGCAGGGGTGCATCCCCGTCGGCGGAGACGGTCGGACGAGCCGGGGACGGCCGGGGCCGGGCAGCCAGGGAAGGAAGGTGCGACACCTGGGTCCCGTCCGCGCCACCCCCGTGTATGACCGCACGGTACCGCGGGTACCCGGTCCACCCGAGTTTCGTACCGACGGAACACTCCCTACGAGGAGATGACCCGGATGCTCATACTCGGACTGCTCCTCGCCGGAGCCGTAGGGGCCTTCACCGGCCTGGTGATCGCCGGCAACCTCTCCGGTGGCCCTCAGTACACCGTGTCCGTACTCGGCCAGGACATCGCGACCATGAACACGCTGGCCGTCTTCTGCGCAGGGCTGGCCCTCGGCCTCCTCTTCTGCCTGGGCCTGGCCGCGGTGGCGAGCTCCGTGGTTCGTCGCCGCCACGGCCGCCCTCGCACATACCCGGCACACTCCCGTCGAACGCCCGAGTGAGCGGCACCGGAGAGGATCTCTGGCCGGCGGTGACCCCGCCCTGTCGTCGGCGTGCCTAGTCGGCCCGGCCCCCGGAAAGGTGGGCGTCCACGTCGACGACCCCTTCGAGGCCCTGGCACAGGCCGACGATCACCGGGACGAGACGCGTCTGCGGCACCTGTCCTCGAAGGGTGACGACACCGTCCCGGGCTTCGACGGTGACGCTGCCCTCGTCCAGGCCGAGCACGCGCCCCAGGATGTCCTGCTCCACCTGACCGCGGATCTCGGCGTCCGGGCGGATGAAGACGTCGAGGAGGTCGCTGCGGGTGACGATGCCGGTGAGGAGCCCGTCGGTGTCGACCACCGGCAGCTGCTTCACGTGCCGCCTGCGCAGTTCCCGCGCGGCCCGGGGGATCGTCCAGTCGGCGCGGGCGGTGAAGACGGGGCTGCTCATGAGTTCGCCCGCGGTCTGTGCCCGGGCCTTGCTCCAGACGTGCTCGCCGGTACCGCCCCGCCCTTGCGGATCAGGCGTGCCGGTCTCGTGCCGCAGCACGTCGGACGCGGACACGACGCCGACGAGATCGCCCGCGTCGTCGACGACCGGTGCCGCGACGATGTCGTTCGCGTCCAGCAGGGCGGCTGCCTCGTGGAGCGGTGTGGTGGGGCGAAGGGTGACGACCTCCTCGGTCATCACGTCTCCGACGGTGTGGCGGTGCAGCATGACGTCAGTCTCCTCGTCCGCATCACGACGAGCGGCTGTGGCCGGACCGCCCGCGCGGACCACGTGCGATGCGTCGACCCGTACCCGCCGTCTCCCCACCCATGACAACACCGCGCCGCTCAGGCGACCAGTGCGGTTCGGCCCGGCGGAGCGGCCGGACGGTTCCGAGGCGCCGGCAACGCGACCTCGTCCGGGAGACGCCGCATCGACCGCAGCCGACGGCCGGATGGTGGTCGTCGGTGTGGACGGTCGGCGTCGAGTCCGACAGCGGTGGAGGCCCGACGCGGAAGACCCGACCGCGCGAGGCCGTCCCGGCCCGCTCAG
The DNA here is from genome assembly GCF_043082785.1 of Streptomyces sp. NPDC014764. NCBI lineage: Bacteria > Bacillati > Actinomycetota > Actinomycetes > Kitasatosporales > Streptomycetaceae > Streptomyces > Streptomyces sp. NPDC014764. The sequence goes on along the minus strand of NZ_JBIBXY010000009.1, from coordinate 116,967 downwards.
CGTGCCAGGACAGGGCCCAGTGGGCCGGTTCCGGGCCGGTCGGCCCTGGCCGGGGTGATCGCGTGCCGGGAGGGTGGAACCGACGCGCCGCACTTCCGCGGCCTGTCCCGGAGGGAGAGTCCAGTGAGTGATCCGGTGATCGTAGGGGTGGACGGTTCGGCGTCCAGTCTCACCGCGGTCGATGTCGCGGCCCGCGAGGCACACCTGCGCGGCACATCGCTGCGCATCGTCCACGCCATCGGCAGCCCGTCCGCACACCTGCCGCCCGGCGCGGCACCATGGAGCCCGGCCGATCACGGCCTGGAGGCGATGGTGCACGGGCTGCCGGCCCGCGCCGAAGAGCGGGCGCACGCGGTCGCGCCGGGCCTCGAGATCACTCGCTCGGTGGTGACCGGTGACGCGATCGAGGTCCTGCGGATCGAGTCGCGATCAGCCGCGCTGACCGTGGTCGGCAGTCGCGGCCTGACGGGCTTCTCCGGGCTGCTGCTCGGCTCGACGGCCGTGCATCTGGCCGCGCACGGCCATGGCCCGCTCATGGTGGTGCGCGGCCGTCCGGCCCCGGCCGGCCCCGTGCTGTGCGCCGTGGACGGGTCCCCTGCCGGGGAGCGGGCGGTGGACTTCGCGTTCGCCGAGGCCGCGCTGCGCGGTGCCCCGCTGGTGGCGCTGCACGTGTGGAACTCCTGGAGCGCACGCGCCTACGAGGGACCCGGCGATCCGCTGGCCGCGGTGGTGGCGGACGCCGACCGGCTGCGGGAGGCCGAGCAGCGGCTTCTCGACCGGGCCGTCGCCGGCGGGCAGAAGACCTACCCGCAGGTCACCGTGGAACGGCGCCTGGTGCGGTCGCGGATCCGCACCGCGCTGATCGACGCCAGCCGGGAGGCCCAAGTGGTGGTGGCCGGAGCCCGGGGCAACGGCGGCTTCACCGGCCTGCTCCTGGGATCGGTCAGCCAGGCGCTGCTGCACCACGCCCACTGCCCCGTCACCGTCGTCCGCGGCACGGAGTGACCCGGCTGATCGGCAGGGAGGGCAGCGACACTTCGGCGAAGGGGGATTTTCCTTCGCCCGGTCGGGGTTAACACCTTCGATACGATACCCAACGGGGTATCTCGAAGGAGTGTGGGTTGTGGAGCTGGCGATGGCGGCTGAGGAACTCAAGACGGCGCTCAACCGGCTGCGCCGGGCGCAGGGTCAGATCGCGGGTGTCATCAAGATGATCGAGGACGGACGTGACTGCGAGGACGTCGTCACCCAGCTCGCGGCGGCGTCCAGGGCCTTGGACAAGGCCGGTTTCGCGATCATCGCCACAGGGCTGCAGCACTGTCTGACCGATGCGGACATGGCCGCTTCCGGTGACCGGGAGCAGATGCGTACGCGGCTGGAGAAGCTGTTCCTGTCCCTGGCCTGAGCCGGTGCCCGCGGTACCGGCTCATCCGCCCGTTCACGGCAGGTGAGCCCATGCTGCGGCATGCGGAAGGGGAGGGACCCGGAGCCGGGTCCCTCCCCTTCGTCGTGTTCAGCGGTTGCGCAGCGCGGCCAACGTCTTGTCGAGGTCGGCCGCCCGGGGACGGTTGTGGGGGAGCCTGGCGAGCAGGGCGGCCAAGCCGCAGGTGTTGGTCAGGGCGGAGAAGACCAGGCCGGCCGCGATGCCCGCGGAGAGGAGCTGGAAGGCCGGGTGTACGACGAGCCCCAGCAGCAGGCCGAGCAGCACGATCACTCCTGCGGTGAGCCGCACCTGCCGCTCCATTCCCCAGGAGGTACGGGACGAGCCCTGGGGGTGGTGGAGTTCGTGGCCGTCGGCCGCCCAGGCGCCGGTGCCTCCCGACAGGGTGGCGGCGGTGACACCGTTCTCCGCCAGGATCTTGCAGGCGTTCTCGGAGCGGGCGCCCGAGGCGCAGACGACCAGGACGTCGCCGTGTCCGGCGGCGTGACGGATGTCGGGCAGGGCGCGCCGGATCTGGTCGAGGGGGATGTTGAGCGCGCCGGGGAGATGACCGCCGGCGTATTCGCCCGGGGTTCGCACGTCGATGACGGTCAGTTCGTGCAGGCGCGTGCGTGCCTCGTCGGTGGCGAGGGACGTGGGTGTGGTCATGGCAGATGTCATCCTTGCGTGTCGGAGTGTGGTGGGCTTGATCTCAGGGGAGCCGGCCCGAAGGCGGCCTTGAGATGCGCGAGGGGCTGGAGAAGGTGTCCTGGTCCCTGGTCCAGCCGTTGGCGGCACTGGCGTTCAGACGATGACGTCGACGAGCATGAAGGCCGCCACCGCCAGCAGGACGCCGGCGAAGGTTTTCTGAAGGGTGGCGCCGGAGAGCTTCGTCGCGAGCCGTTTGCCGTCCCAGGCGCCGAGGATCGCCGCGCCGGTGAAGGGGCCGATGATCTCCCAGTGGAGCCCGCCGGTGGTGCCGGTGCGAGCGGCAAGCGCGGCGAGTGAGTTCACGGTGATGACGAGCAGGCTGGTGCCCACCGCCCGGCGCATGGCCAGCCCCAGGACACTCACCAGTGCGGGCACGGCGAGGAATCCCCCTCCGACCCCCAGGAAGCCTGTCACGGCGCCGAGTCCGGCACCGGCGCCGGCCGCCTTGCCGGGACGGATCCGGTCCGGCGGCAGGGACGGGGAGGGCCGCAGCATACGCAGGGCCGCCAGCGTGGCGACGACCGCGAAGGCCGCCGTCAGTACCGCTTCGGGCAGGCGTCCGGCGGCAGCGCCGGCGAGGAAGGCGGGGACGATGCCCGCCGCGGCGAACAGCGCCCCCGTCTTCCATGCCACGTTTCCGTCGCGGGTGTGGGCGTACAGGGCCGTGGCGGAGGTGGCGGCGACGATGATCAGGCTGGCGGTGGTGGCGGCGGCCGGAGTGAAGCCGAGCAGGTAGATCAGTGCAGGCACGGCCAGGACGCTGCCGCCTCCGCCGAGCGCTCCGAGGGCGAGACCGATGACGGCCCCGGCGATGAGGGCGAGGACGAGTACGGTCACGCTGTTCGGCCGTTGTTCCCGCGTTCGTCCACGACCGGGTGCCCGGCGGCGGCCCACGCGTTCATGCCGCCCTCGACGTCCACCGCCCGCGCTCCGCGTTCGGCGAGAAGACGCGCGGCCTGTGAGGAGCGGCGACCGCTGCGGCAGATCACCACCAGCGGACGGCCCTGCGCCTCGGCCGGCAGCGTGGTGCCGAGGAGGAGTTCCGTCAGCGGCACGTGGACGGCGCCCGGGGCGTGCCCCGCGGTCCACTCGGGCTCTTCGCGGACGTCCAGCAGGACCGCGTCGGCCTGTTCGCCGTGGGTACGGCTGCGTGCTTCGTCGACCGTGACCCGGTGCCCGTTCCGGACAGTGAGGGGCATCACGTGCTTCCTTCCTTGTGCTTCCATGCGAGGGGTAGCGGCCGGGATCAGCCGGAGATCAGGGACAGTCCGGCTTCCGTCGCGGCGTCGAAGCCGTCGTCGACGGCGACCACATCGCGGCCGGCGGCATCCAGCAGGGAGGCGGCGATCGCCGCGCGCATTCCGCCCGCGCAGTGCACCCACACCGTGCCGTCCGGCACCTCGCCGATGCGCCCGTGCAGTGCGTGGACCGGGATGTGGACCGAGCCGTCGATGTGGCCGCCCGCGCGCTCCGAGTCCCGGCGCACGTCCAGGACGACCACGTCGTCGCCGCGTCGGCGGGCGTCGGCGAGGTCGGCGAAGCGGGCCCGCGGGAAGGAGACGAGGTGCTCGCCTTGCCGGACCCAGCCGGCCGGGTCGCCGGTGGCGGCGGCGGCCGGGCGGTCGATGCCCACCCGCGCCAGCTCCCGCTGCGCGTCGGCGACCTGCTCGGGGGCCTCGGCCAGCAGGGTGACGGGCTTGCCCCAAGGGATCAGCCAGGCCAGGTAGGTGGCGAGCTTGCCCTCGCCCTCGAAATTGAACGACCCGGCCACATGCCCCTCGGCGAAGGCCATGCGGCTGCGCAGGTCCACGACCCACTCGCCGGCGGCCAGCCGGGACGAGATCTCGCCTGCGTCCGCTCGCCCGGGCGGGGTCAGGTCGACGGGGGCGGGGCCCGCGGCGTTGGCCGGTCCCATGTGCGCGTAGTAGGCGGGCACGTCCTCCAGCCCGGCGAGCATCCGCTGAACGAAGGTGTCCACGTCCAGGGTGAACGCGTCGTTGCTGGTGCGTTCCTTGCCGATCGTGCTCGCGTCCCCGTCGGCCTGGGCGGAGGAGCAGAAGCTGCCGAACCCGTGGGTGGGCAGCACCGGCACGTCGTCGTCCAGCTCGGCGGCCAGCCGGTGGGCGGAGGCGTGCTGGGCCCGGGCCAGCTGCTCGGTCAGCCGGGGCTCCACCAGGTCGGGGCGGCCCACCGTGCCGATCAGCAGCGATCCGCCGGTGAACGCGGCCACACCGCGTCCGTCCTCCTCCAGGACGTAGGAGGTGTGGTGCGGGGTGTGACCGGGCGTGGCGATCGCACGCAGGACCAGGCCCGCGTCCACGTCCTCGGTGTCGCCGTCGGCGACCGGGGTGCGGGCGAAGGAGACGTGCGCCGCAGCCGGTACCAGATAGGCGGCGCCGGTGACACGGGCCAGCTCCAGACCACCGGTGACGTAGTCGTTGTGCACGTGGGTCTCCGCCACGTACGCGATGCGTACCCCGCGCCTGGCGGCGGCGGCGATCACCTGGTCGATGTCGCGCGGCGGATCGATGACCACCGCGGCAGCGGCTCCGCCGGCCAGGTAGCTGCGGTTGCCCAGGCCCTCGAACTCGAGGGTGTCCACGAAGAACACGGCTACGGCTCCTCCACAAGAGACTATGTACCCCGGGGGGTATTCGACACCTACCTTAACAGGGGTACCCCAGGGGGTATTCCTGGGTGCGTGTCCGCCACCGCCCGCTGCGGCATTGCGCCTGCTGCGGCGGGTACCCGGTGGGGCTGTCAAGGAGTCGACGTTTCACCGAAGGAGCAGCGCACTGTGTCCTACGACCGCACCGTCCGCATGGCCGAGGCCGACTTCGACACCGCCACCGCCGCCGTCCGCCAAGCCCTGGCCGACCAGGGGTTCGGCATCCTCACCGAGATCGACGTCCGGGCCACACTGAGGGCCAAGCTCGGCCACGACATGGAGGACTACCTCATCCTGGGCGCCTGCAGCCCGCCGCTCGCCCACCAGGCCCTGGAGGCCGACCGTTCCATCGGTCTGCTCCTGCCGTGCAACGTCGTCGTCCGCCGCGACGGCGACCACACACTCGTCCAGGCCCTCGACCCGGGCACGATGGTCACCCTCACCGGCCTGGATGCCCTGAAGCCCGTCGCCGACGAAGCCACGGCACGACTCGACGCCGCGCTCAGCGCGCTCAGCGCCGCCTGACCCCTCCCCGGCTCAGCGTCTGCCCGCCCGGGCACGCGGCGCCGCAGTCCCCCTCCCGGCCGGTGCCGCCTGGCCCCGCCGCACCCGGTCCAGCCGGACGAGGGCTCGCCGACGCCCGGCCGCGGAAGGCGACCCCGCGGCGCGAGACGCAAGAGCGAAGAGTCCGACCACGTTGCCGTGGGACGGGGAAAGCACACTGGAGGAGAGCTGATGCCGTCGGCTTTCGCGCCCGCCCACGTGGGCAGCCCTCCGCGGCCCGGAGAGCGGGACGAGCCGTGACGGCGTGACACGGAGATGTGATGGCGAACCGCGTGCACACCATCGGGCATTCGACCCGCACCTTCGACGAGGTGCTGTCGATGCTGCGGAAACACGACGTCACCGACCTGGTGGACGTCCGTTCCTATCCGGCCTCGCGCACGTTCCCGCAGTGGAACCAGGAGGCCGTCATCGAGAATCTCCCACCGGACATCCACTATCGGTGGATCCGGGAGCTGGGCGGCAGGCGTCACACCCCGAAGGGCGTCGAGAGCGTCAACACCGCGTGGCGGGTGAAGGCGTTCCGGGACTATGCCGACCACATGATGAGCGGCGAGTTCGCGAAAGGGCTGGATGAGCTGCTCGACCTCGCCGCGCACGGGCGGCCGGTGATCATGTGCAGTGAGGCCGTGCCGTGGCGCTGCCACCGCAGACTCGTCACCGACGCGCTGCTCGTCGCGGGCGTCGAGGTCGTCCACATCATGTCCGCCACAGTGACGAAGCCGGCCCTCCTGAACGAGAACGCGGACGTTCACCATGGCCGCATCACCTACCCTGCGCCCCGGGGTGCGTGAGATGAGTACGGACATCGTCGCGGAGGTCCGCGCGGAGGTCGCAGCCATCCCGGCAGGCAGCGTCGCTTCCTACGGCGACATCGCGGAACGGATCGGAACGAGCCCCCGGCAGGTGGGGCGTGCGATGAGTCTGCTCGACGAAGGCGTGCCCTGGTGGCGCGTGGTCCACGCCGACGGGACGCCCGCGACGTGCCACCAGGGTCAGGCGCCTCGGCTGCTGGCCGACGAGGGGATTCCGATGCGCGGCACACGAGTGGACATGCGACGCGCACGGCACCGCAGAGAGGGGCCCGTCCCGCCGTCGTCGTGATCTCCGACCCGCACGGGAAGGGCCCTTCGCAACGGCATTCCGGCGCCGTCCCGGCCCGCCGGTCGGGCCGGTCGGGCCGGTCAGGCCGGTCAGGCCGGTCAGGCCGGTCAGGCCGGTCAGGCCGGTCAGGACGTCGTGGCGCGGGCCAGGGCGATGGCGCCCGACAGCCGCTCCCCCGCCTCGTACACCATGTACGGCACGCCGCCGTCGGTGCCGAACGACGGCGAGGCCGCGCGTCCGTTCTCCGGCGCCGCGCCGCCCGAGGCGTAGAACACGCCGAGGTGGTCGCGGCGGGAGAAATCGCTGCCCACCTCGGTGATCAGGATGTCGCCGCCGCTGCCCTTGTCGGTGTTGTAGACGACGTACGCGCTGCCGCCGCGGGTGAGCAGGTGCGGTCCGCCGACGTTCACCGCGCCGACAGCGGCGTGGTCGATCAGGGGCCGGTCGGAGAACTCCCAGGTGCGCCCGTCGGGTGACCAGCCCCAGCCGATGTCCCGGTGGTCGGCGGTGGTGTTCCACATGAACAGCATCACGTAGCGGGCGCCGCGCGCGGGCAGATCGTGCCGGAAGACCCGGGCGTAGGAGGTCTCGGTGGTGCCCGCCGGCATCATCGACGTGCTGAGGACCGTCTTGTCGTAGGTGAAGTGCACGCCGTCCTTGGAGCGGGCGAGGCGGGTGGTGGTGTTCTCGCCGTGGAAGTACAGCCACAGCTCACGGACGTCGGCGTTCCACAGCACGTGCGGTGAAGAGACGTGGCTGACCTTGTAGTGCGGGGACCAGGTGTTGCTCACGATCGGGTTGCCCGGGTACTCCGTGAACGGGCCCTCCAGGGAGTCCCCGTGGGCGAGGCAGATGCCGCCCGGCGCGTCGTGCGGGGCGTAGTACAGGTAGTACCGGCCGAGCGGGGCGCTCAGCTTGTCGTAGACCCCGCGCACGCACGGGAAGATGATCTCCCCGGTGGGGTTGTAGGAGAGCTGTCCGGCGGTGAGCAGGGTGCGGACGTGGCGGTAGTCGGGGAAGCCGCCGGGGGCGGCGGCGGCCTGGCCGGCGCCCTGCGCGCCGAAGGCGAACACGGCGCCGCCGGCGGTGGCGGTGCGCAGGAAGGTGCGGCGGTCGAACGTCATGGGGTCACGGCTCCTTCGGACGGGTGGCGGGGGTACGGATCGTGTGCGGCTCACAGTTGGGTGGCGGCGGTGACGACCAGACCGCCGAGGGCGACGCACCACACGTAGGGCAGGGTGCGCAGCATCACCTGCTGGGGGCCGACGCCGGAGTACTGCGCCGCCCACACGGTCTGGGTGCTCGTCGGGTCGCTGACGCCGAACACCTGGTTGTAGGAGGCGGTCAGGCCGAGCACGGCCACGGCCGGGTAGATGCCTGCGGCGATGAGGACGCCGGCGATGCCCGCGCCGAGGCCGTAGACGTTGAGCGGCCCGCGGTACAGGCACAGCGGCACCAGCAGCGTGAACACCAGCACGAAGACGACGGGGTTGCCCGGCGCGACGGCTTCGACGAGCGGGTTCAGGGCCTCCACCGCACCGGGAAGTTTCACCGCGGCGAGCAGTACGCCGATCGCGACGAAGAGCGCGATGGGAGGAGCGGCTATCTCGAAGCCTCCGTAAAGGGTGCGCAGGAGGCGCTTGTTGAGGTGCCCCGGCCGGGTCGTGGTCAGCAGGGCCCACAGCACACCGGCGAGCATCGACGGGATGATGGCCACGTCGAAGCCGAGCGCGAGGACCAGTGGCACGAGGGGGGCGAGCAGCGCGTACCAGGGGGCGTCGCCCATCCGGCGGGCGCGGGCGCGCCGCCGCTCCCGCGGGCTTCCGCCGCCGTCGCGCTCGGCTGCCGACGCGAGCGACCAGGCGTGTTCGACGCCCTTGCGGCGGGACTCCACGAGCACGAACAGCACCGCGAAGAAGGCCGCGAACGGGAACAGCTTGAGCATGAAACCCTTCACCGTGTCGACGGGCAGTTCCAGCGCGGTGGAGAAGAACTGCCAGACGGGCAGCTCGAAGGGCATGCCGGCGGCGATGCCCATCAGGATCGTGCCGGCGGCGGTGGTCTTCGGGACGCCTACCGCGATCATCGCGGGGATGCCGATGATGCCCGCCATCATCGCCGCGGGCGCGGAGCCGGTGACGGTGCCGACGAGGGCCGAGACCGTGAGCACACCCAGGGCGACGACGGTCGGGCGGTCGCCGCCGAACTCGACGATCTTGCGGACCAGGGTGCCCGCGATGCCGGTCTCCTCCATCAGTTTCCCGAGCCACGAGCCGATCAGCACGGCCAGCATGGTCGCGGCGAGGGCCGGGGCACCTTCCTGGAGAACGGTGTCGAGGATGCTGTTCTCCCCGGTGAGCGGCGCTCCCGCGGCGACCGCGATGGCGACGCCGAGGAGGACCAGGGCGAAGGCGGTGGGGAGCACGCGGGCCAGCATGAGCCCGACCCCGGCCAGCATGAGCAGCAGGATGACTATTCCCATGGCGGGCCTCAGTCCTCTCGGAGGGCCTGGACCGCGCCCATCAGCGCGGCGGTGAGCAGGAGCGGGGTGCGGCGCAGGCCGCAGACGGCGCCCGCGTAGGCGTGCGCGACGAGTTCGCCGGCTCCGGCGACGTGCCCGGGGACGCGCAGCGGGCCGATCCGCAGGGCGGTGTGTCCGAGCCGGTCGCGCAGCGTCCGGCGCGCGCCGGCGTCCTCGTGCAGCAGGCAGTGGGCCCGCTCGTGGGCGAGGGCCGCGGCCCGCAGGGAGCCGGCGGGGTACAGGGGCCGCCAGCCGAGGAGGTCCACCAGGTGCTCGCCGAGGGCGAGGGTGTCGGTGAACAGCTCGACGGTGGGCACGGGCCGGGAACGGTACCGGGCCAGGAGCAGCCGGTCCGTGCCGCCGGTGGTCTCCACGACACGCGTCCGCGGGGCTGCCGGACGATCGCCGGCCGGTGCGTCGGCGGCCAGCTCGGTGCCGAACTCCGCCGCCTCCCGGGCCCATTCGCCCAGCAGTGCCTGGTCACGCGTCTCGTGCCCCGGGGTGTTGGCGAGCAGCCGTACGCCGAACTCCGTGTCGTCCAGTGCCGCCAGGCGCGCGCAGGCGGCGCGCAACTCCTCCCGGCGGGCCGGGGACAGCGTACGGAGTGGGGAGCCGGCCGGGACCGGGGCCCGGTGTGCGCTGCTGGGCGGGGGCGTTGACCTGCTGTGGCGGGCTCGCGGGTCCGGGGCCTGGTGTGCGCCGCCGGACAGGGCCGTCGCCCGGTGTACGCGGGTGTTCATGTGCGTGCCTCCAGGACCGCGACGACCGGCTCGTCGGCCGCGCGGGACCGCAGTTCGCTGCGGGCGAGGGCCAGCAGCGGTCCCGCCTCCAGGACGCCGGAGAGGTCGGCGATGCGGGAGCCGAACAGCAGCCGCAGCGCGGGGGCCCGCACTCCCCCGTCGCCGTAGGAGGTGGAGTCGCGCACCAGGCCGGCGAGGAGTTCCGGCGCCTCGCCGACGGTGGTCGAGGCGACGGTGGCGTCGGCCGCGTGCAACCGCACCACGCCGTCGGCGTCCAGCACCCGCACCGGGTGCCGGGCCTTCCGGAAGCGGCGGCGCCGCACGGTGCCGTACACGGTGTGCGCGGGCGTGGTGGCGAGCACCTCGACGGCGGCCGGGTCGGCGCGCAGGCTGGCGGCGGCCAGTTCGAGCCGTTCGGCGTCGTCGGCGCGGTGGGCCAGGTCCTGGGTGCGCAGTTCGGTGGCGCCGGTGGCGACGGCCCGTACGGTGTTGGTCTGCGGGTCGACGGTGACCTCCACCTCCACGGCGGCCGGATCGGCACCCTGGGCGACGACGGCGGCCTCGGCCTCGGCGCGCACGCCGAGGATCTGCTCCTGGGTCGCGCCGGGGACGATCCGCTCGATCTGCTCGCGGACGAGGGCGAGGGCCACCCCGATGGGGCTGATGACCTCGTTGTGCCGGGCGATGCGGCCGGGCAGGCCGGTGTCGGCGGCCAGGTGCGGGGTGACCGAGGCGGCGCCGCCTCCCCCGCCGACCAGCACGGCGGTGTCCCGGTCGAGTCCGTAGTCGCCCATCATCGTCTCGGCGACCTCCCGTACCTGCCGTACGCCCGCGTCGAGGAACCGGGTCGCGGCCCCGTCGACGTCGGTGCCGAGGGCGTCGGCGAGCGGCTGGAGGGCGGTGCGGGCGACCTCGGGGGCGCAGGCGGCGAAGTCACCGGCGGGGACCCGGCCCAGGGCGTTGGCCGCGCAGGTCAGGGTGAGGGCGAAGCGTCCTCCGGCCGCCTCGACGACCACGTAGTCGTCGGGGTCGCCGTCGAGGGGGGACACGGTGGCCAGGGTGGCGCCGGCCAGGTCGTGCAGGGTGGCGAAGCAGGCGTACGGCAGGCCGGCGATGTGGGCGCTGCGCGGCCCGACGGCGTGCAGGCGGCCGTCCGCGACACGGGCCATGGAGCCGCCGCCGACGCCGACGGTGCGCACGTCGAGCGCGGACAGGTAGGACGGTCTGCCGAGGATCGTGGCGTGCCGTACGGCGACCTTGCCGCGGCGGACGACGCTGATGTCCGTCGAGGTGCCTCCGGTCTCCAGGAAGACGCCGTCGCTGACCCGTTCCCGCATCAGCGCGCCGGCGACCCCGGCCGCGGGGCCCGACAGCACGGTGAGGAGGGGGCGCCGGCGCATCTCCTCCAGCGACATCACGCCCCCGTCGCAGCGCATCACCATCAGCGGTGCCGTCACCCCGGCGGCGGTGATGCCGCGGTCCACCAGGTCGGCGGTGGCGAGCATCCTGGGCAGGATGGCCGCGTTCACCACGGCGGTGCGTGTGCGTTTGCGCAGTCCGTACAGGGAGGTGATCTCGTGCGCGGCGGTCACCGGCAGTCCCCGCTCGCGCGCCACGTCCCGCACGGCGCGTTCGCCGTCCGGGTCGTCGACGCCGAACGGCTCGGTGGTGACCAGCACATGGGCCCCTGCGGCGACGACCGTGTCGACGGCCGCGCGGACGGCCGCGGTGTCGTCGGGGTCGGCGACGTGGGCGTAGTGCAGCGGAAGCGATTTGCCCGGGGTGAGTTCGAGGGAGGCGAGCCCGGCGAGCCGCCGGGTGGGCAGAGCACCGGGACCGGAGCCGATCCCGATCAGGCCGACGGGTGCGACGTCGCCCTCCAGGAGCGCGTTGGTCGCCTGGGTCGTGCCGTGGGCGAGGAACGCGACGTCGGCGGGGGTACGGCCGACGTCCTTCAGCAGCCGGTCGAGTGCCTCGACGATGCCGTGGGCGACACCGTCCTCGTGGTGGTGGGTGGTGGGAACCTTCACCTGGGCCACGAGGTCCAGGGTGACGGAGTCGACGGCCACGGCGTCGGTGAAGGTTCCTCCGACGTCGATGCCGACGCGGATACGGTGCGGGTGCGGCTGCAATGTCGGGGGCGGGGTCGGGGCCATGGGGAAACACCTCCTTGTGTTCGTGCGCACGGCAACGACGGTGCGGTTCGGCGCGGTGGGGTGGTGCGGGGCTCAGTAGCCGCGTACGTCGGGCCAGTGGCGCTGCACGCCGGCCCGGTCCAGCACGCGGGTGAACTCCTCCAGCCGCTTGTCCTCCTCCTGGACCTGGTGCGGGCGGACGCCCTCTTCCAGGCAGTGCGCGGCGAGCGCGCCGGCGACCTCGCCGATGTTCCATTCGACCGGGTGGAGGCGGTAGCAGCCGTTGGTGATGTGGGTGGTGCCGATGTTCTTGCCGGCGGGCAGCAGGTTGCGCATCCGGCGGGGCAGCAGGGCGCCGAGGGGGATCTCGAACGGCACCGAACCGATGTCGATGTAGGTGTCGCCGCCGGTGGAGGGGTGCAGGTCGATGCGGTAGCCGCCGACACCCACGGAGTCACGGTGGCGGGTGCCCCCGTAGGGGCCGACGAGGTCGATGGCGACGTCGTGCTCGGTGACGGTGGTGACGGCCTTGATACGGCGGGACTCACGGACGTAGGGCGCCTTGGCGAGACCGTCGGCGGTGCCGGTGACGTCGGGGCGCAGCCTCAGGCCGGGGAAGCCGGTGCCTCCGTCGGTCCTGGGTGCCTCGGTCTGCAGCCAGTACAGGACGGACAGGGAGAGCTGTCGGGCCTCCTCGACGGCGGCGCGGGACGTCTCCTCACCGGCTCCGACGAGCGGCTTGAGCCAGTAGTCGTTCAGCGGCCAGTTGACGAGCGTGATGTCCGAGTCGAAGGCGCCGGGGCGGTGCAGGGCGCGGGCCAGGATGCGGCGGAATCCCCACAGTTCCTTGTCGCCGGCGTCGGCGCTCTGGTCGGCGTCGACGCGCAGGGGGTCCACGTCCGGGTTGGGTACGAAGGTGCGCGGCACCGGGTCGAGGGAGCGGGGGTCGGGGGCGAGGAAGCCGAGGAGCGGGCCCGGCCAGAAGTCGGGCCGGTAGGAACGCCAGAAGCCGTAGTCGGCGGGGCGGTCGATGGTGTGGTTCTCGCCCTCGTGGTGGGAGAGCGCGAAACAGACGGTGATGCCCTGCTGGTTGAGGGGGTCGGCGGTGTCCGGGGCGTGCGGCTCGTCGTACTCGGAGCGGGCTTCGGCGCCCACGGCGTGCTCCACACCCGTGAGTTCGAGCAGTTCACCGGTCTCGGTGGCGTCCAGGACGTAGGTGGCGGCGACGGTGTGCCGGGCGCCGTCGCGGACGTCCTCCACGGTGACGGCGCGCACGACGTCACCGTCGGTGTCGGCGGCGACCGGCCGGGTGTGGGTCAGCACGGTGAGCCGTCCGGCCGCGATGTGCGGGGCGAGCATCGACTCGAGGACGGTGAGGGCCACCCGTGGTTCGTGGCAGAGCTTGCTGACCCGGCCGGCGCCGGGGTTGAGGTGGGGCAGGTCCCGGGCCTCGGCGCGCAGCGGATACCACTGCCGGTAGTACGCGCGGATCCCCTCGCGCAGCGCCCGGTAGCCGGCCGTGACACCGAACTGCTCGACCCACGGGTGCTCGTCCGGCGGGACGGCCTGGGCGGTGAGCTGTCCGCCGATCCAGTCGGTCTCCTCGGTGAGGACGACCGTGCGTCCGGCGCGGCAGGCGGCCAGCGCGGCGGCGACACCGCCCGTGCCGCCGCCCGTGACGAGGACGTCGGTGTCGGTGGGGGTTCCGGTGGGGATGGGCATACGGTGCTGGCTCCTCGCGGGGTGAACGGCGTGCGGTGGGACGCCGTGGTGCGGACGTGGTGGAGGCGGTGGGACGGGCCGGGGGCTGAAGTGAGCCGCGGTGTCCCGTCGGTGCGTCACGACGGTTCCGTCGGGGTGGGGAAGGTCCGTCGACGGCGTGCAGGGTGAAGGGTGCTGTGGGTGGGCGGGGCGGGCGGAGGTCCGGTTCGGTGGTCCGGGCGGACCGTCACCCACCGGCCACCGGGTCCTGTCGGGGTGCGCGGCCGGGTGGCGGGCCGGTGGTGGGTCCGGGCCGGAAGGCACAGGCCACCAGGGGCTCTTCGTGCTCCTGTCCGGACATCTGGGCGATGAGCAGACGGACCGCGGCTGCACCCAGGTCGGCACGGGGCACGTCGAAGCCTGTCGGTGACTGGCCGGTGGCCAGATCGGCGGGCGGGGACCCGAGCAGTGCCAGGGACAGGTCGCCGGGCACGTCGAGACCGGCCCCGGTGACGGCGGCCTGCAGCGCCCGCCAGACCGCACCGCTGTCGGTCTCCTCGGTGACGAAGGCGGTGACGCCTTCGTCCAGCCGCGTACGCACCCACTCCGGGGTGATGTCGATTTCGGGGCGCGAGGTGCGCACCACGACGGCCCGGCCGTCGGAACGGTCCTGGTGGCCGTACTGGGCGAGCCCGGCGCGGAAGCCTCGCTCACGGTCGGTGGACGCCAGGGCGTCGTCGTCCTCGCGCACGAACAGGAGGCGGGTGTGCCCGAGTTCGGTGAGATGCCGGACGACGTGGGCGGATGCGGCGACGTAGTCGGCGCCGACCCAGGCGAGTCCCTGCGGCTCGTCGCGGCGGCCGATGTGGACCGCCGGGTAGCCGTCGGCGACGAGCTTGCCCAGCTGGTCGTCGGGGACGTGACGGCCGAGGAACAGGCATCCGTCCGCGAGCCGCACCCGGTCCAGCGCTCCCGGCTCGTGCGCCTGGGCGCCCCCGGAGCTGGAGCCGGTGAACAGCACCAGGTCGTACCCCTGGGCGGCGGCCTCCTGCTCCACGCCGACCAGGAACGGGTAGTAGGAGTGCTCCACCGCGGTCGGGAAGGTCGCGGTGAAGCTGAACACGCCCAGCAGGTTGTTGCGGGCCGCGGCAAGCCTGCGGGCCGCGGGATCGGGCACGTAGCCCAGTTCCCGCGCGGCGGCCAACACCCGAGCGCGGGTGTCCTCGTGCAGGGCGATGCCCTGCTTGTTCCCGCCGAGCACCAGCGACACCGTCGTCTGGGACACGCCGGCGAGGCGGGCCACCTCCGCCTGACGGGGCCGACCACGACGCGGCCGCGACGGCACCTTTTCAGCCATGCTCAATCCTCCGGACGGCTCGCGACTAATGCGCATTAGCGAAGCGCCGGAGGGAACTCCGTGGGCGCTAATGCGGATTAGTGAGTAACAGTGCTCCTGCCCCACTGGGACGGTCAAGGGACCAGCGACGACTAATAACCGACTAATATTCCGCGCCCTCGACCTGCTGGGCAGTCGATGCGGGTCCTGTACGTTCTGCGCGTGAACCGGCCCGGACGAACCCCGCCGTTCCGGCCCACGGGCGTCGTACCCGGCCATCACACCGACGCGGGCAGCGGAGTTCCCGTCTCCGTGGCCAGGGCAGCGAGCAGCCAGTCGTGGGCGGTGCCGGGCGCCGGTTCGGGTCGCGGGCCCGTCTCGGTGACGACCTCGGCCACCATGTCCCGGTACCGCGTATGTACGCGTCGACCAAGCTGTCCAGGGCCTCGCCGGGCCGCGGGTCCCGCTCCCGCCCACTGGGCCTGCAACCGTCGTACGGCCATGCTCGTCCGCCCCGACGGATACGTCGCCTGGGCGGCGGACGACGCCGGCACCGACGTCCTGGAGACCGCCCTGGCCTCCCGATATCTCACCGCCCGCTGAGCGGCGGTGCCCCGCCTCACCGCACAGGACACGGTGGGACAACCAGCCTGCTTCGCCGCCTCACATTCTTCCGGCCTGCGTCGTCATGTCGGTGAGGGCAGCGACTGGTGCCCCGGAACGGAGTGAGGAAATGAAGGTTTTCATCGCCGGCGGACGCGGCCGTGTGGGGTCCCGCCTCGCGGACAACCTGGAGGCCAAGGGCATCGAGGTGGTCTCAGGAGGACTGGAGGACGGGATCGACGTGATCTCGGGCAAGGGGCTCTCCGAGGCTCTCGTCGGAGTCGACACCATCGTGAACGTCCTCAACACCCCCTGTTTTGACGCGGAGGGGGCGATCTCGTTCTTCGAGGGCGCGATCGACAGCCTGACTGTGGAGGGCGAGCGGGCAGGTGTCCGCCATCACATCGTGCTCTCCATTGTCGGCGTCGGGGAAGGGGACGCGTCGGAGATCGGGTATTACCTCGGCAAGGTGGCGCAGGAAAAGGCCGTGCGATCCGCTTCGATCCCCGCCACCATCATCCGGGCCACTCAGTTCCAGAGCTACATTCCTGTCCTTATCGACCAGCACACCGTGGACGGGAAGGTTATCGCTCCGAGGTCCTTCATTCAGCCCGTCGAGCTTGACGAAGTCGTCGATCTGCTCGCCGAGGCCGTCACGACGCTGGAGCCGGGGAGTGTGGTCGAGATAGCTGGACCCGACAGGTTTTACCACGACGACCTGTTCCGTGCCACTCTGGCCCATCGCGGAGACCATCGGGAGGTGGTGACCGTGGACGGCCAGGCGCCCATCGAGGCCATGGTTCCGCGGGGCGCGTACCGGACAGGCACCGTGCGGTACCCGATTGCAGGAATTCCCACCGCCTGAATGCGACAGTGGAGAGAGGCGGGAACGTCTGACCGCCAGGCAACGGGTCAGCCGTGCCGCGCTCCCATAAGAAAGGGCCCCATGCCGGAAGATATTCCTTTCGAATCCGCGGAGTCCGGAAAAGCCGAGCCCGATGAATCACGGGCTCTCGATTCGGTCATGGCGGAGCGGCATCGTCTGCTGTCGCTGGCCTTTCGCATGATGGGCACCCTGGCCGATGCCGAGGATGTCGTGCAAGAGACATATGTGAGGTGGTACCGCCTTGATCCCGAGGAACGCGACAAAATCGTGACGCCCGCGGCATGGCTGATGCGAGTTGCGAGCCGCATCTCACTCGATCTGCTGGGTTCCGCGCGGGCGCGACGGGAGACGTACGTCGGGCAGTGGCTACCGGAGCCAGTTCCGGCTGACCTCTTCGCGGAAACAGCCGTTGCGCCACTGAACTCCAGCCATCTCGCTGCTGATCCGCTCGAACGTGTCACTCTCGACGATGCCGTCAGCATGGCATTGCTGACGGTCCTCGAGGCCATGACCCCAGCTGAGCGAGTGACGTTCGTGCTGCATGATGTGTTCGGTGTCCCGTTTGACGAGATTGCTGGTGTCGTAGGCCGTTCAGCAGCAGCAACAAGGCAACTGGCGACGTCCGCGCGCCGCCACGTTCAACGAGGAAGACGCGCACAGGTTTCTTCCCACCAGCATGATGAGGTTGTTCGGGCATTCCGTGGTGCAACTGCCGGAGGGGACATCGAGGGCCTGCTCCGCGTGTTGTCTCCAGACGTCGAACTGCGAGTGGACGGCGGCGGCTTCGTCAATGCCGCACCTCGTGTCATCCGTGGGTCGGATCACGTAGCCAGGTGGTTCATGGGAGTGATGCGCAAGCAGCCCGCCCTCCGTTTTGAGCGACGCGACACGGCTGACGGTCTCGGATTCATCCTTCGAGACGAGGGGCGTCGGTACGGAATCGTCACCTTCGACGTCAGCGATCAGGGCGTCACGAACGTGTGGCTGATGCTGAATCCAATGAAGCTGACAAATTGGTCACTCTGATACGGGTTGCGCTGCGGACAACGGCCTTGATCAACGGCTCGGTACGGTTGCTTCTCAGCCAGGCGAGGCCGGCCGTGGAGGGAGGCAGGTCCGTCACCTCGACGTCGCTGACGCCCGGGCGCGGGAAGAGGTCGCGGGCGGCGGCCGGCAGGAAACACATACCCTCGCCCCGCGCGACGAGATGGAGCAACCCCTCCACGTCCGAGGCCACCGGTCCGTAGCGGACCGGCGTGTCACCGGGCCGGGGGTCCACCGCCCAGAAGTCCCACCACACCCGCGGCACCTGGGGCGGTACGTCGATCACCGGACGGTCCGCCAACTGCGCGAGGGTGATCCGTTCCCGCTCCGCGAGCGGATCGCTCGCCGGCAGACAGGCCAACCGGTCCTCCGTGGCCAGGTGTTGCACCTCGATGCCGTCGGGTACCGGTGGCCGCAGGAAGACGACATCGACGTCATGGCGGAACAAGGCGTCGAAGTGGTCTGCGAAGTGGAGACTGCGCACGTCGATCTGGACCTGAGGGTGCCGCGTGTGCAGCAGGCTCAGGACGGCCCGGGTGTAGGGCATCGCTGCCTCGGCCCCGACGGTGCCCACCACGAGTCGGCCCGAGAGCCGGCGCGCCTGCGTCGAGGCGCTGTGGCTCAGCCGGTCCATGGCTGTCACCACGCCCCGCGCGTCCGCCAGCAGCACCCTCCCCTGCGGCGTGAGCGTGACGGTCCGGCTGGAACGGTCGAACAACTGCACACCGAGGCGTCGTTCGAGGTCTTTGATCTGCTGGCTCAGTGCCGACTGCGTGATGAAGAGACGCGCTGCGGCGCGGAAGAAGTGGAGTTCCTCCGCCAGGGCGACGAACAGCCGCAGCTGGTGGGCGCTCGGTGTCCGTGGATCGGGACCCGTCGGTGCTCCCGCCCCGGAAACCGTTCCGCCAGCAACCATCATGAATCCCTCATGGATCAGTTTTCATCCCGCATGGACATAAGCGATGACATGCATCGAGTGAGAGTGGAAGGCTCGATCCGAAGCGACGCCCCGTGCGACCCACCGGTTCCACGGGGTCTTCCGACCATCGCTGCGACCATCACTTTCTCGACAACCGGGGGACGGCACATGTCCATGAGAAGAGCGGTGGCGATACTCGCCGCCCTCCTGGCCGTACTGTTCAGCGCGGGCGCCGTTCATGCGTCGACGCCGCAGGCCGACCGCACGGTCCGTGCGACGCTGAGCGCATCACCCGGACTCGATGCCGCGCCTCCCGCGCCCCAGGCATCGTGCACCGCCCGCAACGTCAGCCACTACGACGCCTGGACCGGGCGCACCTGGTCGCGGGACTGGGTGTGCGGCAACCGGGCCGGAGCCCCGCTGTACGGCTGCGCCAGCTTCATCGCGGCCTGCCCGGTGATCGGCTGGATCGACACCTCGTCGAGCTGGTTCGTGTGCTGGGGCCGGGGCGCCTGGCACAACGGCGGCAACAATGTCTGGTACTACACCATGGGGGACCGCGTCGCCCCCGGTCAGGACGTCCACCATGCATGGGGATTCATCCCCGCGGTGGACGTGTGGACGTCGACCGACCCCTGGGCCGACATGACGGAATGCAACATTCCGTAGGCCGCCCGACGGCAGCTGCCAAGGCGCTCGCCCCGGGGCCGCACGCGTCCGGCACGAAGGCTCCTCGACGGGGTGTCGCCGTGCCGGACAGCACGATACCCGCCTCGGACGCCCCCTCATCGCGTTTCCCGCATACTCGCCGAGGACCCGTCACGACATGCTCCGTATCTCACGCCACTCCCCCACGCCCTCACGCCGCACCCTCCCGCGCACGCTCGCCGCAGCCGCGGCTCTGCTCTGCCTCGCATTCACCTGCGCGGCACTCCCGCACCCCGGTGCGGCAGCGGCGGAACCGAGGACTGCGGACGACACGCAGTCGACCGCACCGCGAACCCCTCAGGTGCCCGCCGGCGTCACGGCCGGTGTAGCCGTGTTCGACCGACAGACCGGCACCTTCACCGAGCAGCTCAACGCGTCGGCGACGTTCCGCTCCGCCTCCGTCGCCAAACTCCTGCTGGCTCTCGACTTCCTGTGGAACCGCAGCCCCGCCGACATCCCGGACGCCGACCGCGCCCGGCTGGACGCCATGCTCCGCAGCAGCCAGGACAGCGCCGCCAACCACTACTGGTCGACTTACGGCGGACCCGCGATCGCCGACCGCATGATCACGCGTCTCGGACTCGTCGACACCGCGCCGCCTCCGGCCGGATACGAGGGTCACTGGGGCTACACGGGGATCTCCGCCCGTGACACGGTGAAAATCTACCGCCACCTCCTGGAGACGGCCCCCGGCGATGTGCGCGACTTCATCATGCAGCGTCTGCGCCAGTCGACCCGGTGCGCCTCCGACTCCTTCGACCAGCACTTCGGCATCGCCGCCGCCTTCAACCGGCCATGGGCTGTCAAGCAGGGCTGGTCGGCCTTCTCCACGAAAGGCGCCTGCGGCCCGGGCAGCAGCACCTCAGCCCGTACGCAGGCCGGCTCCACCGCCCCCGCCACGGGAGCCGCGGGCGTCGACCTGAGCCGGCCGGCGCTGCACACGACCGGCACCGTCGGGACCGGGGACCGCTCGATCGTCGCCGTCCTCACCCTGCACGCCGACGGCACACCCTACGGCAAGGCCTACACCGACCTCGGCCGGCTGACCCGTACCTTGAACGTCCCCGGCGGCACGGCACCGACAGGTACGTGGTACGGAACGTGGGGGTCGGATGTCGCGGTCCGCAACGATCCGGCGCTCGGAGACAACCTGCTGACCCGGCTGCCGGCCGGCGTGGAAGTGCTGGTGGGCTGCCAGAAGAGGGGCCAGGCCGTCTCCGTCCCGCCCTACACCAACGACTGGTGGGCGTATCTGCCGCAGTACGGAGGCTACGTCACCAACATCTACATCAGTCATCCGGACAACCAGTTGCCCGACGTTCCGCTATGCCCACAACAGCAGCGATTCCGGACATTGCCGGAAAAGGAGTGACGATGTCGTACACCAGGCGTTCCGCCTTCGCAGTGGTCGGTGCCTTCCTGTGGGTACTGGCGTCGGCCTTCGCGTCGGCCCCGGCCCACGCAGCCCCGGACACGCCCCGCGAGAACGACAGCCACATCGTGATCATGCCCCCGGCACCCGCGGAGACCGCCGCCTCCTCACGCGCCATGGCAGCCGTCTCCCCCACGGTGTCCCCGGCGGCCGACTACGTCCACACGACGTCGGGCAACCCCGTCGAGTGCACCTCGGGCAACCTGTGCGCCGGCGTATGGGACCCCGCCGTGGGCAAGTACAAAGTCTTCTTCCTCTACCGGTGCGCCCAGTACTCCCTGTCGTACTGGAACGGCGTCGGCCAGGCGGTGAACAACCAGGTCGGGGCCGCCGCCTTCTTCTACGGCCAGAACGGACAGGTGCTGGACGTCGCCCTGCCGGAGGCCGTGCCCTTCACGTACGACTGGACGCCGGTGTGGTCCATCCGCAACTGCTGAGGGACGCGCGCCGGCCACGACCGCGAGCCTCCGCACATGGTGCGTCGGGTGCGGCGCGACTGGACTGAAGCACCGCGGGGGTACCGACCACCGACACGGTCCGGTCCTGTCGCCATGCGCAGGGCCCCGGCCGCCCCCGCTCAGCTCGACAGAGCGGCCCCTGCCCCCGTCACGGGGGCAGGGGCCGCTCTCTGGCACCCCGCCCGGCGGCATCACTACTCGGCGGACGCCGGAGCGTCTCGGAGCCGAGGACGACAAGAGCGTCGTGGGTGCCGGCGACGTTGCCACCGCGGGAAGCAGTGGGAATCGGACAAATGAACCAAGGGTGGTGGTCTCCTATTCGGCCGGTCCGGTCTGTTCCGCCTTGTCAGACTCCAGGAGGGGATACGCCGGTGGGGTGTGGATGAGGCACCTGGTGAGACGGGGTGGGTGTGACCGAGCGCGGTAGGGGCGAGCGCGCCGTTCCGGATGGGGCGGGGCCTGCCACGAGGGATCGCGGCGTTCCGTGCGCGCGGGCGGGGACGGGGGACGGGCCGGGTGGGCGACGGTCCGGTGGCGGCCCCGACGGGCAGCGGCAGGGCGAGGGCGCGGACCGTGCGGTGCCGCGGCACGTGGCGTGCGTGATGGACGGCAACGGCCGCTGGGCGCAGCGGCGTTCGCTTCCCCGCACGGCGGGGCACCGGGCTGCTGAGACCACTGTCATCGACATCATCGAGGCGGCCCGTGCAGCCGGCGTGGAGTGGCTCAGCTTGTATGCCTTCTCCACCGAGAACTGGAACCGTCCTGGCACGGAGGTCGACTTCCTGATGGGTCTGGTCCGCCGGGTCGTGCGCAAGCATGCGGCGTTGCTGCTGGCCCGGGGCATCCGCTGCCGTTTCCTGGGGGTTGCCGACTCGCGTATCCCCCGTGAACTGGCCCGGGATTTCGAGGATCTGGCGACGCTGACGGCCGACAGCCGGGGAATGACACTGACCGTGGCTTTCGACCACGGCGGGCGCCGGGACATCGTGGAGGCCGCCAGATCACTGATCCGCAGCAAGACGCCCGCGGACGAGGTCACCGAGCGGTTGTTCGCGGACCATCTGCCGTTCCCCGACACCCCCGACGTCGACCTGGTCATCCGTACCTCCGGCGAGCAGCGCATCTCCAACTTCATGCTCTGGCAGGTCGCCTACGCCGAGTGGGTCTTCCCCGAGGTGCTCTGGCCGGACTTCCGGGCCCCCGACTTCCTCGCCTGCCTGCACGCCTACCGGCGCCGCGACCGCCGTTTCGGCGGTGTGCCGCCCCGCACGATAGGAGAGTCCTCATGACCACCACGGGAACGGCCGACGAGAGGCCTTTGTTCGGTCCGGATTCACGGTTCAGTGGCTTCTTCGACGACCCGCGCTGGGCGCTGGCCATCATCCGTGCCACCGTGCTGGAGGCCGCGCACCCGCAGGTCGGTGCAGCCCTCGTCGACAACTCCACGTTCGTTGCCCACCCGTGGCGCCGACTGCGCAACACCTTCCTGAGCATGCGGCGCATGTTCGGTGCCGACCCGGCGGTTCGGGAGCGGGAGGCCGCCCGGCTCAACAGACTGCACGCCCGCATGAGCGGCTCCGATCACCGCGGCCGTGCCTACGACGCGATGGACCGCGCGACCCGGGCCTGGGTGGTCGCCACTCTCTTCGAGAGCGCCGTCACCATGTGCCGGCTCAGCGGTCAGCCGCTCGACCAGGACACCATGGAGCGGATGTACGCCGAGTACCGGTCGTTCCTCGCCGCCCTCGACGGCGACGCCTCGGAACTCCCCGAGGACCTGGACGACTTCTGGCGCTACTTCGACCGGGTCGTCGAGGACGAACTGGAGAACACCGAGGCGGCCCGCGTCATCCTCTACCGGCTCTTCCACCACCTGCCTGCCCCGGCACTGCTGGACGGGGCACCGACGCTGTGGGCGGCCGGCCGGGCCGTCGTCGGCCCGCTGCTGGGCGCGATCACCGTCGCCTCGCTGCCCGAGTCGTACCGGCGCCGGGCCGGCTTGCCGGAGATGCCCGGCGCGTCCACGCTCATGCAGGGCGCCTACTGCGCCGCCGGACTGGCCCGCTTCCTGCCCGAGGGCTGGATCAACGCCGAAAGCATCGTCGAAGCCCTCTCCCTGTCGCCCGGCAGTGACGACCCTCGTGCACGGACCGTGGCCGCCCTGGCCGCCCGCATGAAGCGGGCCTCGGCTCTGCTGCGCCTCCTCACACCACTGAGCGGCGTCCTCCGCCCGGATCCGGCGACCTCAGGGGGTACGGGAGAGAGCCGGCGTTCGGCGGAGGAGTTCTTCCGCAAAGTACTGGACCAGACCGGGGACGGCCATCTCGACTGGCCCGACCTCGCCGCCATGGCCCGCGAACTGTCCACCCGCCTCGACCTGGACGAGCCCGAGGAGACCCGGCTCTACGACGCCTTCGCCACCTGGTGGCGCGAACTGCAGGCGGCCCTCGACACCGACGGCGACGGCCGCGTCAGCGCCGAGGAGTACGCCGCCGCCGTCCCCTCCCTCGCCGGACCCGCGCTCATCCGTGTCGCTGAGGTTCTCTTCGACGCCACCGACAAGGACGGCAACGGAACCATCGACGTCGAGGAGTACCGGGCCCTCTTCCGCACCGCATTCCACCGCGACGTCACCACCACGGACGGCGTCTACAGCCAAGGCGCCTTCGTGAGCGACTTTCTCTCCTTCATGTCGGGCCGCCGTACGAACACCGCGTACGACCCCCTTCTCGCCGACGCCTAGGGCAGGTCTCCTCACAGGGCCTCGTCAGATCCGGCACCGTCGACGAGGAAGGCCGTCCGGCCCGGGACCGCCGAGGAGAGAGGAGGTCATCCGTCACGCCCGCGGCGAAGAGAAGAGGCATCAGGTGTCGATGGGCAGCGGCAACCGCAGGCGACGTCAGCCAACTGGTGCCGCTGCCGGCCGTGATCCCGGCCCTGGCCGGCGTCTCGGCCGACCGCGCAGGCAGCCCGCCATGCTCACACGATGCACGACCCGCGGGTCGGCGTCCGGTGGTGCAGCGCTGACGGTTATGTGCGAGCCGCCCTCCATCGGAAAGCCGTCGCCTGGTTACGCCGCCTCATCCTCTTCCTCCTCCGGCAGTGCCAGCCGGGCTGTCACGTCGTCGGCGAAGCGGGCGAGGAGGCGCAGAAGGTCGTCGCGGTCCTGCCGGGGCCAGTCGGCGAGGACCTCGGCGAACCAGCCGAGCAGCGTGGTGACATAACGGTGGGCGGCCTCGTTGCCCGCCTCCCTGGGCTCGATGAGGCGGGCATGGCGGTCGCGGGGGTCGGCGAAGCGCCGCACGAGGCGGCGCTTCTCCAGGATCTGGACCTGGCGGGTGACGTGTGGGCCCACGACCTGCATGCGGTCGGCGATCTCTCCGATACGCAGCGGTTCCCCGGCCGCGAGCAGGGACACCAGCACCCCCACGGCGGGCCGGTCCAGGAGTGGGCGACGCGCCGCACGCGACGTCCTGCCTCTCCGGGCAGGGGGCGAGCGTCGCGCTCATCGGCGCTTACGTCCTGGCCGGCGAGCTCGCCACGCACGCGGACCACACCGAGCCCTTCGCGGCCCACGACGCCGGATGCGCCCCTTCTCGGAGCGTGACCAGGCGCCGGCCGGCGCCGGCGGCACGATCGTCACACCGACGACGCGGCGTGGCATGCCGGACTGGGGGTCCTCGGCTCGGGCCCGTTGCCTGACCAGGCGAACACGGGGCATGCCGACGCCTGGGTGGCGGCCCTCGACGATCCGGAACTGCTGCGCTGGGCACGTGACTGGCGGCGTCTCCTGTCACCGAAGGTCGACCGGGATCAACGGCATCACGGTCCGCACTGACCGCTCGAGCCGGAGGCCGTCGCCGGCCGGGTGTGAGGCTGCCGGAGTCGCGGGCCCATTCTTCACCTGGCGGCTGATGTCCAACGGCCCCGCCGGGAAGCCGGTGCGTTGCCGCAACGACCCCCGGCCCCGTGTGCGTACCGTCCAGCACGCCCTCGACAGCGCTGTCGCACGGCCGCCGGAGCACCTCGGCCGGCGTGCCGCCGAGGAGGCGACCTGGTGCGTCGCGCGGATGACGCCGGCCGTCGACAAACCGGATGAGGGAGGGTGAGCGTCGGTCCCTGGACGAGGGGTACTGGGAATTCGTCGCCCACGTTCACTTCCCGGGCAGGGGCAGGTGGAGGCCCGCATGAGGCTGGAGATGTTCGATCCCGCTCCGATCGGTGTGGTGTTCACCCGAGGGCCGGAGCACCGACTCGCGTACACCAACGCCGTCTACCGGAAGACGTTCGGCGACCGTCCGCTGGGCCGGCCCCTCCGGCGCACCTTTCCCGACCTCGCGCAGTCCGGCTATTTCGACATCTTCGACCGCGTCCTTGCCACCGGTGAGGCCGAGGTGCTCACGGCCGTTCCCATCGACCTCGACTTCGCGGACTCGCCACGGGAGGAGACACGCTACTTCACCTTTAGCATCTCCCAGGCCACGGTGAGTGACGGGAGTCGTGGCGTGCTGGGCGTGATCGTGGAAACGACTGAGCAGGTGACTGCCGCACGGCGGATCCGTGTCCTGTCCGAGGAGCGGCGCCGCGCACTGCTGCGCTACCGGAGCCTGGTGCGCGCCGGGTCCGAGATGGTGTGGGTGACGGGCCCGGAAGGCGGTGTGACCGAGCCGAGCCCGGGCTGGCAGCGGGTCACCGGGCAGAGCTGGGAGGAGTTCCGCGACGACGGATGGATCGACGCGGTCCATCCCGACGACCGCGCCTCCGTCATCGAACGGTGGAGCCGCGCCCTGCGGGAGGTGCAGCCGCGCTTCACCCACACCTACCGGTTGCGGCTGGCCACGGGCGGCTACCGGCGCTTCGCCGTCGACGCCGCGCCGGTCCGCGACGGGGACACGGTGATCGAGTGGATAGGCACGTGCCGGGACGTCGAGCAGGAGTGGCAGGATGCCCGCCGGGAGAGGCTGCTGGCCCGGGCGACCGCCGTGACCGCGGACACCGCCCGGCCGGACGAGATGCTCGCCGCCCTCACCGCGGTAATCGTTCCCGAGCTGGCCGACAACTGCACCTCCTACCTTCTTCCCCAGGCCCTGCACCGCACGCCGGGGACCGCCCTGACCGCCGAACGCGTCGCCGCCGTGCCCCGCCAGGACCCTCCTCTTCCGCCCCCGCACCACGCCGAGCATCTGGGCCCGGACAGCGCCCTCGTCCGCGCCGCCGACCTGCGCCGCCCGGTCCACGCGGTCTTCCCGCCCGGTTCACCACCGCCCGATATCGCCCTGCCGGGCACCGAACCCTGGCTGGCGCCCGACGCCAACAGCGTCGTCCTGCTACCGGTCGTCGTCGACGGCACCACCGCCGCCCTGGTCGTAGCCTGCGTCAACGGCGACCGCCCACCCCTCGGTCAATCGGAGATCAGTCTGCTGCAGACGCTCCTGGAACGGGCCCACACCCCCTTGAGCAACGCCCTGGAGTACCAGCGAACCCGGCAGGTGTCGCTCGCCCTCCAGCACAGCCTGCTCACCGAGCCGCCGGACGTCCCCGGCCTCGACATCGCCGTCCGCTACCGGCCCAGCAGCTCGGCCGCCGAAGTCGGCGGCGACTGGTACGACTCCTTCGTGCTGCGCGACGGCGCCACCGTCCTCACCGTCGGTGACGTCGCAGGCCACGACCTGCCCGCCGCGGTCACCATGAGCCAGTTGCGCAACATGCTGCGCGGGCTCGCCCTCGACCGCGAGGAACCCACCGGCGAGATCCTGCGGCGCCTGGACACATCCATACAGACCCTGTACCTCGAATGCACCGCCACCTGCGTCCTGGCCCGCATCGAACGCCCGGCGCCGGGCCGCTTGCAGCTCCACTACTCCGCGGCGGGACACCCCCCGCCGCTGCTCGTCGATGCGGAGGGCACCGCACACTTCCTGGTCGAGGGCCGCTCCCCGATGCTCGGCCTGCTCCCCGACCCCCGCCACGGCACTGCCGTCCACCCCCTGCCCCCCGGTTCCACGCTGCTGCTGTATACCGACGGGCTGGTCGAACGCCGGAACGAAGACCTCACCGACGGACTGGACCGGCTCCGCCGTCATGCCTCAACCGCGGCCCGGCTCCGGCTGGCGCCCTTCTGCGACGAACTGCTCGCCGGGATGCTGACCGCCGACAACGACGACGACACGGCGCTGGTGGCCCTGCGCCTGTCCGTGCCGTAGCGCCCCACCCGCCGTCTCCGCCGCGGGCAACTCCACACCTGATCACCGACCAGAACGGACTCCCGGTGTCCCCGGGATCTCAGGGGCGAACAGCACGACAGCCAGGGCCTGCAGCCACTCGTGCACGGCATCCCGCCTCTCATCCGTCACCGGCGACTGGTCGGCGAATCCAGGTGATCTCGGGTCGGACTGTGGCAGCGCCCAGGGCTCCCGGACGCCGCTCACCAGATCGGCCAGAAACTGAACCGCCCCACCGGTGTAGTGCCACCACGCGCCATTGCGCGAGGCCACGGTGACCGTCCATTCCTGCGGCCCGGCGGGGCTGGTGGTCCACAAGAAGAAGTCCCCCTGGTTGGAGGACGTCCAGGGCAGCAAGCCGCCTGGTGCGGGGTAGGGATGCAGCGGGACGGCCAAGTCGGCGTTCTCGCACCACTCGGTCACGATCTCCAGATCCTCGGTGACCCAGGCCACTTCGGCACCCGCCACCGGGCCCCCGACACGCAGGAAGTCACTCAGTTCGAAAAGCGGGTAGAGCTCACAGAGGAGCTTGTAGTCAGCAGGCAGAGCCGTACCCAACACGTTCTCCAGCCGTGGCCAGTCGACAGCCACCGGGGTCGGCCGACGGTGGGCCACAAGACCGGGCAGTACCCGTTCGAGCTCCGCGACAGACTCAGCGGGGTCTGTCAACCGGCAGCCCGGGGCCTGCGTACCGACGAGATCGTCCACGCGAGCAGACTGTCACAGCAACACGCCTGTGCCCTCACCTTCGCGCTCGTCCCTGTCTCATCGCCCTCCAGGGAACGGCCGGCAGCAAGAAACTGCAGTTGTATCCCGACAACGGCTACGGCTCCGCCTGCACCACCACCGCTGAACAGGACAGCGCAGGGTCCACCGCCTGTACAACGGACAAACACGCCGTCCACGCCTCGGCGAACAACCACTGGCGGAACGCCGACCCGGTCATCGTCACCGGCGACGTCGAGGGCCTCCCGGACTTCGACGGTGACGGAACCATGGACCCGGAAGGGGCCCGTACTTCTACCCGGCCTTCTTCACCACCACCGGCCACGGCACGCGCAGCGGAGTAGGAACCAACGGCTGGCTCGGCTTCCGGGCGATCAGCTGAGCCGCCCCTGCACACCCTCGATCCATCGGGCTGGTGTTACCTGGCATTCGACCAGTTCTGCAGGCGGCGCCGCAGCCACCGAGGCAGCGGTCGCAGCGGGAGACTCGCCGGCCATACGGGCCTTTCCTCCATAGCCGGTCACACGACCAGGAAGGGCACGGCGGTGGCTGCGCCCAGGGCGGCGCCCGCCACGGTCTGCGCGACGGTGTGGTAGGTCAGGGCGACGCGGGACCAGCACACGGCCACGGTCAGGGCGTAGGCGAGCAGCCACCAGGGAGAGTGGACGCATGCCAGGATCGCGGGGACCGCGGAGGCGACAGCGCTGTCCACGCTGATCTTCCAGCGGCCGGCGTTGTTGACGGCCAGCAGTCCGATGGTCATCAGCCACAGCGCGAGCATGGCGACGAGGATGCCGACGGGCGCGTTGCCCATGACCATGACGAGCGAGCCGAACCCGATCGACCCGAGGATGACGAAGAAGATCGGAGTGCGCTTCGCGCGGTCGACGACGTGCCGGTCGCCCCAGGTACCACGTTTGCGCTCCCACTCGATGTAGGCGGCGGGGACGACCCCTGCGCACAGGGCGGCGAGGAGTCCCCAGGGGATGCCGCTCCAGCCGCCGGCGGCGGCCCCGATGCCGGTCATGCCGACAAGCAGGACGTTGCGGGGCTGGAGCACGTCGGTGACGGTGCGGGCAGTGGGGTGGTCGGTGGCGGTGTCATGTGTCGTCATGCGAAGGCTCCGGCTGTGGCAAGGACGTCGTGCGCCCGAGTGAGGTTGGTCTGCTTGTACACCCCGGCGACGCGGCGCAGCAGGACGGTTCCGCCGCAGGAGTCGTCGGCCTGCTGCTGCTCGGGAGTCGCCACGGGGCCGGCCGGGGGCGCGCCTTCCTGCTTGGCGGTGACCACCGGCACGTTCCTGATGGGGAGTTGGGCTGTCGGGCGGTCATGTGCTGCTGAGTACGACGGCTGCCTTCGGACTACTCAGGCAGGGAGTTTCAAGGTGTCGCCCTCCGACCGGGGGCGCACTCCCTAGGCTGGTTCGGTGACAGACGCAGAACGCCGAATCGGCGCGGAGATCAGCCCCTTTCCGCCTTTCCTGAAGATCACCACCGACGATGTGAGTGCGATCTTCAGGCGGCGTCGGCGCAGCATCACGCAGACAGGTCCCTTTCTGATCATATCTGTGGATTCCGGCCTTGCCATGGACACGGCCTTCCGGACCGAGGACGGTTCGCATCCGCATCTGTGGACAGCACACGGCCAGGCTCATCAGTTGTGGCGGCTCATTCCCTCGGGGCATGAAGACGAAGCACGCATCGTCTCACTCAGCAACAACTTGTTCCTCGACGGCCGCGGCAGCCACGAGGGGGACCACCCGCAGATGTGTGCTGAGACCAACGAACCACGGCAGCGGTGGCGCCTCAAGCCGGCCCCCGGCCGTCGCGCGCACCATCTCGAGAACGTCGCAACCGGTCTGGTGCTCGACAGGCCGCACGATGCAGAGCGCGGCACCTGGCCGGTGCTGCGGAGCGAACACGGTGGCGTGAATCAACACTGGCTGCTCGTCATGCTCTTCGCTGCACCGTAAGGCCGTACTGCCTGACGGTGCAGCGAAGGGCCGGCCTGCGGAGAGGCAGACAGCAAGCGAAGCCCCTCCCCGACGTCGCGGCCACCCCCGCACCCAACGGGGGGATGGTCCTCACGATCAAGCCGTCCGGCCTCTCGTAGCCGCGCCGGAGGCGTCCGCCGGCCCTCCTCCCCCGGCCTGACGCCTGCACCACGAGGTGACGCACGACACACGACCACCTCTTGACGCCTTCTTGCCTAAACCGGTTCAGTGAACCTCACTTCGACCACTAAACCGGTTTGAACGAGCAACCTCGGCCCTGCGGCCCTTGCGGAAGGAACAACCGCTCGGGCCTACGGACCCCCGGAAACGGAAGGCGTCATGGCTCGCAAACAGCCCACCATCGCCGATGTCGCACGGCGTGCAGGTGTCTCGCGCGCCTCCGTGTCGTTCGCGCTGAACGACCGTCCGGGCATAGCCGAGGAGACCAAGCAGCGCATCCTGGCCGCCGCCGAGGAACTGGGCTGGGCCCCGAGCCGTCCCGCCCGTGCGCTGTCCCTGGGCAAGGCGGGAGCCTTCGGGCTGGTCCTCGCCCGTGAGCCGGAGGACATCGGGACCGACCTGTTCTTCCCTGCGTTCATCGCCGGCGTCGAGGTGACCCTCGGCGAGCGGGGCGACGGACTGATGGTGCACGTCACCACGCCGGACCGGGAGCAAGCCGTCTACGAACGACTCGCCGCCGACCGCCGGGTGGACGGGGTTTTCCTGACCGACCTGCGGCACGACGACCCGCGCCCGGTTCTGATCCGGCGCCTCGGGCTTCCGGCGGTCGTGGTCGGGCAGAGCGAGTGGGGGGACGGGCTGCCCTCGGTGAGTCTGGACGACCGGCCCGCCTACGTCGAGGCGGTACGCCGCCTGGCCGAGCTCGGACACCGGCGTATCGCGCACGTCGAGGGCCCGCCGGAGTTCCGTCACGCGCATCGGCGCCGCCTGGCCTGGGAGGAGACGCTGCGCGACCTGGGGCTGCCCGAGGGCCCCGTGCGCCCCGGCGGTTTCACCGCGGAGGGGGGCGCGCGGGCCACCCGCGAACTGCTGACGCTGGCCGAGCCGCCCACCGCGATCGTCTACGGAAACGACCTGGCCGCGACGGCCGGACTGTCCGTGGCGCAGGAACTCGGCGTCGCGGTACCGGAGCGCCTGTCGGTGGTCGGCTACGACGACACACCGCTCACCCGCTACACCCATCCGCCGCTGTCCTCCGCCCGTGCCGACGCACGCGGCTGGGGGGAAGCGGCGGCACGGGCCCTGGACCGGGTCCTCGCCGGTGAGGAGGTGGCCCATGTGGTGCTGCCGCCGGCCGAGTTCGTCCCCCGCGCCTCGATGGGCCCGGCACCCGCCCCCGACGACGGGCCGCCACGCCCCTGAGCGCGGCAAGGACGTTCCGCCCGGCGACGAGGCCGGGCGTGCACAGTACGGAGAGTCCCATGCTGAGGAGAACGGCGTACACGCTGCTGGTGCTCGCTGTCGCGGGTGCCGTGACAGCCTGTGGCCAGTCGGCCCCCGACCCGGAGGCCGCCGGATCCGCCCGCGGCCCCATCACGGTGTGGCTGTCGAACAACGCCCAGGAGGTGGCCTGGGGGGAGAAAGTGATCGGCGCCTGGAACGAACGCCACCCGGACCAGCGCGTCAAGGTCCAGCAGATCCCGGCGGGCAAGACCTCCGAGGAGGCCATCAGCGCCTCGATCATCGCGGGGAGCAGCGCGTGCCTGGTCTTCAACACCTCGCCGGCGTCGGTGCCGACCTTCGAGAAGCAGAACGGTCTCGTGCCGCTCAGTGACTTCGCCGACGGTGACGCGTACATCAAGGGACGCGGTGGTGCCCTCACCGACCAGTACAGGTCGCGGGACGGCAAGTTCTATCAACTGCCGTGGAAGAGCAACCCGGTGATGATCCTCTACAACAAGAAGATCTTCGAGAAGGCCGGGCTCGACCCCGAGCACCCCAGGCTGGCGACCTACGACGAGTTCCTCGAGACCTCCCGCACCCTCGTCCGCAGCGGTGCCGCAAAGGCCGCTGTCTGGCCGGCGCCCAGCAGCGAGTTCTTCCAGTCCTGGTTCGATTTCTACCCGGCCTTCGCGGCCGAGAGCGGCGGGAAGCAACTCGTCGAGGACGGCAAGGTGCAGTTCGACTCGCCGGCCGGCCGCCGGACGGCGGCTTTCTGGCGCTCCCTGTACACCGAGAAGCTCGCTCCGCAGGAGCTGTATCCGGGCGATCCGCTCAACGACGGGAAGGCCGCCATGGCCACCGTCGGTCCGTGGGCCGTCTCGGCCTACAAGGACAGCGTCGACATCGGGGTGGTCCCCGTGCCGACCTCGGCCGGGACGTCGCCCGAGGACACGTACTCCTTCAGTGACGAGAAGTCGGTGGCGATGTTCAGTGCCTGCCGCAACCGGGCCACCGCCTGGGACCTGCTCAAGTTCGCCACCTCCGCCGAGCAGGACGGGAAGTTCCTCGAGGAGACCGGGCAGATGCCCATGCGCGAGGACCTGACCGCCCGTTACCCGGACTTCTTCGCGAAGAATCCCCTCTACAAGGTGTTCGCCCGGCAGGCCGAGCGCATCGTCGAGGTCCCGAACGTGGCGGGTTCCATCGACGTCTGGCAGGCCTTCCGTGATGCGTGGACCAAGTCGGTCGTCTTCGGGGACGAGCCCACCGACGCCGCGCTGCGCGGGGCCTCGGACAAGATCACCAAGCTCCTCGAGGAGTACGGGGACCCGGCATGACGAATCTCAGCCCCACTGCCGCCACCCGGCACGGCCGGGTCCGCTCCCGGACCGGCGCGCTGTTCGTGTCGCCGTACGTGCTGTACGTGCTCGTCGTCTTCGCCGTGCCGCTGGCGTACACACTGTGGATCTCCGTCCACCGCTTCTACTTCACCGCGCCCGGCACCGGCGTCGACGCACCGTGGGTCGGACTGTCCAACTACCGGGACGTCTTCACCGACCCGGTGGTGGGCCGCGCCTTCCTGAACATTGCCGTCTTCCTCGTGATCAACGTGCCCCTGACGGTGTTCCTCTCGCTGGTCCTGGCCTCCGCACTGAACGCGAAGATACGTTTCCGCGCCTTCTTCCGCGCCGCGTACTACCTGCCGTACATCACGGCGAGCGTCGCCCTGGTCGCGGTCTGGCAGTTCCTGTTCGGCACGGACGGATTCGTCAACAACGTCCTCGGCTCGTACGCGCCGGAGCCCTCCTGGCTGGTCAACTCGCACCTCGCGATGCCGATGATCGCGGTCTTCGTCACCTGGAAGCAGCTCGGCTTCTTCGTGATGCTGTACCTCGCCGCGCTCCAGAACGTCGGCAAGGAGCTGTACGAGGCCGCCTCCGTCGACGGGGCGGGCCGCATCCGGCAGTTCTTCTCGGTCACGGTGCCCGGGGTGCGGCCGGCAACCACCCTCGTCGTCATCTACGCGATCATCACCGGCGCCAACCTGTTCAGCGAGCCCTACCTGCTGACCGGCGGCGGGGGCCCCGACCACGCCTCCACCTCCCCCGTCCTGCTCATGTACCAGAAGGGCATCGAGCAGGGGCACCCGGACTTCGCCGCCGCGCTCGGCGTGGTGCTGGTGGGCTTCGTCCTCGTCATCTCGCTGATCGCCCGCAAGCTCACCGAGAGGGGCAACTGACATGAGCGTCTCCACCCCCGCCCCGGCCGGCACGCTCGGGCACACCGCCGACGAGTCCCGCCCGGACAGGCCCCGCAAGCCCTGGACGACAGCCGGCAAGTACGTCCTGCTCGCGCTCGGCGCGGTCGCCTTCCTCTTCCCCTTCTACTACATGCTCGTCGGCTCCCTGCGGAAGACGACCACCGGCGACCTGTCCTCGGCCGTACCCGGCGGGATCACCGGTGGCAACTACACGGCCGTCAACGGTGCCATCTCGCTCGGGCGTTCGCTGGTCAACTCCGGGATCGTGACCATCGGCGTCCTGCTGTGCACCCTGGTCTTCGGCGTGCTCGCCGGTTACGCCCTGGCCCGGCTGCACTTCCGGGGGCGCGGTGCCGTTTTCGCCGCGCTGCTGCTGGTGCAGATGGTGCCCTTCCAGCTCCTGGTCCTGCCGCTCTACGTCCTCGTGGTCCGCGACTACGGGCTCGGCGACAGCTACATCGGCATGATCCTGCCGTTCGCCGTCAACTCCACGGCCGTCTTCCTGTTCCGGCAGTTCTTCCTCCAGATGCCGCAGTCCCTCTTCGAGGCCGCCCGCCTCGACGGGGCGAGCGAACTGCGCATCCTGTGGCAGGTCGGACTGCCCATGGCCCGGCCGGCCGTGCTCACCGCGTCGCTGCTGACCTTCATCGGCCCGTGGAACGAGTTCCTGTGGCCGTTCCTGGTCACCAAGGACGCCGACAAGCAGCCGCTGGCCGTCTCCCTGGCCAGTTTCCTGTCCAATCTCCAGGGCACGGTCTCCAATCCGACCGGCGCCCTGCTGGCCGGCGCCTGTGTGCTGGCCGCCCCCGCAGTGGCGCTGTTCCTGCTGTTCCAGCGCCACTTCACCTCGACCGACATCGACTCCGGAGTAAAGGGCTGATTCCCCGCATGAGCACGACCCGCGCCACCGCGCGCATCCCCTACCGCCTCATCCGCAAGGGCGTGGTCATGTCGCCGCTCCCCGGCGCGGCCGACGAGGCCGAAGGCGTCCTGAACCCCGCCTCCGGACGCACTCCCGACGGCCGTCTGCACCTGCTGCCGCGGCTCGTCGCCGAGGGCAACGTCTCCCGCGTCGGACTCGCCGAGGTCGCCTTCACCGACGGCGTCCCGAGCGGCGTCGAGCGCCGCGGAGTCGTCCTCGCCCCCGACGCGGGCTGGGAGCGGGGCAGGAACAACGCGGGCGTGGAGGACCCGCGCGTCACTTGGATCCCCTCCCTCGGCAAGCACGTGATGTCCTACGTCGCCTACGGCCCGCTCGGCCCCAAGCCGGCGCTCGCCGTCTCCGAGAACCTCACCGACTGGACCCGCCTCGGCCCCCTCCACTTCGCCTACCAGCCCGACCTCGACACCGACCTGAACCTCTTCCCGAACAAGGACGTCGTCCACTTCCCCGAGCCTGTGCCAGGACCCGACGGCGAGCCCGCCTACGCGATGCTGCACCGCCCGATGTGGGATCTGGGCTGGTTCCGGCCCGGCGAAGGCGTCCACCTGCCCGCCGGTCTGAGCGACGAACGGCCGGGCATCTGGATCTCCTACGTCCCCGTCGCCGAGGCCCAGGCCGACATCCGTGCCCTGGCCCGTCCGCGCGACCACCGGCTCGTCGCCCTGTCCGAACACCCGTGGGAGGAGCTGAAGATCGGCGCCGGCCCCGCCCCGATCCGCGTACCGGAGGGCTGGCTGCTCCTCCATCACGGCGTCTCCGGGCACATCGAGGACCCCTTCCAGCAGAACCAGAAGGTGTCCTACGCGGCCGGCGCCATGATCCTCGACCCTGCCGACCCGGCGAAGGTCCTCGCCCGGTCCGAAGAACCGCTGATGGCACCCGAGACCGACGAGGAGCGGTCCGGCACGGTGCCCAACGTGGTCTTCCCGACGGCCATCGAGGAGATCGACGGCCGGACGTACGTGTTCTACGGCATGGCCGACGCCCACATCGGCGTCGCCCTGCTGGAGCGCACGGCATGACCTCGGCGACGGCCCCGCTCGGCCTCGGCCTGGCCGGCTGCGGCGGCTTCGGGGCGTTCCTCCTGGACGCCGTGGCCGGCCTGCCGGGACTGCGGCCGGTCGCCGTCGCCGACCCCGACCCGCGGCGGGCGGGGGCACTGGCGAAACGGTATGCCGTCCCCGCCCTCGCCGGCCTGGACGAACTGCTGGCGCGCGAGGAGGTGGACGTGGTGGCCGTCGCCACCCCGCCTGCCGCGCACGCCGCCATGGCCACGGCCGCTCTGCGCGCCGGCCGCCACGTGCTGTGCGAGAAGCCGCTGGCCGCCACGGCCGCCGAGGCCGCAGGCGTGGCGCTGGAGGCCGGCCGGGCGGGCCGGACGCTCGTCGTGGACCACGTGCTGCGCTACAACCCGCTGCTGCGAGCGGTGGAACGCCTCACCGCTGAAGGTCTGCTGGCCCGGCCACGCCGCTTCCTGTTCGAGAACGACGCCTCCGACGAGGACCTCGGACCGGACCACTGGTTCTGGGACCGCGCACACAGCGGCGGCATCTTCGTCGAGCACGGCGTGCACTTCTTCGACGCCGCCCGCGCCCTGCTGGGCTCCGATCCGGTCAGCGTGCGTGCGACAGCCGTCCGCAGGCCCGGCACGGAGATCGTCGACACGGTCAGCGCCGACGTGGTTCACCCGGACGGTGCGCTCGCCTCCCACCTGCACTCCTTCACCCACGCCCACCGCTGCGAACGCCAGCTCATGCGCCTGGACCACGGCTTCGCCGAGACCCGGATCGAGGGCTGGATCCCGGTCCGCGCCGAGATCTCGGCCTGGACCGACGAGGAGGGCGCCCGGGCCTGGGGGGAACTGCCCGGGCGGGCCGGCACGCTGCTGCACGTGGAAGGCTTCCGTCCGCACGGCGGCGAGCGCGTCCGCGTCACCGTTGAACGCGACGCGGGAAGCACCGCCCCGGCGCGTGGCCGCGGGCAGTGGCGGACCGTCCCGCACCGTGTGCGGGCCGTGCTCGATCTCGGTGGCGAGGCTCGCAAGCCGTACGTCTACCGGGAGAGTGTCCGGTCCGCCGCCGCCGACCTGCTCCGTGTGGTCCGTGACGGCGGCACACCGGTCGCCGACGCACTGGCCGGCCTCGCCGCCGTCGCCGTCGCCGAGACCGCCACCCGGGCCGCCGACACCGGTCTCGCCCAGCACGTACCCGGCCCCGACGCCTACCTGCGGGGGCCGGCGTGAGCTGGTGGCAGGACGCCGTGTGCTACGAGCTGTACCCTCGCACCTTCGCGGACTCCGACGGCGACGGGATCGGTGACCTGGCGGGCGCCACGGCGCGGCTCGGACACATCGCCGGCCTCGGCGCCGACGCCGTGTGGATCACTCCCTTCTACCCGTCACCGCTGGCCGACGGCGGCTACGACATCAGCGACCACACCGGCGTCGCGGCGGACCTCGGCACCGGCGCGGACTTCGACCGGCTCACCGCCCGCGCCCACGCCCTCGGTCTGAAACTGATCGTCGACCTCGTGCCCAACCACACCTCCGACCGGCACCCCTGGTTCCGCAGGGCGCTGACGGCCGGACCCGGTTCACCGGAGCGCGCACGCTACCTGTTCAGGCCCGGGCGCGGCCCCCACGGGGAACTGCCGCCCAACGACTGGCAGTCGGCGTTCGGCGGCCCCGCCTGGACGCGGGTGGCCGACGGCGAGTGGTACTGCCATCTCCATGCCCCCGAGCAACCCGACCTCAACTGGCGGGACGCAGACGTCCGCTCGGCCTTCGCCGACATACTCCGGCACTGGCTGGACCGGGGCGTGGACGGCTTCCGCGTCGACGTCGCACACGCCCTGTTCAAGGCCGAGGGCCTGCCCGACGCCGGCCCCGGCCAGCACACCGACCGGCTGCGCAACCACCTCATGCCGTACTACGACCAGGAAGAACTGCACCCGCTGTACCGGGAGTGGCGCACCCTGCTGGACACCCATCCCGCACCGCCCGGCGCCGCGCCGCCGGGACAGCGGGTGATGGTCGCCGAGTCCGCCGTGTTCGACCCCGCCCGACTCTCCCGGTACACCCGCCCCGACGAGATGCACCAGGCGTTCAACTTCGCCTTCCTGGAGGCCGCCTGGGACCCGGCCGAACTACGCCAGGTCATCGACGCCTCCCTGTCCGCACCCGGCGGAGGATCGGTCACCTGGCTCCTCTCCAGCCACGACGCGGTCCGCCCGGTCACCCGCCTCGGCTCCCCCGCGCGGGCACGGGCTGCCGCCCTGCTCATGCTCGCCCTGCCCGGCTCCGCGTATCTCTACCAGGGCGAGGAACTCGGCCTGCCGCAGGCCGGCATCCCCGAGGACCGTATCCGCGACCCGCTGTGGGAGCGTTCAGGGCACATCGAGCGGGGACGTGACGGCTCCCGGGTCCCCCTGCCCTGGTCCGGCGACCGCGCCCCGTACGGATTCACCAGCGCCGGCCCTGACGTGACCTGGCTGCCCCAGCCCGACGGCTGGGCCCGCCACACCGTCGCCGCCCAGGAGCAGGACCCCCACTCGGCTCTCGCCCTGTACCGCGCCGCCCTCCGGCTGCGGCGCGCCCACCCCGCCCCGGACCCGGCGGCCCCACCCCACTGGTACTCGGCTCCCGGTGACCCCTTCCTCGCCTTCCGGCGCGGCGAACTGGCCTGCGTCGTCAACCTCTCCGGCCGGCCCCTGCGCTGGGCCGCCCTCGGCATACCGGGCCGCCCCGTTCTCTCCAGCGGGCCCGGCGACGGTGGCGCGCTGCCGCCCGACACCGCCCTGTGGCTCCTGGACACGCCTTCTCCGCAGCACGACGAAAGAGACCCCCATGACCGTCCCCGATGAGCGCGCCCCGCGCACCGACCTGTCCGCCCTCGTCAAGGCCTACGATGTGCGCGGCGTCGTACCCGACCAGTGGGACGACGTCACGGCCGAACTGTTCGGGGCCGCGTTCGTCCAGGTCACCGGTGCACGCACACTCGTCACCGGTCACGACATGCGGGCCTCCTCGCCGGACCTGGCACGGGCCTTCGCGCGCGGGGCCATGGCCCAGGGCGCGGACGTCGTCGCCACCGGTCTGTGCTCGACCGACCAGCTGTACTACGCCTCCGGCGCGCTCGGACTGCCCGGCGCCATGTTCACCGCGTCGCACAACCCCGCCCGCTACAACGGCATCAAGATGTGCCGTGCCGGGGCCGTGCCCATCGGCCAGGACAGCGGACTCACGGACATCCGCACGCTCGTCGAGCGGTGGACGGACGCCGGCGACCCGCACCCGCCGGCGGTGCACACCGGCACCCTGACCCACCGGGACACCCTGCCGGAGTACGCGGCCCACCTGCGCACCCTCGTCGACCTGACCGGCATCAGGCCGCTCAAGATCGTCGTCGACGCGGGCAACGGCATGGCCGGCCACACCGCGCCCACGGTGCTGGCCGGTCTGCCCCTGGACGTCGTCCCCCTGTACTTCGAGCTGGACGGCGCCTTCCCGAACCACGAGGCCAACCCCCTCGACCCGGCGAACATCGTGGACCTCCAGGAGCGCGTCCGGGCCGAGGGCGCCGATCTCGGTCTCGCCTTCGACGGAGACGCGGACCGCTGCTTCGTCGTCGACGAGCGGGGCGAACCCGTCGCGCCCTCCGCGATCACCGCTCTCGTCGCCCTGCGTGAGCTGGACCGCAGGCCAGGCGCCACGATCCTGCACAACCTGATCACCTCGCGCGCCGTCCCCGAGGCGATCCGCGAGGCCGGGGGCACCCCGGTGCGCACCCGCGTCGGCCACTCCTTCATCAAGGCGGAAATGGCCCGCACCGGTGCCGTGTTCGGTGGAGAACACTCCGCGCACTACTACTTCGCCGACTTCTGGAACGCCGACACCGGCATGCTCGCCGCCCTGCACGTCCTGGCCGAACTGGGCTCACAGCAGGCGCCGTTGTCGGCCCTCACCCGCCGCTTCGACCGGTACGCGGCCTCAGGGGAGATCAACTCCTCCGTCGACGACCCGTCCGCGCGCCTCGCCGCCGTCCGCACCGTCTGGCGCAACCGGCCCGGCGTCACGGTCGACGAACTGGACGGCCTCACCGTCAGCGGACCCGACTGGTGGTTCAATCTGCGCCCCTCCAACACCGAACCGCTCCTGCGCCTCAACACCGAGGCCCGCGACACGGCGACCATGCGCGCGTTGCGTGACGAAGTCCTCGAACTCGTCGGCGTACCGGCTCGGGGAGTGTCCCAGGTCGGATGAGCTGATCAACGGGATCGGTCGGAACACCCTGGTCGTCACAGGGGCGGCCCCCGACGTGTCACACATGATCATTCAGCGGTTCCGCCCGCACCAATAGTGAAGATCGAGAGTCTGCGGCTCGTCCCTGACGGTTCCATGGATCACGGATCAGGCCCGGAATCGTCGGGTCGCGGAAGACAGGTGACGCACATGCGAGATGAGGCAGCCAAGCGGGTCGAGCTGGTCTTCTCCCTCTTCGACGCCAACGGCAACGGAGTCCTCGACTCCGACGACTTCGACCTGATGACAGGCCGCGTCCTGGCAGCGGCGACCGCTTCGGACGACGGCGCCAAGGACGCCATCCGAGCCGCGTTCCGCCGCTACTGGACGACACTGTCCACGGAACTGGACGCCAACGGCGACGGCGTCATCTCCGTGGACGAGTTCCGTCCCTTCGTACTCGACCCCGAGCGCTTCGGACCCACGATCGCCGAGTTCGCCGAAGCTCTCTCCGCACTCGGCGATCCCGACGGGGACGGTCTGATCGAGCGCCCCCTGTTCGTGTCGCTGATGAGGGCGATCGGCTTCGAGGAGGCCAACATCCACGCCCTCTTCGACGCCTTCGGCCCGGATGCCGACGACCGCGTCGCCGTGTCCACGTGGGCCGTCGGCATCAAGGAGTACTACGCGCCGGACATGGCGGGTATCCCGGGTGACCGGTTGGTGTCGGCCCGGGCCGTCTGACCGGGCCTGGTCACGGGCGTCCGCGCCGGCCACGGCCGCACGCCCGTGACCGCACCCGTACCGCCGGCCGAACGCGTGGCCCGGCCGGCGGTACGGGTGTCCGCCCCGGCTCGGTGAAGCACTCCCCCGCCCCCCCGATGGTCCGGGGGGCCGAAGCCGGTGCTGCCGGCAGCGGCCCCGTGCGGCGGACGGCCGCTCCCGTGGCGGGTGCGGGAGCGGCCGGCGGGTCACCAGCAGCGCGAGCTGACGTTGCCCACCTCGTTGCCCTTGAGCAGCCCGCCCCAGATGTACCTGTCGTCCGAGAGGTACACCCACTTGTTGTGGCTGTACCCGTTGGCGGAGACCATGCCGCCCTCGAGCCAGCAGACAGCGGTGAGGTTCTGGTTCGCCGCGACGGTGTAGGCGATGCGGTACCCCGTCGACGGCCCGATCCGCACATTGCCCTGGACCCAGGTGGTGACCGTCTCGAATGCGGCACTCACGTTGGTCCGGTCGGTCTGCGCCGCTTCCGCCGCGGAGGCCGGAGCCGCCGTACCGGCGGCGGCCATCACGCCCATCGCGGCCGTGATCACGGTCATGGTCAGCGGGCGTGCACTCGTCCTGCGCATCTTCTGGTTCCCCCTGTCGAGTCCCGGGAGCCTCTGTCCGGGCCCCTGGTGCGGTCAGCGTCACCCGCACGGGACCGACGTTCAAGCCGATTCCCGGCGTGTTGCCGCGGTCGCCCTCCACAACGGCCGGAAACCGAGCGTCATGGCGCGAGTTTGTGCGCGAACACCCAACGGTTGCCCTCCAGCGCGTCGTTGGGCTCGGGAAGGGGACCGCGTCCGTGCCGGCGGGTGAACTCGAAGGGCGTGTGTGTCGAGGTGGCCCAGCCCTTCGCCGTCAGAGCGCCCGCGGAGTCGGGGCGTGGTCCCTTGTCGAAGAGGTGGAGCAGGTCGATGCCGATGAGGTCGCGCGTCGCCGTGTACGTCGGGCTGTCGCGGTACGCCAGGAGATCCTTCTCGAGCTTGGCCTCGAAGGCCAGGGCACTGCCTGCGGCTGCCAGCCGGTCCACCGTGTCGACGAGGTACGTCTCGGCCGGACCGGGCAGGTAGAAGAGGAGTCCCTCGGCCAGCCAGACGCTCGGTGCGGCGGGGTCGAACCCGGCCGTGGTGAGCGCGCCGGCCCAGTCCTCCCGCAGATCGACCGGCACGGGGACGCGCTTCGCCTTCGCAGTTGCCGACAGGCCCGTCAGCACTCGTTCCTTGAACGCCAGCACGCCCGCCCTGTCGATCTCGAACACGACGCAGTCGGACGGCAGGTCCAGGCGGAAGCCGCGGGTGTCCAACCCTGCGCCGAGCAGCACCACTTGGCGTGCGCCCGCACCGGCCGACCCGAGGACGAAGTCGTCCAGCACCCTCGTCCGCAGGCCGAAGTAGCGGGCGAACCTCCCCCACAGCGGGTTGTCGTCCCCGTCCGGAACCTCCTCGATGCGCACCGGCCAGTGCGTGCAGGCGGGGGCCGCACGCACGAAGTGTTCGGCGAAGGCGTCCTGGGCCAGACTGTCGTGCCGATGGGTCTCGACGGCCCGTGAAGCGGCGACCAGGAGTGCGGTCAGGCCCACTCCTGCGTCCACGCCTTCCACGTCCGTGTGCTGGGGTGCCGTGCCTGCCATGCTGCCTCCGTCGGCGGGGGGTGGGGGGTGGAGATGTCGAGGGCCGGGTGAGTTAGTGCCGCGAGCCGCGGTCATCCGCTCGCCTTGTCCGGGAGCAGGACGGGTTTGACCACCCGGCCCGCGTCGCAGTCGCGTTCGGCCTCGTTGATGCCGGACAAGGGGTAGGTGCGGATCAGTTCGTCGAAGGGGAAGCGCCCGGCCCGCCACAGAGCGATCAGCCGAGGGATCAACAGTGCGGGTACGGCGTCGCCTTCACAGATTTGGCGCACGCTGCGGCCGCGGTCGAGGGTGCCCGGTTCGAGGGTGAGGGGGGTGTGGAGGCGTGCCACCAGGCCGAGGCTGCCGGTGGGACGCAGTGCGTGGAGCGCCTGGTTGATCAGCGGGGGTGAGGCCGTGGTGTCCAGCGCGTAGCGGGCGCCGCCGTCGGTCAGTCGGCGGATCCGCTCGGGCAGGTCGGGTGAGGCGGCGGGCAGTGCGATCGCGCCGAACCGCTCGGCCGCCGCGAGCCGTTCGGGGTGCCGGTCGACGGCCACGGTCAGTGCGCCGGCGGCGGTGGCCGCCATCACCGCGGTCAGGCCCACGGCTCCCGCGCCGAGGACGACGAGGGTGTCGCCGGGTCCCGCCTCGAAGGTGTTCAGCACGGCTCCGGCAC
Source organism: Streptomyces sp. NPDC014764 (assembly GCF_043082785.1). Classification (NCBI taxonomy): domain Bacteria; kingdom Bacillati; phylum Actinomycetota; class Actinomycetes; order Kitasatosporales; family Streptomycetaceae; genus Streptomyces; species Streptomyces sp. NPDC014764. The sequence continues at coordinate 74,181 of NZ_JBIBXY010000009.1, read as the reverse complement.
CGGTGAGGGCGCCGCAGCCGAGAGGGCCGAGCAGTTCGAGTGGCAGTGCGGGGTCGACCCGTACGGCGTTGCGGGCCGGGACGAGGGCGTACTCGGCGAACGAGGACTGCCCGAACCAGCGGGGCGCCAGTGCGTTGCCGGAGGTGTCGGTGAGCCGCGCCGGCTTCTCTCCGCGTCCCCCGAAGAGGTTGAGGGACGCGAAGGAGTCGCAGTAGGCGGGGGCCGCGCCGCGGCAGGTCGGGCAGCGGCCGCAGGAGTCGAAGCTCAGCACCACGTGGTCACCGACGCCGATGCCCGTGTCCGGGCCGTCGCCCGTGCGGACCACGGTCCCGGCGCCCTCGTGGCCGAGGACGGCGGGCACCGGGCTCCGTCCGGCGGACCGCCGGACGGCGAGATCGGTCCGGCACATCCCGGTGCCCGCGATCTCGACCAGGAGTTCGCCGGCGGCGGGCTCCGCGCGCAGCTCCACCTCCTCCAGCGTGAACGGGGCGTCGTAGGACCGTAGTACGGCTGCCTGGAACCTCATGCGTCACGCCTCCCGCGGGCGGTGGACGACGAACGGCTGGAGATTGCCGTACAGCCCCCACGGCCCGCCCGCGACGCCGACGCCGCTGTCCTTGACGCCCGCGAAGGGCTGGGCCAGGGACAGTTCGGCGTGGTGGTTGACCCAGGCGGTGCCGCATTCGAGCCGCTCGGCCACCGCCTCCGCCCGGTCGAGGTCGGTGCCCCACACGGAGCCGCCCAGCCCGAAGCCGGTGCTGTTGGCCGCGTCGACGGCTTCGTCGAGGCTCCGGTACGGCAGCACCGGCAGGACCGGTCCGAACTGTTCCCCGGTCACCACCGGGCTGTCGGGCGGCACGTCGGCGAGGACGGTGGGAGCGAAGAAGTAGCCCGGGCCGTCCTGCCGGTGTCCGCCGGCCGCGGCCCGGGCGCCGTCGGTCAGCACCTGCCGGGTGAGCTGTTCGACGCGGGCCAGCTGGGCCGCGTTGTTGACCGGACCCAGCTGGGTCGCCGGGTCGAGGCCGGGGCCGACGGCGACGGTCTTCGCCCGCTGGGCGAGGGCCTCGACGACGTCGGCGTGCAGCCGGGCGGGGACGTAGAGGCGTTTGACCGCCATGCAGACCTGTCCGCAGTTGCGGAACGCCGCCCAGAACAGCCGGTCGGCGATCCCGTCCACGTCGGCGTCGTCCAGGAGAAGGGCGGCGTCGTTGCCGCCCAGTTCCAGCGTGACGCGGGCGAGGGAGGCCGCCGCCGTCCGGGCGACCTCCCGCCCGGTGGGCACCGAACCGGTGAAGGTGACATGGCGGATGCCTGGATGGGAGGCGAGACGTGCGCCGAGGGGTTCGCGGCCGGTGACAACGGTCAGGACGTCGTCGGGCAGGACGGCGGCAAGGAGGGAACCGAGCAGCCTGGTGGCCAACGGGGTGTACGGGGAGGGTTTGACGACCACGGTGTTGCCGGCCGCCAGAGCGGGCGCGAACTTCGCCGCCGCCAGTTGGAGAGGGAAGTTCCACGGCACGATCGCGGCGACGGGCCCGAGCGACCGCCACCGGATCTCGCTGTGGACCGGCCGGCCGTCGTCGATGGTCCGGGTCCTGGGCGTGAGGTCGGCGAAGTACCGGAGGCGGGCCGCCGTGCGGGCGACCTCCGCGGACGACTCGGACAGGGGCTTGCCCTGTTCCCTGGTGAGCAGGCGGCCGAGGTCGTCGCCGGCCGCCTCCACCGCGTCGGCCGCCGCGCGCAGCGCGGTGCTGCGGGCGGCGGGGTCGGCCCGCCAGCCGCTCCAGGCCCGGTGGGCCCTGCCGATCACGGCGTCCAGGTCGTCCGGCCGCATGTCGGGAGCCTCGTCGAACGCTTCCCCGGTGGCCGGGTCGACGACCGCGAAACGGCCGGCCCCGGGTCCGGGGGTTCGCTCGGGCACGGTCTCGGGGGTCGGCATGACGGCGGTCAGCGCGCGGCGGGAACGCTGACGGTGTGCTCCCGGTGGTGCCGGTCCATCTCCGCCCGGAAGGCGGCCACCAGGTGCGGCTGGATCCTGCCGGCGTTGCGGTCACCGCCCTCGCAGACGGCTCCTCGTACGCCCACGATGTCCGTGCCGATGCGGGTCAGTTCCGAGAGGTCGTCCTGGCGGACACTGCCGGCGAGGGCGGCTAGCCTGCCGGACGCGTGGGCCAGCCGGACGAACTCGGCGCACACGTCCGGCGGAACGTGGTCGAACAGCCGCGTCCCGTCCTTCACGGCGGTGTCCAGCATGGCCGCGTCGGCGCCGGAGCGGGCCGCGATGTCGGGCACCGCGAGGGGGTTGACGCAGCCGATGCGGTGGGCGTCGGCATAGCCCGAGGCGACGACGAGCGCGTCCGGGTTGTGCTCCTTCACCGCCCGTACGACGGCGCGCATGACCTCGATGCCCTGGTCAGGGGTCGTGCAGCCGTAGAGGCCGACCTTGATGTAGGTGGCTCCGGAGACGACCGCGCCGAGTGCGGCCTGGGCCACCGTGCCGGGCTTGTACGGGACATCTCCCACGGTCGCGGACACCGGCTTGTCCTCCGGGACCGCTTCGCGGATCTCCCTGATGACCCAGGGGAAGTTCGCGCCGAGAGAGCCCTCGTCGGGCTTCTTGACGTCGACGATGTCGAGGTGCTCCGCCGCCTTGGCGCAGTCGAGCGCTTCCTCGACACCGTCCGGGGAGATGAGAAGCAACACCTGGCCTCCTTCGCCGCGGGTCCGGCCCGTCCGTGGACGGTGGCCGCGGATCGCCTGGTCCTTGTCTGGCGCACTCATCATTGACGTCACCCTGCGCAGCCGGAAGGGCGCACGGAGTGCTCGTTGAGTGATCAGGGGCGGGCGCAGCGCGCCGTGCACACCGGAGCGAACGGGTCCGCGCCGCGGTCCGTTTCGGCGCGCGCCCGCGCCTCGCCGAGCCTGCACGCACGCGGCCGGACCGTCCGTGGTGCCCCACCGAGGGGGCGCGTGCCGGCGGTGCGGGACGGGAGGTCGACGCCGCCACGACCGTCGACGGAGGAGGGAAGGGCTGAGGGGTCGGGGCCGTGGGCGCCAAGGCCCCTCGGGTCACGTCGAGATCCGCGACGGCGCCGCGGCCTACGAGGCCGCCCGCGTCCCCTGACGCGACGACACCTGCCGCCGGCGGCCGTCGTCCTGGCCAGCGCGTTGCCGAAGGCGATCCGCGCGCTGCGGCAGCGGCGGACGGCTGGGCGAGGGCGCGGGTGAACCGGCGCCGCGCTGCCGGCTGGCGTCGATCGGCACCTGCCGCACCGATGAGTTCTCGCGGCGGGACCGGTCTGCACCGGCATGAAGACTCACACACTTGAGACAGCCGGCGCCGATCTCGTCTACGACGTGCGGGGGCCGCTGCCGGCCGGTGACGGACGGCCGCCGTTGCTGATGGTCGGGCAGCCCATGGACGCCTCCGGCTTCGCCGCGCTCGCGGCACGCTTCCCCGAGCGGACCGTGGTCACCTACGACCCGCGCGGCCTCGGCCGCAGTGTCCGCAAGGACGGGCGGGTCGACCACACACCGCAGACACAGGCCGAGGACGTGCACGCCGTCATCGAGGCACTCGGAGCCGGGCCGGTCGAGGTGTTCGCCAGCAGCGGCGGGGCGGTCACCGCGCTCGCGCTGGTGGAGAGGTATCCCTCGGACGTGACCACGCTGGTCGCGCACGAGCCGCCGCTCATCGCCCTCACCCCGGACGGCCCCGCGGCCGTGCGGGCGCGGGCGGCGGTCCGGGACGCGTACGAGAAGCGGGGATGGGGGGCCGGGATGGCCGCGTTCGTGGCCATGACCTCGTGGCAGGGTGAGTTCACGGACGCGTACTTCGCGCAGCCCGAGGCCGATCCCGCGGCGTTCGGCATGCCCACCGGGGACGACGGCTCCCGTGACGATCCGCTGCTGTCGGACCGGTCATGGGCGGTCAGCGGCTACCGGCCGGACACCGACGCGATCACCGCCGCGCCGACCCGCGTGGTGATCGCGGTGGGTGAGGAGTCCGCCGACCTGCTGACGGCACGCACTTCCGCCGCGATGGCCGAACTGCTCGGGCAGAAGGCGGCCGTCTTCCCGAGCCATCACGGTGGGTTCTGCGACGGGGAGTTCGGCTACCCGGGGAAGCCCGACGAGTTCGCGCATCGTCTGCGGGAGGTGCTCGACGGAGCCTCCTAGGCCGTGGGGCCCCGGCCTCCGAGGCGCGTGTCGACGACTTGATCGCGGCGCGGGAGGTCCGAGGGCGGGGGCAGCTCGGTGATGCGCCTCCCGGCACCGGCTGTCACCCCGCCCGGGCTCCCGCTGCCCGCGGCAGTTGCAGACCGTGCGGGCAGGACTCGGTGTACGAGGCGCCCAGGGCGCCGTGCGCCGTGGTAGGTACAGGTGCGGGCTTCGAGGCCGACCTCGTCGTGCAGGACGCCGGCGCTCCAGCAGCCACTGGCCGCGGACGCACAGCGCGGAGGGCTGTGCAGCGTCGAGGAGGGTGTGCCGGCACGGGCGTTGCCGCAGGCAGAGGCAAGCAGATTTCCTGACCTCGAGGAGTTCGCTACGGAGCGTGACCGGAACGGGACTGGCTGGGCGGTGCCCTCCGGCCGGTGCACTCGTACGGCGCTTGGTCTCGCGCGCCCCTCCCCGGGAGTTCGTAGCCTCGGCTCATGGCGGGAGCCGCATCCGACCACGAGCCGGACGACAGCCGCGGAAAGGGTGACGTCTCGGGGCGGGCCTCGTCCGGCGGCTCGGCGTCCGTGGCTCCTGCGGCCGAGAACGGCGCCGGAGCCATCGAGCTCCCCGCATGGACCAAAGCCCTTGGCTGGTGCGGGGTCGCCGGGCTGATCTACCTGCTGATCTGTGCCGTGAGCATCATCAGCCGCGGCTTCGCGGGGCTGGGCAGCGAGGCGGCGCACACCATGTTCGCCTTCGCCGCGCATCCGTGGGTCGGGCTGAGCGTCGGCGTGCTCGGTACGGTCCTGATCCAGTCGTCGACCACGACGACGGCCATCGCTGTCACCGCCGTAGGGTCGGGCGCGTTACCCATCCAGGGGGCGATCCCCATCATTCTGGGGGCTAACGTCGGCACCACCGTGACGACGAGCCTGGTCGCCCTGACCTTCATCGGCGACCGCACGGAGTTCCGCAGGGCGCTGGGTGCCTCGACCGTCCACGACTTCTACAACTGGCTCGCGCTGCTCATCTTCTTCCCGATCGAACTGATCTGGCATCCGTTGACGCACATCAGCGGGGCGCTGACCGATGCGCTGTACGGCACGGACCGGCTGCCGAACCCGGCCCACTTCAATTTCATCCGGGCGGCCGCCGGGCCGGTGGAACACGCGGTGATCGAGGCCACCGCGCACGTCAGCAGCACCCTCGGTCCGTTGTTCACCATCGTGATCGGTGCCCTGCTGATCCTGGTGGCCGTGCGCTACCTGGGAAAGCTGCTCAAGCTGCTGATGGTCGGCAGGGCCCGCGACATCCTGATCAAGGCCGTCGGCCGTAACGCCTACCTCGCCATGGCCTCCGGCATGGGCGCAACTGTCGTCACCCAGTCCTCGACCAATCACCACGTCCGTACTGGTCCCTTTCGCCGGCTCGGGCATCCTGAGACCGGCGCAGGTGTATCCCGTGGTGGTCGGTTCCAACCTGGGCACCACGTTCACGGTGGTCTTCGCGGCGTTCGCCGGCGTCGGGCAGGATGCGAAGATCGGCCTGCAGGCCGCGTTCGTCCACCTCGTCTACAACTTCTTCGCGATCGTCGTGATCTACGTGATACCGCTGCTACGTCCCGTGCCGCTGTTCTGCGCCGAGACCCTCGCCCGTATCGCCTCCGAACACCGTTGGGTCCTCGCCGTCTACCTCGGCACCTTCTTCATCGCGCTGCCCGCCCTGGTCGTCGTGCTGGTGGGGGTGCGCTGAGTTCCCCTCCGACGGCAGAGTCCTCTCCCGTGCGGACCGGCGCGGCCGGCTCAGGTGGGGCGGGTTCACGGGGCGGGTTCACGGGGTGGGCACGAGGGCGACGGGGGCGTCGGCGAAGTGGAGCGTCGCATGGGCGACGTGCCCGACGTAGCGGCTGACGGGCCTGCTGCGACGGCCGACCACCAGGAGCTGGGCGGAGGCGGCGCGGGCCACCAGGATTTCCGAGGCCGGCCCCGGTTCGGCGTGCTCGATCACCGTGGTTCCGGGATGGCGTCGGCGCCACGGGGCCACAAGTGCGGCCAGGTCCTGACGGTGGGCTTCCTCCAGGCCACCGTGCTCGTCCGAGCGGCGCAGCAGTTCGGGCTCGTAGGTGAACGCGGTGGGCAGGCTCCAGGCGCGCACGGCCCGCAGGGGGGAGCTGCGGGTGGCGGCGGCTTGGAAGGCGAAGTCCAGAACCGCTTCGGCCTCTTCCTCCTGCCGGGGAACACCCACCACGATTTCGCTGTCCTGCGGGCGGCGGTGGACGGTGCCACCGCGGATCATGACGACGGGGCAGACGGCCCGGCTCACAACGCGAAGCCCGACCGATCTGAGAAGGAAACCGGTCACCGGCCCCGGCCGGCGGGAGCCGAGCACGATCATCCGCGCGTCACGGCCGCGTTCGGTGAGCAGCTTCGCCTCCGGCTGTGCCGCGAGGTCGACGCTCACCGGAACGTCGTCGTAGTGTTCACGCACCCACGCCAGGGCGTCGTCGAGCAGCTTCCGGGCCGCGCGGTGTTCGAGGTCGGCGTCACCGGCGGGGAACCGGGAGGTCCCGGCCAGCGGGGTGTAACCGTGCAGCAGCACGAGCGGAGCCTTGCACCGTCGCGCCTCCGCGGCGGCCCAGCCGGCCGCGAGCAGGCTGTCCGACGTGCCGTCGACTCCGGCGACGATAGGTTGGCGCACCGCATCTCCTTGCACAAGGTCGGCAGTGGGTGACGGGGTCGGCTGCGCCCGCTTCACCGGTGTCGACGTCGCTGACTGCACGCCGTCACGGCCGGGGTGTGGGGCCGCCTGATGTGCTGCAACCGGTGGGCCGCGCCCGGGCGGTCACATCTTGTCCGGCAGTTCGTGTCGTCCTGCGAGCCTGGACGACAGGACAGTGCGCGCGCGTGCCGTCGTGGCCTGTCCCACGGGACCGGGAGCCGCCCGGCAAGGCCGCTGCGCCCGCAGGCGCCAGAGCTCGCCCGGCCGGCCCTGCGGCCTGGGCCGTTCGCCCCGGCCGCGTTCAGGTTGCTCTTGCCATGGCCGCTCCAGTCCACGCTGTGAGTTCCCAGCGTCTCCTTGTCGGCACGTCGCTGCAATTCCGGCATGCCCTCCCCCACCGCACGACGGGCGCGGGGAGTCCCCCCTCGGATCGGCGCCCGGACTCCGACGTGGTCGGTGCGGTTCCAGGACCGCACGCCATCAGGCCGTCCGCCGGCCGCCATCACGGCCGTCCGACCGGCCGCCGGCGGTCGCTTCCAGGCGCCGAAGGGCCTCATGACCGGGAGGCCGACGCCGAGCTCCTGGGACAGGGTGCTCCCGCCGGATGCCGGTATGCCGGACGAACGGATCCCGCACGGGGCCGGCCGGTCAGGCACCGCACCCGCGGCCGCCCTTCCGCCTGTTTCGGCGGCGGCTCGGGCAGCAGCGGTTCGATCAGCGGCCACAGTTCGTCGTTCCGCCGGGGCCGGTCAGGCCTGAACGGTCTTCAGGAGCGCGGCCAGACCGTCGGTATAGATGCCGTGGAACAGCTCCTCGGCCTCGGCGTCGCTCACACCGACCGGAGTGAACGAGCCTGACCACTCGACGCGGGAGACGTCCGGACGGCCGGGGACGGCGTGAACCGTCAGGGTGGAGAGGTAGCCGGTCACCGGGAACGGGGCCTGTTCGATGGCATACGAGTAGCTGCGCGCGTCATGGTCGAACGCGTGGAGGCGCTCGACTATGACACCACCGTCCGCGTTGGTCAGGTGACGCACGCGGCCGCCCTCACCGAGCTCGCTCTTGGGGATGTACGGAAGCCAGTCGGGCAGCGAGCCGAAGCCGCCGACGAGCTGCCAGACCTGGTCGGGGCTCTGCGGAATGTCGAGGGAAGCGGTCGTGGAAGCCATGTCGGGCCTCACTTTCACGTTCAAGTCGAAGGGGTTCAGGCGTTGTCCGGGAGCGGTGCAGCAGGGCTGACCAGGCCTTCGGCGCGCAGGTCGGTCCAGAAGGCGGCCGGGATCTCCTCGGCGAGGGCGGCAGTGTCCTCGGCGATGCGGCTGGGGCGGGTGGCGCCGGGGATGACGGCGGCGGAAGCCGGGTGGGCCAGGGAGAACTGCAGGGCGGCGGACTTGATGCCGATGCCGTGCTTCTCGGTGAGTGCCTTGATCCGGCCGACGCGCTCGATGATCTCGGCGGGGGCCTCCTGGTACTCGAAGTGGGTACCGCCGGCGAGGACGCCGGAGCTGTACGGGCCGCCGGCGACCATGTCGACGCCCTGCTCCTGTGCCATCGGGAGCAGGCGCGTGAGGGCGTGCTCGTGGTCGAGGAGGGTGTAGCGGCCCGCGAGGAGGAAGCCGTCCGGCCGGGGCTCGTCGAGTGCGAGGGTCAGTTCGACGGGCTCGGTCTTGTTGACGCCGAGGCCCCAGGCCTTGATGACGCCCTCGTCGCGCAGCCGCGACAGGACGCGGAAGGCGCCGGTGCGGGCCTCCTCGAACTTCTGGATCCACTGGTCGCCGTGGAAGTCCTGGGCGATGTCGTGGACCCAGACGATGTCCAGACGGTCGGTGCCGAGGCGCTGAAGACTCTGCTCGATGGAGCGCTCGGTGGCGTCAGCGGTCCACTCGTGAAGCAGCTTGTTCGGGTTTCCGTGCTCGAAGAGGCCGCCCTTCTCGCCGAAGTCGGGGGCGGCGGTCTCGTGCTCGTCGAGGATGACGCGACCGACCTTGGTGGACAGGACGTAGGAGTCGCGGGGCTTGGTGGACAGCACCTCGCCCAGGCGCTCCTCGGCCAGCCCGGAGCCGTAGAACGGAGCGGTGTCGAAGTAACGGATGCCGTGGTCCCAGGCCGCTTCGACGGTGGCTCGGGCCTCGTCGTCGGGGATCGCGCGAAACATGTTGCCGAGGGGTGCGGTGCCGAAACCGAGACGGCCGGGGAGGAGGGTCCTGATACCCATGAAGCATTCCTTGCGTTGCGTTGTGTGCGGATTGCGGGAGTTTCTCCCGCTCCGCGCCTCTTGACCCTTCCGAGATTATGATCGCCATGCAAGACTGTCCAGGACTTGCTTTGACACACTTGAGTCTCCTGAGGTCTTACATGCTTGACCTGCGACAACTTCGCTATTTCGTGGCCGTGGCAGAGGAGGAGCACGTCGGCCGGGCCGCCGAGCGGCTGCACATCTCACAGTCACCGCTGAGCCGGCAGATCGCGCAACTGGAGAAGAACCTGGGCCTGACGCTGTTCGAGCGCAGCCAGCAGCGCATCCGGCTCACCTCCGACGGCCGCGTCTTCCTCACCGAGGCGACGGCTCTGCTGCGGCACGCCGCCCGCCTGGAGAACCTCGGCCGCCGCCTCGGCCGCGGCGAGGAAGGCGGCCTGTGCGTCGGCTACGTCAGCGACGCCATGCACACCGGCCTGCTGCCCAAGGCGCTGCGCACCCTCAACGAGGAACGCCCCGGCATCCACGTCGCCCTCTACGACTTGACCGCGCACGAGCAGTTCGAGGGCCTGCGCCAGCGCAGCCTCGACATCGCCCTGGTTCCGGAGGCCCCGCCCGAGGACGATCCGGATCTGCGCAGCACGCTCCTCCTGGAGGACCCGCTGCTCCTGGCCGTCCCCCGTTCCCATCCGCTGGCGACCGCGGACGAGGTGAGGCCCGAGGACCTCGACGGCCAGCCGTGGATCGCCGTGGAGGACGGGCGCGAGCACGTCTGGCGCGACGACTTCGTCGCGGCCTGCGCCGGCGCGGGGTTCACCCCGGACATCCGCTACGAGGCGCCCGAACCGCTCACCGCAGTGGGCCTGGTGGCGTCCGGGCTCGGTGTGGCGCTCGTCCAGCAGAGCATGCTGCCCGGACGCACGGCCGGAATCACCGTGCGCGAACTCTCCTGGTTCCAGCGGTCCGTCCGGCTGTGGGCCACCTGGCACCGCATCGACCTGCGGCCGATCGTCACGTCGTTCCGTACGACAGTTCTGGCCACCGCGGCCCAGGATCCCGACGACTGAGCGGAACCGAAGGGAAGTTCGCACCGGGGGCCTCAACGCGGACGTGGCCCCGCCGGCCGCTGTCAGTCCCCTGCCGTAGTGTTCCCGGCGCTCGTACCGACTGGGAGGGTCAAGAGACTTGACTGGGCTGACCGCTTTTCCGTTGCCGTTCGTGGCAAGCCAGTTCTCCATGTTCGCCACGCCTCGGACACTGCGGGAGATCGAGATGATGCAGTGCAGCGCGCAACTGCGGGCGAAACCACGGTGGTTCGAGAAGATGCGTGATGCCGGCATCGTCGCGCGGTGGGCCGGGGAGGCGGCCTCGCAAGGGCTGACCGAGGCACAGGTGCGGTACGTGCTCGACGAGCTCGCGCACTACGCGGCGCTGCGGGACGAGCGGACCGGGGCCGAGGTGTCGGCCGTGGACGGGGTGTGGCAGTCCGACACGCTCGTCGACGACTGCCTTCGGGCGAGGCTGCGGGACGCGGTGCGGGTGTTGGAGGAGGTTCCCGAGGAGGAGCGGGACTGGCATCCCGGGTCCGACGGCCAGGTCCTCGACCTCGTGCATCCTTCGTTGTTCTGTCTCGTGCGGGGTGTGAGCGGAGCGCCCGAGCGTGCCTGGGAGAACCCGACGAACCACTATTCGCGACACGAGTTCTCGGAGAAGTTCCAGTGGCTGCCCACGGATGTCGACGTGGACGCCGACGGCCGGGCGAGCTTCCGGTCGTACGTGAACAACGTGCACCCCGAGGAGCACCGTGACCTCGCCGCCGTGCTGCCGGAACTGTTCGCCCGCATGCTGCCGCTGTGGGAGAACGTTCTCACCGATCTGCGTCACCCGCGTCCGCCGCGTATATCCGTCGATCCCTACAGCTGGTACGAGTCCGACGAGTACGACGTCCCGGAGCCGGAGGAGGACGACTTCGAGAACGAGGAAGCGTACGGCAAGGCCTACGAGGCGTGGGAGGAGGCGGAGGAGAAGTGGTACGACAACCGTCGGCCCGTCCTTCCCGACGCTCCGGTGTTCGCCCCGCCCCAGGTGCCTGAGGGTACCGACCGGGTGAGCCTGCGCGGGCGCAGGCTGCAGGTGATCGTCAAGCTCGCCACCATCCATCTCACCCCGGACAAGCCCGAGTACGCGGGCGGGTCCTGGCACGTCGAGGGCATGCTCAACGAGCGGATCGTCTCGACCGGGCTCTACTACTGGCACAGCGAGAACATCACGGAGAGCCGGCTCGGTTTCCGGACCGCACTCGACGATCCCGAGTACGCGCAGAACGACGACAACGGCATGCGGGAGATGTACGGCCTGGAGAACGAGGGCGCCCTCAACCAGACGCTCGGGTCGGCGGCCACCCCGGAGGGGCGCTGTCTCGCCTTCCCGAACGTCCTGCAGCACCGGGTCAGCCCGTTCCGCCTCCGGGACCCCGCCCGGCCGGGGCATCGCAAGATCGTCGCGTTCTTCCTCGTCGACCCGTCCCACACGATCGTCTCCACGTCCGACGTGCCGCCGCAGCAGCCGTGGGCCGGGACGTCGACCATGACGCCGGAGCAGGCCAAGGCCTACCGCGAGGAGCTGATGAAGGAACGGAAGTTCTTCGTCGACGAGCACAACGAGCAGATGTACGAGCGGGAGTTCTCGCTCTGCGAGCACTGAGCCGCTGCCGCGGTGCCCGGCAGGCAGGCGCAAGCCGCCCTGGCGGGCACCGGCCGTCCGCCAGTCCCCCATGCCGGCGTGGACCAGCTGAAGTGAATCACTGACCAGGGGGTTTGCATGTCGGTGACGGCGCCGGGGGAAGCGGTGGTGGACCATGCACCGGAGGAGGCCCGGGCGCCGGCTCGGGTCGAGCTTCCGCCCCGCGGCCTCTGGTGGACGTGACGCGGGAACGTCCCGGGCCCGGTCGTGCGTGATCGGATCGGTTCGCTGCGGTCGGGCCAGGTCAGGGGCACCGCTGCCAGGGTTGACGGTGAAAGGAGGCCTCATGATCTCGGCACTCAACCAGCTCGTCGATCTCGTCGAGGAGCACCTGACAGAGGAGCTCGACCTCGACGGGCTGGCCGCAGGGCTCGGCACGACCGAGTACCACCTGCGCCGGATGTTCTCGTCGCTGGCCGGCATGCCGCTGTCGGAGTACGTGCGGAGGCGGCGGATGACCGTCGCCGCCGGTGACGTCGTCCGGGGCGAGGAGGACCTGCTGGAGATCGCCGTCCGGCACGGGTACGGCTCGCGGGAGGCGTTCGGGCGTGCGTTCCGGGCGGTTCACGGTGCCGGTCCCGCGGAGGTTCGCCGCGACGGAGGCCCCTTGCGTACACAACCGCAGCTCAGGTTCCGCCTGACCGTCGAAGGGAGTACCCCCATGGACACCCGCCTTGTCGACCGCCCCGCGTTCCGCCTGGTCGGACACTCCACCCGGGTTCCGCTCATCCACCACGGGATCAACCCGCACATCCAGCAGCACATCGCCGCCGTCCCGCCGGAGGAGCACCGGCGCCTGAAGGCTCTCAGCGACTCCGAGCCGGCCGGTCTTCTCCAGGTCACCGACGACGCCGACCCGGACGGGCGGGAGGGCACCGAGCTGACGTACCTGCACGGGGTCGCCGTCGGCGGTGGCGCGCCGGTGCCTGACGGGCTGGACGTCATCGAGGTGCCGGCCGGCATGTGGGCGGTGTTCCGTACCAGCGGGCCGCACCCCGAGGCGCTGCAGACGGCCTGGGCGGCGACCGCGACCGAGTGGTTCCCGTCCAACCCGTGGCGGCTGCGGCCGGGGCCCTCGATCGTCGCGATCCTCGAGCGGGCCGACGACTTCAGCACCGCGACCTGCGAGCTGTGGATGCCCGTCGAGTCCGCCTGACACCCCCGCACCCGGCCCGGCGGGGGGCCGATCCTCCGTGTCACGGCAGCCACCCCGGCAGCCGTGCACCGAGTCGGTGCAGCTTTCGCGATGGTTGTCGCGTCCGGTCCGCGGCAACCTCGCGAAAGCGGCCACTGTTCGATTCCTATTCGAATAGCCTGGAGGCTCACATCACCGTTGGGCTCGGCAATGGCTCACAGACGAGGGGTCGCGGCATGGCAGAGGTCGTCTTGTTCCACCACGTACAGGGTCTTACCTCCGGAGTGGTCGCCTTCGCCGACGAACTCCGCGCTGCGGGCCACACCGTCCACACGCCCGACCTGTTCGAGGGGCGCACCTTCGACTCGCTCGAAGACGGGATGGCGTACGTGCGGCAGGTCGGGTTCGGGGAGGTCGGCGCGCGTGGCGTGCGTGCGGCCGAGGAGCTTCCCCGCGAGGTCGTCCACGCCGGCTTCTCGCTCGGGGTGGGACCCGCGCAGGAGCTGGCGCAGACGCGGGGCGGTGCGCGGGGCGCCTTGCTGATGCACGCCTGCCTGCCGGTGTCCGAGTTCGGTGCGGCCTGGCCGGCGGGTGTGCCGGTGCAGGTGCACGCGATGGAGGACGATCCCTTCTTCGCGGAGGACGCCGAGGCCGCCCGCGCGCTGGCCGCCGAGGCCTCCGACGCCGAGCTGTTCCTGTACCCCGGGGACCGGCATCTGTTCGCGGACTCCTCGCTGCCCTCCTACGATCCGGACGGCGCGAAGCTTCTGACCAGGCGGGCGGTCGAGTTCCTCAGCTCGCTCGACGGCGGCGCCAGCGATCCGCGCTGAGCCGTCAGGGCGTACCGAGGGTGTTGGTCGTGTACTCCCGGAGTGTCTTGGTCGTGTACTCCCAGAGGCGGTCCGCCGCTTCCGGGTCGACGGCGTGGGCGGCGACGCCACCCGTCGGGTTCTCCTCGTCCGTGACGGTCGGCGCTTCCTGGTTGTCCTCGAAATAGCGGCCCGTCACCCCCTCCAGGAGTGGCGAGGCGGCCAGCAGGACGGACGTGGCCGCTCCCTGCGCAGGCGTCTTGTAGTACGGCAGCGGTGCCACGTTGCCCTCGTCGTCCATCACGCCGAACGCGCGCATCGTGTCGTCGTCCAGGTGCCGCTGCAGGTTGGTGAGGATGTAACCGGGGTTGAGCGCGTTCGCCGTGATGCCGTCGGCGGCCCAGCGGCGGGCTCCGACCGCGAGGAGGACGCCGGCGGACTTCGACTGCCCGTACGCGGCCCAGGAGTCGTACGGACGTCGCTCGAAGTGCGGGTCGTCGAAGTCGAATGGTGCGCTCAGGTGGGCGCCCGAGCTGACGACCACGATGCGCGCGGAGTCCGCCTGGCGCAGATTCGGGTACAGCCCGGTGGCCAGGGCGAAGTGCCCCAGGTGGTTGGTGGCGAGCTGCATCTCCCAGCCTTGCGAGGTGAGGGTGCGCTCGGGCAGAGCCATGATCCCGGCGTTGGCGACGAGGATGTCGAGCGGGCCGCGCCACCCGCGCACGAAGGCGTCGACCGAGGTGAGGTCGGAGAGGTCGAGGGGCGCGGTGTGCACGGGACCGGCGCCGTCGACGGCGGCCACTTCGCGCAGGAGTGGTGCGGCGGCTTCGGGTCGGCGTGTGGCGATGGTGACCTCGGCGCCGGCCTCGGCCAGGGCCCGTACGGTCTCGGCTCCGAGGCCCGAGGCTCCGCCGGTGACCACGGCGCGGCGGCCGGTGAGGTCCACGCCCTCGATCACCTCGCCTGCGTCGGTGCGGGCGGTGAAGGGGGTGGCCAGAAGGGGATGCCCGAGGGTGTTACGCGGTTCACGGGGGCCCGGTGTGTTCGTCGTCATGCTTCGAAGGTACGGCGGGCCGACTGGACGGGCTATCTTTGAGCGTCCCGCATCCTTTAGCCATCGTCCGATCCAGGGAGGTCGTCATGGATCCGCTGGAGGACGTGCTGACCCTGCTGGAGACGCGCAGCCATCTGTCCACGAGCCTGGTGGCGGGCGGGAGCTGGGCGCTGCGGTTCGAAGCGCCGCAGGGGGTGAAGTTCAACGCTGTTCGGCGCGGGTCCTGCCTGCTGGAGGTCGACGGGGTGGACGGGCCGATCCCGCTGGCGGAGGGCGACTGCTACCTCCTCGCGCGTCCGAGGCCGTTCGTCCTGCGCAGCGGTCCCACGGCCACACCGGTCGACGCCGGACCCGTGTTCGCCCGGGCCGAGGGCGGCATCGCGCGGGCGGGACGGGGTGACGAGGTGTTCCTCGTCGGCGGGCGGTTCTCCTTCGGCGCCCGCGCCCAGGAGCTGCTGCTGGACCGGCTGCCCCCGGTCGTTCACGTCCCGGCCGGCAGCCCGCACGCGGAGACGGTGCGCTCGGCGCTCGACCTGATCGACCAGGAGCTGACCCGCGGGGAGCCGGCCGCCTCCCTGGTTGCCGAGCACCTCGCCGTCGTCATGCTGGTCCATGTGCTGCGGCTGCAGCTCACGCGTGATCCGCACACGGCGTCGGGGTGGCTGGCCGGACTGTCGGACCCGGTGGTCGCCGCCGCGCTGTCCGCACTGCACCGGGATCCTTCGCGGCCCTGGACCGTCGCGGAGCTGGCGGCGGAGGCCGCGGTGTCCCGCTCCACACTGGCCGCCCGCTTCAAGTCAGCCGTCGGGCAAGGTCCGTCGGAGTACCTCACCCACTGGCGTATCGAGCTGGCGGCGCGGCAGTTGCGCGAGGAGAGCGCGACGCTCGCCGTCGTCGCCCGGTCAGTGGGGTACGGGTCCGAGAGCGCCCTCAGTGTCGCCTTCAAGCGCGTCATGGGCGTATCTCCCGGCGACTACCGGCGGCGTGCCGCACGGCAGGCATCGCCGTCGGCGGCGCAACCGTCCTGAGCCTGGCCGGCAAAAAGCGCCCGATCGTTCCCGACGGGCCGTTTGCTCTTTCCTGCTCGAAGCGGCGACTCTTCGAGCATCTATTGACATGCCTGCGTCGCTCCCGCCAGAGTCGGTGCCGCCAGTGATGCCCGGTCGTCGGATCGAAGGAGCGTTCACTCATGCCCGAACTCCCCGCTGTCTCACGCCGATTGCTCCTGGGAGGTGCGCTGGCCACCGGTGCCGCGGCCGCCGGTGTCGGTGCGGCGCAGGCGGCTCCGGCCGCCGGGGCTGCGGCGGCCGCCGGTGGCGACGCGCCGCTGCCGGCGCACACTCCCCCGCGCCGTCGCGGTCAGCGCTCGATGATCGACGTGCCGTTCGACGTCCATGAGACCGTCCGTGTGGGCATGATCGGTCTCGGCAACCGCGGCGCCGGGATGGCCGGAGGCTGGGCGGCCGTCCCCGGGTGCCGGGTGGCCGCCGTCTGCGACATCCGCGCCGACCGCGCGACCTCCGTGGCGAACCGGCTCGTCGCCCTGGGCAAGCCGCGTCCCGCCGAGTACGGCGGCTCGGCGGACGCCTACGCGCAGATGCTGAAGCGGGACGACATCGACCTCGTGTACATCGCCACGCCCTGGGAGTTCCACCACCGGCAGGGCAAGGCCGCCCTGGAGGCGGGCAAGCACGTGATCGTCGAACTGCCCGTCGCCACGGAGCTGGACGAGCTGTGGGACCTCGTCGACACCTCCGAACGCACCCGCCGGCATCTGGTGCTGTCGGAGAACTGCTCCTACGGCCGCAACGAGCTGGCCATGCTGAAGATGGCGCACGACGGGCTGTTCGGCGACGTCACCAACGGCCACGGCGGCTATCTGCACGACCTGCGGGAGCTGTTGTTCTCCGACACGTACTACACCGACAGCTGGCGGCGGCTGTGGCACACGCGCAGCACCGCGTCGTTCTACCCGATGCACGGGCTGGCGCCGATCGCGGCCGCGATGGACATCAACCGCGGCGACCGGATGACCGCGCTGCGGGCGACGGCCACCGAGCCGAAGGGGCTCGCCGACTACCGGGAGCGTTTCATCGACCGGTCCCATCCCTCGTGGAAGGAGACGTACATCAACGGCGACCTCGTCACCTGTCTGATCGACACCGCCATGGGACGGGTCATCCGGGCGGAGCACGACGTGAGTTCGCCCCGGCCGTACAGCAGGATCAACAGTCTGGCGGGCAGCCGCGGGATCTTCGAGGACTACGCGGGCACGTCGGCGACCGGCGGCCGGATCTACGTCGAACCGGACCACAGCGGACACTCCTGGCGCGACTTCGACTCCTATCGCAAGGAGTTCGACCACTGGCTGTGGAAGAAGATCGGCGACGACGCGGAGAACAACGGCGGCCACGGCGGCATGGACTACATCCTGCAGTGGCGCACCGTGCAGGCGATGCGGGCCGGTCTGGTGCCGGACATCGACGTGTACGACTCCGCCGCCTGGTGCGCGCCCGTGCCGCTGAGCGTCAAGTCCCTCGCGGCGGGCGGACGCCCGGTGGCGTACCCGGACTTCACCCGTGGTTCCTGGGTCAACCTCCGCATGGGCCTGGACTCGCGCGAGTCGGAGATGCCTCCCGTCGCGTGAGCGGCGTTCCGGACCATGGACCGAAGGAGCATGACGCTATGAGTGTTTCCCGATGGCTCAGACCTCTCAGACCGTTGCGAGCGGTGACAGCCGTGGCCGTGGCGGCCTCGCTGGCGCTCGTCGCCGCGCCCGCCGCCTCCGCCGCCGGGTCTCCGGCGGAGCCGACGGCCGCGCGGACGGAGGTGACCGTCTCGCCGGTCGACCTGGACGGGCCGGCGATCTCGACCGTGACCGTGCGCGTGAAGAACGCCGGGCCGCAGCGGATGCGTTCGCTGAAGGTGGCGTTCGCCGGTCCCGCCGGCTGGGCGGTGCAGCCGTCCGTGTCCGCCGTGTCCGGTTCGCTCGGCGTGGGCGACTCCGCCCGGGCCGAGTTCCGCGTCCGGGTGCCGGAGAAGCGGCCCGGTTTCGCGCTGCGGACGTTCACCGCCACGGCGACGTACAGCGGGGGTGACGGGGCCGGTGCGGCGACCGGGACCCGTACAGAGGTCGTCGGCAGTCCGTTGCCCGATCTCGCCGCCGCCTACAACAACGTCGGCGTCACCGACGAGAGCGACACGGCGCCCGGCGACTACGACGGGGACGGCAACAGCTTCTCCGCGCAGAAGCTGGCCGACGTCGGGCTGACGCCGGGAGCCACCGTCCGTGCCCTGGGGGCCGAACTCCTCTGGCCCGACGCGGAGCCGGGCACCCCGGGCAACGTCTCGTCCGCCGGTCAGGCGATCACGCTGAGCGGTCAGGGCAGCAGGCTGGTGTTCCTCGGGTCGGGCGTCGGCAGCGCGGCCACCGGAACGGCCACCGTGCACTACACCGACGGCACCAGCAGCCGCGGCCAATTCGGCTTCCCCAACTGGTCGTTCGACCCGGCCGACCTGCACGGCGCCACGCTGGTGGCGTCCGCCGACGGCCGCAACCGGCCGGACGGGTACGGCAACGCGGGGATCGCCTACCGGATGTTCGCCCACTCGGTGCCGCTGGACGCGTCGAAGCAGGTGGCGTTCGTGGTGCTGCCGTCCAACGGGAACGTCCACGTGTTCGCGATGGCCGTCGCCCCGTAGGACACGCGAGCCGTCAGACGGCGTGGACCTTGATGCCCGCGTCGGTGAGGCGGGCGGCCGTGTCGGCGGGCAGCCCGGAGTCGGTCACCAGCACGTCGACGCGGTCCAGGCCGCAGATCCGGGCGAAGGCGCGCCGGCCCATCTTGGAGGAGTCGGTGACCACGATGACGCGGCGCGCCCGTTCGGCGAAGAGACGGCTGACGCTGGCCTCGTCCTCCTGGTGGGTCATCAGCCCCAGCTGCGGGTCCACGCCGTCGACCCCGAGGACCGCGACGTCGAGGACGACCTCGTTGAGGACGCCCACGGTGAGCGGTCCGACGAGTTCGTACGTCTGAGGGCGGGCGACACCGCCGGTGACCACGATCTTCACCTGGGGGCGCACCGCGAGCTCGCCGGCGATGTTGAGGGCGTTGGTGACGACCGTGAATGCGGGCGCCGACGTCTCGGCCGGCTCGCGGCGCCCCCGGCCCTCTCGGCTGCCGCCCGCCCTGAGGGCGAGGGCGCGGGCCACCTCCGTGGTGGTGGTACCGCCGTTGAGGCCCACCACGTCGCCGTCGGCGATCATCCCTGCGACTGCGGTGGCGATGCGCTGTTTCTCGGGGGCGTGCCGGGAGGACTTGTAGCGCAGCGGGAGTTCGTAGGAGACGCCGTGCGCGATGGCGCCGCCCCGGGTGCGGACGAGCATCTGCTGCTCGGCGAGTTCGTCGAGGTCGCGTCGGATGGTGGCCGGGGAGACGTCGAGTGCGGCGGCCGCGTCGTCGACCTCGATCCTGCCCTCGCCAGCCAGCAGTTCCAGCAGCTTGCTCCAGCGATCGTGCTTGGACATGAGTCGGACTCCCTCGGCCTCGGTACTGCGCTCCGGACACGGTAAGGGACGCGCCGGGCCGCGGTGCCCCGGAGCAGCACCGTGCGTGATTCTGCTCGGAACATTGTCACTCTGCGCACATCATTGCAGTCGAGACGCCCGCTTTTGGCAACGGTCGGATAACGGCATAGGGCATGCGGATGGACCTGACCTGCGAGTTGCCTGAATACTTCCCGACACAACAGATGCTCATTGCTGCTTGCAGAGCTCAAAGATTGAGCATGTTCACGCATTACTTGTGGAGACAAGGCGGTAGACGGCAGTGAAGAAGAGAATGCTCGTCCTCTCGGCGGCCTGTGCGACCGGCGCCCTGGTCCTGACCGCGTGCGGCGGCGCCGGGGAGTCCGCGGACGGAACCGTGACCCTGAAGCTCGTCGCGGCCGACTACGGCGACAAGGCGTCCAACAGCTCCACCGTCTACTGGGAGGACGTGGCCGAGCGCTTCGAAGCCGCCAACCCGGACATCGAGGTCGACGTCCAGGTCGTCAACTGGAACGACATCGACGCGCAGGTCAAGACGATGATCCAGAGCGGCAACGTGCCGGACGTCCTGCAGACCGGCGGCTACGCCGACAAGGTCGCCGACGACCTGCTCCACAAGGCCGAGGACGTGCTGTCCCCGGCCACCCTGGACAACCTGGTCGACACGTTCGCCGAGGCGGGCGAGGTGGACGGCGTGCAGTACGGCATCCCCTTCGTCTCCTCCGCCCGCGCGCTGTTCTACAACAACAAGCTCCTCGCCGACGCCGGCGTCACCGAGCCGCCGAAGAGCTGGGCGGACGTCGAGGCGGCCGCCGAGGCCGTCAAGAAGAAGCACCCGGACGTCGTCCCGTACGCGCTGCCGCTCGGCCCCGAGGAGGCGCAGGGAGAGACGCTGATCTGGGAGCTGGGCAACGGCGGCGGCTACACCGACGCCGACGGGAAGTACACGCTCGACAGCAAGGCCAACGTCGAGACGTTCCAGTGGCTGCGCGCCAACCTCGTCGAGCCGGGCCTGACCTACAGCAACCCGGCCGCCACCGACCGCAAGACGGCGTTCGCCGACTTCGCCGCGGGCAAGGTGGGCATGCTCAACGGCCACCCGTCGCTGATCCAGATGTCGAAGGACGGCGGCGTCGACTACGGCGTCGCGCCGATCCCCGGCAAGGACGGCGCGCTGGACTCCACGCTCGGCGTGGCCGACTGGGTGATGGCGTTCAAGGACCGCGGTCACCAGGAGGAGATCAAGAAGTTCCTCGACTTCGCGTACTCCAAGGAGAACACGCTGAAGTTCGACGAGATGTACAACCTGATGCCCGTCACCGAGGACACGCTGCAGGAGATGACCTCCAGCGGCAAGCACAAGGACCTGGAGCCGTTCTTCGAGCTGCTGCCGAAGGCGTCCTTCTACCCGCTGGGAGACACCAGCTGGGACGCCGTGTCCGCGGAGATCAAGAAGAGCGGCGGCACGGCAGTCGGGGACGACCCCGCCAAGGTGCTCGGCGATCTGCAGAAGAAGACCGAACAGATCGCGGCGAACCAGTAGTTCCGCAGGCACCGACACACGGAAGGCACCCCCCGTGTCCAGCAATGTCACCTCCGGCGGCCGCAAGCCGCCCCGCACGGGCCGGAGCGGCGTCCGCCGCTCCGGCCTCGGCCGGCTGGGGCCGCTGCCCTGGATAGGCCCCGCCGTCCTGCTCATCGTGGTCGTCGTGCTGTGGCCGGTCTACGAGATGGTCCGCACCTCGTTCCTGAAAATCAGCGTCAGCGGCTTCGTCCGGGGCTGGGCGGGCCTGGACAAGTACCGGCAGCTGTTCGACGAGCCGGACCTCGGCTCCGTCATCACCGCCACCGTGGTGTGGACCGTCGGCGTGGTCGCGCTGACGATGGTGATCTCCCTGGGCCTGGCCCAGCTGTTCAACCAGCAGTTCCCGGGGCGCCGGGTGACCCGGTGGGCGCTCATCGCCCCGTGGGCGGCGTCCGTGCTGATGACCGCCATCGGCTTCAAGTGGATGCTCGACCGGACCGCGGGCGTGCTGAACACGGTGATGACCGACCTGGGCGTCATCGACTCCCCCGAGGACTGGCTGGGCGACCCGGCGACCGCCTGGCCCTGGATGATGTTCGTCGCGGTCTTCGTCTCCCTGCCGTTCACCACGTACACCCTGCTCGCGGGGCTGCAGACCGTCCCCGGCGAGGTGTACGAGGCGGCGCGCGTGGACGGCGCCGGCGTGTGGCAGACGTACCGGCGGGTCACGCTGCCGCTGCTGCGGCCGGCGTTCCTGGTCGGCGTGGTCATCAACCTGATCAACGTCTTCAACTCGTTCCCCGTGATCTGGGGCATGACCCGGGGCGGCCCGGACAGCGACACGGCGACCACCACGGTGTTCATGTACCAGCTCAAGAGCTCCGACATCGGGGAGTCCGCGGCCATGTCGGTCGTCAACTTCGCCCTGGTCGTCGTGATGGTGGCCGCCTTCCTCAAGGTGAGCCGCTGGAACCAGGAGGAGGCGTGATGGCCCAGCAGACGATCCCCGCCGCCGTCGGCGCCCCCACCGCCGCCCTGACGGACGGCAGTGGCCGTCCCGTTCGTCCCCGGCGCACGCTGCGGCCCCGCACCGTGGTCGTAGCCTCCGTCGCCTGGCTGATCGCCGCCGTGTTCCTGCTGCCGTACCTGCAGATGGTGATCACCGCCCTGCGGCCCGCGTCCGAGCTGCGCGACGCCACCTACCTGCCGGACCACTTCGCCTGGTCCAACTTCGTCGACGTGTGGCGTGAGTCGAACCTCGGCAGCAACCTGCGCGTCACGCTCCTCGTGGCCGGCGGCTCCACCCTGCTGGTGCTGCTCGTCGCGGTTCCGGCCGCCTACTACACGGCCCGCGTCAAGTACCGCGGGCGCAAGGTGTTCCTGCTGCTGGTGCTGGTCACCCAGATGTTCCAGCCGACGTCACTGCTGGTGGGCCTCTACCGCGAGTTCTACCAACTGGGCATGCTCAACTCGGTGTGGACCCTGGTGCTGTGCAACGCCGCGTTCAACCTGGCGTTCGCGATCTGGATCCTCACCGCCTATTTCTCCGCCATTCCGGTGCAGTTGGAGGAGGCAGCAATGATCGACGGGCTAGGCCGGGGCGGCGCGCTGCTCCGGGTGACGCTGCCGCTCGCCCTGCCCGGTGTCGTCACCGCGGTCATCTTCACCTTCATCGCCGCGTGGAACGAGTTCGTCATGGGACTGACCCTGTCCACCGTCCCGGAGAGCCAGCCGCTGACGGTCGGCATCAACAGCTTCATCGGCAACTACACCGTGCAGTGGAACTACCTGTTCGCCGCGTCCGTGATCGCGATCGTGCCCGTCGTGGTGCTCTTCGCCTTCATCGAACGCCATGTGGTGTCCGGGCTGACCGCGGGCTCGGTGAAGTGACCGGCCGGCCGCGTCGTGTACCCCCTCCCACGTTTCTGAAGGAGCCCATCGCCTTGTCCGACATCAGTTCGTCCCGCACCTCGGCCGAGATCGCCTCCCAGCCCTCCGTGTGGCGCCAGGCCGCCGAGTCCCTGCCGCGTCAGGCGGCGGCCCTGCCGAGGCGGGGCGAGCGCGTCGCCGTCGTGGGCTGCGGCACCTCGTGGTTCATGGCCCAGTCGTACGCCGTGCTGCGCGAGACCGGCGGCCACGGGGAGACCGACGCCTTCGCCGCCTCGGAGTTCCCCGTCGGCCGGCACTACGACCGGGTGCTCGCCATCACCCGCTCGGGCACCACCACCGAGGTGCTCGACCTGCTGCGCCGGCTCGAGGGAAGCGTGGCGACGGGCGCCGTCACCGCCGACCCGGACACGCCGGTCATGCAGGCCGCCGACGCCGTCGCCGTCCTGGACTTCGCGGACGAGGAGTCGGTCGTGCAGACCCGCTTCGCCACCGCCAACCTCGCACTCCTGCGCGCGCACCTAGAGGCGGAGAACGCCCTGCCCGCCGGAGTCCTGCCGCTGGACGCGGCCGTCAAGGACGCCGAACGCGCGGTGCGCGAGCCCCTCGACGCGGCCGTGTCGGCCGCGGAGCAGTTCACCTTCCTCGGCACGGGCTGGACGTGCGGGCTCGCGCTGGAGGCGGCGCTGAAGATGCGGGAGGCGGCGGGCGCCTGGACGGAGGCATACCCGGCGATGGAGTACCGCCACGGGCCCATCAGCATCACCGGGCCCGGCCGCGTGACGTGGGCGTTCGGCCGGCTTCCGGACGGGCTCGCGGACGACGTGGCCCGCGTCGGCGGCACCCTGGTCGCGGGGTCCGCCGGTCTGGCCGGCGGGCTGGATCCGCTGTCCGACCTGATCCGCGCCCAGCGGCTGGCAGTCGCCTGCGCGGAGGCGCGCGGTTACGACCCGGACCGGCCTCGCAACCTCACGCGGTCCGTCGTCCTCCAGGACGGTCATGTCTGAGGTCGCCGGCTCCCCTTCCGGGGCGGAGGGGCGGCGGCCGTGATCCTCACCGTCACGCTCAACGCCGCCCTCGACGTCACGTACGGCGTCGACAGCCTGCGCCCGCGCACCTCGCACCGGGTCGGGGCGGTCCACCGGCGCGCCGGCGGCAAGGGTGTCAACGTGGCCCGGGTGCTGGCCGGGCGGGGGCGGGCCGTCACCGTGACCGGGCTCGTCGGCGGCCCCACCGGCGCGCTGATGCGCGAGGACCTGCGCGCCGTACCCGGGCTGCGCGACGAACTCGTCCCGGTCTCGGACGAGTCGCGGCAGACCGTGACCGTCGTGTCCGGTGACGACGGCGACGCCACCGTGTTCAACGAGCCGGGCCCGCGGGTGCGTCCGTCGGAGTGGCGGGCGTTCACCGGCCGCTTCGCGGAGCTGGTGCGCGAGGCGTCGGTCGTCGCGCTCTGCGGAAGCCTGCCGCCGGGCCTGCCGTCCGACTCGTACGCCCAACTCGTCGCCCGCGCCGCGGAGACGGGTGTGCCGACGGTGCTGGACACCAGCGGCGCCCCGCTGCTCGACGCGCTGGGCGCCCGGCCCGACGTCGTGAAGCCCAACGCGGCCGAACTCGCGGCGGCCACCGGGTGCGAGGACGCCGGGGCGGGCGCGGAGCGGCTGCGTGCCCTCGGCGCCCGGTCCGTCGTGGTGTCCTCCGGCCCCGGAGGTCTCCTCGCCGTCACGCCCGACGGCCGCCGGCGTGCCGTGCCGCCCGAGCGGCTGGCCGGCAACCCCACCGGGGCGGGCGACGCCTGTGTCGCCGCCCTCGCGGCGGGACTCGCCGACGGCGCGCACTGGGGCGATGTCCTGCGCGAGGCCGTGGCCCTCTCGGCCGCCGCCGTCGCCTGCCCCGTGGCCGGTGGCGTCGACGCCGCCGCCTACGAACGCTTCCGAACCACCGTGACCGTGGAGGACCTTCATGCCCCTCAGCCCCACTGACGAGATCGTCGGCCCCGCCGCCCGCGCCGGCGCCGGCGTGGGGGCGTTCAACGTGGTGCAGCTCGAGCACGCCGAGGCGATCGTCGCCGGCGCGGAGGCCGCGGGCCGTCCGGTGATCCTGCAGATCAGTGAGAACACCGCCCGATACCACGGCGGTCTCGAGCCGATCGGACTCGCGACCCTCGCCGTGGCACGCGCCGCGCTGGTCCCCGTCGCCGTGCACCTCGACCACGCGGAGTCCAAGGACCTCGTGCACGAGGCCGTACGCCTGGGTTTCTCGTCCGTGATGTTCGACGCCTCCGCACTCCCCTACAAGGAGAACCTGAGCGAGACGCGGGAGATCACCGCGTACTGCCACGCCCGTGACGTGTGGGTGGAGGCGGAGCTGGGCGAGGTGGGCGGCAAGGACGGGGCCCACGCGCCCGGGGTGCGGACCGATCCGGCGGAGGCGCGGGACTTCGTCGCCGCCACCGGGGTCGACGCGCTGGCCGTGGCGGTGGGCAGCTCGCACGCCATGACCACCCGGGACGCCGTGCTGGACTTCGCCCTCGTCTCGGCGCTGCGTGACGCGGTGGGCGTGCCGCTGGTGCTGCACGGCTCGTCGGGCGTGGCGGACGCGGAGCTGTCGCGGGCGGTGGCGGCCGGTATGAGGAAGGTGAACGTCTCCACGCACCTGAACAAGCAGTTCACGCGGGCCGCGCGAACGTACCTGGAGGCACACCCGTCGGTGGTGGATCCGCGTAAGTACCTGGGGCCGGCGCGGGATGCCGTCGCTGACGCGGTGGCGCATCTGCTGGGGGTGCTGCACGGCGGGCGCAACTGAGCCGGGGCGGGACGACTCGGTGGGTCCTGGTCAGCGGCGTCCGGCCGGTTCGAGGCCGAGGACGAGCAGGGAGGGCGCAGCAGGGTGGTCGGCCTCGAGGTGTAGCAGGCCAACAGGAACACCCTCCGCGAGGGCGCGGCTGCGGGTGAGGAACTGCCCGTGGGAGAGGCGGGCTGCGGGGTGGCCGGGCCGGTTCCGCACGGGGTGGTCGTGCCGCCCGGTTTCCTCACCCGTGGGGTGATCTGGCAGGCTGGGGCACGCGGCAACCACGCCCGGACGACGAGGACCGGCGCCGGACCGCCCCCACCGAACCCGGCACACCGCTGCCACCGGACGCGCCGTCCGGTGCCGCGGTGCCGAGCGGTGGGCGCCCTCACCCGGCTCCTACGCGGAAGGTTTCCTCTCGCCATGCCCTTGGCTTTGTTCGCCCTGGCCGTCGTCGCGTTCGGCATCGGCACGACCGAGTTCGTCTCCATGGGGCTGCTTCCCCAGATCGCCGACGGGCTGGCGGTGTCCGTGCCGACCGCGGGCAACGTCGTCTCCGCCTACGCGCTGGGCGTGGTGATCGGCGCGCCGCTGCTCACGGCGATCGGCGCGCGGGTGCCGCACAAGCGGCTGCTGCTGATGCTGACGGGCGTGTTCGTCGTCGGGAACGTGGCCTCGGCGCTCGCGCCGAACTTCGAGCTGTTGTTCGCGGCGCGTGTCCTGGCGGGGCTTCCGCACGGCGCGCTGTTCGGCGTCGGCGCGGTGGTCGCCTCCAAGCTGGTCGCGCCGGACCGGGCGGCCCGTGCGGTGTCGATGATGTTCCTCGGTCTGACCGTCGCCAACATCGTCGGCGTCCCGGCCGGGACCGCGCTCGGGCAGCAGCTGGGCTGGCGGTTCGCGTACGCGGCGGTGGCCGTCATCGGTGTCCTCGCCCTGGCGGCGCTCGTGCGGCTCGTGCCGCATCAGCCGCGCGGCGAGCAGGCCGGTGTGATGCACGAGCTGCGCGCGATGAAGAACAAGCAGGTGCTGCTGGGTCTGGTCACAGCGGTCGTCGGGTTCGGCGGCTTCTTCGCGATGTACAGCTACCTGGTGCCGATGCTGACCAACCTGACGGGGATCTCGGACGCGTCCACGACCCTGGTGCTGGCGCTGTTCGGCGTCGGCATGACGCTCGGCACGCTCGTCGCGGGCCCGTTGACCGACCGGGCCCTGCGGCCGACGATGTACGGCGGTTTCGCGCTGCTGGCGGCGGCACTGGTGACGCTCCACTTCGTGATCGGCCATCTGGTGCCCGCGCTGATCGTCATCACGATCACGGGCGGTCTCAGCTCCCTGATCACCACGCCGGTGCAGATGCTGCTGATGGCCAAGGCGCACGAGGCGCCGACGATGGCGGCCGCGTCCAACCACTCCGCCTTCAACCTGGCCAACGCGGGCGGCGCGTGGCTGGGTGGTCTGGTCATCGCGGCCGGCTGGGGCTGGTCCTCGCCCACGCTGGTCGGCGCCGCCCTGGCGGTCGTCGGCCTCGCCCTCGCGGCGACGGGCGGGTACCTGGACCGGGACCGCCGTGCGTCCAAGGTCGTCCTGTCCTCGGCGGGCGCCGGTACGGAACCGGCGGGGCAGGAAAGGCCCACGACGGCCTGCGCGAAGGACCCGAGCGCCTGAGCCGTCCCCGTCGACGCGGTGTTCGGCCCGCCCCGGAAGCCACCGGCTGCCGGGGGCGGACCGTTTCTCGGCGGCCGGCCGAGGAGCCGGTGGTGCGTCCGGGACGGGTCACAGCTTCAGCAGCGACCAGTCCAGACCGCCGTCCCACCCCTGCTCCTGACGCGCCCAGCCGGTGACCGCGGCGATCACGGTCTCCGCGTGCTCCGTCCTCGCTCCGAAGTGCCGGTCGGCCGAGCCGTCGCGGTGTTCGACTGTGTAGTCGTCATCCGTCGCGTGCCACACCTGAGCGAAGACGTGCGTCTCGTCCGGGATCCGCTCGATCACCAGGAACCGGTCACGTTCACCCCCGATGCGCCGGACCAGCCCTGCCAGCTCCTCGGCGGACACACCGACGTGCCGCTCCCCGTTCTCCGTCTGCACCGTGATCTCGAGCATGCGCAGACTCTGACACACGGGTCCGACAACCGACGTCCTGGTTGGACGCCGCGTTTCCCTGTACAGCGACTCGCTCAGCCGGCGCAGACGGGGTCGTGCCACGGCGGCATGCGTCGCACCCGCGCCACGAACGACCGCGGGCGGACGGCCCTCCGGCCGTCCGCCCGCGGTCATGCAGGTCGCGTCACGTGCGTCCTGGCGCCGGTGCGTCCTCGCTCTTCTCCGGCGTGGAGCGGGACAGGGAGCCCGGCCACCAGGCCTTGGGGCCGATGTCGATCACCAGGGCCGGAACCAGCAGGGACCGGACGACCAGGGTGTCGAGGAGGACGCCGAAGGCGACGATGAAGGCGATCTGGACCAGGAAGGCCAGGGGGATCACCATCAGCGCGGCGAACGTCGCGGCGAGGACCACGCCGGCCGAGGTGATGACCCCGCCGGTGGTGGTGAGGCCGCGGAGGACGCCCTGGCGGGTGCCGTGGGTCAGCGCCTCCTCGCGGACGCGGGACATCAGGAAGATGTTGTAGTCGACGCCCAGGGCGACCAGGAACACGAAGCCGTACAGCGGGACCGACGCGTCCGTTCCGCTGAAGCCGAAGAGGTGCTCGAAGACCAGCGCGGACACGCCGAGCGTGGCGAGGAAGTTGAGCGCCACGGTCGCGACCAGCAGCACGGGCACGAGCACGGACCGCAGCAGCAGGACGAGGATCAGCAGGATGACGACGAGGACGATCGGCACGATGAGCGTGCGGTCGTCGGAGGCGGTCTGCTGGGTGTCGACCTGCTGGGCGGTGTAGCCGCCGACGAGCGCGTCGGCGCCGGAGATGTCGTGCACGTTGTCGCGGAGCCGCTCGACGGCCCGCTTCGCTGTGTCGCTGTCGGCCGCGGCCTCCAGCGTGGCGTCGACGCGCACCCGCCCGTCGACGACCAGCGGCTCCCCGCCGCCGGGCCGTCCGGAGGCGGAGACGGGGGCGGCGGACGCCACTCCCTCGGTCTTGTTCGCGGCCGCGGTGACCTCGTCGAGCCGGTCGGCGTTGGCGAGGATGACGGCCGGGTTGCCGGACCCTCCGGGGAAGTGCTCGCCGAGCGTCTTCTGCGCGGCGACCGACGGCGCGTCGTTGACGAAGATCTCGTCGAGCGGGGTGCCCTTGGCGGACAGGGAGGGGGAGAAGGCCGCGAAGACCGCGAGGATCAGCGCGGTCACCGCCCACACGCGGCGCGGCTTGCGGTCGACGGTCGCGGCGACGCGGCGCCACACGCTGTGTCCCTCGACGGTGGCGTCGGACGCCTTGGGCTTGGCGGGCCAGTACGCGCTGCGGCCCAGGAGGGCGAGGGCGGCCGGCAGGAAGGTGAGTGCGGAGAGCACCGAACACACGATGCCGATGGCGCCGACCGGGCCGAGGGCGCGGTTGTTGGTGAGGTCACTGGCGAGCAGCGTCAGCAGGCCGAGGGCGACGGTGGCGGCGCTGGCGGTGATGGCGCCGAACGACCGGCGCACGGCTGCGCGCGCGGCGGTGAACCGGTCTCCGCGCGTGGCGAGTTCCTCGCGGAAGCGGGCGGCGAGGAGCAGGGCGTAGTCGGTGGCCGCGCCGATCACGAGGATGGACAGGATGCCCTGGACCTGGCCGTCGACGCGCACCACGTCGTGGTCGGCGAGGACGTACACGACCGCGCAGGCCAGACCGAGCGCGAAGACGGATCCGAGGATGATGACGAAAGGCAGCAGGACGCTGCGGTAGACCAGCAGCAGGATGAGCAGCACGGCGGCGAGGGCGACGCCGAGCAGCAGTCCGTCGATGCCGGAGAAGGCGTCCGACAGGTCGACCTGGCTGGCCGCGGGCCCCGCCACCTCGGCGGTGGTGCCGTCGACGGTGCCTGCCGCTTCGCGCACCTCGTCGACGACGTCGGCCAGCTTGTCACCGAGGTCGGGCTCCACCTGCACCACGGACTGCAGGGCCTTGCCGTCCTCGGAGGGGAAGGCGGGCGAGGGCGCCCCCACGACGCCCGGCTTGCCGGCGAGTCCGGCGACCGCGCGGGTGGCGGCCTCGGTCTGGGCGCCGGTGATCCGGTCCCCTTCGGCGGTCCACACGACGATCGCGGGCAGTGTCTCCTGCTGGTCGAACGCCTTCCGCTGGTCGAGGACCTGAGTGGACTCGGCGCTCTGGGGCAGGAAGGAGGCCTGGTCGTTGGTGGCCACCTCGCCCAGCTTCCCCGCGTACGGGCCGAGCATCCCGCCCACGCCGAGCCAGACGATCAACAGAGCAAGCGGGACGAGCCACCGGGCCCGGCGTGGTGCGGATGTCATGTGAGGTTCCTATGGCACGAAGCGGTTATGTCAATGGTCGATTATGTCAATCATCGAGTGATCCTATACTGGCCGCATGAGCGGCTCACAAACCTCCACACCTCCCCCGCCGGAGGAGTGCCCGACAGGACTGCAGTCATTCGCGGTGCAACTGCGCCGGATGACGGGTGAGTTCAACCGCATCGTCCAGGAGTTCGCTCAGGCGCACGGTCTGCACCACACCGACATGCTCGCCCTGATCGCGATCCTCGACGGCGGCGGGCCCGACGCAGCCATGACACCCGGCCGTCTGCGCAGGCAGCTCAACCTCACCTCCGGCGCGATGACAGCATGCCTGGACAGACTGGAGCGGGCGGGGCACATCCGGCGTGTCCGGGCGTCCGACGACCGCCGTGTGGTGCATCTGGAGTACGAGGACCGGGCCAAGGACCTGGCGCGGGAGTACTTCCGGCCGCTGGCCCACAGCACCGACACGGCCCGTGAGCGGTTCACGGCCGAGGAGCTGCGTGTGGTGATCCGCTTCCTCACCGAGCTGAACCACGAGCTCGCGCTGCTGCGCGGGCACACCGACTGATCCACCCTGCGGCGGACGGCCGGGTCAGGGCATGCCCCTGACCCGGCCGTCTCACGTTTCCCGGCTTCACCGACACCCCGGCTCGACGCGCCGCGGGAGAGAGCGCGCCCCCTCGACGGCTGACAATGAAAATGATTACCGTTATCGTGTGTTGCGCGCAGCCCGGCCCCTCTCCTCGAGGGGTCTCCTCGGGCTGCCCCGTCATCGCAACCACGCCTCAGGGCAGGGCACGAAAAGGGGAGTTGTGGCTCATCTGCTGGTGGTCGAGAGCTGGGTCGGATCGATGAGCAGGCTGCTGCCACGGGCGATACAGGAGGGCGGACACTCGTTCACGTTCCTCACCCGCGACCTGCACCATTACCTGCGTACGGCGCCCGAGGGCACGGCGCACCCGCTGCTGGGGGCGCGCAACGTGGTCACGGCGGACACCAACGACCCCGGCTCTCTGCTGCCGTTCGTGGAACGGCTGCACGAGGTGCTCGGCTTCGACGGGGTCCTCACGTCCTGCGACTACTACCTGCCGACGGCCGCAATGGCCGCCGAGCGGCTCGGTCTCCCCGCAGCGGACGCCGAGGCCGTACGGAACGCCTGCCGCAAGGACGCCACCCGCCGCGTGCTGGACGAGGCGGGCGTGCCGGGTCCCCGGTTCGCCGTCCACGAACAGTGGACCGAACTGGCGGCGGCGGCGCGGGACATCGGCTATCCGCTGGTGGTCAAGCCCGTCGACCTGTGCGCGGGGATGTTCGTGCGGCGGGTGGACGACGAGGCTCAACTGGGCGCGGCCGTAAGGGCGATGGGTGACTTCCCGGTCAACGCGCGGGGGCAGCGGCGAGCACCGGCGGTGCTGCTGGAGGAGCTGCTGGACGGGCCGGAGGTGAGTGTCGAGACCGTGTCCCACGCGGGCGCGGTGCAGGTGGTCGGGGTGACCGACAAGAGCGTCGGCGGTGCGCCCTCGTTCATCGAGACGGGCCACATGTTCCCCGCCGCGCTGGCGGCCGGCGACGCGCAGGACGTCGTACGGACGGCGCTGGACGCGCTCAAGGCCCTGGGGCTCACCGAGGGGGTCGTGGCGCACACGGAGATCAAGCTGACGTCGGCCGGGCCGCGCGTGGTCGAGGTCAATCCGCGGCCCGCCGGCAACCGCATCACCGAGCTCGTCCGCCATGTCACCGGCGTCGACCTGGTCGCGGAGTTCGTCGACGTGTCGCTGGGCCGGGCGCCCGGCCTGCGGCGCACGGACACCGGGCTGCGGTCCGCCGCGATCGGGTTCCTCGTCCCGGAGACCACGGGCACGCTCACGGCCCTGGACGACACGGGGCTGCGGACCCGGCCGGACGTGCTGGAGGTGGAGCTGGCCGAGCCCGGCAGGCAGGTGCGGGCGGCGGGCAGCAACAACGAGTACCTGGGGCACGTCATGGTGGGCGACACCGAGGGGACGGGGGCCCGTGAGCGGGTCGAGGGTCTGGTCGCGGAGCTGCGGTCGGGAATGGTGATCCGATGACGGCCGTCCGCTCCGCGCCCGCCGGGGCGCCGACGTACGAGACGCTGCTGCGGCGCGCGCTGGCCGGGGAGCTGGGCCCGGACCCGGCGGGGCTGCGGGCGGCCGTGGCCTTCACGACCCGGCAGGCCGTACGGCACGACGGGCGGGGCACGAGCTATCGCAACGAGGTGCTGGGGCTGCGGGTCGGCGCGGCCGTCGGCAGTTGCGCGGTGGAGCCCGGGGCACTGGACGACGGCATGGTCGAGGACTGCGCAGGTGCCGGCGTGGACCGGCTGCTGCGCCACCCGCTGACTCCTGTGCGGGTGGCCGCGCTGGACGCCTACCTGATGCACGTCACTCCGCACTCCCCGGCGCACGGAGCCCGGTCCGTACGCGTGCCCGCCGGGACCTCTCTGGAGAAGTCCCGCGCGCGGGCGCGGACGGTCGCCGGGCTGCTGGATCTGCCGCCGGGGGCCACGGTCCTGGTGGTCGGGGTGGTCAACTCACTGCTGGAGGCCTTGCGTGCCCGGCACCTGGCCTACGTGGCGTGCGACTTGAAGGGCGGGGTCA
The DNA here is from genome assembly GCF_043082785.1 of Streptomyces sp. NPDC014764. Lineage (NCBI taxonomy): Bacteria > Bacillati > Actinomycetota > Actinomycetes > Kitasatosporales > Streptomycetaceae > Streptomyces > Streptomyces sp. NPDC014764. Next base: position 41,588 of record NZ_JBIBXY010000009.1, on the reverse strand, counting down.
CCGAGTGGGGTGAGGGCGTCGTCACCGACGCGCTCACCGAGGCGCACCGGTGCGACGCGCTGCTCGTGTCCGGGATGACGCTGGGCAACGGCACGTTCGAGCCGTTGCGGCGGCACGCCCTCGAACACGGCAAGCCCCTGGTGATGTTCGCGCAGACGGGCAGTGCCGTACTGCCCCGCTTCCTGGGTCACGGGGTGAGCGCGGTGTGCGCGGAGCCGTATCCCTTCTTCTGGCTGGACGGCGGTCCGGGCACGCTGCACGTGTACCGAGGGGGTGTGCGGTGACCGCCGCCGTCGCTCCCGCGGCCCGGCCCGTGGCGCGGCCGGAGTTGCTGTCCCTGCTGGGACGTACGCCGGTCGTGCGCGTCACGGCCGGGCTGCCGGATCCACACCCCGGGTTCTGGGCCAAGCTCGAAGGTCTCGCGGCCGGCGGGATGAAGGCGCGGCCCGCCGTGTCGATGCTGCTGGACGCCCGTGAGCGGGGCGTGCTGCGGCCGGGCGCCCCGGTGGTGGAGTCGACGTCCGGCACGCTGGGCCTCGGACTCGCCTTCGCCGGGCAGGCTCTCGGCCATCCGGTCGTCCTGGTGGGCGACGGCGAACTGGAGCCCGCCATGCGGCGATTGCTGAGGACGCACGGTGTACGGCTGGAGATCGTCGACCGTCCCGCCGCGCAGGGCGGCTGGCAGGCCGCCCGGCTGGCCCGGCTCCGGCAGCTGCTGGCCGAGTTGCCCGGCGCGTACTGGCCAGATCAGTACAACAACCCCGGCAACAGCGCCGGTTACGCCTCGCTCGCCGCCGAACTCGCCGTGCAGCTCGACCATCTGGACGTCCTGGTGTGCAGCGTCGGGACCGGCGGGCACAGCGCGGGCATCGTCGGTCCGCTGCGCCGGCACTGGCCCGGGCTGCGGCTGATCGGCGTGGACGCCACCGGCTCCACCATCTTCGGGCAGCCCGCCCGGCCACGGCTGATGCGCGGGCTCGGCAGCAGCATCCACCCGCGCAACGTCCGTTACGACGCGTTCGACGAGGTGCACTGGGTCGGTCCGGCGGAGGCGGTGGACACCTGCCGGCGGCTCGCCTCGGAGAGCTTCGTCAGCGGCGGCTGGAGCACCGGCGCCGCCGCCCGTGTCGCCGCCTGGGCGGCCCGCGTCCACCCGGGCGCGGTCGTCGCGACCGTCTTCCCCGACGGTCCCCACCGCTATCTCGGCACCGTCTACGACGACGACTTCGCCGCCGCGCACGGCCTCGACCTCGCCTCCGCGGCCACCCGGCCCGTGGAGATCGCGCACCCGCGTGCGGCCGAGGCCACCGGCTGGGTGCGCTGCACCCGTGTGACCGACCCGCTGAGGAGCGCACCACCCCCAGGGAGGACCCCGTGAAGGCCGCCGTCCACACCGTGCGGCTCGACCTCACCGAGCCGCTGCGCATATCCCGTTCCGTCATGGCCGCCCGTGACGCCGTGTGGCTGAGCGTCGAGCACGGCGGCGTCACCGGCCACGGCGAGGCCGTGTCCAGCGTCTACTACGGCCTGGACGCGGCGACCCTGCGCCGCTGCTTCGCCGATGCCGCCCGGGAGTTGTGCCGCTGCCCGGATCCAGCGGCCGCCCTGGAGTCGCTGCGTGCGGGCGAGTTGGCGGGGGTCGCCACTCCCCCGGCCGTGCGGGCCGCCGTGGAGGCGGCTCTGCTCGACCTCGTCGGCGCCCGCTCGGGCCGCCCGGTGCACCGCGTCCTCGGCTTCCCGCAGCCGCCGGTCGTCGCGACCGCCCGCACGATCGGCATCACCTCCCCTCTCGACGCGGCGGCCCAGGCACGCGCGCTGACGGCGAGCGGCTTCCAGGTCCTCAAGGTGAAGGCGGGCCTGCCCGACCCGGAGGAGGACGTCGAACGGCTGCGTGTCGTCAGGGACGCGGCGCCCCACGCCCGCCTGCTGCTCGACCCGAACGGCGCGTGGACGCCCCGGCAGGCGGCTGCGCTGCTCCCCCGTTTCGCCGCCCTCGGCGTGCAGGCCGTCGAGCAGCCTGTCGCCCCCGGTGATCCCGAAGGGCTGGCCGCGCTGGCCGAGCGCTCACCGCTGCCCGTGATCGCCGACGAGGACGCCGTCGGTCTCGAGGACGTACGCCGGCTCGCCGGGCGCGTCCACGGCGTCAACGTGAAGCTCGCCAAGTGCGGCGGAGTGCATGCCGCGCTGCGTATCGCGGAGACGGTCGAGGGCAGCGGCACCGCGCTGATGCTGGGCTGCCTGACCGCCAGCAGCCTCGGACTGGCACCCGCGGTGCATCTCGCGGGACTGGCCCGCTGGACCGACCTCGACGGTCATCTGCTGCTCGCCCACGACCCGTGGTCCGGCATCGGGGGCGAGGACGGGTACGTCCGGACAAGCGGCCTGCCCGGGCTGGGCGTCGAGCGCCGCGCCGTGCGGTGCGGGCGTCGGGCGGCGGTGGGCTCCCCGTGAGGACGTGGCACGAGATACGCCGTTTCCCCCTCGCGGTCCGGCTGCTGCTGGTCAACCAGTTCGGCGTGAACATCGGTTTCTATCTGCTCATTCCGTTCCTGGCCACCCACCTCACCGAGAACCTGGGCATGTCGGCCGCCGTCGTCGGCGTCGTCCTCGGGGTGCGCACCCTGAGCCAGCAGGGGTTGTTCGTGGTCGGGGGTTCGGCCGCCGACCGGCTCGGCGCGCGGGGCGTCATCATCGCCGGATGCGCGCTGCGCACCCTCGGGTTCGGCCTGTTCGCGTTCGGGGACGACCTGGCGGTACTGCTGGCCGCGTCCGTGCTCAGCGGCTTCGCGGGGGCGCTGTTCAACCCCGCCGTGCGCGCGTACATCGCCCAGGAGGCGGACGGGCGCGAGGCGGAGGCCTTCGCCCTGTTCACCATGTTCGCGGCGGCCGGTGCGCTGGTGGGGCCGCTGCTGGGCAGCGCGCTGCTGCTGGTCGACTTCCGTACGTCGGCGCTGACGGCCGCCGGGATCTTCGCCGCCCTCACCGTCGCCCAGGCGATGGTGCTGCCCGCCCGTCCGAGGGAGCCGCGTAACGGCGTCTCGGTGCCGGCGGAGTGGCGGGAGGTGCTCGGCAACCGGCCGTTCCTCGCGTTCGCGCTCGCCATGGTCGGCATGTTCACCCTCGAGAGCCAGCTGTATCTGCTGCTGCCCGACGGCGCGCGGCAGTCCACCGGCTGGGACGGCGCGGCCGGACTCGTCCTGCTCGTCGGCACTCTCGCCCATCTGACCCTGCAACTGCGGGTCACCCGCGCCCTCAAGAAGCGAGGGCAGCGGGGGCGCTGGATCGTCACCGGACTCGGTCTGATGGCGGTGGGCTTCCTGCCGCCGGCGCTGACGGCGGGCGGCGGCTCCGGTGCGCCGGACGGCCTCGCGGACGGGGCACTGCGCGTCCTGCCCGTGCTGGCCGGTGCACTGCTGCTGAGCCTCGGGGTGATGGTGGCGCAGCCGTTCGTGATGGAGCTGATCCCCGCCTACGGACGCCCCGGACTCACCGGCACCTACTTCGGCGTGTTCTACGTCGTCTCGGGCGTGGCGGCGGCGGTGGGCAACACGGTCGTCGGGTGGGCGATGGACACAGGTGCACGGGCCGGGACGGCCTGGCTGCCGTGGGTGTGCTGTGCCCTGTCCGGGCTGGTGTCGGCGCTGGGGGTGGCGTGGCTGCGGCGGACCGGGGCGCTGCCCGCACCGCCGCGGCCCGCCGTGCCGGCGACGGTATGAGGGGGTGACATCCACATGGCTCCTGAGGTGAACGGGCGTGCCCGCACGCTCCTCACGGACCGGCCCGAGCTGTACGAGGCCCGCTTCCCCGACCCCGGACGCCTCGCCGGACGCTGGGCGGAGGACTGCCTGCGACGGCACGGCGCGGGACCGCGTGTGCTGGACATGGGCTGCGGCACCGGCCGCGACGCCGCCCACCTGCACGGCGCGGGCCGGCGGGTGACCGCGGCCGACCTGTCCGAGCCGATGCTCGCGTACGCCCGCACCCGTCATCCGGGGCCCGACTACGAACGGGCCGACCTGCACGGATTCGACTTCGGCCCGGGGGCGTTCGACGCCGTGGTGTGCCTGGACAGCGCGCTGCTGTACTGCCACACCAACGAGCAGCTCGACCGCTTCCTGTCCTCCTGCCGGCGCGCGCTGAGCCCCGGCGGCCTGCTGGTGGCGGAGATGCGCAACGGCGCGTACTTCCTCGGCCGCACGGACCTCCTCGACTCCCCCAGCGATGCCGCGTTCGCCTGGCGGGGTGCCGTGCACCGGTCCGTCACCACGCTCACGGTGGACCGCACGGCGCAGCTTCTGCGCCGGACGCGGGTGTGGAGCGCGGGCGGCGGTTCGGAGCCGGTCGAGGAGCGTTCCGCCTGGCGGCTGCTGTTCCCGCAGGAGCTGCGCCACTTCCTGACCGCGCACGGCTTCGAGGTGCTGGAACTGCACGACGGGCCCGGCCCGCGCACCGAACCGCCCTGGCGCGAAGGGCTCCCGCCCGGTCGCGCCGCCGACGCCGACCGGCTGCACGTGGTGGCCCGTACCGCCCGGCCCTGACATCCGCTTCTCACTCTTCCGACAGACAGAAGGATCTCCTCATGCACGACGACCGTGTTTCTCCCCTGCCCTCCGGGAGTCGCTTCCCGGAACTGCGCCGCCGCGGCTTCCTCGCCACCACGGGCGCCGCCGCCCTCGGCGCGTTCTCGCTCGCGGGCTGTGGCGGCTCCGGTGAGGGCGGTGACCCCAAGACGGGCGGCACGCCGCAGCGGGGCGGGCGGTTGCGTGCCGCGTTCGCGGGCGGCGGTGCGGGCGAGACGCTCGACCCGCACCGGGCCAACCTGTTCGTCGACGCCGCCCGCGCCAAGGCTCTGTTCGACAAGCTCGCCGACTACGGCCCCGACCTGGCCGCCCGCCCGCGTCTCGCGGAACGCTGGGAGCCGAACAGGACGCTGGACCGCTGGCAGGTGACGCTGCGGGAGGCGGCCTTCCACGACGGCCGTCCGGTCACCGCCGAGGACGTGCTGCACAGTTACCGACGGATCGCCGACCCGCGGGAGGCGTTGCGCGCCAAGGCGTCGTTGGAGCCCGTCGACCTCGACGCGAGCCGGGCCACGGGCCGGCGGTCGGTCGAGTTCGTGCTCAAGCGGCCCACCGCCGAATTCCCCAACGTGCTGGCCGCGTTCGGCGCGTACATCGTGCCCGCGCACGCGGACGACTTCGACCACGCCCCCGTGGGCTCCGGTCCCTTCCGGTTCGTGTCGTTCGCGCCGGGCCGTTCGGCGGTCTTCCGCCGCTTCGACGGCCACTGGGACGGCGCGCCGTACCTGGACGAGGTCGAGTTCGTCGTCGCCAACGAGGAGTCGGCGCGGGTCAACGCGCTCCTCGGCGGGCAGGTCGAGTACGCGCACGAGCTGAACCCGACGACGGCCCGCGCCCACGAGGGCAAGGGACAGATCGACATCGTGCGGCTGCGGAACAGCGCCATGCAGGCGTTCTGCATGAAGACCGACCGGCCGCCCTTCGACGACGTGCGGGTGCGGCGTGCGTTCTTCCTGATCGCCGACCGGAAGGAACTGGTGGACGCCGCGCTGTCCGGCGCGGGTGAGACGGGCAACGACCTGTTCGGCAAAGGGTACGAGTACTACGCCGACGGTCTGCCGCAGCGCGAACACGACCTGGAGCAGGCGAGGTTCCTGCTCAGGCAGGCCGGCGCCGAGGACCTGCGCGTCACGCTGGACACCTCGGCCGTCGCCGCCGGGTTCACCGAGGCCGCGAGCGTCTTCCGCGACCAGGCGAAGCGGGCGGGCGTCACGGTCGACGTGCGGATGGGCAGCAAGGACTCGTACTGGAGCGACATCCTCGACGGGGGCACCCTGTGCTGCTACCGCTCCGGCGCCATGCCGATCGAGTCGCACATCTCGCAGCGTCTGCTGACCGACTCCACCACCAACGCCACCCACTGGAGGCACCGGGACTTCGACGCGCTGTACCGGCAGGCGCAGTCCACGCGGGACAAGAAGGGCCGCGCGGCCGTGTACGAGCGCATGCAGCGCCGGCTGTACGCCGAGGGCGGGTTCCTGGTGTGGGGGTTCGCCGACTGGATCATCGGAACCGCCCGCACCGTGCGCGGCGTCGAGGCGAACGCGCCCGCCAACACCCTGGACTGGGCGCGTTTCGACAAGGTGTGGCTGGCGTGAGCGGACTGCGCTCGTTCGTCGCCCGGCGGCTGCTGCTCGGGGCGGCGCAGATCGCGGCCGTGGTGCTGCTGGTCTTCGCGCTCACCGAGGCGCTGCCGGGCGACGCGGCCGTCGCCCTCGCGGGTGACCAGCCGGACCCGGCCCGGATCGAGGCGATCCGTACGGCGCTGGAGCTGGACCGGCCCGCGTGGGAGCGGCTGGTGCACTGGGCGGCGGGGCTGCTCCACGGTGACCTCGGCACCTCGCTGACGTCCGGGCGACCGGTGGTGCGGTACCTCGCCGACGGCTTCGGGCCCACCCTGCTGCTGGCCGCGCTCACCGTGGTGCTGCTGGTTCCGGCGGGTGTGGGGCTGGGTGTGCTGGCCGCGCGGTACGAGGGGCGGCTCGCGGACCGGCTGATCAGCTCGGTGACGCTCGCGGTGTACGCGGTGCCGGAGTTCGCTTCGGGGGTGCTGCTGGTCACGGTGTTCGCGCTGCGGCTGGGCTGGCTGCCGCCGACGGCGGTCGGTCACGGCACCGACCTGCTCGCGCATCCGGGGGTGCTCGTCCTGCCCGTGCTCGTGCTGCTCTCCCGCCCTGTGTGCTCCCTGGTCCGGCTGGTGCGCGCGGGCATGATCGACGCGCTGGCGTCCCCGTACGTGGCGCACGCACTGCGGTACGGGGTGTCCGCCGCCCGTGTGCGGTGCCTGCACGCGCTGCCGCACGCTCTGGCGCCGGCCGTGCAGCAACTCGCGCGGACGGTCGACTGGCTGCTGTGCGGTGTCGTGGTGGTGGAGGCGCTGTTCGTGATCCCGGGGCTGGGCACGCTCCTGCTCGGGGCCGTGGGCGAGCGTGACGTGCCGGTGGTGCAGGGGCTGGCGGTGGTGTTCGGCGTGGTGACCGTCGTGCTGAATCTGGGTGCGGACGTGGTCGCCCACCGGCTGGCACCGCGGGCGGGGGCGGCGGCGTGAGGGCACGAACGGGCCGGTTCGTGCTGGGGGTCGCGGTGGTGACCGCGCCGGTGGTGATAGCGCTGCTGGGGCCCGTGCTCGCGGGTCCGGCTCCGGCGCGGGGGGCGTCGTTCACCGAGGGTGCGGGGCACTGGTTCGGCACGGACTTCGTGGGGCGTGACGTCTGGTACCAGGTGCTGCACGGTGGTCGGCCGGTGCTCCTGACGGCGCTCGCGGCCACCGTCCTGGCGTACCTCGTGGCGCTGCCGCTGGGCCTGGTCGGTGCGCTCACCCACCGGCGCCTGGTGGAGGAGCTGCTGCTGCGGCCGCTGGACGTCCTGCTCGCCGTGCCGTCCCTGCTGATGATCCTTCTGGTGGCCACGGTCTTCTCCCCCGGGGCCGTGGGGCTGGCGCTGCTGGTCGCGGTGGTCAACGTGCCCGACGCGGCACGGCTGGTGCGCGCCGCGGCCACGGAGATCGCGGCGCGCCCGGCCGTGGAGGCGCTGCGGATGCAGGGTGAGACGTGGTGGCGTATCGCCGTGGGACACGTCGGGCGCTCGATGCTGCGCACATTGGCCGCCGACGCCGGCACCCGGCTGACCGGGGTGCTGTATCTCGTCGCCACGGCGGCGTTCCTCGGCGTGGGCGCGGCGCCCGACGCCGCCGACTGGGCGGTGATGGTCGACCGGAACCGCACGGGGCTTTTCGTGCAGCCGTGGGCCGTGGTCGTGCCCGCGCTGCTGATCGTCGCCCTCACGACGGGCACCAACTTGCTGTTCGACGCGGCGATGGACAAGCGGGGCCGCGGCCCGGGAGGGACATGTGTCCGTGAAGCGTGAAGACGGCACGGGAGAGAGTCTCCCCCTCGCCGAAGTGCGCGATCTGCGTGTGGAGATCGACGGTCGGGCGATCGTGGACGGTGTCACCTTCCGCGTGCTGCCGGGCCGGGTCACCGCGCTGGTGGGGGCCTCGGGAAGCGGCAAGACCACGACGGGGCTCGCGCTGCTCGGGGAGTATCCCCGCGGGGCCCGGACGGGTGGGGAGGTGAGGGTGACCACGGGAGGGCCGGTGGGGTACGTACCTCAGCACCCGGCGAGCGTGCTGGCACCGGCCCGTCGCGTGGACGCCCTGCTGACGGACGTCGCACGTCGGCAGGTGCGGCATCTGCCGCGCGGAAAGCGCCGGGCGGCGGCGCGGGCACTGGTGGTGCGGGCGCTGGAGGACGCGCAGTTGACCGACACGGATGTCGTGTTGCGCCGGTATCCGCACCAGTTGTCAGGAGGTCAGCAGCAACGCGTCGTGTTGGCACAGGCGTTGCTGCTGGGCTCCCGGGTAGTGGTGGCCGACGAGCCGACGACCGGGCAGGACAGCCTGACCAAGCGGCGAGTCGTGGAGCAGTTCGCGGCCCTCGCGGCGCGCGGGATCGGCGTGGTGCTCCTCAGCCATGACCTGGAGGTTGTGCGGGCGCTCGCCGACGGGGTGGTGGTGATGCGGGCGGGGCGCGTCGTCGAGTCGGGGCCTGCCGAGCGGCTGTGGGCCGCGCCGCGCCACGCGTGGACACGCGAACTGTTGGCAGCGGAGACAGGGGTGTCCTCGTTCGACGTCGGAGTCGCCCGGTCCCGGCGTCCTGTGGTGCGGGTGCGCGGGCTGGTGGCGCGACACCGGGCCGGCTCCCGGTCCGGCCCGGTCGTGCTGCGTGTCCCCGTGCTCGATCTGCACGCCGGGGAGTGTCTGGCCGTGGTCGGCCGTTCCGGCAGCGGCAAGACGACCCTCGCGCGGTGCCTCGCGGGACTGCACCGGGATCACGCCGGCGAGATCCGGCTGGACGACACGGTGCTGCCCCGGAGCCTGCGTCGGCGCACCCGCGCCCAACTGGCGTCCGTTCAGTACGTGTTCCAGGACGCGCACGCCGCGTTCGACGAGCACCGTCCGGTCGTGCGGCAGGTGGCCCGCAGCGCCGTACGTCTGCGTGGCGCCGACGCGGGGGCGGCGAGGAGGGAGGCGGTGGACGTCCTCGCCCGGCTGGGTCTGCCGGAGGAACTGGTCCGGCGCCGGCCCGGTGAGCTCTCCGGGGGTGAACTCCAGCGTGCGGCGCTCGCCCGCGCCCTGTTGGCCCGTCCCCGGGTGCTGCTGTGCGACGAGATCACCTCGGGCCTCGACGCCGTCACGCGCCGGGACATCCTGCGGACCCTGACGGAACTCGTCGGCGAGCGGGGTGACTTGGCTCTGGTCCTGATCACCCACGACCTCGCCACCGCGGCCCTCGCTCATCGTGTCGCCGTCCTGGACGCGGGTGAGGTCGTCGAACAGGGGCCCGCGCGGGAGGTTCTCGACGATCCCCGTCATCCGTTCACCAGGTCGCTGGTCGGCACGGCGGAACCCGCCGCGCGTACGTGAGCGCGGTGGTGGCGCCGGTCAGCCGTCCGCCGCCGGGCGGCGGTCGTCCAGCACCGGGTGGAGCAGCGGACGCTTGGCCGAGCGGCCGTCGCCGGACGAGCGGCCCTTCAGCCGGCGGAGCAGCCACGGGCCCAGGAAGCCCCCCAGCCAGCGAAGTTCGGTGCCGACGGCGCGCAGGCCGGTGGGCAGGGTCTGCGGCGGGAGAGGGTGGGTCCAGGAGTCGTCACTGCCGGGCAGCCGCATGGAGTGGGCGAGGGCGGCGGCGATACGCTCATGGCCCAGGGGACTTGCGTGAAGGCGGTCGGGGCTCCACAGGCGCGGGTCGCCGGCGACCGGGTGGAGGGCCGTTTCCGCGACGACGACTCCATGGCGGCGCGCGGTGCGGCGTATGCCCTCGTTGAGGGCCGTGACGCGCGGGATCAGCGGACGGGCGACGGGGCAGACACGGGACAGGTCGGGGATGGTGATCGTGGCGACCAGGGCGCCCTGCTCAGCGAGTGCCCCGAACATCGCGTCCAGGTGGGTGCAGACCTCGTCGGCGTCGAAGCCGGGCCTCAGCAGGTCGTTGACGCCGGCGACGACGGTGGCGACGTCGGGCCGCAGCGCGAGGGCGGGGGCGAGCTGCTCGGTGTGGATCTGGGCGGCGAGGCGACCGCGTACGGCCAGGTTGGCGTACTGGAGGGCAGGCTCGTACCGGGCCAGGTGCTCGGCGAGGCGGTCGGCGAAGCCGCGCAGGCCCGTGGCGTCGTCGCCGTCGCCGACGCCCTCGGTCTGGCTGTCGCCGAGGGCGACGTAGCGCAGGTAGGTCGTCTCGCTTCCGGGCGTCTCGGTTCCCGGCGTCTCGGTTCCGGGCGTCTCAGTTCCGGGCACGGGTGTGCCGCCTCTCTTCCAGTACGGCGACGGTCCGCAGGCACCAGTCGCGGTTCTCCTGCTCGAAGGCGACGCCGCGCAGGCAGGTCAGGTAAGGGCCGATACGATCGCCGTGACGGAGGAAGTCCTCCTCGCCGCGGTCACCGCGCAGGCGCCGCAGCAGCGCCTCGAACAGCTCGATGCGGGCGCGCGCGATCTCGGCGCGCTCGGTGAGCTGGTCGATCAGGGTGGCGGTGTCGACGCTGTCGGCCGCCTGGACCTTCACCATGAGGTCGTCGCGGACGAAGGCGGGCTTGGCGGACGCGGCGGTGAAGACCTCCAGCTCGGCCAGGCCGGCGTCGGTGACGTGGAACAGCCGCTTGTTGGGGCGGCTCTCCTGCACCACCTCGCGGCCCGCGACGAGGCCCTGCTGCTCCAGCCGGGTCAGCTCGGCGTAGAGCTGCTGCGGCTGGGCGTACCAGAAGTTGGCCACGCCGACGTCGAACGCCTTGGCCAGCTGGTAGCCGCTGAGCTCGCCGTCGAGCAGTGCGGCCAGTACGGCGTGGCGGAGTGCCATGCGAATCCCTTCCGCGTTCCGGTGTCCTGCCGGGGTCCTGCCTCTGTCGCCCCGCGGACTCCCATGATAGTCATCTTTCTGACTACTCACATCCCTGACTACTGAGGTGGTGGCGTCCGTGGACACCGTGGAGCGTTTCCGAGCAGCCGTCAACGCGCGTGATCTGGCGGCGCTGGACGATCTGTTCACCGACGACGTGCGGCTGTACAGCCCGGTGAAGTTCACGCCCTTCGAGGGCAAGGCGATGGTGATGGGGCTGTTCGGCGTGCTGCTGCGGACCTTCGAGGACTTCCGGTACGTCGGGGAGTACAGCGGGGCGGCGCAGACCAGCGCGGAAGGGGTGACGTTGCCGTCGGCCGTGCTGGTCTTCCGGGCGAGCGTGGGCGGGAAGGAGATCCACGGGATCGATCTGCTGCACTTCGAGGAGGGCGGGCGGATCAAGGAGTTCACCGTGATGGTGCGGCCTCGCTCCGCGGTGGAGGCGTTGGGGGAGGCTGTACTGAAGGGGTTGGTGGCGGAGGGGCTTGCGTAAGGGCGGGTACCGGGGTTCCAGGTGCGGTCGGGTGCCGGGTGCGGGTTTCGTCAGGGCTGATCGCGCAGTTCCCCGCGCCCCTGAGGGTGGCTTCGGCGGTGGCGTGGTGCGGGTTTCGTTGTGGCAGGGGGCGCCGTCCCCCGCGCCCCTGAGGGTGTCGGGCTCAGGGGGCAGGTGCGGGTGCACTGTCGTTCGTCGCGCAGGTCCCCGCGCCCTGCGGGGCGTATCCTGCGGGCGTGAGGCTGCGGTTCGAGACTCGTGCTTCCGACTCGCCGTGGGTCGACAGCGTGTGGACCTGCACCAGTGAACGCGTCACCACCATGACGTCCGTCGCCGGGGCGCGGCTGGGTCTGGTCTTCTGGGAGCAGGACGGGGCGGCGCACGCGGCGGTCACGGGCCCCGAGACCCGTACCGGCACGGCGCCCGTGCCGGAGGGAGCGGTCTTCACGGGCATCGACCTCGTCGTGGGCGCCTCCCTGCGGATGGCGCCCACGACGGACCTGCTCGACGGCGGGGTCACGCTCCCCGACACCTCGCGCAGGACGTTCCGGCTGGACGGGGCGCGCTGGGAGACGCCCGGGCCGGACGACGCCGAGGCCCTGGTCGAGCGGCTGGTGCGGGCCGGGGTGCTCGACCGGGAGCCGCTCGTCACCGACGTGCTCCGCGGCCACCGCCCGGACGTCTCACGGCGGACCGTCGAACGGCGCTTCCGGGCCGCGACGGGACTCACACAGGGCGCCGTACGGCAGATCGAGCGGGCACGTACCGCGGCGCACCTGCTGGCCGCCGGCGGTCAGGCCGCCGACGTCGCCGCCGAGCTCGACTACTTCGACGAGCCGCACCTGGCCCGCGCCCTGCGCACGTACGTGGGGCGCACCGCACGCCAACTGCGCGAGGGCGCAGGAGGGGCGATCGCGCTCGACGTCGGTCAGTGCCGGACGTCGTAGACGAGCTTGACGATGCCGTTCGAGTAGGTCGTCGACTCCCGCAGTGCCAGCATCTGCTTGTCCCGGTCGGCGCGGCCGAACAGACTCTTCCCGGCACCGAGCAGCACGGGGAACATCAGCAGGTTGTACTGGTCGATCAGGCCGGCGTCGGACAGCCGCCGGGCCAGTTCCGCACTGCCGTGGATGAAGACGGCGCCGCCCTCACCTTCCTTGAGCTCGGCGACGTCCTCGGTGGAGCGCAGGATCGTCGTCGGACCCCACCCGTCGACCAGGGCGTCCGCGGAGAGCGTCGACGACACCACGTACTTCGGCAGGTCGCGGTAGTCGGCGTGGTCCTCCGAGCCGGGCCAGACCGACGCGAACGCCTCGTAGCTGCGGCGGCCGAACATCAGCGCCGTCGTGCCGGCCAGTTCCTCCCCCTTCAGCGACCAGGCCTCCTCGACGAACTCCAGGTCCTTGAACACCCAGCCGCCGCTGCGGTGCTCCTCCCCCGGCCCGCCGCCGGGCGAGTCCACGACGCCGTCCAGGGACATGAACCCCGTGTACACCAGTTTCCGCATGATGCGCCTCTCCTCCGGCCCGAGGCGGGCCGCCGAACTGCTGCCTTCACGCTAGAGGGGGACGGGCACGGCCGTCTTGGACAGAAACGACAGCGGTCCTCGGGCCCGACCTCTCCCCGTCGGCGGCCGGTCAGTGGCCGCGCTGTGCGGCGTAGGGCTGGAGGAGCTGGTCGACGGGGGCGTAGTCGTCGGTGAGGACCGGGGCGCCGGCTGTCCACGCCGTGAGGGCCTTGCCCGTGACCGTCTTCCATCCTGTGCCGCGGGCGTCCAGCGCCTTCCGGACGGCGGTCAGGTCGACCGGGCGCTCGGAGGCGACGGCGACCACGTTGCCGCCCACCGGCGCACCGGTGCGGGCCAGGCCGATGTCGACGGGTTCACCCAGGAGCGCCACGTGCGCGAACACCTCGCGAAGCGTGGCCAGTTCGGCCTTCGCGAAGGCCTGCTCGCCGTGGTCGATGAGGTTGACGACGTAGAGGCCGTCGGGGGCGAGGGCGCGCCGCACCTCCGTGAGCGCCTCCGTGGTGGTGAGGTGCCAGGGCACGCTGACTCCGCCGAAGGCGTCGCCCACGACCAGGTCGAGCGAGTCGGTGTCCAGCCGCTTCAGTCCCAGTCTGCCGTCCTCGGTACGGACGTCGATGCCGGGCTGCGGCCGCAGTCCGAGCCGCTCGCGGTCGATGCGTACGACGCCGTCGTCGATCTCGGACACCACGCTGCGCGTGCCGGGGCGGGTGGCCGCGAGGTAGCGGGGCAGGGTGAGGCCTCCGCCGCCCAGATGGTGGGCCGTGAGCGGCATGCCCTCGGGGAAGGCGGCGTCGGTCACCGACGCGACCGCCTTGACGTAGGTGAACTCCAGGTGGGCCGGGTCGCCTGCGTCGACGTAGGAGTGGCGTACGCCGTCCAGGACGAGCGTGCGACCACCCTCGCGGGCGGGGTCGGCGACGACCTCGGCGCAGTGGTAACGGGTCTCGGCGTCGCAGCCGCCCGGCGCGACCGAGGCGGCCAGGCCGCCCGCCGCCAGGACGAGCGCCAGGGCGGCGGGCGCGGTGCCGCTCCGGCCGCGCAACCGCCATCCGACCGGCACGGACGCGACCACCAGCAGCGCACCCAGCCCGAACAGGATGCCGCTGACCGGCAGTCGCGACAGCAGCACGAAGCCGGTCAGGACCGTGCCGACGATCGACCCCACCGTGCCGACGCCGGACAGGCGGCCGACGACCGTGCCGGTCTCGGCGAGGCTGGTGAGCCGCACTTTCGTCACCAGGGGTGTCACGGCGGACAGCAGGGCGCCCGGCACCAGGATGGTCAGCGCCGCGACCAGGATCAGCAGCGGCCGCGCCCACTCCGCGACTCCGCGCAGCACGGCCGGGGTGAGCGCCACGACCGCGCCCGAGACGCCCAGCGCGGGGGCGAGCAGCCGGAGCGGGTCGACCTGGTCGGCGATGCGTCCGCCGAGCCACGAGCCCAGCGCGATCGCCGTGAGGGCGATGCCGATCACCATCGTGCTGGTCTCGAGGGTGAGGCCCAGGTACGGGGCCAGCAGGCGCAGGGCGACGATCTCGACGACCAGCACCGCGGCGGAGGCCCCGAAGACCAGGACGGCTGCGGCGCGGGGCCCCAGACCGGGGCGGCTGCGCGTGCCCTCGGCCACGGGCGAGGAAGACAATCCGGTCACAGGCGGCATCCTCGCACGCGGACGGGCCCCGACATGCCGCCTGACGCGCGACCGGTGGGGAAACCGCCGGCCGGCAGGTCCGCATCAGCCCCACCTCGGCAACTCTCCGGTGGACGAGGGAAGTCGGCGTCGAGACGGCGAGAAGTGCCGTGCCGCTCCGCCGGGGGCCGATACGGAAGGGCGGTATCGGTCACGCCGCCCTCGGCCTCGTCCCGGACGGCGGAAAAGTCGCGTGCGCGGGCTGCGCGGTGGCGTCATCATGACGGGATGAAGGCACACTTCCTCGGCATCGCCGACTTGACGGACGTACCGGACGTGGCCGTGGTCGTGGACGTCATGCGGGCGTTCACGGTGGCCGCGTGGGCGTTCGCCAAGGGCGCCGGACGGGTCGTTCTCGCCGAGTCCCTCGAGGACGCGCTGGCGCTGAAGGCACTTCGTCCCGACTGGGTGACCTTGAAGGACGGCTCGCCCGCACCCGGCTTCGACCTGGTCAACTCCCCCGCACTGCTGCAGAACACGGACCTGTCCGGGCGCACCGTCGTGCAGAGGACCACGGCGGGCACGGTCGGCGCCCTCGCGGTGAAGGACGCCCCGCTGGTGCTGTGCGCGAGTTTCGTGGTCGCGGAGGCGACGGCCGGTCTGCTGCGGGAGCGCGCGTCCCGCGAGGTGACGTTCGTCGTCACCGGCGGGAGCGGTCGCGCCGAGGAGGACCTGGCGTGCGCCGAGTACATCGCCGGGCGGGCCGGCGGGGACGCGGTGGACGCCGGCCCGTACCTGCGGCGGGCAGCCGAGTCGCGTTCCGCCGCCGAACTGACGCAGGGTGTTCGTGAGGGATCCAGCCCCGACGACGTGGCGTTCTGCCTGGAGTTGGACCGGTTCCCCTTCGCGATGGCCGCCGCGGTTGAGGATTCCCTCATGTGCCTCAGGCAGGTCACGCCGGCGGCCTCACTCCCGGCCTGACAACCCGCCACGATCACCGAGCAACGGTCTTCGGCACGGGTATTGACAACGATGTCAGCACCGTGATCTAGTCCGCTTCCGTCCAGCCCGGTGCGACAGGTGAGCAACAGGAGCCGCTTCCATGGATTCACCCCTCCGCAGATGGCGCCGCAGAGCGTCGGCCGTCCTCGCCGCGCTCCTCGTCGCCGGGGTCGGCTTCGTGCCCGCGCCGGCCCTCGCCCAGCCGTCGTCGTCCGCGTCCGCCGACCAACTGACCTCCCTGGTCAACCCGTTCATCGGCACGCAGAACTTCGGCAACACCTTCCCCGGCGCCAGCGCCCCCTTCGGGATGGTTCAGGTCAGCCCGGACACCGGCGGACAGGGCGGGTACGACTACCAGCAGGACAAGATCCACGGGTTCAGCCAGACCCACCTCTCCGGCGTCGGCTGTTCCGTCATGGGCGAGCTGCCCTTGATGCCGA
The DNA here is from genome assembly GCF_043082785.1 of Streptomyces sp. NPDC014764. Taxonomy (NCBI): domain Bacteria; kingdom Bacillati; phylum Actinomycetota; class Actinomycetes; order Kitasatosporales; family Streptomycetaceae; genus Streptomyces; species Streptomyces sp. NPDC014764. The sequence goes on along the minus strand of NZ_JBIBXY010000009.1, from coordinate 25,526 downwards.
CCACCGGCGCGGTGGACACCGTGGACCCCGACGCCTACCGGTCGACGTACTCCCACGACGACGAGAAGGCCGAACCAGGCTACTACCGGGTCGGGTTGAAGACGTACGACATCGACGCCGAGCTGACGGCCACCCCGCGCACCGGGTGGCAGCGCTACACCTTCCCGGCGACCGACCGGGCCAACGTGCTGTTCAACACCGGCAAGGCCAACCAGCGGGTGTACAGCTCGGAGGTGCACGTCGTCGGGGACCGGACGGTCGAGGGCCGGGTCGAGGCCGGCAACTTCTGCGCGGGCAAGGACCGGCACACGGTCTACTTCACCGCCACCTTCGACCGTCCCTTCGCCTCGCACGGCACCTGGCGGGGCTCCACTCCCCGTCCGGGCGAGCGGGACGCGGCCGGTGAGGGCGGCAACGGCGCCTGGGTGACGTTCGACGCCGGGGAGGACCGTGACGTCGTCGTCAAGGTCGGACTGTCGTACACAGGTCTCGAGGGCGCCCGGAAGAACCTGGAGGCGGAGACGGCGGACTCGTACGACTTCGACGCCACGCGGAAGGCGCTGCGAGCCACCTGGGAGCGGCAGTTGGCCGGCGTGAAGGTGGACGGCGGGACGGCCGAGCGGCGTCGCGCGTTCTACTCGGCGCTCTACCACGCGCAGTTGCACCCGAACCTCGCCGGGGACGTCGACGGACGGTACGCGGGCTTCGACGGCAAGGTGCACACGGCGGACGGGTTCACGCCGTACCAGAACCTGTCCCTGTGGGACACGCACCGGCCGCAGAACCAGTTGCTGCAGCTGCTGGAGCCGAAGGTGGCGCGGGACGTGGCACTGTCGGTCGTGGCGATCGGGCGGGACGGCGGCTGGCTGCCGCGCTGGTCGCTCGCCAACAGCGAGACCAACATCATGACGGGCGACCCGGTGACCCCGTTCCTGGTGGAGGCGTGGTCGAAGGGGCTGCTAGCCGGTCATGAGCAGGAGGCGTACGCGCTGCTGCGGAAGAACGCGCTGCGGACGCCGCCGCACGAGTCGCCGTACAACGGGCGTGCGGGCATCGACGCCTATCTGGAGCGCGGGTATGTCCCCAGCGGGCTGGAGCCGGGGAAGGACTGCCCGGACAAGGGCGGCGACAACGACTGCGCGCACCCGGCGTCGGCGACCCTGGAGTACGCGGCGGCGGACGCGTCGCTGGCGCTGATGGCGAAAGGGCTGGGCCGCGCGGCGGACGCGCGGATGTTCGCGTCGCGCGGGCAGTGGTACCGGAACCTGTGGGACTCCTCCATCCAGCAGTTCCGGCCGCGTACCACCGAGGGCACCTGGGTGACGCCGTACGATCCGGTCGAGGCGGGGCACCAGTTCCACGAGGGCGGCGCCTACCAGTACCAGTGGCTGGTTCCGCAGGACCCGGCCGGGCTGGTGTCGCTGATGGGCGGCCGGAAGAGGACGGAGCAGCGGCTCGACGCCTTCTTCGCCTACGACAAGCTGCTGACGGACCCCGCCGGTACCGCCCGCGAGGACTGGATCTCGGCGCCGTACGACTATTACGGCAAGCCGACCTACAACCCGAACAACGAGCCCGACCTGCACGCGCCGTACATGTACCTGTGGGCGGGCGCGCCGGCGAAGACGGCGACCGTGACCCGCGCGGCGATGACTCTGTTCACGGACGGGCCGGACGGGATGACCGGCAACGACGACCTGGGCACCATGTCGGCCTGGTACGTCTTCTCGTCGCTGGGTCTGTACCCGGTCACGAACGGCGGGGACTTCCTCGCCGTGTCCTCCCCGCAGTTCCCCTCGGCGGAGATCCGCATCGGCGCCTACGGGAAGCTCCAGGGCGGCACCCTGACCGTGAAGGCGCCCGGGGCGAGCGACACCCGTCGGTACGTGGAGCGGGCGCGGTTCGGCGGGAAGGACCTGCGCGCCACCTGGCTGGACTGGGACGCGGTCGCCAAGGGCGGGCGGCTCGCCTTCGAGATGAGCGACGAACCGTCGGCGTGGGGCACCGGCAAGGGCGCCGAGCCGCCGTCGGTGAACCGCGCGGCCGCCGACTCCCGCCGTCACCTCGACGCGTCACTGCGCACGTCCGCGGACGTGGTGCCCGCGTCGGACGAGGCCGAGGACGTGCGACTGCGGATGGACGTACTGGGCCAGGCGCCGGGCTCGCTGCGGGTGAAGGTGGCGGCCGAGGCGCCCCGCGGATGGACCGTGAAGGTGTCCGGGCCGTTCACGCTGGCGTCGCACCGGCTGCCGGTGCAGCGGACCGCGACGGTGGACGTGCGCGTGCCGGCCGGGACCGAAGCGGGCACGTACACCGTGCGGATCGCGGCGGGCGCCGGCGGGGTGAGGACGGTGGAGCGGGTGGCCACCATCCAGGTGCGCGAGGCCGCGCGCTGCGCCGGAGGCGGTGGTGAGCGGTGTGCCGTCGACCTCGGCAAGGAGCTGAACCACGACGGGACCGCGACCGTCGCGGCGTCCGGCGAGGGCGACTTCGACGGCGGCGGGTGGAGCTACGACGGCGACCTGCTGCCGGCTGCGGGACCGGTGGTGTGGGACGGCGTGACCTACCAGGCGCCCGACCCGTCCGGCACGGCCGCGAACTTCGTCGAGGCGCGCGGGCAGGCCCTGCTGCTGCCGGCTGGCTCGTACCGCGCTTTGCGGCTGGTCGGCGCGTCCCACCACGGGCCGGTGACGACGGACCTCACCGTGCGCTACACCGACGGCACCACCGCCGAACTGCCGGTCACCGTCGGCGACTGGGCCGGCTCCACACCCGCCGGCGGATCCGTGGCGCTTGAGATGCCGCACCGGATCAAGCGGGGACAGGGCGTGGACGGACCGCCGGTGCGCCTGTTCGCCGCGTCCGTCGCCCTCGACGCGTCGAAGACGGTGCGTTCGCTCGGGCTGCGGAACGACCCCCGGGTGCAGATCTACGCCCTCACGCTCGGGTAGCCCCCACCCGAGGCCGGGCGTCCGTGTCCCGTGACACGGACGCCCGGCTTGTCACGTCCCGCCCGGTGTACGCGGTAGCGTGCGGCACGAACCGAGGCGTCGTGACCTGCGGGCCCTGGCCGCGCGGGCCAGTGAATCGAGGTGGCCGTCATGGGCGTGGAGAGTGTCCTGCATCCGAGCCTGATCGTCCCCGTGGGGCACGTCGAACCCGTGCCGCGCCGTGTGCGCGGCATCGTGGACGGGCACGTCGTGTTCGACACCCGTCGTGCCCTGTACGTGTGGGAGTGGGCCGGCTATCCGCAGTACTGCGTGCCGCGGGACGACCTGGTCGAGGCGTCGCTGATCGACGACGACCGGACGGAGCACCTCGGCGCGGGCCCCGCGCGGCGCCATTCGCTGCGGGTGCGGGACGCTGTGCGGGAGGGCGCGGCCTGGGTGTGGCACGACGGCGCCCCGGAGGCCGTGCGGGGCACGGTCCGCTTCCGCTGGAGCGCGGTCGACACGTGGCTGGAGGAGGACGAGCCGGTGTACGTCCATCCGCGCAGCCCGTACACCCGCGTGGACGCGCTGCGGTCCTCGAGCCGGGTGCGGGTGGAGATCGACGGGGTGGTCCTCGCGGACGCGCCGCACTGCGTGAAGCTGTTCGAGACGGGCCTGCCGACCCGCTACTACCTCGACCGCGCCCACATCGACTGGCCGCTGCTGCGCAGCACGGACCATGTCACCCGGTGCCCGTACAAGGGGACGACGAGCGGCTACTGGTCCTTCGACGGCGGAACCGGCCCGCACGAGAACATCCTCTGGGCATACGACTTCCCGACCGTCCAGGCCTCCCGCATCGCGGGCCTGGCGGCGTTCTACAACGAGTACGTCGACCTGTACGTGGACGGCACGCTCCTCGCCCGCCCGACGGGCACACCGGGTGTACCGGCGCGGGCGGGCGGCAGGCGGGCCTGACGTCCGCCGGGCCCGGCCGGAATGACCGGTGGAGCGGCGTCCGTGCGGGCCGCTACAGTGCGCGGCGTTCCCGTCGCCCAGGCAAGGACCATCCGTGGTACGTCGCGTGAGATCTCCCGAGCGCTGATCTGTCGCGCGTCGCGTTCCGTCGCGGCGTGCTGATTACTGCTGCGGTCTCACTGAGAACGGTGTACTTCTTTGCTCACCACCTGGGTTGCCCACCTGCCTTCCTGCACTTCGTAGTCGCTGCCGTGCCTGCGGTGCGGGCCGCTTCCGGGCGAGCGGCAAGTTCCGCGTCAACGCTCACCACCGGCTCCTCGACATATGGCTCCTCGTGCTCTGCACGACGTGCGGGGAGACAGCCAAGCTGTCGGTGCTGGAGCGGGTCGCTGTGCGGTCCCCGCGGCCCGACTTCCTGGACCGGCTGCACGCCAACGACCTCGGCCTCACGGCGGAGTTGTGGCGCGAACCGGCCGTCCTGCGCCGTAACCGCGTCGCCTTCGACCGGGCCGGCGCCCGGCGTCTCGACACGGGGCGGTACGGCCCACCTCGGCCAGGAGGTGGCCGACGTGTCGGTGCGCTTCGCCGCGCGCATACCCGTCCGGCCCGTGCGGCTCGTCGCCGACGGGTTCGGACTGGCGCGTGGGGAGGTGGGGCGGCTGGCGGCCGAGGGGAAGCTGGTGTCGGCGGTGCGGCTGGACAGCCGCCTGGCCGGCGACCTCACCTTCACGCTCAAGCGCTGAACGAGGGTGACGGGCCCGGCCGGCGCCGTGTGTGCCGGACGGGCCCGTCCGCCGTGGCCGCGGGCGGGACCGGCGGGTGAACGGCTCAGGCCGGTCGGCGCGGGCACTCCGGCCGGCGCAACAGGAGGTCGATCACGCCGGTGAGGTCCTCCTCGCCGCCGCCTTCGTCCATACGACGGCGCATCAGCGCGAAGAACGGGGCGAGCAGTTCCGGGCTGACGCCCTGTTCCTCCGCCGTGCCCAGGAAGGTGGGTGTGCCGGCCACCTGCATGGCGAGGGTGGAGGTGACGCCCTTGGTGTAGTCGCCGTCGCGGAGCTGTTCGGCGGTCCCGTGGACCGCCGCGGCCATCGCGGTGAGCCAGTCGGCCAGCAGCGGGGCGAACGCCGTGGGGTCGATGTCGTCGCGGCGGATCAGGGCGAAGGCGTGCGCCGCGCCGGCGAACATGCCGTACATGGCGCTGAGCAGAGCTACGTCGTGCAGGGCGCCATGGCCCGGGTCCTCTCCGACGTGGACGGCGCCTGCGGGAACTGCCAGGGTGTCCCGGTACTGGTCAAACAGATCTCGCGCGCCGCTGTGAAGGACGAAGCCGCCTGCTTCGGGAACGCCGATCATCGGCGGGACGGCCATGATGCCGCCGTCGAGGCAGCGAGCGCCGCGCTCGGCGGCCCACGCGGCGCGGGCGCGGGCCTGGGCGGGGGTTCCGGTGGTGAGGTTGACGAGGTCCTTGCCGGTCAGGTCGGTGCCGGTCAGCGTGTCCTCGACCGCCGCGTCGTCCAGGAGGCACACGACGACCAGGGTGTTCGCGGCCACCGCCGCGGCGGCGCTCTCCACGGCCCGGGCTCCTTCGGCGGCGAGGGCACGGGCGCGGGAAGGGGTGCGGTTCCAGACGGTGAGGGGGTGGCCGGCGGCCAGCCAGGAACGGGCCAGCGCGGTGCCCATCGCGCCGAGGCCGAGCAGGGTGACGGGGGTTTTCTCCGTATCGGTGCAGGTCATGCAGTCCAGGCTGGCCGCCGGTCCGGTGGTGATCAAGTACGCACTTGCGAGTGGGTGATTACCCTCGGGTGAGCATGCACGTCGGAGGGGTGGAACATGACGACGGTGAACCGGCCGGGCACGGCGGACGGACACGTCTGCGGGATCGACGCGGCGATGGAGGTGATCGGCGGAAAGTGGAAGGTGCTGATCCTGTGGGCGCTGCACGAGTACCCGCACCGCCGTTTCGGTGAGCTGCGACGGCTGCTGCCTGGCGTCACCGAGAAGGTACTGTCCTCGCATCTGCGGGAGATGGAGGCGGACGGCATCGTCCGCCGCGTCTCGTACGACGAGGTGCCGCCCCGTGTGGAGTACTCGCTGACCGAGGACGGCAGACGGCTCAACGACGCGCTGGAGCCGCTGGCCGCCTGGGGGCGTGAGCGGTCCGCTTCCGGGTGAGGCGGATGTTCGCCCGGATCGCGCCTGTCAGGCGGCCGACAGCGCTCAGGACAGCGGCCGGCAGTACAAGGCGTCCGGTGTCCGGGCCGAGCCGATGCGGCCCGTCCAGGCGATGCCCGCCGCGTACTCGTCGTCCGCGCACTGGCCCTTGTAGTGACCCCGCGCGAAGTCGCCGCCCTTGGGTGCCGTGCCTCGGTTGTCGCCTCGGTCGAACCAGACCGTGCGGCCGGCCGGGGCGGTGAGGGTGCCGGGGGCGGCCTCGCGGCACAGGGCGGACGAGACCGCGGCGCCGCGCACGCTGTAGCCGGTGAGGAAGTGACCGTCTGCGCATTGGAGTTTGGTGTAGCCGGACGCCCAGTCGCGGCCGGGTTCGACGTGCCGTTCGTCCTTGACGACCTCGTGCCCGCCGCCCGGATCGAGGGCGCCCGCGCGCACGTCGGTGCACAGGCCCCGGTTGCCCGTGTGGCTCAGGCCCGCCAGGCGCAGTCCGTCGGGGCAGGCCGCCTTGCGGGCGCCCGGGTCCCAGTCGGGCAGCGCGCGCATCCGGCGTGAGGCGACGAAGTCGCCGTGGTCGGGACTGAGCATCGCCCACTCGGTCACCGGCGGGACGTGACCGGTGCGGGTGGGGGCCTCGACGAGGCGCCGCCAGGCGTCCGACCGCCAGTCGTCACCGTCGTGGACGGCCATACGCCGGCCCGCGGCGTCCCAGTGGAGCAGGGCCCAGCCGTTGCCACGACGGTTCTCGTGCCATCCGACGAGGGGCCAGTACGCGAAGTCGGCGTCGGCGCGGATCAGTTCGTCGACGAAGTTCTCGAACCAGGCGCGCGGTGCCGCACCGGTCTCCTCACGTCCGCCGACGCCGAACTCGGAGATCCACACGGGGGCCGTGTAGTGGCGGTCCGCGTCACCGGCGACGTGGAACGCCTGGCGGTCGAGGACGTCGGCGAGTTCGGCGGGGGTGAGGTCCTGATAGCGGGGGTCGCTGGTCTCGCCGATGCCCGTCGCGCCGGTGTGGCGGGGGCCGGTGTAGCCGTAGAAGTGAGCCGAGTAGACGAGTTTTCCGGAGTCGACGAGGGTGTGCGACAGGTCGCTTACGGGTTCGAGGGTGGGGCGTCCGTGCGGGAGGCCGTCGACCGGCAGCCCGGTCCAGTTGATGCCCTCGACGATGATCAGCAGGTCGGGGTCGGCCTCGGTGAGGATGCGGTCACCTGCCCTCTGGCTCGCGGCGAACCAGTCGTGCCGGTCGCCGAGCCCCCAGTTGGGGTCGTCCCAGACGCTGCGACGGACCTCGTTGTAGAGGTCGGCGCCGACGACGCGCGGGTTGTCGCGGTACCGGCGGGCCATGAACAGCCAGTCGTCCTCCCAGGTCTCGGCGGGCAGGCTCGCGTTCCAGCGTTCGTTGCCGTCCACGCCGCAGCACCAACGGGTGGTGTTGGTGTGGTTGTTGAGGATCACGGCGAGACCGGCGTCGGTGAGGGCGCGCACCACGGCGTCGTACACCTCCAGCGGTGTCCTCCCCTCGAGTTGGGGGTTGGCGGTGACGGCGTCGGTGGTGACCGGGCGGGGGTCGTGGATCATCTCGTTGGAGAAGGGCAGCCGGACGCTGTTGATCCCGATCTCCCGTAAACCCGCGACGATCTCGCCCATCGGGGCGCGGTCCAGGCCGAGCGGGATGCGGTGGGCGTTCTCACCCGCGTGGTGGTTGGCGTCGTCGTCCGCGCTGCCGCTGCCGTTCCAGGTGCCGCTCGCGCCGTGCCAGTTGCCGGAGCGGAGCTTGAAGCGGTCGCCGTTCGCATCGACGATCCAGCGGCCCCGCGTGCTGAGCGGCGGGGTCCAGTCCACGGGCGCCACAGCGGCCGCGTCGACGCGGTCCGGCGAGCGGGCCGCCGCGGGGGCGGGCACCGACAGGGCCGGCAGGAGAAGGACGGACGCGATCTTCGTTAACCAGGAACCTCGCACGGCTGCCGCTCCCTCCACGAAGGTCACATCATGATGCGGCCATGACATGCTCGTGGTCCATACCTGGGAGGCGCGCGCCCACCCGGGCAGGCACAGCGTCGTCATTCTCCACACGGCCCCGCTTCGGCCATCCGCATGCGGCATCCGGGGCACGTCCGGGCCCGACGGGCGTGTGGCGTGGCGGGCCCGTCCGGTCCCGCCCAGCATGGGGAGGTGCCCTACCGGACACGCGGACGCTCCGCCGGTGCGGGGGCGTCCGCGTGCCCGGCCCCCGACGAGGAGCGTGCGCATGACCTTCAACCCCCTCGAGCAGCGCGGTATCCCGCTGGACCGCCAGCTGCGCAACTGGCGCGAGCTCAACGTGGATCCCATCGACCCGGACCGCTGCGACCCGTACACGCGCTGTCGGGTCATCACCATGAACGGGATCGAGGTGGAGGCGATCCTGTTCAGCCACCAGCTCGCCCGCAACACCGTCGACCCCGAGATCAAGCGTCAGCTGGCCCGGACCCGGTACATCGAGGCGCAGCAGCAGAAGGCGGTCAACTGGCTGCTGCCCGGGCTGTCCTCGGTGCTGGAGACGACCATCGCGTACGAGCAGGTGGCCGTGGACCTGACCGCCTGGGTGGCGCGGATGGAGCCCGACCCGTATCTGAAGCAGGCCTACCAGTTCGGTGTGCTGGAGGACTTCGACCATCTGTACCGGTACGCCAACCTGTACGAGATGATCGAGCACCGCAAGGCCGAGTCGATCGTCGACAACCTCACCGAGGTCATGCCGGGCCGGCCCACGCGGTACCACCACCGCGACCCGGTCGACAACGTCCGCGACCCCTACGCCAAGGACCGGACGGACCCGCTGTCGAAGCTGCACGCGTTGACGATCATGTCGACGGAGCAGCAGACGATGAACTTCTACGTGAACACCGGCCCCACCTACATGGAGCCGATCGCCCGCCAGCTCTACCAGGAGATCGGGCTGATCGAGGAGGAGCACGTCACGCACTACGAGTCCCTGGTGGACCCGGGTGAGACGTGGTGGGAGCAGCTCGTCAACCACGAGTACAACGAGTGCTACCTGTACTACTCGTTCATGGAGCAGGAGAGCGACCCCAAGGTCAAGGCCATCTGGGAGCTGCACCTGAACATGGAGCTGGAGCACCTGCACATCGCGTGCGACCTGATGCGCCGGCTCGACGGCCGCGAGCCGGCCGAGGTGCTCGCCCCCGCACTGCCCAACGTGCTCACCTTCGAGCCGAACAAGGCCTATGTGCGCGAACTGCTCGACACGCAGATGGACCTGACGACGCTCGGGGCCGGCTATGTGCGCGAGGCGCACGAGCGGTTCGAGAAGATGCAGGAGACCATCCACGGCGGCGAGAAGCCGCCGAGCGACCGGGTGATGCACGAGCACGACGACATGTTCGGGCGTGAGTACCGCGTGCAGACCGAGGGCGAGCATCCCGACCCCGCGCAGCGCGAGAAGTAGGGAGGGGACCACATGTCCGAGTTGGAGACCCCGCAGGCGGGGGACGACCGTTCCCGGGACGACGACGTCGTCGCGCTGCTGATGCGCCAGCACGGCGACATCCGCAACCTGTTCGACGAGGTCGAGGCCACCAGCGGTGAGGAACGCCGGGACGCCTTCCGGAGACTGGTACGGCTGCTGGCCGTGCACGAGACCGCCGAGGAGGAGGTCGTCCACCCCTTCGTGCGGCGCTCCGTCGCGGGCGGCCAGGAGATCGTCGAGGACCGCCTCAAGGAGGAGCGGGAGGCCAAGGAGATGCTGGCCACGCTCGACGACATGGACCCCGACGGTCCCGACTTCCTGCCGAAGCTGATCGAGCTCCGGCGGGACGTGCAGATGCACGCCCGGGCGGAGGAACGCTACGAGTTCATCCACATCCGGCGCAGCACCGACGTCACGGATCTCGCCGCGATGGCCAAGGCCGTCAAGGCGGCCGAGGCGATGGCGCCCACCCGGCCCCACCCGGGTGTCGAGTCCGGCGCGAAGAACATGGCGCTCGGCCCGGTGGCCGCCCTCATGGACCGCACCAAGGACACCGTGCGCAAGGCGATGGGCGGAAGCTGAACTCCCTCGGCGGGAGTCGAACTCACCTCGGTGGGAGCCGGACTCCTCCGCGCGGCGCCGGGCTGACCGGCGCCGGGCGGGGTAGACGGCGAGCGGCAGCCGATCGTTCGGAAGGACGGACCGCACCGTGAGCACCCCTGACCCGTCGGCGTCCACGGCCGCCGCACGACGCCCCGAGCCCCGACGATCGCTGCTGGTGTGCGCGGTCGTCGGGGCCGCCGTCATGGCGGCCGTGGACGAGATCGTCTTCCATCAGCTCCTGCACTGGCACCACTTCTACGACCGCTCCACGCCCGGTGTGGCGCTGGTGTCGGACGGGCTGCTGCACACGGCCGAACTGCTGGGGCTCGTCGCCGGTCTGTTCCTCTTCGCGGATCTGCGGCGGCGCCGGGCACTGGCGCCGGGGCACGCGTGGAGCGGGGCCTTCCTGGGCGCGGGCGTCTTCCAGGTGTTCGACGGGATCGTCGACCACAAGGTGCTGCGCGTGCACCAGGTGCGGTACGGCGTCGACGTCACGCCGTACGACTGGGCGTGGAATCTGGCAGGGCTCGCGCTGCTGGTGATCGGGGGCGTGCTGCTGGCGCGCGCCCGACGGGCCGGTGAGCGGCGGCCGTCGTGACCGCCGGTCCGGTGGCGGCTCCCCTCACGCTCGCGTGTGTGCTCGCCGCCGTGATGAACGCGGCGGGCGCCGCCCGGCTGCGGAGGCGGGGGGACGCCTGGCCGTGGCGGCGCGACTGCGTGTTCGCCGCGGGGTGCGCGGCCGTGGTGTGGGGGCTGGCCGGTCCGGTGCCGGGCGGGCCGTTCACCGCGCACACCGGCCGTCATCTGCTGACGGCGATGGCGGGGCCCGCGCTGCTCGCTGTGGCCCGCCCGCTCACGCTCGTCCTGCGACTGCTGCCGCCGGGCCGACCGCGCCGGGGACTGCTGCGGGTGGCGCACTCCCCCGCCGCCGGGCGGCTGTTGTTCCCGCCGGTCGCCGCGGCCGTCGATCTCGGCGGGCTGTGGCTTCTGTACCGCACGGACCTGTGGACCGCCGCTCATCGGCATCCCCTTCTGGGCGGTCTGCTGGAGCTGCACATGCTGCTGGCCGGACTGCTGTTCGCGATGGCCGTCTGCCGGCTCGACCCGGTGCGCGGCCGATGCGGTCTGCCGCTGCGGGCGGTGACGCTGCTGGGGGCGGGCGCGGCGCACGCCGTCCTGGCCAAGAGCCTGTACGTGGCGGGGCCGCCGGGGACCGCCTTCGCGGCTGTCGATCTGCGGGCGGGGGCGCAGCTCATGTACTACGGCGGGGACGCCGTCGAGGTGTTCCTCGCCCTGGCCCTCGCCGTGCAGTGGTACGCGGCGACCGGGCGGCGCCGGGCACGGCAGGCGGCCCGGGACACCGTTCCCGCGGGTGCGCGCTGACCCCGCGGTCCTACAGACGCACGACGATCAGCGCGATGTCGTCGCGGCCCCCGTCGGCCACGCCCATGCGGGTGAGCAAGGTGTCGGCGAGGGGTTCCGGGTCGAGGCCGGCGTGGTGGGCGACCGCGTCGGTGAGGCGCATCAGGCCCGCGTCGATGTCCTCGCCCCGGCGTTCGATCAGGCCGTCGGTGTAGAGCACCAGGGTGTCGCCCGGAGCGTAGGAGACGGTGGCCTGCGGGCGCGGGGTCCGTTCGGCGAGGACGCCCAGCGGCGGGTCGGTGGCCTGGTCGAGCAGTTCCGCCGGGCCGTGGCTCCGGCCCAGCACCGGTGGGGGGTGGCCGGCGCAGGTGTAGGTGATGCGGCGGGATCCGGTGTCCACGACGGCCTTGGCGGCAGTGGTCGCCAGCGCGCCTTCGAAGGTCCGGGCGTACCGGCTGAGGAGGTCCATCGCCGCCCCCGGTTCGTGGATGGCGCGCACGGCGGCGGACAGGGCGCTGCGCAGCATGCCCATGACGGCGGCGGCCTCCAGGCCGTGGCCGACGACGTCGCCGACCGCGACGGTGAAGCTGTCGTCGCTCAGGTCGACCACGTCGTACCAGTCGCCGCACACGTTGAGGGAGCGGGTGGCCGGCATGTACCGCACGGCGATGCCGCGGTGCGCGGCCAGGTCCGGGGCGTGCAGCATGACGTCCTGGAGGGCGAGCGCGGTGCGGCGTTCCCAGTCGTGGGCGGCGCGGAGCTTCTCGTTGGTCTCCTGCAGTTGCCGCGCCCTGGCGTACAGCTCGGCCTCCGTGACGGCCCTGGTGCGCACCCGGCCGGTCGGTGGGTCGTGGACCGGGCGGGACAGCAGGAACTCGGTCATGTCCTCGACGCGGTGGACGATCCATTCGATCTCGCCGTCGGGGCCGAGGACGGGCGTGTTGACCGGCGACCACCAGCGTTCCTGGAAGGCGCCGGGGCGGCCCGGCACCGGCAGGTCGTACCGCTGCACGGCGAGCGAGTCCGGTTCCTTGGTCCGCAGGACACGCTGGAGGGACGCGGTCAGGGTGCGGATACCGTCTGCCGCCGGGTCCTCGGGGTTGTCCGGGTAGACGTCGAAGAGGTAGCGGCCGATCAGCTCCTCACGGGTGCGGCCGGTCACTGCCAGGTACATCTCGTTGACGTCGACGACGCTGAGATCGGCGTCCAGCACCAGGTACGGGCTGGGCAGGACCGAGAAGAGGGCCTGGTGGTCGACCCGCGATGGGCTCATGTGCGGTCTCCCGTCCGGCGCCGGCACGTCACCGTCAGTATGCGCCGCCAAGCCCGGGCCCGTCGGGTCGCCGGGCTCCGGAGGGACGCACCGATGAGTTCGGCGGGCCGGCGGAGTCCCACCCGGAGGAGGCGGCGCACCGGGCGCCGTGCCGGCCGACGGGAGCGGACACCATGAAGCTGACCACCATCACCAACGTCTCCGTCGACGGCGTCATGCAGGGCCTCGGCGGGGCGGACGAGGACCGCCGGGGCGGTTTCGTGCGCGGGGGCTGGGCCCTGCCGCTGGTCGACGAGGAGACCATGACCCGTCTCGGCGAGGTGTACGGGCGGGCCGGCGCGTTCCTGTTCGGGCGCAGGACCTACGAGATCTTCGCCGCCTCGTGGGGCGCCATGGCCGAGCCGGAGGACAATCCGGTCGCGGCGCCGCTGCACGCGCGGACCAAGTACGTCGTGTCGAAGACGCTCACCGATCCGGGCTGGGCGCGCACGACCGTGCTGGCCGGTGACCCCGCCGCCGCCGTGCGGGAGCTCAAGGAGCGGATGCCCGGTGAGCTCCAGGTGCACGGCAGCGGGCAGCTGGTGCGATGGCTGGCCGCCGAGGGCCTGATCGACGAGATGCTGCTGCTGACCTATCCGGTGATCGTGGGTCAGGGCACACGGCTGTTCCCGGCGGACGGCCCGGACTGCGCGCTCGAGCTGGTGGACTCACTGGCCACGCCGGGCGGGGTGACGTTCCAGGTGTACCGGCCCGCCGGCCGGCCGCGGTACGCCACGGAGGTGCCGCCCCGGACGTCGTGACCCTGCCCGTCGCGCGGGGTCAGAACGGCATCTTGCCGCGGGCGCGGCGGCCGGCGGAGCCGCTCCGGCCGACGGCGCGCGAGCTGGAGTTGAAGGGCTTGCTCAGGAGCCGGCCGAGCGGCCCCGGGGCCTTCGAACCGGCGCGCGAGCCGAGGCCCAGGGTGCGCTGCGTCCCGTTCTGCGGGTGCCGCGACAGGCGTGGCACGAAGAAGGCGAGCAGGGCGATGACGATGCAGACGGCGATGATGCCGACGACCATCATGAAGTCCTCCCAGGGTGTCGCGAAGGGGCGGTGAGCCCGCGGACCGGGCGGTCCGTGCGACCTCTCGTTCCCGCTCCCGACGCGAACACGCTTACGGATCCGTGCCTGCTGCCCGGACCTTGTCCCAGGTTTCGCAGCGGCACCGTGACCCCCATGTGATGACCGGTGCGTGAGGCCCTGCCCGCCACGGCCGGTCGTGGCGCGGGGGCGTGGACGGTGTTCGTGAACCGGGTGGCGTCGCGTCACACCGGGCCTCAGCCGCGCGGGGACGTCCCGGTGCGGACGCGGTGGTCGCGGTGTGCGCGCTGCGGCGGCTGCCGGGGACGCTCACCCGGATGCCGGTCCCCGCGATGGCCGTGTGCGTGGTGTGCGCCGTCGTCCTGGGGCTGCTGGTGCGGCACCTGTGGCGCGTGACAGTGGTCGACGGCGGGACGACGTCGTGGCATCTGCTCCGAGCCGCGTCCGGGCTCGGCGAGGGGGCGGGCGCGGCGGTGGCGTGGGGCGCGGCGGCGGGCGCCACCGCCGCTGTGGTACTGCGGGCGACGGGCGGGGAGCAGAGCCGTCGGCGGAGGAGGGGGCCGGTTCCGGCGGGTAGGGTCGGTGCCGGTCGTGTCCGACGGAGCCGGCGAGGAAGCGCATGATCGACGTCGAAGTGGTGCAGCTTCTGGTGTCGCCCGCGCACCGGCTGGCCGGTCGGCCCTCGGAGGGGCCCGCGCCCGGCCCGGACGACGAGCGCGTCGCGCGCGCCGAGGTGCGGGCGCGTCTGGGGCTGGTGGGCGACCGCTACTTCGCGCAGGCCGCGCACCGGGACGCCTCCGTGACGATGATGTCCGTGGAGAACCTTCCCACGGACATCGATCCCGCCGTCGATCTGCGGCAGACCCGGCGCAACGTGCTGCTGCGGGGCGTCGACGTCGACGCGCTGGTGGGCGCGACGGTGAGTCTGGACTGCGGGGAGGGCCCTGTGCGGTTCTCGCTGAACCGTCCGGCGCGGCCCTGCGCGTGGATGAACGTGACCGTCGGACCGGGCGCCCAGAAGGCGCTCCGCGACAAGGGCGGGGTGCGGTGCACCCCGCTCGACGACGGCGTCCTCCTCGTCGGGCCGGCCCGGTTAGAGGTGCTGTCCGAGCCGGCCCCGCGCCGTGGGGCGTAGGAAGCGGGGCGCTACTTGATCACGGCGTTCGCGCCGATGATCACCAGGCCGATCAACATGTCCCCCGCCCCGCCCCGCAGCGAGGCCGGCCAGGTCCGGCCGGCCCGGCGTGCGGTCCACATGCCCCATCCGGCGAGGATCAGGGTGTTGACCACCAGGGCCACATCGACGGCGTCGGCCTCCGTCCACCAGTCGGGGACCGCGAAGAGCAGCAGGACGATCGTGGGGACCGCGGCGGCGACCACCGGCCACTCCGCGATCATGGCGCGCAGGCCGGCCATGAGTCCGCCCGGCTCGGCGGACATGCGGTGGGAGAGCACGTGCGCGTAACCGTGTGCGGCCGCGGCCGCGACGGCGGTGAGCAGCACCCACAGGGCGTCGGAGCCGGGGGTGGTCTGCTCGTCCGGTGAGTCGAGGGCGGCCGCCAGGGCGCTGGCCAGGACCAGTCCGTAGACGCCGCTGAGCAGGCGGGGTTCCGGGAGAGACCGTTCGGCGGCGCGTGGGGCGTCCGGCTGGGGCGACGGGTGGGCGGGTTCGTGCATCGCGGGCGGCCTCCGGCGGGAGGGGCGGAACAGGGCGGCACGGCAGCACGTGAGGCGGCCGGAAGGACCGGCCGCCTCACGTGCTCCGTGTTCTGGATCAACTGCCGGGCCGCCCGGAGGCAACGCCCTGCGCCGCAAGCTGCCCCATTTGCCCGAACCCGCCGCGGGTCCCGCGGCGCCCGCCGGTCGCGGTCACCGGCCGGCGGTGCCGGTCGCCGTCCGCTGCTTGCGGGCCGCCATGACGGCGTGGACCAGCACGCCGCCGAAGAGGAACAGCACGCCCTGGTAGACGGCCTGGTACCCGGCGCCGGCGACCAGCCACAGCGAGAACGCGGCGGCGACCGAGGCGACGGCCAGGTCGCGGACCAGCCGCCCGCGGTCGACGCGGTCCCGCTGCCCGGACACGAGGTGGTAGAGCTGCGCGGCTGTCGCGAGCAGGTACGGGACGGTCGCGGTGAAGGTGGTGACCAGGACCAGCGTCTCGAACACGCGGGCCGTGCCGGAGGCGTAGTTGTACACGGTGAGCAGGGAGGCGAGGAGGACGGTGACGCCGACACCCACCGTCGGCACGCCGCGCCGCTTGCGGGCCAGGGGGGCCGGGAACAGCCCGTCCTCGGCGGCGGCGCAGGAGGTCTGGGCGCTGAGGAGGGTCCAGCCGTTGAGGCAGCCGGTCATGGAGACGAGTGCGGCGAGCGCCACGGCCCAGCCGCCCCACGCGCCGCCGAACATGCCGTTGACGGCGTCCGAGAAGGGTGCGCCGGACTCGACGAGCCGGTCGTGGGCGACCGTCCCGAAGACGGCGAGGGTGCCGAGCAGGTAGACGACCGCCGCCCCGGCGGTGCCGATGACGGTGGCGCGTCCGACGGCGCGCCGTGGATCGCGCACCTCGCCGGCGCTGACGGCGGCGGACTCCACGCCGAGGTAGGAGAAGAGCAGGATGGCGGCCGCTGCGGAGACGGCGCCCATCGCGCTCTCGCCGCCCGCCCGGAACGGCCCCAGGTTGCCCGCGTCGAAGAAGAAGAGCCCGCCGACGGCGACGAGCAGCAGCGGTACGAGCTTGAGCACCGTGGACACGACCTGCACGGCGCCGACGTAACGGGTGCCGGCGTAGTTGGCGAGGGCGGGCAGCCACTGGATGACGAGGGCCGCGAGGCAGGCGGTCCAGCGGTGTTCGCCGACGGGGATCAGCACGTCGAGGTAGCCGACGGCGGCGACGGCGAGGGCGGCGTTGGACACCCAGGTGGTGATCCAGTACGCCCAGGCGGCGAGGAACCCGGCGAAGTCGCCGAAGGCCTCACGGGCGTACACGTACGGACCGCCGGTGCGGGGGTCGCGTTCGGCGAGGCGGCCGAAGACGAGGGCCAGGGCGATGGCGCCGACCGTCAGCACACCGAAGGCGAGCAGGCTGATGGTGCCGTAGGGGGCGATGGACGCCGGGAGCAGGAAGATGCCACCGCCGATGATGTTGCCCATGACCAGCGCGGTGGCGACGGGCAGTCCGAAGCGGCGGGTGCGCCGTCCCGTGCCGTCCGGGGTGCCGTCGGGCGTGTCCTGCGGGGCCGGAGCCGGTGGGGGGACGGTCCCGGTGACGTGCATGGGGTGGTGCGCCTCTCGTCGAACGGATGCCCGGGATCGCCGGGCCGGAGACATGGTCGGGGACGATGACGGATCGCTCCAAATCGGGCGCAATTGTCCCGCCGAGGATTGTCCGGCACCGAAAAAGAGGCACCCTGAAGGCATCTGGGCGGGCAATCGTCCGGCGGCCGGCCGCGCCCCCGCCGGGCTCTGCGGCGGGCGTGCCCCGGCGGTAGCGTGAGGAACGAGCCCGTTCCCGGGCACTGCGGAGGCGGCCCATGCCGACCTGGTCCTTCCGGTTCCAGCTGGGGCAGTACGTCAGGACCAGCCTGTGGATCCTGCCGGTGCTCGGCCTGGCCGCCGGGGCCCTGCTCGGAGAGGCGGCGCTCGCCCTCGACGACATGGTGGGCATCCCGACCGGCTGGCGGTACACGGCCGCCACGGCGACGGGCGTGCTGACGGCCATCGTGGGCGCCATGGTCGCCCTGCTGGGGTTCGTCGTCACGATCGGGGTGCTGGTCGTCCAGCAGGCCACCGGCACGCTGTCCCCTCGCTACATGCGGCTCTGGTACCGCAACCCGCTGCAAAAGCTCGTGCTGTCCCTGTTCGCCGGCACCTTCGCCTTCGCGTTCACGCTGCTGCGCCGGATCGGCCCGGACACGGTGCCCGACCTGGGCGTCACCCTGGCCGGTCTCGGGGTCGCGGTCAGCCTGGTGATGCTGCTGGTCTACCTGAACCGCTTCGTGCACGACGTGCGTCCGGTGGCGATCGCCGAACGGGTGTGCCGCACCGGCCTGCACGTCCTCGGCGTGTCCGTGCAGGCGCAGGGCCGATGCGTCCTCCTCGACGAGCGGGACGACGGTCCGCGCCCGGACGCGCCCGCGCAGGTGGTGCGCGCGACGGAGGGCGGGGCGGTGCAGGGGCTGGACGTGGCCGGGCTGGTGCGGGCCGCGTCGCGGCACGACTGCGTGATCGTGGTGGCACACCGCGTCGGGGACTTCGTGCCGCCCGGGTCGGTTCTGCTGGAGGTCCACGGCACGCTCCGCACCCCGCCGGAACCGCGCCGCCTCGCGGGGCTGGTCGCGCTGGGCGCCGAGCGGACCGTCGAGCAGGATCCCGCCTTCGCGCTGCGCGTGCTGGCCGACATCGCGGCCCGGGCGCTGTCCTCGGCGGTGAACGACCCGACGACCGCCGTGCAGGTCCTCAACCACATCGAGACGTTCCTGCACGGGGTCGGCCGGTCGGAGCTGCGGGGCCGGCAGGTGCTGGCCGACCTGGACGGCCGTCCTCGCGTCGTGGTGCCGGGCCGCGGCTGGGAGGAGTACCTCGAGCTGGGCGTCACCGAGGCCCGCGAGTACGGCGTCGGCTCGCTCCAGGTGTGCCGGCGGCTGCGCGCCTTGCTGGACGGGCTGCTTGCCGGGGTGCCGGCGGCACGGCGGCCCGCGGTGCGCCGCCAACTCGCGCTGCTGGACGAGGCCGTGGAGCGGCAGTATCCCGAGGGATCCCGCCGTACGCTCGCCCGCACCGGTGACCGGCAGGGCATCGGGGGCGGCGGCTCCTTCCCCGAAGGTCCGGCGCGCCCCTGACGGCGACGCGTGAGACGGGACCGCTCCGTTCGACCTGAGGGCGTCACGGGGTCATGCTGGAAGGAGGTCTTCCTCCCACTGAGTCAGGGGGCCTCCATGAGAGCGGTACGAGCTCACGACCGCGACGCACCATTGGACGAACTCGTCCTGGAGGAAGCCCCGTACCCGTACGCGGGCGAGGGCGACGTCGTCGTGAAGGTACGGGCGGCCTCCTTCACGCCCGGTGAACTCACCTGGCCCGGCTCGTGGGTCGACCGGGCCGGCAGGCCGCGCTCCCCCGTCGTACCGGGACACGAGGTGTCGGGGGAGGTCGCCGAGGTGGCGCTCGGAACCACCGGACTGTCCGTCGGACAGCGGGTGATCGGCCTCACCGACTGGAACCGCGACGGCACCCTCGCCGAGTACGTGGCGGTGGAGGCGCGCAACCTCACGCCGTTGCCCGCGGACGTCGACCCGGTGCCGGCGGCGGCCCTGCCGATGCCCGGACTCACCGCCTGGCAGGGGTTGTTCACACACGGTCGGCTCGAAACCGGGCAGAGCGTCCTCGTGCACGGAGCGGGAGGGGGGGTGGGAATGGCAGCCACGCAGCTCGCCCGTGACGCCGGAGCGCGTGTCCTCGGTTCGGGCCGCGCGAAGAGCAGGGACCTGGTGCTGGAACTGGGCGCGGAGGAGTTCGTCGACCTCGAACAGCCGGCATGGGAAGAAGCCGTGGGACCGGTCGACCTCGTCTTCGACGCCGTCGGAGGGACAGTGCTCGACCGCTCGGCCGCCGTCCTCAGAGCGGGAGGCGCCCTCATCAGCATCTCCCGCCCGCCGACCGTACGGCCCGAGGACGGCCGGGCGATGTACTTCATCGTCGAGCCCGACCGGGATCACCTCGCGCAGGTCGTCGACCGTCACCGGCAGGGCCGGCTGCGGCCCTTGGTGGGAAGCGTCCGTCCGCTCGCCGAGGCGCCGGACGCGTTCCGCACCAAATCCGGGACGGCCGGGAAGACCGTCGTCGCCGTCGCGTGACGCCGGTGTGCCCGTCGGGAGCGGGGGCCCCAACGACGGAAAGCAGTCACCCTCATGGATCTCAAGCTCGAACTCATCGTGCTGCCGGTGTCGGACGTCGACCGGGCCAAGGCCTTCTACGAGGCCATGGGCTTTCGGCCGGACCTCGACAAGGCGGCCGGCGAGGAATGGCGGGCCGTGCACCTCACCCCGCCCGGTTCGGAGTGCTCGGTCATCTTCGGCAAGGGCATCACGTCCGTGCCGCCGGGCTCCGCGCAGGGCATGTACCTCGTCGTCCCCGACATCGAGAAGAGCCGCGCGGAACTCGTCGACCGCGGTATCGAGGTCAGCGAGGTCTTCCACGACGCCAACGCGGTGTTCTACCACGGCCACGGCGGCGGGGACTTCACCCACGACCCCGCCCAGGGGCAGGGACGGCTGCCGGGTCTCCACCCGGACCGGATGTCCTACGGCTCCTACGCCACCTTCAGCGACCCGGACGGCAACGGCTGGGTGCTCCAGGAGGTGCAGCAGCGACTGCCCGGCCGCTGACGGGGTACGCCCCCGAGCGGCGCCTTCCGGGAGGCCGCCGTTCCGTCGACCGGGACGGCGGCCGTCATCCCGGGTTCACCCCGAGTTCGTGCCGTTCACACGTCCTTCTGCCGTTCACACGGCGGCCGCAGGAAGACGCAGATAGTCAAGGCCGCTCGCGTCGAACCAGAGGTGGCTCGGCGAGCGGACCATGCGCAGCAGCACGTCGTCGCAGCCGGGGCAGCGCAGCACCGTCCCCGGGCCGCCGAGGTAGGCGTGCGCCTCCGCCAGCCGCATCCGCAGGCCGCAGCCCTGGCACCGGCCGGACGCCATGGTCATGTCGGCGCCGAACAGCGACTCGAGGTCACCGGCGGCGGCGTTGCCGTCGAGGAAGCCGGGTTCGGTGGTCATGAAACGGGTCCCTTCGCTCACCCGCCGGGACCGAAGCGTTCGGTCCGTATCCGGCGGGGGTCGTGGCCGAGTGCCACGAGCAGACCGGACGCCGTCTCCACGAATCCGGTGGATCCGCAGACGTAGCAGGCCGGTTCGAAGTCCGGCGGCCACCCGCCGGCGGACAGATCGTTCGCGGTGACGCGCCCGGGCGGCCGCGGCCAGCCCTCCGGTGCGGAGCGGCTGTAGAGGAAGGTCTTGTCGAGTCCCGGGTCCTGCGTCCGCAGGTCCGGGACGAACAGCTGGGATCCCGGGTCGCGGAGGCTGTACACCAGCCGGAACGGCACGCGGTTGGACAGGGCGCGGCGGGTGCGGATCATCGCCATCAACGGCACCAGTCCTGAGCCGCCCGCGACGAGCAGCACCGGTTCCTTCTGCTCGTCGGGCCGCCAGACGAACCAGCCGCCCACCGGCCCGCGCAGTTCGATCACGCCCCCCACCTCGAGGACGTCCACCAGGTAGGGCGAGACCTCGCCGTCGTCGATCCGTTCGACGGTCAGCTCGACGCGTTCCCCGTCCGAGGCGGAGGCGATCGAGTAGCTGCGCTGCGTGCTGTAGCCGTCCTCGGCGGTGAGCCGTACGTCGACGTGCTGTCCGGGCAGGTGGCCCGGCCAGCCGGGGACGTCGAACACCAGGGTGCGGGCGGTGTCCGACTCGTCGTGCCGGCCGGTGAGGCGGGCCTCCAGCCAGCGCAGCCGTGCGCCTAGTCGCCTTGGTACCGCTGCTCGCGCCATGGGTCACCGTACTCGTGGTAGCCGACGGTCTCCCAGAAGCCCAGTTCCTCCTCGTCGAGCAACTGGATGCCGCGCACCCACTTGGCGGACTTCCAGAAGTACAGGTGCGGGACGAGGAGGCGGGCGGGGCCGCCGTGTTCCGCGGGGAGTTCCTCGTCGTCGAAGCGGTGGACGATCCACGCCTTGCCGTCGAGGAGGTCCTCGACGGGGATGTTGGTGGTGTAGTCGCCGTAGGAGCGGACCAGGGCGTACTCGGCGCCGGACTCCACGTTCGCGAGGAGGACGTCGAGGGACACGCCCTGCCATCGGGTGCCGAACTTCGACCACTTGGTCACGCAGTGGATGTCGACGGTGGGCGTCTCGGAGGGCAGGGCCATCAGCTCCTGCCAGTTCCACTGGTACCGGACGCCGGTCTCGGTGCGGACGGTGAACTCCCAGTCGTCGAGGCTCACCGTGGGCGTGGGACCCGCGGACAGTACGGGGAAGCCGGTGGTCTCGTACTGACCCGGCGGCAGCTCGTGCCCGTTGTCGCGTGCCCGGCCGTGGAATCCGCGTGAAATGACGGCCATGTCGCATCCCCACTCTCGGAAGAGGGCAGTCCCCATTGTTCAGGAGTGGCCACGGCCCGGCATCTCGGCGCAGGGGCTTCGCCCGCCGTCTAACCCTGAGCGGCTGCCGCCTCGATGTGGTCGAGATACGCCGCGACGAGGTCCTCGAAGGCGGCGCGGCGGTCCGCGCTCAGGGGGTGGACCTCACGCGCGAAGTGCGCCAGGGCCGGGAAGCGCTCGGGGTCGGCGCCGAGGACCGCGACCCGGAACAGTTCGAGGCCCTGTTCCCGCTCCTCGGGCGGGACGGTGCCGATGCCGGCGTCGGAGGAGACCAGCGCGACGAGCAGCACCGCGAGGCGGTGGTAGTGCGCGGGGATCTCCTCGTCGGGCAGGCCCGCCGCGCGCAGGGCCTGGAGCACCTCCTCCATGATCAGGCGGGATCCCGCGCCGCTGGAGGCGTGGCGGCCCCACACCGCGGCGAGCTGCGGCTGCCGGGCGAAGGCGTCCCTGATGCACAGGGCGAGCGCGGTGAGGCGGTCGCGCCAGTCGCCCTCGGGACGGTAGCCGTCCATGGCGGTGAGCAGGGTGCGGTCCGCGACGGCGCGAAGCAGTTCGGTCTTGCTGCGGAAGTGCCGGTAGAGGCTGGAGGAGTCCGTGCCGAGCACCGCGGCCAGCTTGCGCACGCTGAACGCGTCGGCGTCGTCGGTGCGCAGCAGCTCGGCCGCCGCATCCAGGATCTCCTCGGTCGACCAGCGCCTTCGGCCTGCCATCGCTTCCCTTCCGCCGTGCTCGTCCGGACTTCACCCTAACCTATGCACTTGGTGTTGCACGCACCGCGTGCATAATGGGGACATGAGGTCGGGCTTCGCCCCGCGGGGCCGCCCGGCGGGATCCGGAAGGAGACACGTCATGGGAAACCGGCTGGACACGGCGGCGCTGGACGCCGCCCTCGAGGCCGTCCACCGCGCGGGAATGCCGGGGGTGTTCGCCGAGGTGCGGGACGGAGACCGGGTGTGGCGGGGCGCCTCCGGGGTCGCCGACACGGAGACGGGCCGTCCAGTCACCGCCGGCCTGCGGCACCGGGCCGGCAGCGTCACCAAGACCTTCACCGCGGCCGCGGTGCTGCGGCAGGTGGAAGCGGGCACGGTCGGCCTCGACGCGCCCGTGTCGCGGTACCTGCCCCGTCTCGTGCCGGGGGGACGCGGCGACGCGATCACGGTGCGGATGCTGCTCAACCACACCAGCGGACTCGCCGAGTACCTCCCGTACGCCTATCCGTCGCTGAAGGCGTTCCCCGACCTCGCGGAGACGGGGCCGGAGAGCCTGGAGGAGCTGCGGTTCACGCGGTTCGACCCCGTCGAGCTGATCAGCATGGGGGTGGCCGCTCCCCCGGTCGGCGTGCCGGGCGGCGCTCCGGGGGTGTACTCCAACACCAACTACCTTCTTCTGGGGCAGCTGTTGGAAGAGGTGACGGGCCTGCCGGCCGAGCGGTGCATCGCCCGCGACGTGATCGGGCCGGCGGGGCTGCGGGACACCGAACTCGCCGTGGGAGCACACATCGAGGGGCCCCACTCGCGGCTCTACGAGGCGTGGTTCCGCATGATCGATCCGCCGCGCGACCACAGCGTCCACGACATGTCGTGGGTGGGCCCCTCGGCGTCGCTGATCTCGACGGTCGCCGACCTCAACCGCTTCTACGCGCTGCTGCTCGCCGGGGAGATCGTCGCGCCGTCCTCACTGGCCGAGATGCGGCGCACGGTGCCGGTGATCTCCCAGGAGGGGAGGACGATCGACTACGGCCTCGGGCTGCACCCGCTGGAGCCGCTGAGCCCGGGGCAGGACCCCTACTGGGGGCACGGCGGCACGGTGTGGGGCGGCGGGACGCTGGCGATGGCCCGTGCCGACGGAGGCCGGCAGTGGTGCGTCGCCGTCAATCTCCAGCGGTGGAACCAACTCGACGCGTCCGGCCGTCCGCAGCCGCACGCCATCGACGCGGCGCTGGCCGACTTCCACCGCCTGGCGGCGAACGGCTGACCGCTCCGCGCCCCCTCAGGTCCCTCAGGACTCTCAGGTCCCTCAGGGTCGGTCAACTCCCGTCCGGCGGGCGGACAACCGGTCCTCACGCGCTGTTGACACCCCCGTCGCCTACCCTCGGTGCAGGAGGCACCGACACGCGGTGCGGCTGCACGGCGAGGAGGCGGGGGTGCTCGGTAGAGGTGCGTGGCTGATCGCGGGGGCCGTCGTCGTGACCTGCATGATGCTTCTCGGCCCGAGCACGCCCGCCGGCGCCCCGTTCGCCCGCACGGTGCCGGTCGACGCGGCCAAGGACATGGTGCCCAACCGGGTCATGACGTGGAACATGTGCAATCCGTGCGACGAGAGCAACGTCGACAGGGCGGCGGAGATCGCCGCGTACGCGCCGCAGGTCGTCGGCCTCCAGGAGGCCTGTGTACGGGACGTGGAGCGGATCCGGGACCACCTGGCCAATCTGCACGGGCTGGAGTACCACGTCGAGTACGGCCCGGTGCTGCGCAACTGGAGCCGCTGCGGCGGTGCTCCGTGGCGTCCGGGAGGCTACGGCCAGGCGCTGCTGTCGGCGGCGCCGATGACCGACGTCGTCACGGCGGAGTACCCGGACGGCGGCTCGGAGGACCGCGGGTACATCGCCGTCACCACCGAGGTCGCCGGGCAGACCGTAAGGGTCTTCAACACGCACCTGGCGCAACGGCGTCAGGAGGAGGTGCGCGAGCGGCAGACCGCGGTGCTGGCGCCGCAGGTGGCGCGGTACGAGCGGGCCGTCGTGCTGGGCGACTTCAACGCCGTGCCCGACTCCCCCGAGCTGTCCCCGATGTGGGCGCTCGCCGAGGACACGGACGCCGGATGCCGGCCGCCGGCCGCTGGGTCCTGCGAGCCGACGACGGACTGGCAGAGCAAGTTCGACTACGTGTTCCTGCGCGGGCTTTCGGCTCTGGGGCACGAGGTGCGGCCCAGCCGGTTCTCCGATCACCATCTGCTGCACACCGACGTCACCGCGCGCTGATTCCCGTAAGAGTTCTGTTAGGACGCGGAATTCGCGGATACACGTTCCGCGAACCGACGTCAAAGGAGTCAGTGATGGGCATTATCGCTTGGATTTTCATCGGTCTGATCGCCGGCGCGATCGCCAAGGCAATCATGCCGGGCAAGGACCCGGGCGGCATCATCATCACCATGCTCATCGGCATCGCGGGCGGTCTGCTCGGCGGGTTCCTGGGCAAGGTGATATTCGGGGTGGACTCGATCGACGGCTTCTTCGACCTGTCGACCTGGATCGCGGCCATCATCGGCTCCGTCATTCTCCTCGCGCTGTACCGGGTTTTCACCGGCCGCAGCCACCGGGGCGGTCACGCCCACGCCTGACGGCGCATTCACCGATGTGAGGTGACCCCCGCAGGTCTCCGCCTGCACGCGGAAGGCCCCCGTCTTCGGCTTGGGTTCTAACGGTCCTCGCAACACCCGCGATCTGTGGGAGTTGCGAGGACCGTGGCCGTTGGACGCGATGATCTTGCGGGGATGCGGGAGC
>NZ_JBIBXY010000008.1:159505-225435 GCF_043082785.1 Streptomyces sp. NPDC014764 | reverse complement strand
ACGGCGGTCTTGCCGCCGATGAGGGTGTCGGTGGCGCGGTTGATGCCGTCGACCAGGGAGTGGCGGCAGCCGTACTTGTTGTCGAACTTCGACTTCGTCACGGCGTCGTTCACGTTGATCGCCGGGAACAGCAGGACGCCGTCACGCTGCATCTCGTACAGACGGTGCACACCCGTCGTGGTCTCCTCCGTCACACCGCGGATCTCGGAGGACAGCTGGGTCCACTTCTGCGGGTTCTCGGCGAGGGTGCGGTTGAGGAGCTCCAGGATGACCCGGTGCTCGTCGGACTCGGCGGTGTCCGGGGAGGGCGCCTTGCCGTCCTTCTCGTACTCCACGCCCTTGTGGACGAGGAGCGTGGCGTCGCCGCCGTCGTCGAGGATCATGTTCGGACCGCCGGTGGGGCTGTCCGGCCAGGTCAGCGCCTGCTCGGTGCACCACCAGTACTCGTCGAGCGTCTCGCCCTTCCAGGCGAAGACGGGGACGCCCTGCGGGTTGTCGGGCGTGCCGTTCGGGCCGACGGCGATGGCGGCCGCGGCGTGGTCCTGGGTGGAGAAGATGTTGCAGGACGCCCAGCGGACCCGCGCGCCGAGCGCGACGAGGGTCTCGATGAGGACGGCGGTCTGCACGGTCATGTGCAGGGAGCCGGTGATCCGGGCGCCGGCCAGGGGCTGGGCGTCGGCGTACTCCTTGCGGATCGCCATCAGGCCGGGCATCTCGTGCTCGGCGAGGGTGATCTCCTTGCGGCCGAACTCGGCCAGGGAGAGATCGGCGACCTTGAAGTCCTGTCGGTTGTCGACAGTCGTCATTACGGGCTGCTCCTCGGGTTGGGTCGAGGTGGGTACGGCTGGTCTGCGCGGCGGCGGACACAGGAGTGCCCGAGGAGGGCACAGGCATGCCCGCGTACGCGCAGCGCAGTCCGTCGGAGGCCCTCTCTCCCTCGGCCGGTCCGCGGTGGGACCGCCCGACCGCCATCAGCAGCGACGTCTGGCTCCGTCCCAAGCTACACCGACCCGCCCGGCGGTCCCCAGTCCGGCCGCGAACACATCAGGCCGTTCTGGGGCCGCGGTGCGGTCCCGGAACGGCCTGACGGCGGTGTCGGGTGGGTCAGTGCGCCTCGTCCGGCTGGGTGGGTCCGCCGGGTGTGGCCTCGGGGTCGGAGCCCTTGGCGGCCTCGGCCTCGCTGTAGATGTCGGGCTCGAGGTAGATCACCCGGGCGATCGGCACGGCGTCGCGGATGCGGGCCTCGGCGGCGTCGATGGCTGCGGCCACCTCGGTGGCGGTGTCGTCGTGCTGCACCGCGATCTTGGCGGCGACGAGCAGTTCCTCGGGGCCGAGGTGGAGGGTGCGCATGTGGATGATGCGGGTGACGGTGTCGCCGTCGACGACGGCGGCCTCGATCTTGCGGGTCTCCTCGGTGCCCGCGGCCTCACCGAGCAGCAGCGACTTGGTCTCGGCGGCGAGCACCAGGGCGATCAGGATGAGCAGGACGCCGATGCAGAGGGTGCCGATGCCGTCCCAGACGCTGTCGCCGGTGGCGAGGGCCAGGCCGACGCCGCCGAGGGCGAGGATCAGACCGATGAGGGCGCCGAGGTCCTCCAGCAGGACGACGGGCAGTTCGGGCGCCTTGGCGTGGCGGACGAACTCCTTCCAGGAGCGGCGGCCGCGCAGGGCGTTGGACTCCTTGATGGCGGTGCGGAAGGAGAAGCTCTCGGCGATGATCGCGAAGATCAGCACGCCGACCGGCCAGTACCAGTGCTCCAGCTCGTGCGGGTGCTTGATCTTCTCGTAGCCCTCGTAGAGGGCGAACATGCCGCCGACCGAGAACAGGACGATGGAGACGAGGAAGGCGTAGATGTACCGCTCGCGGCCGTAGCCGAAGGGGTGTTCCGGGGTGGCCTCGCGCCGCGCCTTCTTGCCGCCGACTAGCAGCAGTGCCTGGTTGCCGGAGTCGGCGACCGAGTGCACGGACTCGGCGAGCATCGACGAGGAGCCGCTGAAGACGAACGCCACGAACTTCGCTACCGCGATCGCGAGGTTGGCGACGAGTGCCGCCACGATCGCCTTGGTGCCGCCTGACGCGCTCATGTGTCCGCGTTGTCCCTTCGTACGCCGTGGGGGTCCGGGCAGGCGTGTGCGCCCGCCGCCGGGCCGTGGTCCGTGCTATGACGGTGCGCCATTGTTGCAGTCCCGCCCGGCGACGGAGCGTCAGGTCGTGGTCATGGCCCGCTCAAAGGACGACGGTGGCCCGGAAGACGGTTCCGGTACCCGAGACCTCGGCCTTCTCACCCGCGGGGACGAACACGGACTGTCCGGGGGTCAGATCGTGCTCACCGGCCCGGACGGCGCCCGCGGTGCACAGCAGGACCTGCGGTGCCTCGAGGGTGAGGTCGTGGGCGGGGGCGCCCTCGGGAAGGACGTAGCGGGAGAGCCGGAACTCGTCGGTGGGGGTCTCGTAGACCTCCTCGTCGTCCGGGCCGGCCTCCGGGCGCAGTACGGCGGGGTCGGTGGCCTCGAAGCGGACGATGCGCAGCAGTTCGGGGACGTCGACGTGCTTGGGGGTGAGGCCGCAGCGCAGGACGTTGTCGGAGTTGGCCATGATCTCGACGCCGAGGCCGTCGAGGTAGGCGTGCGGGACGCCGGCGCCCAGGAACATCGCCTCGCCGGGCTGCAGCCGGACGTGGTTGAGGAGCATCGCGGCGATGACGCCGGGGTCGCCCGGGTAGTGGTGGGCGATGCCGGCGTAGGGGGCGTAGTCGCCGCCGAGGCGGTCGCAGGCGGCGGCCGTCTCCGTGACGGTGCGGGCCATCTCGTCCGGGTCGGCGGTGAGCACGGCGGTGAGCACCTCGCGCAACGCCGCCTCCTCGGGGCGGGCGTGCAGCAGGTCGACGTACGGCTTGAGGGAGTCCACGCCGAGGCCGTCGAGGAGTTCGGCGGCGCGCAGCGGGTCGCGGAAACCGCACAGGCCGTCGAACTCGGTGAGGGCGCAGATCAGTTCGGGCTTGTGATTGGTGTCCTTGTAGTTGCGGTGCGGGGCGGTGACGGGGACGCCGCGGCGCTCCTCGTCCTCGTAGCCCGCCTGTGCCTGCGCCCGGTCGGGGTGGACCTGGAGGGACAGCGGGGAGCCGGCGGCGAGGAGTTTGAGCAGGAACGGCAGGCGGGGCCCGAACTTGGCGACCGTTGCGGCGCCGAGCTCGCGCTCAGGGTCGGCGTCGACGACCTCGGCGAGGGTGCCCCGGCCGGTGCGCGAGGGGGCGCCGGGGTGGGCGCCCATCCACATCTCCGCCTGTGGTTCGCCGGTCGGCTCGGTGCCGAGCAGCCGCGGGATGGCGGTGGTGGAGCCCCAGGCGTAGGGGCGGACGGTGTTGTCGAGGCGGTCCATGGGGCTCTTCGCGTTCCTTCTGCCGGTTCTCGTGCGGGCGCGCCGGGCCTGGCGCCGCGCGGGGGTCAGGGGGCCTGCGGCATCATCGGGGTGCCGAGGCGAGCGCCAGGTAAACGGCGGCGAAATCGGTGACGGCGATCAGTTCCGCGAGGGTCTCCAGTTCGCCGCCCTCCTCGGGTTCCAGCTCGCTGATCGGCGTGTCG
This sequence comes from Streptomyces sp. NPDC014764, assembly GCF_043082785.1. NCBI lineage: Bacteria > Bacillati > Actinomycetota > Actinomycetes > Kitasatosporales > Streptomycetaceae > Streptomyces > Streptomyces sp. NPDC014764. The sequence continues at coordinate 221,853 of NZ_JBIBXY010000008.1, read as the reverse complement.
TGGGTGAGGGCCAGCTCACGGGCGGCGGGGGCGGCGGTGAGGCCGCCGAGGGGCCGGTCGCGGAGCAGCACCACCCGCGCGTGCAGGGCGGGCGCCTCCTCCACGCGGTCGCGGAAGAAGTCGTCCGGGTCGGCGCCTGCGGCGAGCGGTCCGGCGAGCAGGGCGCTGTGCGCGGCGAGGGCCTCGGGCAGTTCGGCGACGACGGCGGGGGTGCCGGACAGCTCGGCGAGCGCGGCGGCGAAGCGCCGTCCCGCGGGTCCGGCCGAGACGCCCTCGGTCCACACGACGGGCAGCGCGTCGGCGAGTTCGGCGGCCAGGGTCTTGGCCGCGTTGCTGTACGTGACGACGGCGGGCCCGCAGCGTTCGGCGACGGCGTCGAGGCGGTCGGCGACCTTCTGCAGGGCGTCCGGCGGCGCGGTGAGCAGGCCGGTGCGGTCGAGCAGGGCGAGCAGCGGGGTGAACAGCGCCCACAGCACGCCGGGCGAGGAGGCGGCGAGGGGTTCGTCGTGGTCGTAGGGCGCGACGGCCATGGGGACGAACAGGCCGTGGCTGCCGGAGACGGACTCGGCGAGCGGGGTGCCGGCGGGGGCGACGGCGACGACGGTGAGGCCGCGCCGGTAGGCCTGCTCGGACAGCAGGGACAGGCCCGGTTCGGTGCCGTCCGGGGTGGCGATCAGCAGCAGGTCCACGGACCCCGCCCAGCCCGGCAGTTCCCAGCGCAGGGCGCCCGCGGCGGGCGCGACGCCGGTGGGGGCGAGGCGGGTGACGGGGCTGCCGGCGCCGGCCAGGGTGCCGAGCAGGTCGGCGGTCTGGGTGGCGGCGGCGCCGGGCCCGGCGATGAGCACGGCGCGGGGGCGGCCGTCGGGCTTCAGGTCGCCCACGCCCGCATCGGCGGCGTGCCGTGCCGCGGTGCGGACGCGGGCCCCGGCCTCGGCGGCGCCGCGGAGCAGGGCGCGGTGGTCGGCCTCGGCGAGGCCCTCCGGTGAGTCGAGCAGCGATTCGTCGAGCATGGGCGACTGGCTCCGATCGGCGGGGCGGTACGCGGGGGCTCCGGGCGCGCGGGGCGGCTACTCCGGGCGGCGGGCCTCGTCGACGAGGAGGACGGGGATGCCGTCGCGGACCGGGTAGGCGAGCCCGCAGTCCTGGCCGGTGCAGACCAGCTCGGTGTCCCGCTCCTCGAGGGGGGAGTGGCAGGCCGGGCAGGCCAGGATCTCCAGGAGGCCGGCTTCGAGAGGCATGAGGGTCCCTTCACTGGTGGATGTGCTGGTCAGGGTACCGCCGGTGAGGGCCGTGCGGCGGGTCCGGGGCGGACCGCCCGGGCCCCCGCCGCCCCGGCCTCCCAAGGGTTCGGCGATTACTGCCTGATCAGGGCGAGGGCCTCGTCGCGGACGCGGATCATGGTGGCCTCGTCCCGGGCTTCGGCGTTCAGCCGCAGCAGCGGTTCGGTGTTGCTGGGGCGGACGTTGAACCACCAGTCGGCGGCGGAGACGGTGAGGCCGTCCAGGTCGTCGAGGGTGACGCCCTCGCGGCCCTCGTAGGCGGCGCGGATCGCGGCGAGGCGGGCGGCCTGGTCGTCGACGGTGGAGTTGATCTCGCCGGAGCCTGCGTAGCGGTCGTACTGGTCGACGAGTGCGGACAGGGTGCCCTGCTGCTCGCCGAGCGCGGCGAGGACGTGCAGGGCGGCCAGCATGCCGGTGTCGGCGTTCCAGAAGTCGCGGAAGTAGTAGTGGGCGGAGTGCTCGCCGCCGAAGATGGCGCCGGTCCTGGCCATCTCCGCCTTGATGAAGGAGTGGCCCACGCGGGTGCGCTCGGGGGTGCCGCCGTTCTCCCGCACGACCTCGGGCACGGACCACGAGGTGATCAGGTTGTGGATGACGGTGCCCGTGCCGCCGTTGCGAGCGAGTTCGCGGGCGGCGACCAGGGCGGTGACGGCGGAGGGGGAGACCGGTTCGCCGCGCTCGTCGACGACGAAGCAGCGGTCGGCGTCGCCGTCGAAGGCGAGGCCGAGGTCGGCGCCCTCCTCGCGGACCCGCTTCTGCAGGTCGACGAGGTTGGCCCGGTCCAACGGGTTGGCCTCGTGGTTGGGGAAGGTGCCGTCGAGCTCGAAGTACATCGGGACGAGCGTGAGCGGCAGTCCGGCGAGGACGGTGGGGACGGTGTGGCCTCCCATGCCGTTGCCGGCGTCGACGACGACCTTCAGCGGGCGGATGCCGGTGAGGTCGACGAGGGAACGCAGGTGGGCCGCGTAGTCGTCGAGGGTGTCGCGACGGGTGACCGTCCCGGTGGCGGCGGCCGGCCGCGGGGCGCCCGTGTCGCTCCACTCCTCGACGAGGGCGCGGATGTCGGCGAGGCCGGTGTCCTGGCCGACGGGGGCGGCGCCCGCGCGGCACAGCTTGATGCCGTTGTAGCGCGCCGGGTTGTGCGAGGCGGTGAACATCGCGCCCGGCAGGTCCAGCGCCCCCGAGGCGTAGTAGAGCTGGTCGGTGGAGCACAGGCCGATCTCGGTGACGTCGGCGCCCTGGCCGGCCGCGCCGCGGGCGAAGGCGGCGGACAGGCCCGGGGACGAGGGGCGCATGTCGTGCCCGGTGACGACGGCGGTCGCGGAGGTCACCCGGACGAAGGCGGCCCCGAAGAGCTCGGCGAGCGCCTCGTCCCACTGGTCGGGGACGACCCCGCGCACGTCGTACGCCTTCACGATCTGCGAGAGATCTGCAGCCACGGCCAGCCCTTCCGGAAGTCCTGTCGGTCACCACAAACTACCCGTAGCGTCCGGCAGGGCCGTCGCGGAGGTTCAGGGCAGCATCCAGCCGAGCACCGCCGTGCTCTGGCCCACCACGATCAGGCACATCACGAGCAGCAGGCCGAGGCTCCAGGGCAGCACCTTGCGCAGCAGGTCGCCCTCGCGGCCCGCGAGTCCGACGGCCGCGCAGGCGATGGTGAGGTTCTGCGGCGAGATCATCTTGCCGAGGACGCCGCCGGAGCTGTTGGCGGCGGCGAGCAGTTCGGGTGAAAGGCCGGACTGCTGGGCGGCGGTGACCTGGAGGGCGCCGAAGAGGGCGTTGGCGGAGGTGTCGGAGCCGGACACGGCGACGCCGAACCAGCCCAGCACCGGGGACAGGAAGGCGAGGCCCGCGCCGGCGGCCGCCACGAAGTGGCCGATGGTGGCGGCCTGTCCGGAGAGGTTCATGACGTAGGCGAGGGCGAGCACGCTGGTCACCGTGAGCAGTGCGAACCGAAGTTCGCGCACGGTCTCCAGCCACTCCCTGACCGCCACGCGCGCGTGGACGCCGAGGACCGCGGCGGTGGCGAGCCCGGCGAACAGCACGAGCGTCCCGCCGGTGGAGACGAGCGGCAGGCTGAACATGTTGCCGCCGACGGGCTCGCCGTCGGGGCCGGCTACGTCCAGCAGCGGCCAGTTCCAGGTCTGCGTGGCGCCGGCGAGCCAGTCCTTGACGGCCGGGATCTGCGCGACGGCGAAGATCGCGACGATCAGCGCGTAGGGGGCGTACGCCCGCACGACCTCGCCGCGCGGGTCCTCGGCGTCCAGTTCCTCGCTGCGGGTGCCGGTCAGCACGGAGGCCCGGACGGATTCGGCGGCGGGCACGCGGGAGTGGGGCACGGCCATCAGGGCGCCCGCGCCGGCGAGGGCGGCGCCGATGTCGGCGAGCTGGGCGGAGACGTAGTTGGACGCGGCGAACTGGGCCACGGCGAAGGCGACGCCGCAGACCAGGGCGGGCACCCAGGTCTCGCGCAGTCCGCGTCGGCCGTCGACGAGCCAGACGAGCACGAGCGGCACCACGAGGGCCAGCAGCGGGGTCTGGCGGCCGACGACGGACGCCACGGAGTCGAGCGGCAGCCCGGTGACCTGGGCGAGCGTGACGACGGGCGTGCCCATCGCGCCGAACGCCACCGGCGCGGTGTTGGCGACCAGCGCGACCACGGCGGCGCGTACGGGGTCGAAGCCGAGGGCGACCAGCATCACGGCGGAGATCGCGACGGGGGCGCCGAATCCGGCCAGCGCCTCCAGCAGGGCGCCGAAGCAGAACGCGACGACGAGCGCCTGGATGCGGGGGTCGTCGGAGAGCCGGCCGAAGGAGCGGCGCAGGATGTCGAAGTGGCGGGTGCGGACCGTCATCCGGTAGATCCACAGGGCGTTCACGACGATCCACATGATGGGGAAGAGCCCGAAGACGGCGCCCTGGACGCCGCTGGAGAGCGTCTGGTCCAGCGGCATCCCGTACACCAGCCAGGCCACCGCGACCGCCGCCGCCAGGCCGATCAGGCCCGCGAGGTGCGCCTTCATCCGGACACCGCCGAGCAGCACCAGCACGATCAGCAGCGGCGCAGCCGCCACGAGGGCGGAGAGACCGAGTGATCCGGCGACGGGTTCCAGTTCCTGGACGTACACGAGCGCCTCCCGGATTCCGCCATGCGAAAGCGATTTCTCGCTGGGTCACCGGAATGGTCGTGTCCGCGCCAAGCGGGCGTCAATGGGCGTGCGGTGAAGGGATGTGACGGGAGGGGCGGAGCGCTCGGCTCAGTTGTCCGGGGAGCGCAGAACCCGCAGGTGGCCTCGGCGGGCGACCTCCATCGGGTCGGCGCCGCGTGCGCCGCCGCCGGCCCCGGCCGCCCGCTCCTGGGGGCGGGCCGCCTCACGCACGGCGTTGGCGAGCGCTTCCAGGTCGTCCCCGCTGGGCTGCGCCGGGGCGGACCCGTCGAGCAGGCGGACGACCTCCCAGCCACGCGGCGCGGTGAGGCGCTCGGAGTGCTCGGCGCACAGGTCGTAGCAGTGGGGTTCGGCGTAGGTGGCGAGCGGGCCGAGGACCGCGGTCGAGTCGGCGTAGACGTACGTCAGCGTCGCGACGGCGGGACGGCCGCAGGCGGTGCGCGAACAGCGACGTACAGGGCTCACGACGTTGGACGGTACCGCACTCTTGAGCGGGCCGCGACGACTCTCCACCAGGTCACTCCCCCGTGTCGGGGTGTGAAACGCCCCACATACCCCAGGAAACACACCTCTGTGACCAGGCGGTACGCCGGAACGGCGGCTTTCGGCCGGTTCTGATTGCGGTCACCACTCGGCATAAACACCGTCAAATGCCTTGAGGTGATCGGTCCAGGAGAGATACGGAATCGAGCCCAACCTTGGCTGGAATGGTCAGGTAGTGACATGCCGCGCGGGTCGGCCGGAACGCGCGTGGGCGTGGGGCGGCGCGGCGGCACGACGACTACCCTTCGCAGTGATGGACAGCCCCGTGACTCCTCGCTCCGCAGCCCCCGGGCCCCGACGCCGTGACCGCCACGGGCGGGGCATGCGCGGCCCGATCGCACCGCCCCAGGTGCCGCTGGCCGCCAGCCGCGCGGAGACGTTCGCGGATCTGGTGCAGGACTCGGTGGAGCGGCTGGAGCGGCGCTGGCCGCAGCTCGCCGACATCGATTTCCTGGTACTGGACGTCCCCCGGCTGGACGGCGCCGCCGGACCCGGCTGGGACGAGGGGGTCCCGCTGGGCGGGACGGTGACCGCGCGCGACGGCCGCCCCGCGCGCGTGGTGATCTACCGGCGGCCGGTCGAGATCCGCTCCAAGGGGCGTGACGAGCGGGCGGCGCTGGTCCACGAGGTCGTCGTCGAGCAGGTCGCCGACCTGCTGGGACTCACCCCCGAAACGGTCGACCCCCGGTACGGCGAGGACTGACGTACCGGGGGCTTCGTACGGCCACCGCTTGCGGACGGGCACCGCCGAAGGACGCCCACCACTGGAGGACGCCCACCGCTGGAGGCGGCTACCGCTGGAGGACGGACAGGTCCTCGGACGCGTCCGGCACCGCCACCACGCCCCGGTCGTCCGGGAGCGGCTGCACCGTGAAGAACGGGACGCCGCCCTCCGTCGAGGCCAGGGTGCGCGAGGCGTAGACGGGACCGCCGGACCGCGTCTCGACCGTCAGTGCGTAGCTGCCCTTCAGCCCTGCGGGCACCGGCGCCTCGATGTCCTGCGTCGTCCCCGACTTGATGCTGTACGTCTTCGTCTGCGGCGTCCCGCCCTTGGTACCCGCGGAGGCCGTCACCTTGATCTCGGCCCCGCCCTCGGGCGCGGTGACCGAGAGGGTGGTGCCCTTGGCGGTGTTGTCCAGCGCCGTCGCCCGCGTCTCGATCGGGCGCGCCGCCGGGATGAACGCCGACTCCTGCTTGCCCTCCTCGCCGCGCAGCACCCGCACGGCCGCCACGACCGGCACGGAGCCGTCCGGCGCCGTCAGCACGAGGGAACCCGCCTCGCCGCGGGTGAGCTCACCCAGGTCGAAGGCCGCCGTCATGCCGCCCTTGAGGTGCAGCGTCTCGTTGCCGGCCGGGGTGATCAGACCGGACGGGGCGGCGAGCCGCACCTTCAGGTCGACACCGGCGTCCCCGGGCGTGAAGGCGACCAGGCGCACGGCCTTGGCGTCCTTGGGGATGCCGGGCATGACCAGACGGCCCGACGGGTCGGCCGACGCGGGCAGCCAGTCGCCGCCCGTCTCGTCGTCCAGGGCCTGCACGGCGGCCCCGACCCGGCCGCTGCGCACCACCACGTGCACGGTGACGTCGGTCTGCTTCTCGGCGGTGAGCGTGGACAGCAGCACCGGCTCGGCGGAGCGGGGCTTGACCGTGATGCCCTCCCCCACCGTCGTCTCCAGCTCGCCGTCCTTGCCGTAGAGCTCGATGTCGACGACGGCCGCGGAGTCGTCCGGATTGGTCAGGTGGATGTAGTCGGTGCGGCTGTCGTCCGTGCTCGCGCCGGGGAACCAGAACTGCGTGTCGGCGGCGGAGCAGGCGACGCCCTGGAGCCCGCGGCCGGTGCCCGCCGCGACCTCCGTGGTCTGCTGCGCGGTCCAGCCGGACGCGAAACGGCCGTCGGCGGTGCCGACGAGAGCGGGGGCGTCGGCGCCCTCCGTCTCGGCGGTCACCGGTTTTCCGGGCTCCTTGAGCTGGAGGACGGGCCGGTCGGCCTTGTCGTCCTCCGCGGCGTCCTTGTCACCCTTCTCGCCCTTCTCGTCCTTCGCGCTCTCCTCGTCGGCGGAGGCGTCATCGCCGTCCTTCTCGCCCCCGGCGTCCTCGGCGTCCCCGTCCGGGGCCGACTGCTGAGCGGCCGACCGGAGCACGGCCGTGCCCTCGTCGTCCGCGCCCTCCGTGACCGGCGTGAACGAGGTGTACGTCGTCTCGGCCAGGTCGGAGGTGCTGGGCTGCGGGCACAGCAGGCCGGTGCGCTCCACGGGCAGGGTGGCCGCCGCCCCGGTGCGCTGCCCGGCGGCCTCGGGGTCGGGCGCCGAGACCGCGGCGAAGCCGGTGACGGCCGCGAGCGCGGTGGCGCCCGCGATCAGGGACAGGGTGGTGCGGTTCACTGCTGGCTCCCGTCAGGACGCTCGTTGCCCGTGCCGTGGGGGTCGTACGGGGTGTCGTAGCCCTGTGGGTACGCAGTCCCGTCGTATCCCTGCGGGTACGTCTGGTCGTAGCCCTGCTGCGGGGCGCCGTAGCCGTACGGGTCGTACGCGCCTTCCTGCTGCGGGTAGGCCTCCGCCGGGTACTGCTGTCCGCCGTAGGCGTCCGCCGGGTACTGCTGCTGGTAGGGCGCGGCCGCATAGGTGTTCTCGTCGTAGCCCGCGTTCCGGTACTGGTTCTGGTCCCAGTCGCCGTAGTCCGCCTGGTGCGGGACGGCGGCCGGGGGGTGCTCCGGCGGGGCGGGCATGTCGGCCTCCGGTTCGGGGCCGGGTTCGTCAGGCCCCTGCGGGGCGCCGTCGTCCGGGCCGCCGGCCGCCGCGGCGGCCTCCGCCTCGGCCTGGGCGCGCAGGCGGCGGGCGCGGCGGCCCTCGCCGGCCATGGCCTCGGCGGGGACGGGCTCCTCCTCGGGCAGGTCGTCGTCGATGTCACGGCTGCGGCCGGGCAGCGCCATGACCACGAGGACCACGGCGAGCAGCCCCTGCGCCCACATCCACAGGGTGTGCGTGAACGGCTCGTCGTAGGTGACGTCCAGGCGCCCGCCGGACGCGGGCAGTTCGAAGCCCTGGGCCCAGCCGTCGACCGTGGCCGGGGTGAGCACCTTGCCGTCGAGGGTGGCGGTCCAGCCCTCCGCGGCGGAGTCGGCCAGACGCAGGACGCGGCCTTCCGCTCCGGCCTCGATCTCGGTGTGGATCTCCACCGGGCCCGCGGCCACAGGCTCCGGTTCGCCCTTGCCCCCGGCGGGCATGACGGCCGCGCGGGCGACCTGCCGGTCCACCCGCCACAACGCGCCGCCCGCCTGCTGGCTGAGCCGGCTCAGGCCCGGCGTGGCGTCCAGCACCCGGGTGACCTCGCGCGGGGCGCCAGGGTGCACCAGGACGTAGCGGACGGCGAAGCCGCCGAGCTGGTCGGCCTGGTCGGCGCCGGAGCCGGCGACGAGGTTGGCGACGACCTTGTCGAGCAGTTCGTTCTCGCCGTCCTGGGCGGTGATCTCCGCGTCGCCCATACGGGCCCCGGAGCCGCGCACCAGGACGTAGTCGACGCGGTCGGCGGAGTCGGTGTCGAGGACCAGGGTGCGGGCCTGGTCGCGGGTGGCGCTCTCCTCGGCGACGAACGCCGGCACCTGCACCGGGTCGCGCCGCTCGACGGGACCGTCGGCGCCGCGGACCATCCAGCCGACGGCGAGGACCAGCGGGCCGACGGCGCAGGCCAGGGCGATCAGCGCGGCGACCGGCTGGCGCCATCCGAAGCTCTGCTCGGCGACGCGCGAGCGGGCGCCGTCCGCGCCCAGCGTGCCGGCGGCCAGCAGGGCGATGCCGTAGACGAGGGTGGCGGGGCCCGCCCAGGCGGAGCCGTTGGACAGGGCCGCGAAGACGAGACCCACCAGGGCCGCCGTCCACGCGGTGAGGATCGCCGTGCGGCGCTCGGCGCGCAGCAGCGCGGCCAGTGCGGCGAGGACCAGGCCGATCAGCAGCAGCCCGCCTCCGGTGCCGGGCCCGCCGGGGCTCACGCCGAGCAGGTCGAGCGCGGACGCGGCAGACGCCCCGAACGGCAGTCCGGCCTCCTGGAAGAAGCCGAACGGCAGCAGGGACAACGACCAGGGGGCGAGCACCAGCAGGGGGCTGCCGAACTGCGCCAGGAAGCGCGGCGCGTAGGTCTTGAGGGCGGCCCTGCGCAGGGCCAGCACGCCGACGCCGAGGACCAGCGCCATCGGCCACACGATCGGGGTGAACGCCGTGGTGAGGGTGAGCAGCAGCGCGTACGCCCAGGTGGCGCGCCAGCTGCCGCGGCCGTCGGGGGCGGTGAGGCCGCTCGCGGCGATGCCGGTGCGGGCGAGGAGGGGCAGCAGCACGGCGAGCACGGCCGTGCCGATGTGTCCCGAGGCCAGGGCGCCGGTCGCGGCGGGCAGGAAGGCGTAGGCGACGGCCGCCCAGGCGCGCAGCAGCCGGGACTCGACGAGCGGACGGGAGGCGAAGTACGCGGTGAGGCCGGCCAGCGGCACCGAGCAGACGAGCATCACGGTGACGGCGAGGCCGGTGGAGCCGAGCAGCAGGGTCGCCAGCGCCGCGACGATCGCCAGGTAGGGGGGCGCGGTGCCGGTGCCGCCGGCGCCGACCGCGTGCCAGGCGTCGGTGTAGCGGGCCCACAGGTCGCCCGCCGCGGCGGGCGCGGGCAGCAGGGCTCCGCCGGCCAGCGCGCCGCCGCCGAGGAGTTGACGGCACGCCACCAGCGAGACCAGCAGCAGCGTCAGGAAGAGGACCGGTCCCGGTCGGCGGGCGATGCGCTTGAGGCGGGCGAACTGCTCGATCTCGAGGAAGTCGGCGTCGTCGCCGCCGGGTCCTGACTCGATCGCGCTGCCGTGCCGTCCGGCGCCGGAGGCCGCCTCGGGGTCGGAGCGGCCGACGAGGTTGCTCGCGACCTGCTCCACGGTGACGCGGACGGTCGCGCCGGGCGGCGGGAACAGCGGGCGCAGCTCGCCCTTGTCCACCTGGGGGCTGCCGCGGTCGCGGCGTCCGGCGAGGATGCGCTCGGGGCGCAGCAGGACGCCCATGAGGCCGCGGATCTCGTCGACGGCCTGGCCGGGGACCTTGCCGACCAGGTAGGCGAGGGTGCGCAGCAGCGTGCCGAGGACGACCCGGAGCAGCACCCAGGGCAGGGCGGCGGTGCGGGCGTTGACGAGGAGGGTGTGGACGGCGCCGGCCTTGTCCACCTTGTGCGGGGAGGCCGCGGTGCGGCCCACGCAGTCGACGGTGCGGCGCTCGCGGGAGGCCGCCTCGGCGTGCCGGACGACCGCCTCGGGCGCGACGAGGACCCGGTAGCCGGCGGCGTTGAACCGCCAGCACAGGTCGACGTCGTCGCGCATGAGGGGCAGATGCCGGTCGAAGCCGCCGAGCTGCTCGAAGAGATCGCGGCGGACGAGCATGCCCGCGGTGGACACGCTCAGCACGGGCCGCACGTGGTCGTGCTGGCCCTGGTCCTGCTCGCGGCGGTCCAGGCCCGTCCAGCGACGGCCGGAGTTGGCGATGGAGACGCCGACCTCGAGCAGCTGCCTGCGGTCGTACCAGCCGCGGAGCTTGGGGCCGACGACGGCGACGTCCTCACGGCCGAGCTCGTACTCGTTCTCCACGACGCGCAGCAGCTCCGCCAGCGCGTCGGGCTCGGGCGCGCAGTCGTCGTGCAGCAGCCACAGCCACTCGACCGGTTCGCCGTACGGCAGTTCGGGAAGGTCGTAGGCGTCGTCGCGCCAGCTGCGGGTGACCGGGTCCCAGCCGCTCGGCCGCTTCAGGTACGGCAGGTCGTCGGGGGTGAGGCGGGGGGCGCCGCGGTGGCACTCCTCGACGGCCTGGCCGAAGCCGGTGCGCCGGGCGAGGTGCAGGACGCGGTCGTCGCCGAGGGCCTCGGTGACCAGCCGGGCGGAGTCGTCGGCGCTGCCGGTGTCGGCGGCCATGACGGACTGGACGGGGCGCTCCTGGCCGAGCAGGCCGGCCAGCGCGTCCGGCAGCCAGCGGGCGCCGTCGTGGGAGACGAGGACCGCGGTCACCACGTGACGCGGGAACTCAGGTGCGGCAGCGGAATCCTGACGGGCTGCCGTGTGGCTGTGCACGGACATCGAGGTACGGGCCCCGGTTCGGTGGACTGTGGGGACGCCCGTGCCCGATGGGGGCGGCGGGGCGTCTCGGACGAGCGACCACACTATCGGCTGCACAACAAGGGGGCCCGCCGCCTGTGGACAACCCACCGGCGACGGGCCTTAAGTGACGTTTGTACGAAGAAGCGTGTGTATATCGGGAGTGCGCCGGGCGGTGCCCGGGGCGCCGCACGTCACACGGCGGCCTTCTTGAGGCGGCGGCGCTCCCGCTCGGACAGGCCGCCCCAGATGCCGAAGCGTTCGTCGTGCGCGAGGGCGTACTCGAGGCACTCGGACCGGACCTCGCAGGCGAGGCAGACCTTCTTGGCCTCCCGGGTGGAGCCGCCCTTCTCGGGGAAGAAGGACTCGGGGTCGGTCTGGGCGCACAGCGCGCGCTCCTGCCAGCCGAGTTCCTCGTCCGCGTCGTCGACCAGCAGTTGCTGCACCAGCTCGGTCATGTGCGCCCCTCGTCCGTCTTTCGCGTCCCCGTGATGTGGCCGTTACCGATTCCGGCTGAACGACACGAGTGAAATTACAAGTGTGCTGCTCCGGGCGAGTCAAGCCGAGATCTGCTATTGGGCCCCTTATTCACTCTGCGGAACCAAGGCCGAGCGGAAAGTGTTCAAATCACCCTAAACCTTGACACGCAGACGGTACCCGCGAGGGTGTCCGGCCCCGCACAGAGGCTCACGAGAGAGGACGCCCAGAGGTTCGATCTCGTTCCGACACCCCTCGCCGCGGCGATCCGGATCACATTCCGATCACAGGATCGCAACGGCGCGCGGGGGGCCCGGCCGTGCGCACCTTGTGTCCCGGCAACCGACTGAGCAAACCTTTCACCTGTCAGATGAACCGGATGAGGTGAACCCGGTCCCACATACCGGGCGTCGAGTTGACTTCAATGGTGTGAACCGCTCTCCTTGTGGGCATGCTCGCGAATCCGGCACTCACCTCGACCCGCTCCGTCGGGTTCCTCGGTGCTGCCCGCGCTCGCTGTAGCTGTCGCCGTACCGGCTGTTGAGCCCCACCGCGCTCCCGCCGCCGCCGCGTCCCTCGACGACCCGGCCTTCTCCCTGCTGAACCCGCTCCCGACCGGGGCGGACCCTGCCGCCCGCCCGCGATCCGGGCCCACGCGGCGACACCCCCACCGCCCCGCCTCATCGCGCCGAGGACCTCCGTATCCCATGAACAGCGACAGCGACCTCCAGATCGCCGGCGACATCCTCGAAGTCCCGCACCTGCTCCAGCCCGAGCGTGAACACCCCTCCACCGTGGCCGAGTTCGCCGGCCTGGCCCGCGCCGTCGCCGCCGACCGCGCCCAGTGGGAACCCCTCGTGCGCTACGACGCCACCACCCGCTGGTACCACCGGCTGCGCACCGGCCCCGGCTACGAGGTGTGGCTGCTGTCCTGGGTGCCCGGCCAGGGCAGCGGACCGCACGACCACGGCCGCTCCTCCGGCGTGCTCACCGTCCTGCACGGCGCGCTGACCGAGCGCACCGACCGCGGCACGCGCGTGCTGACCGCCGGGAACCAGCGGGTCTTCGCCCCCGGTTACGCGCACGACGTCGTCAACGACACCCTGGAACCCGCGGTCAGCCTGCACGTCTACCACCCGGGCCTGACGGAGATGCCGATGCACCCCGCGTCCCGGCTCCGTCCGGCCGCCGCCTCCCCGGGCGCCCCGCACTGCGAGGCACGCCCGGCAACGGTCCGGTGACTGGCTGACGCGATGTCGTGGCGGCCTGCGAGGATGGCCCCATGCGCATTGTGGTTCTGGCAGGCGGCATCGGCGGTGCCCGTTTCCTGCGCGGTCTGAAGCAGGCCGCGCCGGACGCGGACGTCACGGTCATCGGCAACACCGGCGACGACATCCACCTCTTCGGGCTGAAGGTCTGCCCGGACCTCGACACGGTGATGTACACGCTCGGCGGCGGTATCGACGAGGAGCAGGGCTGGGGGCGGAGCGACGAGACCTTCCACCTCAAGGAGGAACTCACGGCCTACGGCGTCGGCCCGGACTGGTTCGGGCTCGGCGACCGCGACTTCGCCACGCACATCGTGCGCACCCAGATGCTCGGCGCGGGCTTCCCGCTCAGTGCGGTCACCGAGGCGCTGTGCGACCGCTGGCAGCCCGGCGTACGCCTGATCCCCATGACCGACGACCGCGTGGAGACGCACGTGGCGGTGGAGCTGGACGGCGAGCGCAAGGCGATCCACTTCCAGGAGTACTGGGTGCGGCTGCGGGCCTCGGTGCCCGCCCAGGCCGTCGTGCCGGTCGGCGCGGAGCAGGCCAAGCCCGCCCCGGGCGTGCTGGAGGCGATCGGCGAGGCCGACGTCGTCCTCTTTCCGCCGTCCAACCCGGTGGTGTCCGTCGGGACGATCCTCGCCGTCCCCGGCATCCGCGAGGCCATCGCCGACGCGGGCGTGCCGGTGGTCGGCCTCTCCCCGATCGTGGGGGACGCGCCGGTGCGCGGCATGGCCGACAAGGTGCTCGCCGCCGTCGGCGTGGAGTCCACGGCGGCCGCGGTCGCCGAGCACTACGGCTCCGGGCTGCTGGACGGCTGGCTGGTGGACACCGTGGACGCGGCGAGCGCGGAGCGGGTCGAGGCGGCGGGCATCCGCTGCCGGGCCGTGCCGCTGATGATGACCGACGTGGACGCGGCCGCCCGGATGGCCGGCGAGGCGCTGGCCCTGGCCGAGGAGGTCCGTACGGCATGAGCGAGGCGCTCCCCGCCTACCGGGTCTGGGCCCTCCCCGGCCTGCCCGAGGTCCGTCCCGGCGACGACCTGGCCAAGCTGATCGCGGCCGCCGCGCCCGACCTCGCCGACGGCGACGTCCTCCTGGTCACCTCGAAGATCGTCTCCAAGGCGGAGGGCCGGATCGTCGAGGCGGCCGACCGGGAGGCCGCGATCGACGCGGAGACCGTACGGGTGGTGGCCCGGCGCGGCCCCCTGCGCATCGTCGAGAACCGGCAGGGTCTGGTCATGGCCGCCGCCGGCGTCGACGCCTCCAACACGGCGCCGGGCACGGTCCTGCTCCTCCCCGAGGACCCGGACGCCTCCGCGCGCACGATCCGCCAGGGCATTCGCGAGGCGCTCGGCGTCGAGGTCGGCGTGATCGTCACCGACACCTTCGGCCGCCCCTGGCGCGCGGGCCTGACCGACGTGGCGATCGGCGCGGCGGGCGTGCGCGTGCTGGACGACCTGCGCGGCGGCACCGACGCGCACGGCAACCCGCTCTCCGCCACGGTCGTCGCCACCGCCGACGAGCTGGCCGCCGCGGGCGACCTGGTCAAGGGCAAGGCAGCGGGCCTCCCGGTGGCGGTGGTCCGCGGCCTGCCGCACACCACGTCGCCCGACGACACCGAGGGCGCCGGCGCCCTGGTCCGCGCCGCGCGCGACGACATGTTCCGCCTCGGCACGTCCGAGGCGGTCCGCGAAGCGGTGACCCAGCGCCGCACGGTGCGGTCCTTCACGGACGAGCCGGTCGACCCCGAGGCGGTCCGCCGCGCGGTGGCCGCCGCCGTGACGGCCCCCGCGCCCCACCACACCACCCCCTGGCGCTTCGTACTCCTCGAATCCCCCGAGACCCGCACCCGTCTCCTCGACGCGATGCGCGACGCCTGGATCGCGGACCTGCGCCGGGACGGCAAGTCCGAGGAGTCCGTCGCCAGGAGGATCCGCCGCGGCGACGTCCTGCGCAACGCCCCGTACCTGGTCGTGCCCTGCCTGGTCATGGACGGCTCGCACCATTACGGCGACGCCCGCAGGGACGGCGCGGAGCGGGAGATGTTCGTCGTCGCCACCGGCGCGGGCGTGCAGAACTTCCTGGTGGCCCTCGCGGGCGAGCGGCTCGGCTCGGCGTGGGTGTCGTCGACGATGTTCTGCCGCGAAGTCGTCCGCAACGTGTTGGACCTGCCGGCCGACTGGGACCCGATGGGCGCGGTGGCGGTGGGCCACCCGGCCGAGGAACCACGCCCCCGTCCCGAGCGGGACGCGGCCCGTTTCATCGAGGTGCGGTGAGCGAGGCCCTACTCTCGTAGGAGCTCTCACTCTCACCCCAGGGACTCTCGTGGCCGGACGCTTCGCTCCCCGCCCGACGCGGACCACCGTGCGCGGCGGCCATGTCGCGATGCCGTCGCCACGAGGCCCCCGCAGCGCGCCGGCCTCGCCCCGGACCCGGACCTGGGTGCCGGACGGCCCCCTGGAGCTGGGCCTGGTCCTCGGCCCGCTGCGCCGCGGCACCGGCGACCCCACCTTCCGCACGACCCCGGACGGCGCCGCGTGGCGCACCAGCCTCACACCCGTGGGCCCCGGCACCCTCCGGGTGACCGTGCACGACGACACGGTCCGCGGCCAGGCGTGGGGCCCCGGCGCCGACTGGCTCCTGGGCCGGCTCCCCGAACTGCTCGGCGCCGCCGACGACCCGTCCGCGTTCGTGCCCCGGCACCGGCTGCTGGCGTCCACCCACCACCGCCTGCCGGGCCTGCGTCTGCTGCGCACCGGCCTGGTCCTCGAATCGCTGATCCCGTCGATCCTGGAGCAGAAGGTCACGACCGGGGAGGCGTACCGGGCGTGGCGGCTGCTGGTCCGCAAGTTCGGCGAACCCGCGCCCGGACCCGCGCCCGAGCGGATGGCGGTCATGCCGGCGCCGCGCACCTGGGCGCTGATCCCGTCCTGGGAGTGGCACCGCGCCGGTGTCGACGACAAGCGGGCGTCGACCGTGCTGCGCGCGGTGCGGGTCACCGCGCGGCTGGAGGAGGCGGCTCGTATGTCTGCCGAGGAGGCGCGGGCGCGGCTGGAGCTGGTGTCCGGGATCGGGCCGTGGACGTCGGCGGAGACGGTGCAGCGGAGTCATGGGGCGGTGGATGCGGTGACGACGGGGGATCTGCATCTGCCGGGGATCGTGGGGTGGGCGTTGGCGGGGGACCGGGATGCGGACGACTCCGTCATGCTGTCCTTGCTCGAGCCGTATGCGGGGCAGCGGCATCGTGCCGTGCGGCTCATCCTGCTGAGCGGAAGGACGCCTGCGCGGCGGGCGCCCCGTATGCCGCACGGGGACATCGGGCGGCTCTAGCACTCCGTGCTGTGCGGCACCGTACGGGTGTTGCACACCCGTACCCCTTTACTCACCCGGCGTTGGTGCGGGCCGGGGGGTGTCGGCGCACCTCGGCGCCAACGAGGTGCCGCCGCGCCCACCCGTGCCGCCCCAGGCGGCACGCATGCCCGCGGATAGCGGCAGCCGCGTACGGCGGGGAGGGGACGGGGGGGCGGTGGGCGCCCGCAGCGGCCGGCGCGTCCGCGCCCTTCCCCTTGTCAACGCCCTCATCGCGCCAGACCGAGGACGACCACCCCCACCGCGGCCCCGCACCACCACCCCACCGTGGGCGCTACAGCAACCTCCACCGGACAGGTGAATGCGCCGCAGGCGTCACACCGCAGCCCCCTACTGGTCCGAAGAGAACCGCACCGCCCCGGCGGGGATCCGCGCGTCGCACCACACCCGCACGCCCTCCCTCAGCTCGTTGCGCGCGCCGACGACCGCCCCGTCCCCTATGACCGCCCCGGTCAGCACCGCCCGCTCCCCCACCCGCGCCCGCGTCCCGATCAGCGAGTCCGTCACGACCGCCCCCGGTTCGATCACCGCGCCCGGCAGGATCGTCGAGCCGAACACCCTCGCGCCCTCCGCGACGAACGCCCCCTCGCCCACCACCGTCCCGCCTTCCAGCTTCGCGTCCCGAGCCACCCGCGCCGTCGGCAGCACCAGCCGGTCCCCGCACCGCCCCGGCACCGCAGGCGACGGCGCCTTCCCGAGCACCAGGTCCGCCGACCCGCGTACGAACGCCGCCGGCGTCCCGAGGTCCAGCCAGTACGTCGAGTCGACCATCCCCTGGAGATGCGCCCCCGCCGCAAGCAGCCCCGGGAAGGTCTCCCGCTCGACCGACACCACCCGTCCCGCGGGGATCGTGTCGATGACCGACCGCCGGAACACGTACGCCCCCGCGTTGATCTGGTCGGTGACGATCTCCTCGGGCGTCTGCGGCTTCTCCAGGAACGCCAGCACCCGCCCCGTCCCGTCCGTCGGCACCAGCCCGTACGCCCGCGGATCGCTCACCTGCGTCAGGTGCAGCGAGACATCGGCGCCGGACGTCTCGTGCGTCCGCACCAGCGCCCGGATGTCCAGCCCCGTCAGGATGTCCCCGTTGAACACCAGCACCGGCTCGTCCGGCCCGGAGTTCAGCCGCGAGGCGACGTTGCGGATGGCGCCGCCCGTGCCGAGCGGCTCCTCCTCCGTGACGTACTCGATGTGCAGCCCCAGCGCGGACCCGTCGCCGAAGTACGGCTCGAACACCTCGGCGAGGTACGACGTGGCGAGGACGATGTGCTCCACGCCCGCCGCGCGCGCCCGCGCGAGCTGGTGCGTGAGGAACGGCACCCCGGCCGCCGGGACCATGGGCTTGGGCGTGTGCACCGTGAGGGGACGCAGTCGCGTGCCCTTGCCGCCGACCAGGAGGATCGCTTCTGTCACCTGTCGTCTTCGCTTCCTGCCGGGACCGGCCGAACTGTCTTTCGGCCGGCCAGTGTATGCAGACGGCCCCCGGCGGGAACGGAGCGGCCGGCCCCCGGCCGGCTCTCTCAGCGGCCCTGGTAACCGGCGGCCTTGGACCGCACGCTGCCCAGCTTCTTGTACAGCTTCCCCCCGGGGCAGGAGGTGTTGAACCCGTCCCTGTGGCCGGAGATCACCTTCATCTTCACCTTCTTGCCTTTCGCGTACAGGTTGCCCCCGCCGGACGTCAGGGATGTCTTCTTCTTCGGGTTCATGCCGTGCAGCCCGAGCTTCCAGGCGGTGAGCCGGGCGACGGCCTTCACCGCCTTGGAGGACGGCTTCTTGGAGCCGTAGGAGCCGATGACGGCGATGCCCGTGGTCTTGGAGTTGAACCCCATCGTGTGCGCGCCCTTGACCGGCTTGGCCACGCCGCCTGCCCGGCCCTCGTAGATGCGGCCGCACTTGTCGACGAGGAAGTTGTAGCCGATGTCCCGCCAGCCCAGGCTCTTGGTGTGGTAGCGGTAGAAGCCGCGGATCAGGGAGGGCGCCTGCGAGCAGGAGTAGTTGTTGCCGGAGGCGGTGTGGTGCACGAACGCCGCCTTGACCTTGCTCGTGTAGACGAAGCCCTTCTCGCGCAGGCTCTCGTCCGCCCCCCAGCCGCTCCGGGTGGTGATGGCGGGCCGCGGCCCGATGTACGGCTTGGCCTGCTGCTGCTCGGTCAGTTCGGTGCCGCGCAGGGCGACGAGTTCCTCCCGTGTCTCCTCGGCGGTGAGCGAGGGGATCTGGGTGGCGCCGAGCGGCACGAGGGCGGAGTTGGCGGCGGAGGCGGCCTTGGCCGCGGCGGTCATGGCGCCCGTACGAGGTCCCTCGGCGGGCCCAGCGGGCTCAGCGGGCTCCGCAGGCTCGGCGGGCTCCGCGCCCCCCGCAGTCTCCCCGGCCTCGCCGGCCTCGTCGGACCCCCCGGACTCCGCCTCCCCCGGATCGACCAGATCGAGCCGCATCCCGGCCGGCAGGGTGGACACCTCACCAGCGCCGGCCCCCTCCCCGCCTGACACACCCTCGTCCGACACCGTGTCGACGGGGTCCACATCCTCCGGCTCGCCGGAATCCGGTTCGGGCAGCACCCGCACCTCGACCCCGTCCGACTCCCCCACCCACAGCGGCGCGGTGGCGCCCCGCGTCTTCCCGGAGGCGGCCTCCGAGGAGTCCGGGTCCGCACCGTGCTCGGTGTAGTGGGTCTCGACGTCCTGCCAGTCGGTCCACTCCCCCGTGGAGGCCGTACGGGTGCGGACCTGCACGCGGCCGTGGAGGTCGGCGGAGGGG
The DNA here is from genome assembly GCF_043082785.1 of Streptomyces sp. NPDC014764. Classification (NCBI taxonomy): domain Bacteria; kingdom Bacillati; phylum Actinomycetota; class Actinomycetes; order Kitasatosporales; family Streptomycetaceae; genus Streptomyces; species Streptomyces sp. NPDC014764. The sequence continues at coordinate 202,890 of NZ_JBIBXY010000008.1, read as the reverse complement.
TCGTCCCAGACGACACCGAGGAGGGAGAAGGTCCGTACCGTCCGGGGCGTCAGGCCGAGCACGGCGCCTGATGCACGGTCATGAGTGAGAGGCCGCAGGGGCAGCGACTGGGTACTGCCCGGGACATCGGCCCGGGCATCGACTCGGGCGCCGGCCGTCCCCACGGTGCGCGTGGGCACGTCGGACGCGGCGGCGGGCGGGGCGAGCGGAAGGGCGAGGGCCGCGGCGCAGGTGACGCCGATTGAGGAAGCAAGAATTCCACGCATGCTCCTGAGCTTGGACATAGTCAGACAAATCTGTCCATCGCTCATATGACGGTCTGTCGGCTGCCGTTCCCCCGAACCGGTGGCCCGCCCCTGGCCCGCACGGAGGGTGCGCCCGGCGGGGGCCGCGTACGCTTGCGCGGGTGAACGCCACCGACCGCACCCCTGCCGACCTGCTGAGTTCCGCGCTCGCCGCGGACCCGGGACGCCCCCTGGTGACCTTCTACGACGACGCCACGGGCGAACGGGTCGAATTGTCCGTGGCCACCTTCGCCAATTGGGTGGCCAAGACCGCCAACCTGCTCCAGGACGAGCTGTCCGTCGAACCGGGCGACCGGGTGACCCTGCTGCTGCCCGCGCACTGGCAGACCGCGGTGTGGCTGCTGGCGTGCGCGTCGGTCGGCGTGGTCGCGGACGTCTGCGGCGACCCGTCCGCGGCGGACGTGGTGGTGAGCGGCCCGGAGCCGGAGTCGCTGGAGGCCGCACGCGCCTGCTCGGGCCCGCGGGTCGCGCTGGCGCTGCGGCCGCTCGGCGGGCGTTTCCCTCAGGCTCCGGAGGGCTTCGCCGACTACGCCGTGGAGGTGCCGGGGCAGGGCGACCGGTTCGCGCCGTACGCGCCCGTCGACCCCGAGGAGCCGGCGCTGATCGTGGCAGGCCGGGAGTTCTCGGGCGCGGAGGTCGTCGAGCGGGCCCGCGCGGAGGCGCCGGACCTCGGACTGACCGGCCCCGGCTCCCGAATCCTGTCCGGGCTGCCGTACGACACCTGGGAAGGGCTGAACGCCGGGCTGTACGCGCCGCTGGCGACCGGCGGCTCCGTGGTGCTGTGCCGCAACCTCGACCGGCTGGACGCCGACGCCCTGGACAAGCGCGTGGAGAGCGAACGGGTCACGGTCATCGCCCGCTGACCCGGCCCCGGCGCGCACCGCCCTCACTCGTTCGGCGCAGCACCACCTCCCACCCCTCCCTTCTCCGGGCCACAGTCGTAGGAAGCGGCACACCGAGCGGCAGGCACCCCGCGGGGCGCACCCGCGCGGCAAGCGGAGCGGCCCGCACCCGTACGCCGTCCCGGCCCGTACACAGGGAGGGGTGGAACCGGCATGAGCGACACCGCAGGCATACCCCCCGAGGGACAGGGCGGGGCGGGGCGCGATCTCGGTCCGGGCTCAGGCTCTTCGCCGAGCGGGCGCGGCGCGGTCCGCCGTCGTCGCCGGCGCTGGGTGTGGGGGGTGGGCATCGGGGTGTCCTTCGCGCTGGTGGGCGCCGCGGCCGCCGGGTGGGCGGTGTACATGAAGCTGGAGGGGAACATCACCCCGGACGAGGCGGCGGCGGCCGAGCTCGCCCGGTTCGAGGAGGACCGCCCCACCGCTCTGGTGAAGGACGCACTCAACATCCTGCTGATCGGGTCGGACTCGCGGGCGGGCGCCGAGAACCGCCGCTACGGGCGCGATCCGGGCACCGAGCGCTCGGACACGGTGATCCTGCTGCATCTGTCGGCGGGCCGGCGCAGCGCCACCGCGGTGTCGATACCGCGGGACCTGATGGTGGACGTGCCCGACTGCCGCCGCCCCGACGGATCGCGTTCCGCGCCGATGTTCGCCCAGTTCAACGCGGCCTTCGAGGTGGGCGGCTCGGCCTGCACCATCCGCACCGTCGAGAAGCTCACCGACATCCGCGTGGACCACCACGTCGTCGTCGACTTCGAGGGGTTCAAGGAGATGGTCGACGCGGTGGACGGCGTCGAGGTGTGCCTGAGCCGGCCGATCGACGACGAGGACGCCCACCTGCACCTGCCCGCGGGGCGCGTGACGCTCGACGGGGAGCAGGCCCTCGGCTACGTCCGGGCCCGCAAGAGCCTCGGGGACGGCAGCGACACCGGCCGCATCGAACGCCAGCAGCGATTCCTCGGCGCGCTGGTCAACAAGGTCCGCAGCAACGAGATCCTGCTGAATCCGGTGAAGCTGTATCCCGTACTGGACGCGGCCACCTCGTCCCTCACGACCGACCCCGAACTCGCCAGCTTGCGTGGTTTGTACGAACTCGTACGAGGGCTCCGTGACATCCCTACGGAAGGGGTGCAATTCCTCACCGTGCCACGGGAGTCCTACGCCGGGGACGTGAATCGGGACCAGCTCGCCCAGCCCGCCGCCGGGGAGCTGTTCGAGCGGCTGCGCAAGGACGAAGCCGTACGCGTGGGCACGGACGGTGAGCGAAAGGCCACGGAAAAGAAAACAACGGCCCCGGCGGACAGCGCGTCCTCGGAGCCCACGTTCTCCGGCAACACCGCCGCCGAGGACACCTGCGCGTAAAGGAAACTCAAAGACAACTCCCAGGCTGCGAACTCCTGTCCACGGAAATGGGCGGATTGCCCCTTGTGAAGGCGTGGAATTCGTCACCGACGTCGCCGGACGCCGATCGGGCCCGTTAGTGTGAGCCCTCCGGTGCGTCCGTTCCTTCAGGTCCGTCCTGAGATCCCGCACTGTGTGACCGAGACCCGAGCGCCTTGGGAGGGGAAAGGCGCCGCGTGGCCCCGACGGAGGATTCGAGCGACCGTGGACGCGCAAGGCCGTGGGCGGGGAGAGAACATCGATCCCGCAGACCAGTGGGTACTCAATCCGAACACCGGCGAATACGAACTGCGACTGAGCCCTTCCGCACCGCAGTCGCCCATTCCGGCCCCGCGCGGGCCGCGGAACCCGGGGGCGGGAAATCCGCGTGCCCGGTCGGCCTCGCCCGACCAGGCGCCCGAGCGCCCCGGCCGCGCCTCCCCCGGGCCTGAGACGCCCGGGCGGGACGTGCCGCCGCAGCGCCGGCGCCGGGGTGCGCAGGAGGAGGAGCCTCCGGCGGGCCGCCGAGGGCGCCGGCCGGCGAAGAAGCCCAAGAAGGCCAAGAAGGTTCTGCTGTGGACCAGCGGCACGGTGGCCTTCCTGGTGCTCGCCACGGGTGTGGGCGGCTATCTGTACCTGGAGCACCTGAACGACAACATCACGTCCGTCTCCGACGACGGCGCGGGCACCGGTGGCTTCAAGAAGGACCAGGCCATCAACATCCTGCTGATCGGCACGGACAAGCGCACCGGCTCCGGCAACGAGGGCTACGGCGACAAAGGCAGCGAGGGTCACGCCGACACCACGATCCTGCTGCACGTCTCCAAAGACCGCTCCAACGCCACCGCGCTGAGCATCCCGCGTGACCTGATAGTCGACATCCCGGACTGCCCCACCGAGCAGGAGGACGGCAGCCAGAAGGTCATCCCGGGCGAGACCGGCGTCCGCTTCAACACCAGCCTCGGCCAGGCCGGCCGTACGCCCAGCTGCACCATGCGGACCGTGACCGAGCTGACCGGCATCAAGCCGGACAACTTCATGGTGGCGGACTTCAACGCGGTGAAGACGCTGACCTCGGCGGTCGGCGGCGTTCCGGTGTGCCTGGGCAAGGACATCAACGACCCGGACTCGCACCTGAACCTGCCCAAGGGCACGCACCGGATCGAGGGCGAGGAAGCGCTGGCGTTCGTCCGCACCCGTCACTCGGTGGGCCTGGGCGGCGACCTGAGCCGTATCGAGCTGCAGCAGCAGTTCCTCAGCTCCCTGATGCGCGAGCTGAAGTCGAACGACACGCTCACCAGCCCGTCCAAGATGATCAAGCTGGCCGAGGCGGGCACCGAGGCGCTCACCGTCGACTCCACGCTGAACAGCATCAACAAGCTCAAGGACCTCGGTCTGGAGCTGGGCAAACTGAACGTCAAGAACCTGACCTTCACCACGGTCCCGGTGCTCGACAACCCGGCGGAGAAGGTGAAGGCGACCGTCGTCCTCAACGACGCCAAGGCGCCGGAGGTCTTCGACCTGATCCGCAACGACGTGTCGTTCACCGAGGTCAAGAAGCAGCAGAAGAAGGAGAAGGCCGCCGTCGCCGCCCGGCTGAAGGGCGAGAAGGCCCCCGCCGCCGAGGTGCGGGTGCGCATCCTCAACGGCGGCGCTGCCGCCGGGAGCGCCCAGTCGACCCTGAGCTGGCTCCAGGTCGAGCAGGGTGTCGACAAGTCGGAGAACGCGGGCAACGCGCCCGCGGAGCTGGCGAAGACCACGCTCGAGTACGCGCCCGACCAGGCCGACCAGGCGCGGCGGCTGGCCGACATCATGGGCCTGTCCGCGTCGGCGCTGAAGCCGGGCGAGAGCGTCACCAACTCGCAGGGCGTGCCCGCGATGACGCTGACCCTCGGCAAGGACTTCAAGGGCGCGGGCGTTTCGCTCACGCCTCCGGACAAGGCTCCGGACGACATCAAGAAATCCACGGCGGACAAGGTCGTCTGCGCCGAATAGGCACCTGACGGGCCCGTCTCGCGTCCTACGGGGCGCGGACGGGCCCGTTCCATGTCCAGGGGTGGGGAGAAGCACCGCACGATGACGCGAAGTGACGTGTACGAGGAGGGGGCACGGCAGGACGGCGCCCCGCGCCGGTCCGGCCCGCCCGAGGAGGGCCGTCCCGAGGGAACGCGCGCCGCCGAGGGCGGCGACGGCGGCGGGAGACCGCGCGGCGGACGGGCACGGCGCGCCCTGCGCTGGTCGGCGACGACCCTGGCCGTGCTGATACTCGGCACGGCGGGCGCCGGTTACCTGTACTACGACCATCTCAACGACAACCTGGTGAAGGGCGAGCGCAGCAGCGGCGACTCCAAGGCCGAGCGGTCCGCGCCGAACGCGGCCGGGCAGACGCCCCTCAACATCCTGCTGATCGGCTCCGACAGCCGCGCCTCCGACGCCAACGTCGCGCTCGGCGGCGGCAAGGCCAACCGCGGCAACCCACCGCTCGGCGACGTACAGATGCTGATCCACCTGGCCGCCGACCGGAAGAGCGCGGCGGTGGTGAGCATCCCCCGCGACACCCGTGTCGACATCCCCCGGTGCACCGACCCGGACACCGGGACGACGTACCCGGGGACCAACGACATCATCAACACCTCGCTGGCCCGCGGCGGTCCGGGCTGCACGCTCGCCACCTGGGAGAACCTCACCGGCGTCTACGTAGACCACTGGATGACCATCGACTTCGCGGGCGTGGTGAGGATGGCGGACGCGGTCGGCGGCGTCGAGGTCTGCGTCCGGCAGAACGTGTGGGACCGTCCGCTGCCCGGCGTGCCCGGCGGCTCGGGCCTGAAGCTGCGGGCCGGCACGACCAAGGTGGAGGGCGTGCAGGCGCTGCAGTGGCTGCGCACCCGGCACGCGTGGGGCAGCGACATCCTGCGCACGCGGGCGCAGCGGATGTACATGAACTCGATGATCCGCACGCTGCGCGGGCAGAACGTGTTCACCGACACCGGGCGGCTCACCGACCTCGCGGAGGCCGCCACGAGGTCGCTGAAGGTCTCCGAGGAGATCGGGTCGGTGAAGAAGCTGTACGACCTGGGGATGCAGCTGAGGACGGTGCCCCCGGACCGCATCACGATGACGACCCTGCCGACCGTCCAGGACCCGCAGAACGCCAACCACCTGCTGCCCGCCGGGGACGACGCGGAGCAGGTCTGGGCACTGCTGCGCGACGACGTGCCGTTCGACGACAAGGGCGGCGAGGGTGACGAGGGCGCGAAGGGCGGCCCGGGCGGGGCCGGGAAGGCGTCCCGCGAGGAGCGCACCGCGGACCCGTCGGCGCCCGACGACGAGATCGGCGTGCTGGTGCGGAACGCGACCCGGTCGGCGACCGAGGGGCCGGTCACCGGCCGGGCGAGCGCGATCGCCGGGGAGCTGACCGAGCAGGGGTTCATCCGTGCCGCGCCGGACACCTCCGCCGCGGGCGCCGAGGAGCGGACCGTCGTACGCTACCCGGCCGACGACCTCAAGGGGGACGCCCAGCGGGTCGCCAAGTCCCTGGGCATCCCGATGAGTTCGGTCCGCAAGTCGGCCGGCGTCCCCGGCGTCACCGTGGTGGTCGGCGCGGACTGGCGCGAGGGCGGCACGTACCGGGAGCCGGAGCCGCCGAAGGCGGGCGACCTGCCGGACGACGCCGACGCGCTCAGCGCGGACGAGAAGACCGCCTGCATGGACGTGTACGCGCCGTACCGCTGGTAGCCCTCGCGGCGGGCGGGGTCTCCCCGTCACCTCTTGGGGAAATCGAGGGAAAACCCGGGGCAACTGACGGGCCCGTCAAGCGTCTAACAGGACGCAGGGCGGGGCCTGCGTTCCGGAGCGAGGTGTTTCCAGGGGTGGGAAGGACGGGGCAGTGACACAGAACGCCACGCGGGAGACGGTCCGCGACGAGGAGCTCGCACCGGCTCCCGACGACGCCCCGCCCGCCGACGGCTCGGCCCCGCGTCCGAGGCGCTTCCGGCGGATACTCAAGTGGTCCGCCGCGGTGCTGGCGCTGCTCATACTCGCGGCCGGCGCGGCGGGTTACCTGTACTACCGCAAGCTCAACGACAACATCCGCAAGGACCCGCTGAACTTGGGCGACAGCAAGGTCGCCGAGCCGACGCCGAACGCGGCGGGCCAGACCCCGCTGAACATCCTGCTGATCGGCAGCGACGCGCGGGACAGCGAGGAGAACCAGAAGCTCGGCGGGGCCCGGGAGACGTTCGGCGCGACGCCGCTGGCGGACGTGCAGATGCTGGTGCACCTGTCCGCGGACCGCAGCAACATGTCCGTGATCAGCATGCCGCGCGACACCCTGCTGCACATCCCCAAGTGCACCGACCCGGACGACGGCACGGTGTACCCGGCGAGCGAGGGCCGCCGCATGGCCAACGAGAGCCTCGGGCACGGCGGTCCGGGCTGCACGGTGGCCACCTGGCAGGAGCTCACCGGCATCCACATCGACCACTTCGTGATGGTGGACTTCGCGGGCGTGGTCGCCATGGCGGACGCGGTCGGCGGCGTCCCTGTCTGCGTCGACGCCAACATCCACTCGCGCGACAGCCAGGGCCACGGCTCCGGGCTGAAGCTGCCGAAGGGCACCCACCCGGTCAAGGGCGAGCAGGCCCTGCAGTGGCTGCGCACCCGGTACGGCTTCGAGGACGGCAGCGACCTCGCGCGTGCAAAGGCGCAGCACATGTACATGAACTCGCTGGCCCGGCAGTTGCGCGAGAACGCGACGCTGAGCAGCCCCAACAACCTGCGCCGGCTGGCCGAGGAGGCCACCCGGGCGCTCACCGTGGACCCCGGCCTCGACACGGTGAAGAAGCTGTACGACCTGAGCACCGAGCTGCGGAAGGTGGAGCCGGAGCGCATCACCATGACCACGATGCCCAACCGGTACGTGGGCGCCCGCGTGGAGCCCACGGAGGACGCCGAGAAGCTGTTCCGGCTGGTGCGCGAGGACATCGCCCTGGACGGCAGGGACGCCAAGCCGAAGCCGCCCGTGGTGAAGCCGCCCGCCGACCCGGCCGCGGACGACTCGGCCATCGCCGTGCAGGTCCGCAACGGCACCCGCACCGACACCCTCGCGCCCGCCCCGGGCCGGGCCTCCGCGGTCGCCGGGGAGCTCCAGGAGAAGGGCTTCACCAGCGCCACCGCCGACACCGCGGGCGCGTTCACCGAGAAGCGGACCGTGGTGCGCTACCCGAGCGCCGACCTGGAGGGCGACGCCCGCCGTGTCGCCGCGGTCCTGGGCATCCCGGCGGACGCGGTGAAGCGGTCCACGGACGTGTCCGGCGTGACGCTGGTCGTGGGCGCGGACTGGCGCGAGGGCACGCGGTACGAGGCGCCCGAGGAGGACGACACCACGCCCGAGTCGGCGCAGGCGCTCAACGGCGCGGACGACAAGGCCTGCATGCATGTGAGCCCCGGCTTCACCTGGTGACGCGGGAAGGCCCCCTCCCGGTGCGGGAAGGGGCCTTCGGACGGGCGAGGGGCGGACGGGGCGTCAGGCCGCCGTGGCGTCCTCCGCCTTGACGGCGGGCCGGCGGGACGCGATGACCTTCTTCGCCAGGGAGCGCGGGCTGGTCAGGAAGCCCCAGCCCCACGACATGTGCATGGAGGCGAGGGCCACGGGAATCTGCAGCCGTGCCTTCGGCGGGAGGCCCTTGCCGGCGGGTATGGAGCCCGCGACGATCGCCGCGAGGTAGGCGCCGGGGACGACGAAGCCCCACGGGGTGAGCACCGCGCCCACCACGATCCCGGCCGCGATCGCGCACACCGCGGTCGGCGGCGCGAGGTAGCGCAGATTGATGGAGCCGGCGTGGTAGCGGGCCACCACGTGGCGCCACCGGCCGTAGTCCTTGTACTGCTTGGCGAGCGCCCGCACGGAAGGGCGGGGGCGGTACGACACCCGCAGCTCGGGTGAGAACCAGATCAGCCCGCCCGCCTCACGGATGCGGAAGTTCAGCTCCCAGTCCTGGGCGCGGATGAACTCCACGTTGTAGCCGCCCTGCCGCTCCAGCGCCTCGCGCCGGAACACGCCCAGGTACACGGTCTCGGCGGGGCCCGCCTCGCCGCCGGTGTGGAAGGCGGCGTTGCCCACACCGATCTTCGAGGTCATCGCGGCGGCGACGGCCCGCTCCCAGTCGTTCTCGCCCTCGGCGTGCATGATGCCGCCGACGTTCTGCGCGCCGGTCTCCTCCAGGAGACGCACGGCGGTGGCGATGTAGTTCGGGGAGAGCATCCCGTGGCCGTCGACGCGGACCACGATCGGATGGCGCGAGGCCTTGATCGCCGCGTTGAGGGCGGCCGGGGTGCGGCCCGTCGGGTTGGGCACGGTGTGCACCCGCGGGTCCTCGGCGACGAGCTCGGCGGCGATCTCGTCCGTGCGGTCCGTGGACGGACCGAGGGCGATCACGACCTCCATCTCGCCGGCGTACTCCTGGGCGAGGATCGCGCGGACCGCGCCGCGCAGATGCCGCTCCTCGTTGAGGACGGGCATGATCACGGAAACGGCCGGGGGCCGCACGTCGGGATTGGCGTTCATAGGAGCCTCACGTTACCGCGAACGGGGGACACGTCTGCGCGTGCCGGGGTGCTGTGCGAAGGGCCGCAGATCGTATCGGCCTACGGTGCTCACGATTCCACGCTCGGCCGTCGTCCGGAGGTGCCCCCCTTGCCCACGCCGCCGCGCTCCCCCCGGCCCCGAAACCCCGACCGGCGCCCGGCGCGGCCGGCCCGCCCGGCCCCGCGCCCGCCGGCGCCCCCGCGCCGCCGGCCGCGGTGGGTCATGCGCACGGTCACCGCGCTGTCGGTCGTGGTGCTCGCCTCCGCGGGGATCGGGCACGCGGTGCTCAGCGGGCTCGACGACGACATCGCGCGCGTCGACCCGTTCCGCGACATGAAGAACCGGCCCCGGGCCGGGCACGGCATGAACATCCTGCTGGTCGGCACGGACGGGCGGGACAGCATCGGCAAGGCGGAGCGGGAGAAGTACCGGCTCGGCGGGGCGCCCTGCCACTGCACCGACACGATCATGATCGTGCACATCTCGGAGGACCGGGACCGGGCCAGCGTCGTCAGCCTGCCCCGCGACTCCTACGCCCTGACGCCCCCGCACACCGACCGGGTCAGCGGGCAGCAGCACAAGGGACACCCGCTGAAGCTGAACGCGGCCTACGCGGAGGGCGGGCCGCAGCTCACCGTGCGGACGGTGGAGAAGATGACCCGGGTGAAGATCGACCACTACCTGGAGGTCGACTTCGCCAGCTTCATGAAGACCGTCGACGTGGTCGGGGGCGTGGAGATCTGCACCGACCAGCGGCTGAAGGACAGCCACAGCGGGCTCGACCTGTCCCCGGGCCGGCACACCCTCAAGGGCGGCGAGGCCCTCCAGTACGTCCGTGCCCGGTACGTCGACGGGGGGTCCGACCTCAGCCGCATGCGGCGGCAGCAGCACTTCCTGGCGGCTCTGGTGGAGCGGGCCACGTCGTCGGGGATCCTGCTGAACCCGATGCGGTTCCGGGACGTCACGCGCGCTGTGCTCGGTTCGGTCCGCGCGGACGAGGGGTTCGGCACCGGTGAGCTGCTCGACCTGGGGCGGGCGATGCGGAACTTCTCCCCGTCGTCGTCGGAGTTCACCACCGTGCCCGTGGTGACGCCGGGGCACGTCGTGAAGGGCATCGGCTCGACGCTGAAGTGGGACGCGGAGAAGTCCGAGCACATCTTCGACGCGCTGCGACGCGACGAGCCGCTGTCCACGCGGCCCTCGGCCGGCGCGGCGCTGCGGGTGCCGGTCGACCCGAAGCAGATCCGGGTGCAGGTCGAGAACGGCACCCGCACGCCGGGCCTCGGCCGGCGCGTGGACGCGGCCCTGGCGGCGACCGGCTTCGCCACCACCAAGGCCCCCGTCAATGCCGCCCGCCAGGACCACGAGCGCACGGTCGTCGCCTACGACCCCCGCTGGGACCGCTCCGCGAAGTCCCTCGCGGCGGCCCTCCCCGGCAGCGAGCTGCGCGCGGTGAAGGGCCAGGGCCCGACCTTGAAGGTCATCGCGGGCACCGACTTCGAGAAGGTCCGCAAGGTCCGCCCGGAGGACCCGGGCCAGGGAGAGCTCGGGGTCGTCCGCGGCGACGAGGTCAACTGCGGCTGACCCCGCCCACGGCGGTTCCTCCTGGCCCCTGCGCGCCGTGGCCGGGAGCATCCCGGCGTACCCGGGGCTGGAGAGCGCCGCGCCGAGGGGCGGCTGGAGAGCGCCCCGCCCAGGGGCGGCTGGAGAGGGCGACGCCCTCAGTCGTCGAAGCCCTCCGCCGCGCGCTTCTCGCGGAGTTCCAGGATCGCGCGGCGGCGGGAGAGGCGGTGGGTGCGGCGGATCTGGGCCTCCTGGTAGCGGCGGCGGTCGCGGTCGCTCTCGGGGAGGACCGGCGGCACCCGCCGGGGCTTGCCGTCGGCGTCGACCGCGGCGAAGACGAGGTAGGCCGAGCCGACGTGCGTGGCGGGCGCGGACTCGTTCCAGCGTTCGGCCAGCACCCGCACCCCGACCTCCATCGAGGTCCGGCCGGTCCAGTTGACCTGGGCCTTGACGTGAACAAGGTCACCCACGCGGACCGGCTCGAAGAACGCCATCTCGTCCATGGAGGCCGTCACGGCCGGCCCTCCGGAGTGCCGGCCGGCGACGGCGCCCGCCGCGTCGTCGACCAATTTCATGATCACCCCACCGTGCACGGTGCCCAGAAGATTGGTGTCGTTGTGGGTCATGATGTGGCTGAGGGTGGTGCGGGACGCCGAGACGGGCTTGCCCGGGATCTCCGGACTGTCCGTCTGCGCGGCAGGGGCCTGGTCTGTCATGGCCTCCACCTTATGCCGAGGTGACAAGCGGTTGTTTTGTGTCAGCTTCGCAACAGCGCGGCTCTGATTTTCCGACGACCCTTGTATGGCCGGCCCGGCGGACCTGCACACTGTCTGGCATGAATGATTGGCCCGAGGCATGGTCCGACGACAACCGCGGCCGCCGTTACGGACGCGGGAGCGCGAGCGCACAGCCCGAGGGCCCCCGTGTCATGCGGCAGGTCCGGCGGGGTCAGCCGGCCCCTCCCGGGCAGGGTGCCTACGGCGGGGTCCCGCAGCAGCCCCAGTACGTCGACGGCCGTGGCAGCGGCGGCTACGACGACTACGACAGCGGCTACAACACCGGCCAGGTCTACGGCGGCGGTGGCGGACGCGGCGGCGGTGACGGCTACGGCCCGCAGCACCCGGCGCCGGACTGGCGGCGTCGTATCAAGTGGACGGCGATCACCCTGGTGACCGTGCTGTTCGTCACCACCGTCGCCACGTACTTCTGGGCCGACTCCAAGCTCAACCGCGAGGTCGACCTGTCGAAGGTGATCGAGCGGCCCGAGAAGGGCGCGGGCACCAACTACCTCATCGTCGGCTCCGACAGCCGTGAAGGGCTGTCCGCCGAGGACAAGAAGCGGCTGCGCACCGGATCCGCCGAGGGCAAGCGCACGGACTCGGTGATGATCCTGCACACCGGCGACAACGGCCCGACCCTCATATCGCTGCCCCGTGACTCGAACGTGGAGATCCCCACCTTCAAGGGCTCCGAGTCCGGGAAGACCTACCAGGGCACCGGCCGCCAGGTGAAGCTGAACGCCGCGTACGCCGAGGACGGCCCCGAGCTGCTGGTGCGCACGGTGGAGTTCAACACCGGCCTGCACATCGACCACTACGTGGAGATCGGCTTCGGCGGCTTCGCGAACATCGTCGACTCGGTCGGCGGCGTGGAGATCGACATCCCGCAGGACATCAAGGACACCAAGTCCGGCGCCGACCTCAAGAAGGGCAAGCAGACCCTGAACGGCGAGGAGGCGCTCGCCTTCGTCCGCACCCGCTACGCCCTGCCCGGCTCCGACCTGGACCGCACGAAGAACCAGCAGAAGTTCCTCTCGGCCCTGGCCAACCAGGTGGCCACCCCGAGCACCGTCCTCAACCCCTTCCGGCTCTACCCGACCATGGGCGCCGGACTGGACTCCCTGATCGTCGACAAGGAGATGGGCCTGTTCGACCTGGCCGACATGTTCTGGTCGATGAAGGGCGTCAGCGGCGGCGAGGGCACCTCGATGAACATGCCGCTCGCCGGCTCCAGCGGCGGCAACCTGCTGTGGGACAAGGACAAGGTGAAGCAGCTGGTCAGCCAGCTGAACAACGACGAGAAGGTGACCGTCACGGGCGACTGACACCGCCGGTCACCACGACGAGGGCACCCCCGCCGGGGGTGCCCTCGCGCATGTCCGGCGCGGGTGTCACATCGGGGCGCCCGCCATCGCGCGGCACATCTCGGAGCAGCGGCGGCACGACTCGGCGCACCGCGTCATCAGCTCGTCCTCCGGCATCGTCAGGCACGCCTCCGCGCAGAGGTCGCAGGCCTGCGCGCACATCATGCACATCTCGTTGTGCAGCGGCGAGCGCCGCATCATCATGTCCGCGCACATGCGGGTCATCTCCGAACAGTCGAGAAGCGCCCGCATGATCCGCGTCTGAGCCTCGCCACCCCTCTGCAGACACGCGCTCATGGCCTCCTCGCACACGCCGTGACAGGCCATGCACGCCTGGATGCAGTCCTGCATCTCCTTGCTCAGCGGTTCCGTGGCCGGCTGCTGCTGGGTCATGGTTCCTCCCAGGGTCGGCGAGGACCGGCGCTCGGTCCTCGCACCTCCCGTCCTACGCCCCTGTGTCCATGACCACCACAGGACGCTGCTTGGCCGGGCCGGGAGCGGCAACCAGGGAGGGTGGCGCCGGTGACCGCGGCGCCGAGGGGGCGTATCGCGGGACGGACAGGGAGAGGACCATGACGGCACGGACGGAGCGGCAGCGGCTGCGCAGACGGCTGGAGCGGCTCATCGGCATCGCGGCGACCGAGGGCAACGAACTCGTGCCGCTGCGCAACGGCGACGAGATCTTCCCGGCGATGCTGGAGGCGGTCCGCGCCGCGGAGCACACGGTCGACATGATGACGTTCGTCTACTGGCGGGGCGACATCGCGCACGAGTTCGCGGAGGCGCTGGCCGAGCGCGCCCGCGCGGGCGTCCGCGTGCGGCTGCTGCTGGACGGCTTCGGCGCGAAGGAGATAGAGCCGGAGCTGCTGGAGGCGATGGAGGAGGCCGGCGTCCACGTGGCGTGGTTCCGCAAGCCGACCCGGTTGTCGCCGATGCGGCAGAACCACCGCTGCCACCGCAAGGTGCTGCTCACCGACGAGCACACCGCCTTCACCGGCGGGGTGGGCATCGCGCAGGAGTGGTGCGGTGACGCCCGCAATCCCGAGGAGTGGCGCGACACGCATGTGCGGGTCAGGGGCCCGGCCGTGGACGGCATCGCGGCGGCCTTCGCCCAGAACTGGGCCGAGTGCCACGACGAGCTGTACGACGACTGCGACCGCTTCACCTCGCAGGAGCAGCCCGGCAACGCCACGGTGCAGGTGGTGCGCGGCTCGGCCAGCTTCGGCTGGCAGGACATGCAGACCCTGCTGCGTGTGGTGATCACCTCGGCGCAGGAGCGGTTCCGGCTGTCCACGGCGTACTTCGCGCCGGACGAGTACTTCATCGACCTGCTGGCGGCCGCCGCCCGCCGGGGCGTGAAGGTGGAGATCCTGCTGCCCGGGCCGCACACCGACCAGCGCGCCTGTCTGCTGGCCGGGCGTCAGCACTACCAGACGCTGGTGGACGCGGGCGTGGACGTGCGGGAGTACCAGCCGACCATGCTCCACACGAAGATCATCACGGTGGACGGCGTCTGTTCCCTGATCGGCTCGACCAACTTCAACCGACGCTCGCTGGAGCACGACGAGGAGGTCATGCTGGCCGTCCTCGACGAGGACTTCACCGCGCGGCTCGACGACGACTTCGACGCCGACCGCAAGCAGAGCGAGGCCGTCGACCCGGCCCGCTGGCGGCGCCGTCCGCTGCGCGCGCGTCTGGCGGAGGCGGCGGTCACCCCGATCCGGCGTTTCCTGTGAGCGCGTGGCGACGAGTTCCCCCCTCGGCCGTGCCCGCCCGAGCGGTGTGACGCACCACCTGTTCCGGCGCCGGTGAGCCCGGCGCGGTGAGCCGGTGACGGCTGGAGGACGCGGAAGGGCGCCCGGGAGATCCCGGGCGCCCTTCCAGCGGCTTCTTTTGAATCGCCAGCTCCCCAGGATTTCCCCAGCATGACGTCCATGAACGGCCCTGACCAGGCCGCAACCGGCAGAAAGCCGAGAGCGCTCCTCCGGCGCCTCAGAACCGCCTCTGACCTGCAAAAACCCTGCTACGGAAGGTTCCTGGCCATGACGATCCGCTGGACCTGGTTCGTGCCTTCATAAATCTGCGTGATCTTGGCGTCGCGCATCATGCGCTCGACCGGGTAGTCGCGCGTGTAGCCGTAGCCGCCGAGGAGCTGGACGGCGTCCGTGGTGACCTCCATGGCCACGTCGGAGGCGAAGCACTTGGCGGCGGCGCCCTGGAAGGTCAGGTCGCTGTCGTTCCGCTCGGACTTCGCCGCGGCCGCGTACGTGAGCTGGCGGGCGGCCTCGATCTTCATGGCCATGTCGGCGAGCATGAACTGCACGCCCTGGAAGTCCGCGATCGGCTTGCCGAACTGCTTGCGCTCCTTGACGTAGCCCTTGGCGTAGTCGAGGGCGCCCTGGGCGATGCCGAGAGCCTGCGCGGCGATGGTGATGCGGGTGTGGTCCAGGGTCTTCATCGCCGTGGCGAATCCGGTGCCCTCCTCGCCGATCATGCGGTCGGCGGGGATGCGGACGTTGTCCAGGTAGACCTCGCGGGTGGGCGAGCCCTTGATGCCGAGCTTCTTCTCCGGGGCGCCGAAGGAGACGCCCGGGTCGCCCTTCTCCACGACGAACGCGGAGATGCCCTTGGAGCGCTTCTCCGGGTCGGTGACGGCCATCACCGTGTAGAACTCGGACTCGCCGGCGTTGGTGATCCAGCGCTTCACGCCGTTGAGCACCCAGAAGTCGCCGTCGCGGACGGCGCGGGTCTTCATGCCGGCGGCGTCGGAACCGGCGTCCGGCTCGGAAAGGCAGTAGGAGAACATCCCCTCGCCCTTGGCGAGCGGGGCCATGTACTTCTTCTTCAGCGCCTCGGAGCCGGAGAGGATGACCGGCAGCGAGCCCAGCTTGTTCACCGCGGGGATGAGGGAGGAGGACGCGCAGACACGGGCCACCTCCTCGATCACGATGACCGTGGCGAGCGCGTCCGCGCCGGCGCCGCCGTACTCCTCGGGGACGTGCACGGCGTGCAGGTCGTTCGCGACGAGCGCGTCGAGGGCCTCACGGGGGAAGCGGGCCTCCTCGTCCACCGCGGCGGCGTGCGGCGCGATCTTCGCCTCGGCCAGCGAGCGGACGGCGTCCCGGAGCATGTCGTGCTCCTCGGACGGGCGGTACAGGTCGAAGTCAGCCGATCCGGCCAAGGTCTCTCACGCTCCAAAACACTGCGATGCTGATCACGCTAACTACCGTTAAGTAACTCAAATGTTAGGCCTTCCCCCGTGCTCGTGGATAGGTGAGCTGGGCGACAGCGGTGGAACAACCGGACGGGAGGCGTACGGGCGCCCCGGATATGCTCGGGCGCGCACGTGCCTGCCGCGACCTCTGGAGCACCCCCATGGCCCTCAAGATCACCGTGATCGGCACCGGTTATCTCGGCGCGACCCACGCCGCGGCCATGGCCGAGCTGGGCTTCGAGGTGATGGGCCTCGACGTGGTGCCCGAGAAGATCGACAAGCTGCGCCGCGGCGAGGTCCCGATGTACGAGCCGGGCCTCGAGGAGCTGCTGCGCCGGCACGTGGCCGGGATCGAGGGCTCGACCGGCCGGCTGCGGTTCACCATGGACTGGGCCGAACTGGGCGAGTTCGGCGACATCCACTTCGTCTGCGTCAACACCCCGCAGCGGCACGGCGAGTACGCCTGCGACATGTCGTACGTCGACTCCGCGATCGCCTCGCTCGCCCCGCATCTGAAGGGACCCGCGCTGGTCGTCGGCAAGTCGACGGTGCCCGTCGGGTCGGCCGACCGGCTGGCCGCCTACCTCGCCGAGCACGCGCCGGCCGGGGCGGACGCGGAGCTGGCCTGGAACCCGGAGTTCCTGCGTGAGGGCTTCGCGGTGCAGGACACCCTGCACCCGGACCGGATCGTGGTGGGCGTGCGCAGCGAGCGGTCGGAGAAGCTGCTGCGCGAGGTGTACGCCACGCCGGTCGAGGAGGGCTCGCCGTTCGTGGTGACGGACTTCCCGACGGCGGAACTGGTGAAGACGTCCGCGAACTCCTTCCTCGCCACGAAGATCTCCTTCATCAACGCGATGGCGGAGCTGTGCGAGGCCACCGGCGGCGACGTCGCCAAGCTGGCCGAGGCGATCGGCCACGACGACCGGATCGGCCGGAAGTTCCTGCGCGCCGGGATCGGCTTCGGCGGCGGGTGTCTGCCGAAGGACATCCGGGCATTCATGGCGCGCGCCGGTGAGCTGGGCGCGGACCAGGCGCTGACGTTCCTGCGCGAGATCGACTCGATCAACATGCGCCAGCGGGGCCGGATGGTGGAGCTGACCCGGCAGGAGCTGGGCGGCGGGCCGTTCCTCGGCAAGCGGGTGGCGGTGCTGGGCGCGACGTTCAAGCCCGACTCGGACGACGTCCGCGACTCGCCCGCGCTGAACGTGGCCGGGCAGATCCACCTCCAGGGCGGCCAGGTCACCGTCTACGACCCGAAGGGCATGGACAACGCCCGCAGCCTGTTCCCGACGCTCGGGTACGCCGACTCGGCGCTGGAGGCGGTACGCGGCGCCCATGTCGTGCTGCACCTGACGGAGTGGCTGGAGTTCCGTGAGCTGGACCCGGCGGAGCTGGGCGAGGTGACGGCCGAGCGGGTCGTGCTGGACGGGCGCAACGCGCTCGACGCGGAGACGTGGCGGCGGGCCGGCTGGCGCTTCCGGGCGATGGGACGCCCCGGCGCCTGAGACGCGCTTCCCGCGCGCGGGTGACGCCGGTTCGGCCGAGGCTCAGTCGGCCGAACCGGCGTCGTCCTGCATTCTGCCGCACCGGGCGCGGGCGTGCCGGGACTACCCCTGCTTCGCCCGGTACCGGCGCATCTTCGCGCGGGCCCCGCACACCTGCATCGAGCACCAGCGGCGGCGCCCGGCGGGGCTGCGGTCGTAGTAGGCCCAGTGGCAGGCCGGGGACTCGCACGCCTTCAGGCGCTGCCAGGTGCCGGCCGTGACCGCCTCGGCCACGGCGGCGGCGACCCGGGACAGCAGCGGCCCGTTGTCGACCGGCGCGAGGGCGGCGGAGCCGTCGGCGGGGTCGACCGTGACCACCAGGGGCGCGTGGGCGAGCAGCTCGCCGAGCGGAACGACCGGGCGGTGGGCGGGGTGGCCGGCGTGCGCCAGCAGGGTGGCGCGCAGCGACTCGCGCAGTTCGCGGGCGTCGTCGACGGCGTCCTCGGCGATCCCGAAGGGCGCGCGGCCCTCGGGGGTGTCCAGCGCGTCGGCACCGGTGGCGAGGTCCACGGTGTTGACGAGGTCGTGGACCAGGGTCAGCCGCCCCGGCGGGGCCGCTCTCTCGCTCATGACGCGACGGTACCTTTCCCAAATCTCCTTGCGAGGTTACCGGTACTGAGGCAGCATGCGGTAACGGTTACCTGTAGACCGCTTAAAGCGGTAACACGAGGAGGCAGTCATGTCCGTAGCAAAGGTGGGCGTCGTCGTCCTGGACTGTCCTGACCCGCACGCGCTGGCCGGCTTCTACGCCGGGATCGTGGGCGGCACGCCGGACGGCGAAGGCGACTGGGTGGACCTCGCGGTCCCCGGCGGCCCGACGCTGGCCTTCCAGCGGGCCGAGGGCCACGTCCCCCCGCGGTGGCCCGCGGCCGACCGCTCCCAGCAGTTCCATCTCGACCTGACCGTCGAGGACCTGGACGCGGCCGAGAAGGAGATCCTGGCGCTGGGCGCGAAGCCGCTGGACGTGGAGGACCGCTCGCGGACCTTCCGGGTTTACGCGGACCCGGCCGGGCACCCGTTCTGCCTGTGCGCCTGCTGAGAGCCGACGAGACGTCCTGACGAGACATGGAGGAACCGATGGCCCCCGTGGCACGACTGCGCAGTGTCGTCCTGGACTGCCCCGACCCGAGTGAACTGGCGGTCTTCTACGCGGCCGTCGCGGGCGGCACGCCCGTGGCGGAGGACGAGGACTGGGTGGTCCTCCAGGTCCCCTCGGGCCCCCGCCTCGCCTTCCAGCGCGCCCCCGGCTTCACCCCGCCGGCCTGGCCGGCCGCCGACCACGATTCCCAGCAGTTCCACCTCGACTTCGACGCGGGTGGCACGTGGGAGGAGATCGACGCGGCGGAGGAGAAGGTGCTGGCACTCGGGGCACGCGTCCTGGACAGCGAGGACTACGAGAAGAAGGACTTCCGCGTCTACGCCGACCCTGCGGGGCACCCCTTCTGCCTGTGCCGCATCGAGCAGCCGTAGGACGCCGCCGGGTGCGGGGCCTCCGTGGCTGGGCGCGCAGTTCCCCGCGCCCCTGGAGGGCGCCGCCGCTGCGGGCAGTCGTGCCGCTAGGGGCGGCACGGGTGGGCGCAGCGGCACCCCGCCAACGCCGGGTGCGGGCAGCCCGTAGCTGGGCGCGCGGTTCTCCGCGCCGCTGAAGGGGCGCGCACGCCACAGGTGAGCCGGGCCGCGGCCGGGTGTCGCCTCAGCCGTCGAGGGCGGTGATCGTCGCCGTCGACGGCTTGCGGCGTTGCTGGGCCGTGTGGGCCGTGAAGGCCGTCGCGCGGAGGACGCGTTGGACGTTTCCCCAGGTCAGGAGGGCCACATCGGACTCTTCCCAGCCTCGGCGCAGGAGTTCCGCGATCAGGCGGGGATAGCAGGACGGGTCGCTCAGCTCCTGCGGGTGCGCCGTGCCCGTGTCGTACGTGCCGGAGAGGCCCACGCACTCCGGGCCGGCGACGGTGCGGACGTGGTCGAGGTGGTCGGCGACGTCGCGGACGGTCGGGCCGGCCTGCTCGGCGGTGAGCGGCACCAGGCACAGCCCCTTCGCCTCGCCCACCGCGGCGAGCAGGTCGTCGGGCAGGTTGGCCGGGTGCGGACGCAGGTCGCGGGCGCCGGACCGGGTGAACAGCACCGGCGCCTTGGAGACCACGAGCGTCCGGCGGACGGTGGGGGTGGAGGCGTAGGAGAGGTCGGCGACCATGCCGAGCCGGTTCATCTCGCGTACGACCTCCTCACCGAAGCGGGAGAGCCCGGCCGGGCCCGCCCAGGAGGTGCCGGTGAGGGTGAGCACCCGGACGCCAAGGGCGTGCAGGGAACGCAGGACGCTCAAGGAGTCGCCGAGGGCGGGCGCGCCCGCGGGACCGAACAGCACGGCGACCCGGCCGCAGTTGCGGGCGTCGACGACCTCCCCGGCGGTGCGGGCGGGCCGCAGCCCCGAGTCGTGGGCGGCGACGACCCCCTGCGCCAGATCCAGCTGCTCCAGGGTCGTGGTGAGCGCCCGGTCACTGTCGTGGCCGTCGGGCAGGTGCAGCGACCAGAACACGGCGCCGACCTGCCCCTGGCGCAGTCGCGGCAGGTCCGCGTCGACGGCGCTCTCCCCGAGGTCGAGGTCGTACCAGGGCAGTCCGCGCAGCGTCCACGGCAGGCCGCTGTAGCCGTCGCAGACGGGGTGGGCGGCGAGGACGGCCCGCGCGCGGTCGAGGGGGGCGTCGTCCGGGTCGGAGACCGGCCGGTACTCCTCCGGTCCGACGACCACCGCCTCCTGCGGGTACGGCTCGTCGGCGCGGCCCACTTCGGCGGCGGTATGCAGGTCGTCCTGGAGATCGGCCATAACGGGGCTCCGTACGTCGTGACCTCGGGCGGTACGGTCACCGTCGCACGGAGCACCCGTGGGCTTCCTGGTGAACGCGGCGTTCGGGGTAAGACGGGTCGTCCGCCCCCGCGCCGCGTCCGCCGGTCAGCCGTCCAGCGCCTCGATCGTGGCGTTGGACGGCGCGCGCGTGGCGCGCAGGTCACGGGCCACGTCCTCGGCCGCGCCCAGTACCCGGACCGCGTTCTGCCAGGTCAGCTTGGCCAGGTCGGCGCGGGACCAGCCGCGGTCCAGCAGCTCGGCGATCAGCCGGGGGTAGCCGGAGACGTCGCCCAGGCCGTCGGGGGTGAAGGCCGTGCCGTCGTAGTCGCCGCCGATGCCGAGGTGGTCGATCCCGGCGACCTCGCGCATGTGGTCGAGGTGGTCGGCGACCGTGGCCACCGTGGCGACGGGCCGCGGACGGCTCTCCTCGAAGGCGCGGTGCAGCTTCATCGCCTCCGGGCTGGTGTCGAGGTGGTGGAAGCCGTGCGCGCGGAGGTTCTCGTCGGCGGCGGCCGTCCAGTCGACGGCGGCCTGGAGCACGAACTTCGGCACGAACGTCACCATCGCGACGCCGCCGTTGGCGGGCAGCCGCTCCAGCACGTCGTCGGGGATGTTGCGCA
Organism: Streptomyces sp. NPDC014764; assembly: GCF_043082785.1. NCBI lineage: Bacteria > Bacillati > Actinomycetota > Actinomycetes > Kitasatosporales > Streptomycetaceae > Streptomyces > Streptomyces sp. NPDC014764. Next base: position 181,788 of record NZ_JBIBXY010000008.1, on the reverse strand, counting down.
GGTGGTCGCAGACCGCGCGGGCCGAGGAGTGGGAGAAGATCACCGGCGCGGTGCTGGTGTCCAGCGCGTCCCGCATGGTCGTGGCGGCGACGTGGGAGAGGTCGACCAGCATGCCGAGCCGGTTCATCTCCTTCACCACCTCGCGGCCGAACGCCGACAGTCCGCCCACGCCGGGCTCGTCGGTCGCCGAATCGGCCCACGCCACGTTGAAGTTGTGGGTGAGCGTCAGATAGCGCACCCCGAGGTCGTACAACCCCCGCAGCGTGCCGAGGGAGTTGGCGATGGAGTGGCCGCCCTCGGCCCCCATGAGGGAGGCGATACGGCCCTCACGGCGCGCGGCCTCCATGTCGGCGGCGGTCAGCGCGGGCGCCAGGTCCCGCGGGTGCCGGTCCAGCAACTGCCGTACGCAGTCGATCTGTTCCAGCGTGGCCGGCACCGGGTCCGGGGCGTCGGCGCGGACGTACACCGACCAGAACTGCGCGCCGACGCCGCCGGCGCGCAGCCGGGGGATGTCGGTGTGCAGATGGGCGGACTGGTCGCCGGCGATGTCGCGGGCGTCGAGGTCGTAGGAGACCTGTTCGCGCAGCGCCCAGGGCAGGTCGTTGTGCCCGTCGACGACGGGGAACTCGGCGAGCAGGGCGCGGGCGTCGTCCAGGGAGGTCATTCGGTCCACCCCGCTCACTTGCCGAAGCCGAAACCGGCGCCGGCGCCTTCGGCCTTGGCCCGCAGCCGCTTGCCCTTCTCGGTCGCCTGGTCGTTCAGCTCCTGCTGGAACTCCTTCATCCGGCCGAGCAGTTCCTCGTCGTGGGCGGCGAGCATGCGGGCCGCGAGCAGGCCCGCGTTGCGCGCGCCGGCGACGGAGACGGTGGCGACCGGCACACCGGCCGGCATCTGCACGATGGACAGCAGCGAGTCCATCCCGTCGAGGTACTTCAGCGGCACGGGCACACCGATCACGGGCAGCGGGGTCACCGAGGCGAGCATGCCGGGCAGATGGGCGGCGCCGCCCGCGCCCGCGATGATCGCCTTGAGCCCGCGGTCGGCGGCCTGCTCGCCGTACGTGATCATCTCGCGGGGCATGCGGTGCGCCGAGACGACGTCGACCTCGTAGGCGATCTCGAACTCGTCGAGGGCCTTGGCCGCGGCCTCCATGACGGGCCAGTCGGAGTCGGACCCCATGACGATTCCTACAACCGGGCTCATTCGGTGATCGTGCCTCTCAGGTAGCCGGCTGCGTGACGGGCGCGCTCCAGCACGTCGTCCAGGTCGTCGCCGTAGGTGTTCACGTGACCGACCTTGCGGCCGGGCTTCACGTCCTTGCCGTACATGTGGATCTTCAGCTGGGGGTCGCGCGCCATGCAGTGCAGGTACGCCGAGTACATGTCCGGGTAGTCGCCGCCGAGGACGTTGACCATGACCGTCCACCTCGCACGCGGGCGCGGGTCGCCCAGCGGGAGGTCGAGGACGGCGCGGACGTGGTTGGCGAACTGCGAGGTGATCGCGCCGTCCATGGACCAGTGGCCGGAGTTGTGGGGGCGCATCGCGAGCTCGTTGACGAGGATGCGGCCGTCGCGGGTCTGGAACAGCTCCACCGCGAGGTGGCCGATCACGCCGAGCTCCTTGGCGATGGTCAACGCCATCTCCTCGGCCTTCAGCGCCAGCTCCTCGTCGAGGTCGGGCGCGGGCGCGATCACGGTGTCGCACACACCGTTGACCTGCTGCGACTCCACGACCGGATAGGCGACGGCCTGGCCGTGCGGGGAACGGACCACGTTGGCGGCCAGCTCGCGCACGAAGTCGACCTTCTCCTCGGCGAGCACGGGCACCCCGGCCTTGAACGGCTCGGCGGCCTCCTCGGCGGAGTCCACGACCCACACGCCCTTGCCGTCGTACCCGCCGCGGACGGTCTTGAGTACGACGGGGAAACCCTCGCCCTCCGCGGCGAACGCGGTCACATCGGCCGGATCCGACACGATGCGGTGGCGCGGGCAGGGGATGCCGAGCGCGTCGAGCTTCGCGCGCATCACGCCCTTGTCCTGGGCGTGCACCAGCGCCTCGGGCCCGGGCCGGACGGGGATGCCGTCGGCCTCCAGGGCCCGCAGGTGCTCGGTGGGCACGTGCTCGTGGTCGAAGGTGATCACGTCGCAGCCGCGCGCGAAGTCGCGCAGCGTGTCCAGGTCGCGGTAGTCGCCGACGACGACATCGCTCACCACCTGGGCCGCGGAATCCTGCGGGGTGTCACTGAGAAGCTTGAACCTGATGCCGAGCGGGATGCCTGCCTCGTGTGTCATACGAGCGAGCTGACCGCCGCCGACCATGCCGACTACCGGGAACGTCACGATCCCAGGGTATCCGCCCGCGCCAGGGTGGCCGATTCCCGCCCGTCCGCCGGGACGGGAGGGGCACATGGGGCCCGTGCGACACGGCGTCCGCAGGAAGATCGCGCGTGCGGGTGGTTAGCATGGCGGAGTTGACTCACTCGACCGACGGGAGCCTGTGGGCGATGGAACAAGGTTCCTCGGGGCTTCGACGGCTCTTCCGCGAAGTGGCCAAGTTCGGCGCGGTGGGGGGAGCCGGGGTTCTGGTGAACCTCGGTGTGTTCAACCTGGTCCGTCAGGCGACCGACCTCCAGGTGGTGCGCGCGAGCGTGATCGCCACCGTGGTCGCGATCGTCTTCAACTACGTGGGCTTCCGGTACTTCACCTACCGGGACCGCGACAAGTCCCGGCGCACGCGAGAGATGTCGCTGTTCCTGCTGTTCAGCGTCATCGGCCTGGTGATCGAGAACGGCGTGCTCTACACGGCGACGTACGGCTTCGGCTGGGACAGCTCCCTGCAGAGCAACGTCTTCAAGTTCCTCGGCATCGGCATCGCGACGCTGTTCCGCTTCTGGTCCTACCGCACGTGGGTGTTCCGCGCCCTGCCGGTGCGGGAGGAAACCGTGGCGGGCGGCGGCGCCACGATGGCCGGCCGGCGGCCCCGGCAGCGCGTGCCGTAGCGGCCGTACCGGGCCGGGTGACCGCCGCGCGTCTCAGCGCACCGTCCTGCGGGTCTCCTCGTCGGGGTCCTTCCGCGGGGGCGTGCTGGAGAGGAACAGGCCGAACACGGGTGGTTTGGCCTGGAGCATCTCCAGACGGCCGCCGTCCGCCTCCGCGAGGTCACGGGCGACCGCCAGGCCGATCCCGGTGGAGTTGCGGCCGCTGATCGCCCGCTCGAAGATCCGCGACCCCAGCTCGGCGGGCACGCCGGAACCCTCGTCGGTGACCTCCACGACGATCTGGTTGCCGGTGACCCGGGTGCGCAGCGCGACCGTGCCGCCGCCGTGCATCAGCGAGTTCTCGATCAGTGCGGCCAGCACCTGGGCGACCGCGCCCGGGGTGCCCACGGCCCGCAGGTTCCGCTTGCCGGACGTCACGATGGCCCGGCCGGCGCTGCGGTAGGCGGGGCGCCACTCGGCGAGCTGCTGCTTGATCACGTCGTCGAGCTCGAAGGTGACGGCGGAGCCGGTGCGCGGGTCGCGGGAGTTGGTCAGCAGCCGCTCCACCACGTCCGTCAGCCGCTCCACCTGCGCGAGCGCGATCGTCGCCTCCTCCTTCACCGTGTCCGGGTCGTCGGTCACGGTGATCTCCTCCAGCCGCATCGACAGCGCGGTGAGCGGGGTGCGCAGCTGATGGGAGGCGTCGGCGGCGAGCCTCCGCTCCGCGGTCAGCATGCGCGCGATGCGCTCGGCGGAGGCGTCCAGCACGTCGGCGACCCGGTCCAGCTCGGGGACGCCGTAGCGGCGGTGGCGGGGGCGCGGGTCGCCGGAGCCGAGGCGCTCGGCGGTCTCGGCGAGGTCCGTCAGCGGGGAGGCGAGCCGGTTGGCCTGCCGGATGGCCAGCAGCACCGCCGCGATCACGGCGAGCAGCGCCACGAGACCGATGATCAGCAGGGTGCGGGCGACCTCCTCGGTCACCGAGGACCGCGGCTCCTGGACCGTGACCGTCTCGCCCTCCTCGCCGGGCGCCGTGGCGCTGATCACGTCGCCGTCCGGCCTGGAGCCGACCTCGATGGGCGGCCTGCCGGGGATCCGGACGACGGCGTACCGGTCGTCGGGCATCTGGTCGCCGATGATCTCGGCGGTGACCTTGTCCTCGACGAGGAGGCGGCTGTCGACGATGCTGGCGAGCCGCACCGCCTCGGACTCCACGCGCTCCTTGGCGGTCTCGGTGATGGTGCGGGTCTCGACGATCACCAGGGAGACCCCGAAGACGGCGATCACGACGAGGACCACGGCGAGCGTGGACTGGATCAGTCGGCGGCGCATGTTCTCTTACCCGGCGGAGGAACCCCGGCGGGGGTTCAGCTCTTCTCGAAACGGAAGCCCACGCCGCGCACCGTGGCGATGTAGCGGGGGTTGGCCGCGTCGTCGCCGAGCTTCTTGCGCAGCCAGGAGATGTGCATGTCGAGGGTCTTGGTGGAGGACCACCAGGTGGTGTCCCAGACCTCGCGCATCAGCTGGTCGCGGGTGACCACCCGGCCCGCGTCGCGCACCAGCACCCGCAGCAGGTCGAACTCCTTGGCGGTGAGCTGGAGCTCCTCGTCGCCCATCCACGCGCGGTGCGACTCGACGTCGATGCGCACGCCGTGGGTCGCGGGCGGCTGCTGCGGCTCGGCGGCGCCGCGCCGCAGCAGGGCCCGGACCCGGGCGAGCAGTTCGGCGAGGCGGAACGGCTTGGTGACGTAGTCGTCGGCGCCCGCGTCGAGGCCGACGACCGTGTCCACCTCGTCGGCGCGCGCGGTGAGGATCAGCAGGGGGACCGTGTGCCCCTCGGCGCGCAGCCGGCGGGCGACCTCCAGGCCGTCCATCCCCGGCAGCCCGAGGTCCAGCACGACCAGGTCGACGCCGCCCTGCATTCCGGCGTCCAGGGCGCCGGGTCCGTCCTCACGCACCTCGACTTCGTAGCCCTCCCGGCGCAGGGCGCGGGCCAGCGGCTCAGAGATGGACGCGTCGTCCTCGGCGAGCAGTACACGGGTCATGCGGATGATGGTAGACCCGCGGCCCGAGCCGGAGGGGTGTGATCGCCGGGCTCGCTTCTTACCGGCGCCTCACCCGATTCTCACCGTCCCACCCCCCGGGACGGACCTGCGGGTGCGAGGTGCGATGCTGGGCGGACCTTCGAATAGGCGATCACGGTTCCTTCGAAACCTGTGATTCGCGTCTCAAGTCCTTCCATATCCGGCAGTGTCCTGCCGTATGGTGAACCAACGCCTGTTGCACCGCGGGGACCTTTGGCGGCAGTTGACGCTGAAGGTCTCTTTTGTGTGCGGGCCGGCACACGCTGCCGGCCCCTGAAGGAATGACCTGTGGCCGGGCCTTCGCCGCGCGTCGACGCACGGCGGGGGCGTGGATCCCGGTGGTCGCCGTCCGTCGCTCCGTGACCCGGGGCGGCACCCCCCAGGCGTGGGGAGGACGGTACGGCCCGCCGGTGCCGGCCAGCCCCCCACCGGGCGCGTACCCGTCTGGCGCGACGCGTCCCGACAGCAAGGAACGACCATGGCGTCCAGCCTGACGAAGGACTCGGTCTCCCCGGGCACCCCCGGATCCGAGAAGACCTTCTTCGGCCACCCCCGCGGACTGGCCACTCTCTTCATGACCGAGATGTGGGAGCGTTTCTCCTACTACGGCATGAGGGCTCTGCTCCCGCTGTACCTCGTCGCGCCGGGCGGTCTCGGTCTGAGCGCGGGCACTGCCACCGCCATCTACTCGGTGTACCTGTCGCTGGTGTACCTGCTCGCCATGCCCGGCGGCTGGTTCGGCGACCGGGTCTGGGGCCCCCGCAAGACCGTCGCCGTCGCCGGCGGTGTCATCATGCTCGGCCACCTGACGCTGGCCCTGCCCTACTCGGGCACGTTCTACGGCGGCCTCGGCCTCGTCGCGATCGGCTCCGGTCTGCTGAAGGCCAACATCTCCACGATGGTCGGCCAGCTCTACAAGGGTCCGGACGACCCGCGCCGGGACGGCGGCTTCACCGTCTTCTACATGGGCATCAACCTCGGTGCCTTCGCCGCGCCGCTGATCATCGGCACCGTCGGTGAGAGCGTCAACTGGCACCTGGGCTTCGCGCTCGCCGCGCTCGGCATGGGCCTGGGCGTCACGCAGTTCCTGCTGGGCACCCGCCACCTGGACCCGCAGTCCAGCGTCGTCCCGAAGCCGCTGTCGGCCGAGGAGAAGGCCTCCACGCTGCGCAAGGCCGCGCTGTGGGCGGGCATCGCCGTCGTGGCGTACGCGATCGTCGGCTTCTCCGGCCACTACACCCTGAACTGGATCCTGGTCCCGCTGACCCTGCTCGGCGTGATCATCCCGGTGATGGTGCTGGCGCGCATCAAGCGTGACAAGGACCTCGACCGCACCGAGCAGTCGAAGATGTCCGCGTACATCTGGTTCTTCGTCGCCGCTGCGATCTTCTGGATGATCTACGACCAGGGCGGCTCGACCCTGTCGATCTTCGCCGACTCGTCGGCCGAGAACAGCGTGCTGGGCTGGGACTTCCCGGTCTCCTGGTACCAGTCGGTCAACCCGGTCCTGATCATGGCCCTGGCCCCGGTCTTCGCCTGGATCTGGCTCGCGCTGAACCGGCGCGGCAAGGAGCCGAGCACGATCGTGAAGTTCTCGTCCGGTCTGATGCTGGTCGGCGTCTCGTTCTTCCTGTTCCTCGCCCCGCTGTCGATCGCCGAGGGCGGTCACAAGGCGGCCGCGCTGTGGCTGGTGGCGATCTACTTCGTCCAGACCGTCGGTGAGCTGCTGCTCTCCCCGGTCGGCCTGTCGGTCACCACGAAGATGGCGCCCGCGAAGTACGCCTCGCAGATGATGGGCGTCTGGTTCCTGGCCGTCACCGCGGGTGACGCCACGACCGGTCTGCTGTCCATCGCCGGCGTCGACCTCAACAAGACGGGCATCGTCGCCCTGGAGGCGACCCTGGCGGTCGTGGCCGGGTTCGCGATCTGGATGTACCGCAACAAGGTGAAGTCGCTGATGGGGGATGTCCGCTGAGGCGGGTGTCGCGCGTCGCGCACTGAGACGAAGGGCTCCCGGCCGGTGCGGCTGGGAGCCCTTCGGGGTTCCGGGGTTTCGGGTGCCCGTCGGCGCGGGGGTGTGCGCTGTTCAGCGCGGCCGGGGTGGGGGGTTCTTGCCGGTGCCGGCCGGCTGCGGCCGGTCGCGCAGCTCCCCGCGCCCCTCAGGGGCGGCACCCCGCCGACGGCGGGTGCGGGACCTGCGTGGCTGAGCGCGCGGTTCCCAGCGCCCCCAAGGGCGCCGCAGCTGCGGGCAGTCGTGCCGCAGGGCGGCACGGGTGGGCGCGGCGGCACCTCGTCGGCGCCGAGGTGCGCGGACCCCCCGTCCCGGACCGACACCGGTGGCTCTTGCACCCGGCCCGGGCGGGCCGGGCGCTGGAGGCGTTCAGGTGGGGCTGTGACGGCCTGGGAGTCCCTGGGGCGGGCCCGGGGCGGGGTCCGGTCGTTCCACGGGTGCTCAGGCGCGTACAGGCGACCTCGCCCGGAAAACGAAGCGGCCCCCGGGAACCCGTTCAGGGTCCTGGAGGCCGGTGCGTACCGGGAACTACGACGGGGTGCCCAGCTCGGCCCAGACCGTCTTGCCCGCCACGTCGGGCGTGCGCTGCACGCCCCAGTCCAGGCAGAGACGCTGGACGATGAACATGCCGTGGCCGCCCGGGCGGCCCGCGCGATGGGGCGTGCGGGGGGACGGCTGGCCGGTGCCGCGGTCGGTGACCTCGAGCCGGATCACTTTGCGGTCGCAGGTGATGGTCAGCACGTCCGGCCCTTCGGCGTGCAGGCACGCGTTGGTGACCAGTTCGGACACGACGAGCAGGACGTCCTCCGCGGCGGCCCGCCGGTCTGCCGTGGCGGCCGGCAGCCAGCCCCAGTCGTACAGCGCCTGCCGCGTGAAGTCCCGCGCGAGCGGGACGACCCCGCTCTGGTCCTCGAAGCTCAGCCGGCGTACCTGTGCGCCGCCGGGCGGCCCCTGAGGGGGCACCGGCTCGGCGGTCGGCGTGGCCACACCGCCGTCCGGGGCGCCTGCGGACGGTGCAGCGCCCCCGGACGTCCCGGAAGCGCCGCTGGGCTCCGGACCGCGGTCGCCCGGCGAATAGGGCCGGGTGGTGCTCATCAGCGCTTCACCTCACCGTGTCACCAGTTCACAATGCAAAATCTTCCGTACTCGGCCGGTCACGCACGGACGGCCCGAATGGTTCTCGGCACCCTCCCGACCACCGCGTCCGGGACGTACAGGGTGTCTCCTGCCCGACCCGTCCGACGGAACACCCCCGTATTCGCACGAAAAGACGCGCCGGGAGCCCCCCGCCGCCAGGAGGTGCGGCACGAGCACCCCGCCGGGCCTGCCCGACCGCGTCACGCCGAATCTTCGGCCAGAGCCGCCTCGACCGTGTCGTGGACGGCGAACACCGCGTCCGCTCCCGTGATTTCGAACACGCGCGCAACGACGGGCTGCATGCCCACGAGGGCCACCCCGCCGCCGCCCGCCTCGGCCTTCAACCGGGCGCCGAGCAGCACGTTCAGCCCCGTGGAGTCACAGAACTCCAGCCGGGAGCAGTCGATGACGAGCCGCTTGAAACCCTTGGCGAGACAGTCCTCCAGTGGCTCCCGCAACAGATCGGCGGTGTGGTGGTCCAACTCACCCGCCGGGGTCACGACGGCACTGGGGCCCTCTTCTCGCACCTCGACCAGAAGCCGGCCCGACTGTGCGCTGCCGACCGTCCCGCGGTCCATGCCGTCTCTCTCCCGAGGTCGTGGCTGTTCCTGACGTTCTCGAACATTACGCCTTCCGGCCACGCATCGACACTCTAACAATCACGCACAAACGGACATAAGTGAACAGAACGCACTTGCGGCATGCTCCGAGCAGCCGGTAGGGCTAGTAAAGACACGTACCCGACACGGCCGGCTTTGGAGGCGCCGCACACCGCAGTGCACGTATCGGCTTCGGCAGCCATATGCCGAGAACGATGGAGGACATCATGTCACCCCGGCTCGACGCATCGCCTACCCAAGAAGCGACGTCGACACCACCTCCGGAACATCTGGATCCCATCGAGCAGGACGACCTGGAAGTCGTCCCGGACGGTCTACTCGCCGGACTCCCGGAGATCCCGCCGTACGACGAGGTGGGCCCGGTGGACGCACGGGCCCTGTCCAAGACCCTGTTCGAGCGCCTGGAGTCGCTCGACGAAGGCAGTCCCGAGTACTCGTACGTACGCACCACACTCGTCGAACTGAATCTCGCCCTGGTCAAGTTCGCCGCCTCCCGGTTCCGCTCCCGCAGCGAGCCCATGGAGGACATCATCCAGGTCGGCACCATCGGCCTGATCAAGGCGATCGACCGCTTCGAGCACACGCGCGGTGTGGAGTTCCCCACCTTCGCGATGCCGACCATCATCGGCGAGATCAAACGCTTCTTCCGCGACACCTCGTGGTCCGTGCGCGTACCGCGCCGCCTGCAGGAGCTGCGGCTGGACCTGGCCAAGGCCGGCGACGAACTGGCCCAGCAGCTCGACCGCGCGCCGACGGTGGCCGAGCTGGCCGACCGGCTGGGCATCACCACCGAAGAGGTCGTCGAGGGCATGGCGGCGTCGAACGCGTACACCGCCTCCTCCCTGGACGCCCAGCCGGAGGAGGACGACGCCGAGGGCGCGCTGGCCGACCGCATCGGTTACGAGGACCACGGACTCGAAGGCATCGAGTACATCGAGTCGTTGAAGCCGCTGATCGCCGAACTGCCGTCGCGGGACCGGAAGATCCTGTCGTTGCGGTTCGTCGCCGGCATGACCCAGTCGGAGATCGGCGAGGAGCTCGGCATCTCCCAGATGCACGTCTCCCGTCTGCTGTCCCGGACGCTGGTGAAACTGCGCAAGGGCCTCACGGTCGAGGAGTGATCCCCGCCGTGTGACGTACGTCCCTCAGGGGGCGGCCCGGAGGATCCGGGCCGCCTTTCAGAGGTTCAGGACCGTCCGGCGCCCTCTCAGACCTCCCGTACGCCCCTGCGCCACACGGCCGTGACCAGCGGTACGCCCGGCCGGTAGGCCAGGTGGACGTGGCTGGGGGCGTCCAGCAGCACCATGTCCGCGTACGCGCCCGGGACGAGCCGGCCGACGTCGGTGCGCCGCAGCGCCGCCGCCCCGCCCGCGGTGGCCGCCCAGACCGCCTCGTCGGGCGTCATCCCCATGTCCCGCACGGCGAGCGCGACGCAGAACGGCACCGACGAGGTGAACGACGAACCGGGGTTGCAGTCGGTGGACAGCGCCACGGTCGCCCCCGCGTCCAGCAGCCGCCGGGCGTCCGGCCAGGCGGCCCGGGTGGAGAACTCCGCGCCGGGCAGCAGCGTCGCCACGGTCGCGCTGTTCGCCAGCGCGTCCACGTCGGCGTCGGTGAGGTGGGTGCAGTGGTCGGCGCTGGCCGCGTCCAGCTCGACGGCCAGCTGCACGCCGGGGCCGTACGAGAGCTGGTTGGCGTGGATCCGCGGGTGAAGGCCGCGTGCCTTGCCGGCGGTGAGGATCGCGCGGGCCTGGTCGCCGTCGAAGGCTCCCTTCTCGCAGAACACGTCGATCCAACGGGCGTACGGCGCGCAGGCGTTCAGCATGTCGCCGGTGACCAGGGCGACGTAGCCGGCGGGGTCGTCGGCGAACTCGGGGGCGACGATGTGCGCGCCCAGGTAGGTGACCTCGTCGGTGTGGCGGGCGGCCAGCCGCAGAGCACGGGCCTCGTCCTCGGCGGTCAGCCCGTAGCCGGACTTGGTCTCGAAGGTCGTGGTGCCCTGACGGAGCGCCTCCGCGAGGTAGCGGGTGAGGTTGGCCTCCAGCTCCGCGTCGCCCGCGGCGCGGGTGGCGGCGACGGTGGTGCGGATACCGCCCGCGCTGTACGGGCGGCCCGACATGCGGGCGTTGAACTCCTCCGTGCGGTCACCGGCGAACACCAGGTGGGAGTGGGAGTCGACGAACCCCGGCAGGACCGCGCGGCCTCCCGCGTCGACCCGGTTGTCGGTGGCGGGTGCTTTGCTTGATCCACCGGTCCACACGACGCGGTCGCCCTCGATGACGACGGCCGCGTCCAAGACCAGGCCTAGGGGGTCCGAGTCACGGAGGGAGGGGTCGTTGGTGACCAGCGTGGCGATGTTCGTGATGACGGTGGCGCTCATGGTGTCCTCATGGGTCGCGTACTCATGGGTCGTCAGGCGCGCAAGTCCTGGATCGCCTGCGCGAGGGCTCCGGGCACGTCGGGGACCAGCGTGTGCGCCCCGTCGCGCACCACGTGCCGGCCTGCCACGACCGTGTGCCGCACATCGGCGGCCGTCGCGGCGAATACGGCCGTCTCGGCGCCCAGCCGGGGCAGTGGCCCCGCCGTCCTGACCGAGTCCAGCGCGACGGTGGTGAGGTCGGCGCGCGCCCCGGCCTCGATGACGCCGGTGCCGTCCCAGCCGAGCGCCGCGTGCCCGTCGGCGGTGGCCGCGCGCAGCAGGGCCGCGGCCGTCCAGTGACCGCGGGTGCGGGTGCGCAGCCGCTCGTTCAGCTCCATCGCGCGCGCCTCCTCGAAGAGGTCGACGACGGCGTGGCTGTCGGAGCCGAGGGAGAGCGGGGAGCCTTCGTTCTGGAGGGCCGCGGCGGGTCCGATGCCGTCGGCGAGGTCGCGTTCGGTGGTGGGGCACATGCAGGTGCCGGTGCCGCTGCCGCCGATCAGTGAGATGTCCTCGGCGGTGAGGTGGGTGTTGTGCACGCCGGTGGTGCGCGGTCCGAGCACGCCGTGCAGGGCGAGCAGCTGGGCCGGGGTGCAGCCGTGTGCCTCCCGGCAGGCGTCGTTCTCGGCGGTCTGCTCGGACAGGTGCACGTGCAGCGGAGCCCGCCGTTCCTCGGCCCAGCGCGCCACCGTCGACAGCTGCTCCGCGGGCACGGCCCGCACGGAGTGCACGGCCGCGCCGATCCGCGCGTGGTCCTGGTCCTTGAGAAGTGAAGAGCGTGCGGCCCAGGCCTCCGCGTCGCCGTCGGAGAAGCGGAGCTGGTGCGCGGTGGGCGGCCGGCCGAAGCCGGAGGAGAGGTAGGCGGCGTCGAGGAGGGTGATCCGGATGCCGGCCTCGGCGGCGGCCGCGAGGAGCGCCTCCCCCATGGCGTTGGGGTCGGCGTAGGGCGTGCCGCCGGGCGCGTGGTGCACGTAGTGGAACTCGCCGACGGCGGTGATCCCGGCCAGCGCCATCTCGGCGTACACGGCGCGGGCGAGGGCGTGGTAGCGGTCCGGGGTGAGCCGGTCGGCGGTGGCGTACATGGCCTCGCGCCAGGTCCAGAAGGTGCCGGAGCCGACCTGGACGGTGGAGCGCAGGGCGCGGTGGAAGGCGTGGCTGTGGGCGTTCGCCAGTCCGGGGAGGGTCAGTCCGCGCAGGATCTCGGCGCCGGGCGGGGGTGCGGGGGTGCCGGTGCGGACGGCGGCGACGCACCCGTCCGTCACGTCGAGGGCGACGCCGGGCTCGACGTGCGTGCCGAGCCAGGCGTGTTCCAGCCAGTACGTCCGCGGGGTGGCGGTCACGGGGCGGCCAGTCCTTCCAGTACGTCGGCGAGGGCGAGGACCCCGGCCACGCAGTCGTCCTCGGCGGCGTACTCGGCCGGGGAATGCGAGACGCCGGTGGGGTTCCGTACGAACAGCATGGCGGTCGGGACGCGTCCGGCGAGGATTCCCGCGTCGTGTCCCGCGCCGGTGCCGAGGACGGGCACCCGCAGACCGGCGTCCTTGCCGAGGATGCGGCCGAGCCGGTCGCGAAGGGCGTGGTCGAACTCGACGACGGGGGTGAAGGACTCGCGCTCCACGTCCAGCTGGACGCCGTGGGCGGCGGCGTACGCGCGGGCGGCCCGCTCCACCCCGCCGACCACCGCGTCCAGGCGCTGCTGGTCGCTCGCGCGGGAGTCGAGCCAGCCGCGCACCAGGGAGGGCACTGCGTTGACGCCGTTCGGCTCGACGGCCATCTTGCCGAACGTGGCGACCCCGCCCGCCCGTTCGGCCTCCCGGCGGGCGGCGAGGACGGTCTCGGCGTACGGCAGCATCGGGTCGTGCCGGTCGGCGAGCCGGGTGGTGCCGGCGTGGTTGGCCTCGCCCCGGAAGTCGAACCGCCAGCGGCCGTGCGGCCAGATCGCGGAGGCGACGCCGACCCGGTCGCCGGTGAGGTCCAGGGCCCGGCCCTGCTCGACGTGCAGCTCGACGAACGCGCCGATGCGGCCGAGGCGTACGGGGTCGGGGCCGATGGCGTCCGGGTCGTGACCGGCACTCTCCATGGCCTGCGGGAGGGTGATGCCGTCGGCGTCGGTGAGCCGGTGCGCCTGGTCGACGGTGAGCGCGCCCGCGGTGAGCCGGGAGCCGACGCAGGCGAGCCCGAAGCGGGCGCCCTCCTCGTCGCCGAAGTTGACGATGCCGAGCGGCTTCGTGGGACGGACTCCCCGGCGGCGCAGTTCGTCGAGGGCGGCGAAGGCGGAGACGACGCCGAGGGGCCCGTCGAAGGCGCCGCCGTCGGGCACCGAGTCCAGGTGCGACCCGGTGACCACGGCGTCGCCCTCGGCGGGGTCTCCGAGCCAGGCCCACTGGTTGCCGTTGCGGTCCACCTCGTACGTGAGGCCGCGGCGGCGGGCCTGCTCGCGGAACCAGTCCCGGCAGTCGGCGTCGGCGCCGGTCCAGGCGAACCGGCGGTAGCCGCCGCTCGCGGAGTTCCGCCCGACGGGCAGCAGTTGCCGCCACATCTCGTGGAAGGAGTCCCGCTCGGGCGCGGGCCGGACGGAGGCTTCCGGGGCGGCGGGAGTCGGGCGGGTCATGCCTGCCCGCCCTCGCGCATGGGGATGCGCACACCGCGCTCGTCCGCCACCGACTCGGCGATGTCGTACCCGGCGTCGACGTGCCGGACGACGCCCATGCCGGGGTCGTTGGTGAGCACGCGGCGGATCTTCTCGCCGGCCAGGGCGGTGCCGTCGGCGACGGTGACCTGTCCGGCGTGGATCGACCGTCCCATGCCGACGCCGCCGCCGTGGTGCAGGGACACCCAGGAGGCGCCCGAAGCCACGTTCACCATGGCGTTGAGCAGGGGCCAGTCGGCGATGGCGTCGGACCCGTCGAGCATGGCCTCGGTCTCCCGGTAGGGGGAGGCGACGGAGCCGCAGTCGAGGTGGTCGCGGCCGATGACGACAGGCGCGGACAGTTCGCCGCTCGCGACCATGTCGTTGAACCGCTCGCCGGCCTTGTCGCGTTCGCCGTAGCCGAGCCAGCAGATGCGGGCGGGCAGACCCTGGAAGTGGACGCGCTCCCCGGCCATCTTGATCCAGCGGGCGAGGGACTCGTTCTCCGGGAAGAGGTCGAGGACGGCGCGGTCGGTCCTCGCGATGTCGGCGGGGTCGCCGGAGAGGGCGGCCCAGCGGAAGGGGCCCTTGCCCTCGCAGAACAGGGGGCGGATGTAGGCGGGGACGAAGCCGGGGAAGGCGAACGCCCGCTCGTACCCCGCGAGCTGGGCCTCGCCGCGGATGGAGTTGCCGTAGTCGAAGACCTCGGCGCCGGCGTCCTGGAAGCCGACCATCGCTTCGACGTGCCTGACCATGGACTCGCGGGCGCGGGTGGTGAAACCGGCCGGGTCCTTGGCGGCGGCGTCCGCCATGTCCTCGAAGGCCGTGCCGACGGGCAGGTAGGCGAGGGGGTCGTGGGCGGAGGTCTGGTCGGTGACGATGTCGATCGGCGCGCCCATGGCGAGGAGCTGCGGGACGGCCTCGGCCGCGTTGCCGAGGACGCCGACGGACAGCGGGCGTCGGGCGTCGCGGGCCTCGGTGGCGAGCCGCAGCGCGTGGTCGAGGGAGTCGGCCTTCACGTCGAGGTAGCGGTGCTCGATGCGGCGGTCGATGGCGCGCGGGTCGCAGTCGACGCAGATCACGACGCCGTCGTTCATGGTGACCGCGAGCGGCTGGGCGCCGCCCATGCCGCCGAGTCCGGCGGTGAGGGTGATGGTGCCGGCGAGGGAGCCGCCGAAGCGCTTGGCGGCGACGGCGGCGAAGGTCTCGTAGGTGCCCTGGAGGATGCCCTGGGTGCCGATGTAGATCCAGGAGCCTGCGGTCATCTGCCCGTACATGGTCAGGCCGAGCTGCTCCAGGCGGCGGAACTCCTCCCAGTTCGCCCAGTCGCCGACCAGGTTGGAGTTGGCGAGGAGGACGCGCGGCGCCCACTCGTGGGTCTGCATGACGCCGACGGGGCGGCCGGACTGGACGAGCATCGTCTCGTCCTGCTTGAGGGTCCTCAGGGTGCGGACCATGGCGTCGAAGGAGCGCCAGTCGCGGGCCGCCTTGCCGGTGCCGCCGTAGACGACGAGCTTGTCGGGGTGCTCGGCGACCTCGGGGTCGAGGTTGTTCTGCAGCATCCGCAGGGCGGCCTCCTGCTGCCATCCCAGGGTGCTCAGCTCGCTGCCGCGCGGTGCTCGGACGACACCGGGGGGTGGCCCGTATGGCCTCGGTCGGGGGTGGTGGGGGGAGACGGGAGGGAGAGGTCCTGACATGGGGTGCCTCCAGGTGGCCACGACGTCTGCAGATATTCACATCCTCACTGGCTGAATAGACCTAGTCAATACAGGGGGTGCGTCAGCGCCTCCGTCCGGGGGATGTTTGGCTGGATGCATGCGCGCGAACGAGCAGATACGTGACAGGACGGGCGACGTGACGGCCGGGGGCGACCCGAGGGCCGCCGGGCGGGCGGCCCGCCGGGACGCCGCGGTGCGGGCGGCCGTGGAGCAGGGCTTTCTGGACACCGACGCGCCCCTCGTGGGACTGCTGGACGTCACCGGCATCCGAGAGTCGGCGGCGGACCTGCGGGCCGCCTTCGAGGCCGTGACCGCGCCCGGCACGCCGGTGCTGCACGCCTTCGCGGTGAAGGCCAGCCCGCTGGTGCCGGTGCTGCGGCTGCTGCGTGAGGAGGGCATCGGCGCGGAGGTGGCCAGCCCGGGCGAGCTGGCGCTGGCGCGCGCCGCGGGCGTGGAACCGGGGCACACGGTGCTGGACTCGCCCGCCAAGACGCCCGCCGAGCTGCGGGAGGCGCTGGAGCTGGGCATCGCCGTCAACGCGGACAACCCGCAGGAGCTCGACCGGATCGACGCGCTGGTAGCCGGCACGGACGTGCGGTCGCCGCTGGGTATCCGGGTGAACCCGCAGGTCGGGGGCGGGTCCATCGAGGCGCTGTCGACCGCGACGGCCACCTCCAAGTTCGGTGTGGCGCTGCGGGACGAGGGCGCGCGGGAGTGGGTGGTCCAGGCGTACCTGGACCGTCCGTGGCTGACCCGGCTGCACGCCCACACCGGCTCCCAGGGCATCGCCCTGACGATGATGGCGCGCGGGGTCGTGGAGACGTACGAGCTGGCGGAGGAGATCAACCGGCGGGCCGGACGCCGGCAGGTCGACACCCTCGACATCGGCGGCGGACTGCCGGTGAACTTCGCCTCCGAGGAGAACCGCCCGACCTACGCGGAGTACGCGCGGCTGCTGAAGGAGACGGTGCCGGGGTTGTTCGACGGGCGGTACGGGCTGGTCACCGAGTTCGGCCGGTCCCTGCTGGCGAAGCACGGCACGGTGGTCACGCGCGTGGAGTACGCCAAGAGCGCGGGGGGCCGTCCGGTCGCGGTGACCCACGCGGGCGTGCAGGTCGCGACGCGCACGGTGTACGCGCCGCAGTCGTGGCCGCTGCGGATCGCCGCGTACGACGCGAAGGGGCTGCCCAAGGAGGGCCCGGCGGTCGTCCAGGACGTCGCAGGGCCGGCCTGCTTCGCGGGTGACCTGCTGGCGCAGGGGCAGGAGCTGCCGCTGCTGGAGCAGGGCGACCACGCGGCGGCGCTGGACACGGGCGCGTACTACTTCGCGCACCACTACGCCTACAACTCGCTCCCGCGCCCGGCCGTCCTCGGCTACGCGCAGTCTCCCTCGGGCGAGATCACCTTCGCCACGGTCCGCCCGGCCCAGCCGATCGAGGAGATCGTCACGGAGTCGGGCGCTGCCCACACCGAGTCCCTGACAGGCCTGGGCTGAGCCGCCTCCGGCGGGACCGGACGGGGCGCGGGCATCCGCCCGCGCCCCTCAGCGCCTCGGGCGGACGTGCCTGCCCCGGGCGTCCCCGGCCCAGGTCCCGCCCGGGCCCCACGACGACGGGCCGGCGCACGCGTCAGGCCCGAGCCCCTGGTTCCCGCGCCCGTCGCGCCCGGGCTTTCCTGCGGGCGTCGGCCCGGCAGGCGCCCGGACGCACCCGCGGTGAGTGGCGCCCGGGGCCACGCGGCGGCTCGAGACCCCCTCGCGGCAGGCCTCGGATGCACCCCGCGCGGCCGAAAGGGACCTCGGGGCGCGTCGGCTCGGAACGCCCCTCGCGAGGCGCCGAAGCACCCCGCGGCGAAGGGCGAACCCGGACCACGCAGCGGCTCAGAACGCCCGTCGCGGCAGGCGCCGGATGCACCCCGCGGCCACCGGCGAACCCGGACCACGCAGCGGCTCAGAACGCCCGTCGCGGCAGGCGCCGGAGCGCCCTGCGGCGAAAGGCGACCCTGGGGCCGCGCGGCGGCTCAGGACGCCTGGAACACCCCGGGCGCGTGACCGCCACGCGCCCGGGTTCTCGCTACGCCGCCGTCGTCAGCTTGCGGCGTGCTCCGCCCGGGGCCGCGTCGCCCGCGGCGATGCCCGTCGTGCGGTAGCCCTTGACGGCGCGGCCGGCGGGCCGGCCCGCGCCCTTGCGGAGCCAGTCGACGCGGACCCACAGCAGCACCTCTTCGGTCCGCTCCAGGCGGCCGATCCACGCCGCCTTCAGCCACAGCCCCACGCCGCACCCGGCGAGCAGCAGTCCGGCCGCGGCGGGCGCCGCGTACGACGAGCCGAGCGCCGCGAGGAAGGCGAGCAGCAGCCACCAGCGGTGCGCCCGGCGCCAGTTGCGCGCGGTGACCGCGCGGTCCTGCAGCACGTCGTGGCGGCCCGCACGGGCCGCCGCGCGGGCCAGTGCGCGATACCGGTTCCGCCGTGTGAGCGCCACGAGGGCCGCGGCCACGAGGAACAACGCGGCTCCGCCGAGCGCGCCGATCCGCAACCCCGTCAGGCCCGGCACGAACGCCCCGGCGCCCGCGGCGACGACTCCCAGCCACCACAGTGGCCCGGCCCCTGCCCGTACGACGACGGCCACCCGGGCCAGCCCCTGTCCTCCGCGCGTCACGTCCAGCCTCCCGTCTTCCGATTCCTGAGGAAGTCCATCTGTGGGAAGTCCCTACCTGTGGAACGCCTTCGAGGGAAGTCCCCTGCGACGGACGCTAGCGGGGCAAACTGAGACGAGTCTGAGAAGACGCGCGCCGCCTCACTCCCGTCACTCCACGAACAGTCCGCGCGCCGCCGCCCGGGCGTCGAACTCCTCCAGCCGCGCCTGCGCGTCGGCCAGGTCGTCGCACATCGCCTCCAGCAGTACCCGCCCCAGCAGCATCGGCGCGCACGCGGTGTCGAACACCAGCGCCGTACCGACGGCTGCCGGCAGCAGCAGGTCGGACACCTTGGCGACGGGCGCGAACGCCGAGTCGGCGACGGTCACGACGGTCAGCCCCGACTCCTTGGCGTGGACGAGCGCGTCGAGGACCTCGCGCGGATGCCGCGGCAGCGCGAAGCACAGCAGCGCCGAAGCCCCCGCCCGCACGGCCGCGTCGATCCGGTCGAGCAGCATCGTGCCGCCCTCGTTGAGCAGCCGTACGTCCGGGTGGACCTTGGCGGCGAAGTAGGCGAAGCCGTGCGCCTGGGCGGCGGCGGCCCGCAGGCCGAGGACGGGCAGCGGGCGGCTCTCCGCGAGCACCCGCCCCGCGCGCCGTACCGGCTCGGGGTCGGCCAGCACCTCCGCGAGATGGCGCAGGTTCTCGATCTCGGCCTCGACGGCCTGCTGGTACTCGTTGTACGAGCCGGTGTCCGGGGCCGGTTCGGCGGGCGCGACCTCGCGGAGGTACCGGCGCAGCGCGGGGTAGCCGTCGAAGCCGAGGGCGACCGCGAAGCGGGTCACGGAGGGCTGGCTCACCCCGGCCAGTTCGGCCAGCTCCACGCTCGACAGGAACGGCACGTCCGCGGCGCGCCGCACCATGCTGTGGGCGATGCGCCGCTGGGTGGGCGTCAGCCGGTGCCCCTCGAAGAGCGCCTGGAGACGCGCCGCGGGGCTCTCGGTGCCGCTCATGACCTGACTCCCCCTCGGCCGTCCCCGGCCCATTCATCCGTCGTGACTTCTGCATGCCGTTATACAGGCGAACGCCGCACCGTGCCGGGCGGGCGCCGGCCCCTGCCCGGATCACGCCATGTCACGGATCCGGGGCCCTCTTCCCGGACACGTCCGGATCTCGACGATTTCGCCACGAGGTCCGCGCGGCCAGGAACGGCCGGATAGCGTAAGTCGTCGAACAAGTAAGCAATTTAGGACTCAGGTGCCCCACGGGGCACAGGGCGCAGGAGTGGGTGGGGGCGTGGACGCGCAGAGTCGTGGGCGGGCGGAAGGGGCCGATCCCGCCGACCAGTGGGTGCTCAATCCGCAGACCGGTGAGTACGAGCTGAGGCTGGGCGCCGCGCCGCCGCCGACGCCTTCGGTGCCGCGCCAGCGCACCCGCCAGGAGCCCGGCCCGCGTCCCGGCGGCCCGCGCGAGCGTGACCCGGACCCGCGCGACCGGGACGGCGCTCCCGACCCGGACGGCCCTCGCGACCCGCACCGCCGCAAGCGCAAGCAGCCGAAGAGGTCAGGCCGGCGCAAGGCGCTGATGTGGACCGGGGGCGTGATGGGCCTGGTGCTCGTCGGCGGATCGGCGTTCGCGTACTACTGGTGGGACCGGCTGGGCGGGAACATCGACACCGTCGACATCGGTGACGTCGGCAGCGACACCGTCCTCGGGGACGGCCCGGCCAACATCCTCGTCATCGGCAACGACGTCCGCACCGGCAAGGGCAACGAGGCGTACGGCAACCGGGACAACGTGACCGGGCACGCCGACACCACGCTGCTCTTCCACGTCGCCGGGGACCGGTCCAACGCGACGGTGGTGAGCATCCCCCGGGACCTGATGACCGGGATACCGGACTGCGAGACCCGTCAGTCCGACGGCTCGACGAAGACGATCCCCGGCTCGGAGGGCACCACCCGGTTCAACGAGTCCTACGGCGTCGAGGGCCGCGACCCCGGCTGCACCATGCGCACGGTCGAGCAGCTCACCGGCGTGGACGTGGACCACTTCATGATGTTCGACTTCAACGCCGTCAAGACGCTGTCCACGGCGGTCGGCGGCGTCGAGGTGTGCCTGGAGGAGCCGCTGAAGGACAGCTCGGGCTACACCGATCTCGACCTGCCCGCGGGGAAGAGCACCATCGCGGGCGAGGACGCGCTGTCGTTCCTGCGCAACCGGCACGGGCTGAAGAACGAGAGCGACCTGGACCGGATCGGGATGCAGCAGAAGTTCGTCGCGTCGATGCTGCGCCGTCTCAAGGAGGACACGCTCGGCAGCCCGACGAAGATGCTGGACGTCGCCGACGCGGCCACCAAGTCCCTCACCGTGGACAAGGCCATCGGCAGCCCCGGCAAGCTGCTCACCCTCGCCAAGGAACTCGGCAAGATCGACCTGAAGAACATCACCCTGATGACGCTCCCGGTGATCGACAACCCGGACGAGCCGAAACCCGTCACCGTCGTCCCGGACCCGGCCAAAGCACCGCAGGTGTTCTCCATGCTTCAGGACGACGTGTCGTTCACCGAGGTGAAGAAGCAGAAGAAGAAGGCCAAGGACAAGCAGGACGCGCTGCTGAAGGGAGCGCGGGCCGAGGCGTCCGCCGTGCGCGTCGACGTCCTCAACGGCGGCGGCCCGCAGGGCGCGGCCGGGGAGACGGTCACCTGGCTGCAGAACAGCCAGGGGGTGTCCCGTTCGGCGAACCAGGGCAACGCCCCGGCGGAGGTCTCCCGCACCCAGCTCGTGTACGCCCCGGGCCAGGCGGACCAGGCCCGCAAGCTGGCCGACCTGATGGGCCTGCCCGCCGCCGCTATGAAGCCCGCGGGCGAGGCCGGGGGCGACGCGCCGATGACGCTGACCCTCGGCCCCGACTTCACGAAGGCCGGGGTGCCGGTCGCGACGCCGAAGAAGGTCGACGTCCCGCAGTCCCGGGCCGACGAGAAGATGTGCAAGGGCTGACCCGGGCCGGCGCGCGAGGGCCGCGGGACTGCGGCCCGCCCGAGGACGGGAACGGGGGTTACCCCCAGTGCGCGCCGGCTTCCGCGTCCCTACCTTGTGGAGCATGACCGGAATGGACGCGCGGGACGCCGAGCTGAAGAAGGAACTCCACGCTTCCCTGCAGGCCCGCAGGGAACTGGGCGAGGACTACGAGTCCGCCCTGATCGACTCGTTCCTGGAGAAGGTCGACCAGCGCGTCGACGGCGCCGTGGAGCGCCGGGTGCGCCGGCAGCTGGCCGAGCATCAGCTGACGTCCGCCCGGGACGCCCGGGCGCCGAAGGCCACGGACTCCTGGGGCGAGCGGTTCGGCTTCGGGATCGTGTCGTTGGTGCTGGCGGTGCCGCTGTCCGCGATCGGCGGGGGCGTGGCCGACCTGCCGGGGCTGCTGGTCGCCTGGGCCGGGATCGTCGGCGTGAACGTCGTCCAGGTGGTGCGCGGCAACCCGGCGCTGTTCCGGGGCCGCCGCTCCGCACGGGACGACGACGCCTGGGAGGACTGAGCCGCACGGGGAAGTGGCGCGGGGGCCTGGGAAGGATTTGCGCGGGGACCGCCGCACCCCCGTTGCCGGGGGGCGGGACGACGGCGGTCCCCGCGGACACGCGCTCCGCCACGGGCGTAGTGCGTTTCACAGGCGTCCATGGAGGTCCGGGAGCCGCTCCGGAGGTCCTTCGACGCCGTGTGGCCGTCGGCCGGAACGGGGAGCCGCTCCCGTCCTGCCGACATCCACCACTCTGCCGAAGCTGTGTTAACCGCGTGCTGCGCGGGCGTGACGTGCTCGTACCACTTCCGCGAATCCCGCGCCGGGCCCGCCCGCGCGGGACCTGCTGCGCCCTTGGGGCCCGGGTGCGGGCCGTCGTGGGTCGCGCGCGCAGTTCCCCGCACCCCTCCGGGACGCGGTCACCGCAACACCCCCAGGGGCGCGGGGAACTGCGCGATCGCCCACCCACCCCGCCGCGGACGGCAGCGGACCCTCAGGGGCGCGGGGAACTGCACGACCAGCCCCCACCGATGCCGCGGACGG